>CBDFKZ010000003.1:2037500-2325975 GCA_965248965.1 Sphingomonas sp.
CCTGCCGCTGACCTTGCGCGGTAGCGGCGCGATCCTGAAGTTCGGCAGCCAGTCCTCCGCCCTGTCGCTCAGCGGGGCGCTGGGCATGCGCTCGCCCGAACTCATTATCGGCCGCCTGCTCGGTTTTGCCGCCGTCGGTCTCTATGGTCGCGCCGTCAGTCTATCCGGCCAGCTTCGCCTGCTCGTTTCGGGCGCAATCGGCGGCGTGTTCTTTCCGGCATTCGCCCGCATGCGCGATCGCGGCGAACCGTTTGCGCCGGCCTATCTCCGCGTCGTCTCCGCCTATAGCGTGACGACCTGGCCCGCGATGGCATTTCTGGCGGCGGCGGCGGTGCCGGTCGTGTCGATTCTCTATGGACCCGTCTGGGCCGGCGTTGCCCCGATCCTCATGCTTGTCGCGCTCAGCGAGATCGCGTTCACGGCCTTGCCGCTGCACATGGACGTTCCCGTCGTCCTCGGCCGGATGCGCACGCTGCTGATGCTCAACCTGCTCGATACAGCGGCGTCGGTCGTCCTGCTGGTCGTCGCGGCGACGGTCAGCATCGAATGGGCGGCGGCGTCGCGCATCGCCTATGGTGTGCTGTGGTACATCATATATGCCGGTTTCATGCGACGGCTGATCGGTTTCGACTGGTCGGCCATCGTAACCGTTTACGCCCAGAGCCTGGCCTGCACGCTGGCGACGATCGCGCCGCTGCTGCTCGCCTACCGGTTCGTGACGACGCCCCAGACGATTGCGCTGCCCATGCTGGCTGCGCTCGCGCTTGGCGGATGCCTGTGCTGGGCAGCGATGCTGTTCCTTGTCCGCCACCCTGCCCGGCTCGAATTCATCGAGATGGCAGGGGCACTGCTCGCAAAGCTTCGGCCACAGCCAGCTCATTGATTTCGTTCGTCATATTGGCGCCACGACTTATCCCGGAAGTGCCGCCCCGGCACGACCAACCGTTGCCGCCCCCCTCGTCTTTCAGGGGTCACGCCCGCAACTAGGGCTGGTCGGTTACCCCTGACCGATCAGACGACGGACGACGATTATGAACAAGACAGCCCTCTGGCTGATAGCGGCAGCACTGCCCGCAGCGGTCATCGCACAGACGACGACCCAGACGACGCCACCCAGCGGCTCGGCAAGCAACAGCATGACCAGCGAGTCGACCAACAGCATGTCGAACGACGTGTCGACCAACACGACAGCGACGCCCGACGCCACGACCAACTCGACCGACACGGCGACGAACACCACCGGGGACGATCGCCCGCCCACGGGCGGTAAAGCGTCACGAAAAAATAAAAAGCCAATGGGCGCAACGGAATAGCATCCGTCACGCGTTGAGGGTGCGTGCGTCGGTAGCCTTTCCCGGATCTCACTACCGGCGCACGTCGCCTTTTCGTCGTGTTGCCTCTTGGCAGAAGCCACCAGCGTCCTATATCACTAATACAGTGAAAGGACCTGCCCATGGCCGTAATCGATCGCTATCGCTCCAACGCCGACGCCACGGGCGTGACAATTCTCGTCTACGTCGCCTGGTTCTTTCTGGGCATGCTGGGTGTCCATCGTTTCATCACCGGCCATGTCGGCAGCGGCATCATGATGCTGTTGCTCAACGGTCTCGGCTGGCTGACCTTCTGGTTCGGCCTCGGCTTCCTGATCTGGGGCGTGCTCGGTCTCTGGTGGCTGGTCGACGCCCTGCTCATTCCCGGAATGGTGCGACGCTGATCAGTCTGCGAAGGGGTCGCGCACGAGGATCGTGTCCTCCCGCTCGGGCGAGGTGCTGACAAGCGCGACCGGACAGCGGATGAGCTCTTCTACACGGCGGATATACTTAATCGCCTGTGCGGGAAGATCGGCCCACGAGCGCGCACCCGCCGTCGATTGGCTCCAGCCCTCGATCTCTTCATAGACGGGTACGACGGCCGCCTGGTCAGCTGCATGGGCCGGAAAATAGTCCAAGACCGTGTCTCCCAGCCGATAGCCGGTGCAGATCTTCAACGTCTCGAACCCGTCGAGCACATCGAGCTTGGTGAACGCGATGCCCGACACGCCCGAAACGGCGGCGGCCTTGCGCACCAGAACCGCGTCGAACCAGCCGCAGCGCCGCTTGCGCCCGGTCACCGTCCCGAACTCATGACCCCGTTCGCCCAGCCGCTGGCCCGTCGCGTCGTTCAACTCGGTCGGGAAAGGCCCGGCGCCGACACGTGTCGTGTACGCCTTGACGATACCGAGCACATAGCCCGCCGCATTGGGGCCGAGTCCCGATCCGGACGACGCAGTACCCGCCACGGTGTTCGACGAGGTCACGAACGGATAGGTGCCATGGTCGACGTCGAGCAGCATGCCCTGCGCGCCTTCGAACAGGATGCGCTTGCCTGCACGGCGCAGCTCGCCCAGCGTGTGCCAGACCGGCTTGGCATAGGGCAGGATGTGCGGTGCGATCTCGGCCAGCGCGGCTTTCAACGCCACACGGTCGATCGGCGGCTCGCCGAAGCCGGAGCGCAATGCGTCATGATGGGCGCACAGCCGGTCGATCTGCGGATCGAGATCGTCGAGATGCGCCAGGTCGCAGACGCGGATCGCGCGCCGGCCGACCTTGTCCTCATAGGCCGGCCCGATACCGCGCCGCGTCGTGCCGATCTTGAATTCGCTCGCGTCCTCGCGAAGCCCGTCGAGGTCGCGGTGGAACGGCAGGATCAACGGACAATTGTCGGCGATCTGGAGATTGTCGGGCGTGATCGCGACCCCCTGCCCCGCGAGCTTCGCCACTTCGTCGCGAAAATGCCAGGGGTCGAGCACGACGCCATTGCCGATGACCGACATGGTGCCGCGCACGATGCCCGACGGCAGGAGGCTCAGTTTGTAGACCTCGTTCCCGACGACCAGCGTATGGCCGGCGTTGTGCCCGCCCTGGAAACGGACGACGACATCGGCACGGCTCGCGAGCCAGTCGACGATCTTGCCTTTCCCTTCGTCGCCCCACTGGGCGCCGATCACGGTGACGTTGGCCACTAGCTTTCCACTCTTGCTGTCAGACGATGCTGGCGGTGTCCGTATTGAGGACGGCGCGTGGCGTCCACTTTTTTGGGACCGGTCGACGCTGCAGGCTGTTATCGTCGGTCAACGGAGGAACGACCGCATGACCGACTCGCTCGACGACCGGATGATCGACACGCCCGACGGCCCGATGACCTGGGCCGAATGGAAGAAAAAGAACCCGGTGCAGGTCCCGTCGCGACGTACCAAGGGCAAGGAATTGCCCAACAAGGTCAAGCGGTTCACGCACGAAAAATAAGGGGACATCGCGTCGTTCAGCGAAGGGAAATCGAACGGCGCGCGTAAACTGCCGGACACGCCGTTCGCCCCGGACGGCCGAAGGAGTTTGTCCGATGCGACTTTTCATCAGCTTTGCCGCCCTTGCCTTTGCCACGGCCGCCGGCGCGCAGGATGCCGCGCCGCGCCCTATGATGTCGGACGCCTGCCGCACCGAGATCATGAACCTGTGCCCCGTAACCGGCGATCGCCAGGCGCGCCGCACGTGCATGATGGCCAACCGCGACAAGCTGTCGGACGGCTGCAAGAAGGAAATGGCCGCCATGCGCGCCGCACGCGAAGCCGCCCGCGGCAGCGGCGGCGACATGTCGGCGCCCGGCGCGATGTCGGGCGATCCGCAGCCGGCGCCTCCGCCACAATGATGATGCCGACTGCCCGGCTGGCCCTTGGCGCGGCGGCCGCTGCCGTCGCGCTCGGCGGCCTTGCATCTGCCCAGCGCCCTGGCGCGCAAATCTCCCGCGAGTGCCGCCGCGAGGTCATCGGATTCTGTGGTCTCAAGGGCGGTCGCGAAGGCATCCGCGCCTGTCTGACCCAGAAATACCAGACACTCCCGCAAGCCTGTCAGGGTGAAATCCTGTCCGCCGTGGCAAAGCGCACGGGCGGGGGCGCCGCGCAGCCGGCGGGTGCGCAGGCCATGTCCTATGGCGGCGACCCGGCGCAAGTTCTCGATTTTTGGCCCGCATCGAAGAGCGGCACAACGTCCGGGAGAGCCCCCCTGATCCTGTTCGTTCACGGCGGGGGCTGGAAGCGCGGCAGCAAGGACAATGCGACGGGCCAATTCAAGCCGGCGCATTTTCCGGCGGAAGGCTATGCCTTTGCGTCGATCAATTATCGCCTCGTCCCCGCGGCGACGGTCGAGCAACAGGCCGCCGATGTTGCCGCCGCGCTCAAGACGCTGCTGACGCGCACCGATGTCGACCCACGGCGCATCGTGCTGATGGGCCACAGCGCGGGGGCGCACCTTGTTGCCCTGGTCGGCACCGACGAGCGCTATCTAAAGGGCGTAGGCCTGTCTTTTGCCGATATTGCCGGCGTGATCCCGATCGACGGCGCGGCCTATGACGTACCCGCGCAGATGAGCGACGGCCCGAAGATCATGCAGGCCACCTATGGACAGGCATTCGGGTCCGATCCCGTGCGGCAGCGAGCCCTGTCACCGACGTTCCAGGCAGGCGCACCCAATGCGCCGCAATTCCTTCTGCTCCATGTCCAGCGTCCCGATGGCATCCGCCAGGCGAATGCGCTGAGCGCGGCCCTGCGCAAAGGCGGCAGCGAAGTCGACGTCGGCAGCTTCCCCGGCGAGGGGCTTCAGGGCCATGCCGAGATCAACCGGCGCCTCGGCGATCCCGATTATGCGCCGACCGCAATGGTCGATGGATGGCTGAAAAAGGTCTTCGCGCGCTGAATCAGGCGAAGCTATCCGGATAGACCGAAAAGCCCGTCGCCGGTTCGTCATGCCCGTCACCATGCGCGATCGCATAGGTCCCGCCACGCCCGACGGCGTTCGCGCCGCCCGACAGGAACAGCGAAAAGCCGAACCAGCTCTGATATTCGAAGCCGTGGCGCTCGGTCGGGTCGAGGGTGACGCGCACTTCGCTGTCGGCGATCGACGCGGCGATGGCCTCGATTCCCGCAATGCGCGACGTCATCAGTCCCGCATGGTCGAAGCGGCGCAGCGCATCGAGCGCCGGGGCCACAGGGCCGGTGGCGGCGATCAGGGGCAGCCAGTCGGCAAAGCCGGCCTCGACCAGCCCGCCCGCGTCCTTCATGTCGAGCAGCGCGTCGAGGCGGGCGACCTCGCCCGAGGACAGCACCAGACCGGCAAGCGTCTGCACGAGGTCAGGCAGGGTCAGGTCCACCGTGATCCCCTCCACGCCCGCCGCTTTCAACGCCGCGACGGCAATGCCGGTAATCTCGCACGCCGCCTCGACCGAGTCCTGGCCGATCAGTTCGGCCCCCACCTGCATGGCTTCGCGCTGGGGGTTGAGCTGCGTGGCGCCCAGCTTCAGCACCGGGCCCGCATAGGCCAGCCGCAAGGGGCGCGGCACATCGGCAAGCTGGGTCGATACGATCCGCGCGATCTGCGGCGTGATGTCCGGGCGGATCGCCAGCGTGCGCTGCGACAGGGGATCGACGAAGCGGGCAAGATCGGTGCGCGACGATTTCAGCCGCGCCGCCAGCCCATCCTCGAATTCGGCAAGCGGCGGCGAGACAAGGTCATAGCCGTGCCCTTCGATGCGATCGAGCAATGCACGCACCGTCCGCGCCTGCGTCGCGGCCTCGCCGGGAAGGCGATCGCGCAGACCCTGGGGCAGGAGGCCTTTCATATCTCTCGCTCTCCCTGCATGCGGGGAGAGGGCCGGGGTGAGGGGCTGCCTGCAACAGTGGCAATGATCGATTGAAGCACGCCGTCCATATTCCCCATCACCTCCGCATTGGAAAACCGGATTACGCGGTAGCCCTTGCTGCTCAAATATTCGGTCCGTCGTTCGTCATAACGTGCCGTCTCGGCGTGGCTATCCCCATCGAAGTCGACGACATACGAACCAAGCACGACCTGGCGCGCGAACTTCACACCGTTCAGGCGCTTGGCGCGCAGGTGATGCCACAGTCGGGCTTCTGGTCCGTCCATGCCAGAACGCATCGCTTTGGCGCGCTCCAGCAGGAGCGGGTCTCTTGCTGGCATTTCGGCCCCTCTCCCCGACCCTCTCCCCGGAGGGGAGAGGGAGTTCCGTCAGAACCTCAGCGCCTTCACCGTCTTCACGCCCGGCAATTTGCACAGCTGCCACAGCACCGGCTCCGGCACCGCCTCGTCGACCGACAGCAGGACCACCGCTTCGCCCCCCGCATCGCGGCGGCCCAGGTGGAAAGTACCGATATTGATGCCTGCCTCGCCCAGCGACGACCCCAGGCGCCCGATGAAGCCCGGTGCGTCCTCGTTGACGATGTAGAGCATGTCGCCTGCTAGATCGGCCTCGACCTTGATACCGAAGATCTCGACGAGCCGCGCGCTCCCGTCGCCGAACAAGGTGCCGGCGACCGACTTTTCGCCGGCCTCGGTCTGTACCGAGATGCGGATCAGGGTCTGGTAATTGCCTTCCTTGTCATGACGTACCTCGCGAATATCGAGCCCGCGCTCCTTGGCAAGGAAGGGCGCGTTGACCATGTTCACAGTGTCCGAATAGCGGCGCATCAGCCCGGCCAGCACGGCGCCGGTGATCGGCTTGATGTTGAGCTGCGCTGCCGCGCCCTCGACCTCGATCGAGATCTTGGTGAGATTGTCGTGGGCGAGCTGGCCGACGAGCGAACCGAGCTTTTCCGCAAGGCCCAGATACGGCTTCAGCTTCGGCGCTTCCTCCGCGCTGAGCGAGGGCATGTTCAGCGCGTTGGTGACGCCGCCGGTCATCAGGAAGTCCGACATCTGCTCGGCGACCTGGATGGCAACGTTGACCTGCGCTTCGCTGGTCGATGCCCCCAGATGCGGCGTCGAAATGAAGTTGGGAGTCCCGAACAAGGGAGAGGCGGTTGCCGGTTCCTCGACGAACACGTCGAGAGCGGCGCCCCCGACCTGCCCCGAATCCAATGCTGCCTTCAGCGCCGCTTCGTCGATCAGGCCGCCGCGCGCGCAGTTGATGATGCGCACGCCCTTCTTGGTCTTCGCCAGGGCTTCGGCCGACAGGATGTTGCGCGTCTCGTTGGTCAGCGGCGTGTGCAAGGTGATGAAGTCGGCACGCGCCAGCAATTCGTCGAGCGTGACCTTCTCGATTCCCAGTGCCACCGCCCGTTCGGGCGTCAGGAACGGGTCGTAGGCGATGACCTTCATCTTGAGGCCCAACGCCCGGTCGGCGACGATCGAGCCGATATTGCCAGCGCCGATAAGGCCGAGGGTCTTCGACGTCAGCTCGACGCCCATGAGGCGGTTCTTCTCCCACTTGCCCGCCTGGGTCGAGGCATCGGCCTCGGGCAATTGGCGAGCGAGTGCGAACATCAGCGCGATGGCGTGTTCGGCGGTCGTGATCGAATTGCCGAACGGCGTGTTCATCACCACGATACCTGCCGCCGATGCCGCCGGAATATCGACGTTGTCGACGCCGATGCCGGCGCGGCCGATGACTTTCAGGTTCTTCGCAGCGGCAATGACCTCTTTTGTGGCCTTGGTGGCGGAACGGATCGCCAGACCGTCGTACTGATCGATGATCGCGATCAGCTCTTCCTTGGTCTTGCCGGTGATCTCGTCGACCTCGACACCGCGCTCGCGAAATATCTGGGCGGCCTTGGGATCCATTTTGTCGGAAATGAGGACTTTTGGCATGTTCTTGTTCCTTCTTCCCCTCTCCCTGAAGGGGAGAGGGACAGCCGCGTAGCGGCAGGGTGAGGGTAATGAATTCTCGGGAGAGGAAGCGCCCTCACCCTGCCCGCGTTGCAATCGCGGGCTGTTCCTCTCCCCTTCAGGGAGAGGGTGATACCTGCGCCCAGGCCCAGTCGAGCCAAGGCCCCAGCGCCTCAATATCGGCGGTATCCACCGTCGCGCCGCACCAGATGCGCAGGCCCGGGGGCGCGTCGCGATAACCGGCGATGTCATAGGCGGCGTGTTCGGCTTCGAGCAGCCCGGCGAACTTCTTGATCAGTGCTTCGTCCGCGCCCTCGACGGTCAGGCACACGCTGGTCTTGGACCGCGTGGACGCGTCCGTCGCGAGATGCCCGAGCCAAGACCGCTCGGCCACGATGGCATCGAGCGCCGCTGCATTCGCATCGCTGCGTGCCATCAGCCCGCTCAACCCGCCCAGCTCCTTTGCCCATTCGAGCGCGAAGATGACGTCTTCGACGGCCAGCATCGACGGGGTGTTGATCGTCTCGCCCTTGAACACGCCTTCGGCCAGCGCACCCTTCGACACGAGCCGGAAAATCTTCGGCAGCGGCCAAGAGGGGGTATAGGTCTCGAGGCGCTCGACCGCGCGCGGGCCCAGGATGATGACGCCATGCGCGCCTTCGCCGCCCAGCACCTTCTGCCAGGAAAAGGTCGTTACATCGAGCTTGTCCCAGGGCATGTCGTACGCGAACACCCCGCTGGTCGCGTCGTTGAAGGTCAGGCCTTCGCGATCGGCGGCGATCCATTCGCCATCGGGAACGCGCACACCACTGGTCGTGCCGTTCCAGGTGAACAGCACGTCGTTCGACCAGTCGATGGAATCGAGATCGGGCAGCGCGCCATAGTCGGCGCGGATCACGGTCGGATCGAGCTTCAGCTGCTTGACCGCGTCGGTCACCCAGCCTTCGCCGAAGCTTTCCCAGGCGATCGCCGTGACCGGCTTGGCACCCAGCATGGTCCACATCGCCATTTCATAGGCGCCGGTGTCGGACGCGGGAACGATGCCGATGCGATGCGTGTCGGGGACTTGGAGCACTTCGCGGGTCAGGTCGATCGCGCGCTGCAGCCGGGCCTTGCCGATCTTCGAGCGGTGCGAGCGGCCGAGCGAGTCGGTTGCCAGACGCGACGCGTCCCAGCCGGGTGGCTTGGCACAGGGTCCGGAGCTGAAGTGGGGACGCACAGGTAGGGCGTCGGGACGTGGTAATTCAGTCATGTATTCTCTCCTCACAGAGAGCAGCGCGGCGTTGGGACCGCGTGGCCCGTCGGCGGCTGTAAGGGCTGTATCGGCGAGGTCAACTGCCTTTGCCCGATCAATTTCCCTTGGCGGCATCCTTTACGGCAAGCGCCTGGGCGAGGACTTCGCTGATGATGGCATCGGTCGGTCGCGTCGGATCCTTCTCGCTGGTCACCGATACCCCGCATTGCGAATGCATCCGCAGACTGCCCTTGCGCGGGAAGGCCACGAACTCGATCCAGTCCGGATCGGCGATGCGGCCGCGCCACACGAAGTGCACCTCGCCCTCTCCCTTCGGGTCATCAAACCTCAACTCAACGCGCAGCGACCGGCAGGCCGAGTAGTAAAGCCCATTGCCGGCCGCCAAGGGCAAGGACGCAAAGAACGTCCCGGAAGGAACCGCGCTCGAGGGCACCGGTCCCCAAGTAACCAGCAGATGCTGTTTGGTATCGAGGGTTGCACCCGCCTTCGGGATGCCAAGCTCGTCCGGCTGTTTCAGTTCGCAGGGTGACAGCGGAAAGTCCGGGCAGCCGAGCGGGTCGGCCCGCTGGATGAAGCCAGCACTGCCGCCAAGAGCAACCAGCGTCTTGGCGACCCCGCCGACCGCCTGCAGCAATTCGACGCGACGGTCCTCGACTTCGACGCCCGCGGTTTCGATCAGATCGGTGTTTTCGAGCTTGGTCAGGCTTATCGTCGTACGGGTCCAGGCTTTGTCCCCGCGCAACAGCATGATCCGGTGCCGATGATCCTCTCCGCGCCGGTTGGTGACAACCAGTTCGGGCTGCAGGTCTTTGCCCTTCTCCCGGTTAACGGAAACGGCAATCTCGACGTCGTTACGCTGCAAATAAAAACTGTCGATCAGGCGCGGTGCCACGGCGGCGACCGACGCGGGGCTCGTTGCCTCGGCATAGCGCACCGTCGGGTTGACCGCGCAACCGCCAAGCGTCGCCGCCAGAACAACACAGGCATGTCCAAGTCGCACAGCAGCCCCCCGGGCTTCTCAACTCGACCGCAGACGAACACGTCGCACAGCGCGCATGCTGACAAGGTCAGTCAATGGCGGTTATGGCGTGTGTCATGCGTCGTGTCGCTTTCCTTTTTCCGCTGGCGCTGGCGGCATGCATCAACGCCCCGACGTACCGGCGGCCGCCGGTCGAGCAGCCGGTGGAGCGTCCCGTCGGCGGGACCGATCCCGTCGCCCTGCGCCAGTGCATCGCGAAAATGGACGCGATCGTCGCGCGATATGCGCTCCTGCCCGACCGGACCTTCGGCGGCGGCTGTTCGGCGCTCGGCAGCGTGCAACTACGCGATATCGGGACGCCCGTGACCAACCTCGGCGCGATGACATGCGGCCTGGGCTATGCGTTCACGGTCTGGGTGCAGTCCGACTTGCAGGTGCCCGCGATGGGCGAGTTCGGCTCGCCGGTCGCCAAGGTCGAAACCTTCGGGACCTACAACTGCCGCAACGTCAACGGTGCTGCGACGGGCCGGCTGTCAGAGCACGCCTATGCCAATGCGGTCGACGTCGCCGCCTTCATCCTGAAGGACGGCCGCCGGATCAGCGTTCTGAACGGATGGAACGGGGACCCGCGCGAGGCTCGCTTCCTGCGCAGCGTGCGCGCTTCGGCCTGCCACCGGTTCAACACCGTGCTCAGTCCCGACTATAATGCCGCGCACCATGATCACCTGCATTTCGATATGGGAAGAGGACCATTCTGCCGTTAGGGCGCTCCGCATGAACGAAAAGAATATCCCAGACCGCGTCTTCGAGCGCGCCGCCACCGAAGCCAAGACGGCCAAGCAGATCATTTCGACACCGCAGACGGAGGATCCCGCTTACAAGCTCGCATTTCAGGACATGGACTTCCTGCTGAGCGAGGAATTGCGCCCGGTCCGCTTCCAGCTCGAATTGCTCAAGCCTGAAATGCTGCTCGACAAGGCAAAGATCGGGTCGATGATGGTGTTCTACGGTTCGGCGCGCATTCCGGCACCGGGCGTTAAATCGATGAACCCGGGCCCGGAGGTTGCCGCCAGCCTCGAGGCGAAGTCCAGATATTACGACGAGGCGCGCAAGCTTGCCGCGCTTGCCAGCGCGACACCGCGCGATGCGGACGGGTGCCGCCACTTCGTGGTCTGTTCGGGGGGCGGGCCTTCGATCATGGAAGCCGCCAATCGCGGCGCGCAAGACGTCGGCGCCGAGTCGGTAGGACTTAACATCGTCCTGCCGCACGAGCAGGCACCGAACGAATATGTGACACCGGGCCTGTCGTTCCAGTTCCACTATTTCGCGCTGCGCAAAATGCATTTCCTGCTGCGCGCCCGCGCGGTCGCTGTCTTCCCCGGCGGCTTCGGCACCTTTGACGAGACGTTCGAACTGCTGACGCTGATCCAGACCGGCAAGATCAAGCCGATGCCGGTCTTGATGTTCGGCGGCGATTTCTGGCGCCGGGTCGTCGACTTCGACGCGCTGGCCGCGGAAGGCGTGATCTCCGCGAAAGACATCGAGCTGATGACCTTCGTCGAAAGCGCCGAAGAAGCCTGGAAAATCGTGCAGGACTTCTACGCGAAGTAGAGCGGCTTACGCCGGCGAAGGCCGGGCCGGATGTTTACTTGGCAGGTGCAGCCGCGTTTGCAGCAGTCGCATTCGCGGCCGGAGCCGCAGCGTTACCGGCAGCCTCCGTCGCATTACCCGGCGCGGCCGCAGCAGGCGCCGCCGCAGCCGGGGCTGCCGGGAACGGCAGATTGGAACCCTGCGCGTTCAGGTAAACGATGACGTTGGCGCGATCCTCGGGCTTCGACAAGCCGGCAAAGCTCATCTTGGTGCCGGGCGCGAACGCCTTGGGCGACGTGAGCCAGGCGTTCATGCTTTCGAAATCCCACTTGCCGCCCTTGCCCGACAGCGCGTCGGAGAAGGCATAGCCGCCCTTGCCCTTGCCGATTTCCTCGCCGAGCGTGCCGTATAGATTGGGGCCGACGCCGTTCGCGCCGCCCTGCGTCACGGTGTGGCACGACGCACATTTCTTGAAGACCTCAGCACCCTTCGCAGGGTCGGCCGTCGGCAACAGCGTCGCGATGGCGACAGGCGCGGCGGCGGGGCCGGCCCCGGCCGTCTCTTCGACGCCCTCGACCACATAGCCCATTTTCTCAGGACGTTCGGTGGCAAAGAATTCGCTGCTGACCAGCGTTGCACCGAGTGCCACGATCGCGGCGCCAAGGCCCATCATCGCGACGATATTCTGCCGATTGTCCATAAGTCTGCCGAATGTCCTGAAACTAGCGGGGTGTTCGAATGCTGCCGCCCTTATCGTCGCGCCCCGCCAACCGCAAGCGCGCTTGCGGCGGCGCAACATCATCCTTACGCGCTACAGGCTTTAAGCGAATTGGCCGATGCAGAATTATCCCGCCCCCGCCCTGCCCATCGTTGCCGCGATGGCCGAAGCTGCCGACGCCGCCCCGGAACGGGCCGTGTCGTTTCAGGGCGCCCCCGGCGCAAACTCGCAGATTGCCATCGAGGAAGCCTTTCCCGACGCGCTTCCCCTGCCCTGCTTCGCCTTCGAGGATGCCATCGATGCCGTGAAGGAAGGGCGCGCCGATTGCGCGATGATTCCCATCGAGAACTCCCTGCACGGGCGGGTCGCCGACATCCATTTCCTGCTACCCGAATCGGGGCTGGTGATCACGGGCGAGCATTTCCTGCCGATCCGCTATGCGCTGATGGGCATGGGTCCGTTGGCGGGCGTCAAGCAGGCGACCAGCCACCCGCAGGCGCTGGGCCAGTGCCGCCGCTGGTTGCGTGCACGCGGCATCCAGCCGGTGCCCTATTCGGACACGGCGGGGGCCGCGGCGCTGGTCGTCGAGGGCCGTGACGCGAGCGTTGCCGCGATCGCCCCGCCGCGCGCCGCCGCCATCTACGGACTCGACATCCTGGCCGACGGGCTGGAAGACTCGGCCGACAACATGACGCGCTTCGTCATTCTTGCGCGCGAGGCCCCGGCGCGCGACCTGCCCGCCGACGTGATGACGACGCTGATGTTCGAAGTGAAGAACGTTCCCGCCGCCCTGTACAAGGCGATGGGCGGCTTCGCGACCAACGGCGTCAACATGACGAAGCTCGAAAGCTACCAGCGCGGCGGCAGTTTTTCGGCGACCGAATTCTTCGCCGATATCGAGGGTCACCCCGACGACCCGGCCGTTGCCCGCGCGCTCGACGAGCTGGCATATCACACGAAATGGGTACGGCTGCTGGGCACCTATCCGGAGGCGCGCAAGCGAGGGTAGGGCAAGATACGGCCCAGCACCGGCTGGGCCGTATCGATCATTGCATTCCAGCCCGGGTCACGCGACGCTCGGGAGCACTTTCGAGTGCCGCCGCCGGCGCATGGCAGCGCCCATGCCGCCGAAACCGACCAGCATCATTGCCCATGTGCCGGGCTCGGGCACGCCGCTCGGCGGCGGAGGCGGTGCATTCACCCCGGCGCGACCAGACACACGGAACGCCGCAAGGAAGATATTGTCGTCCTGCGACGCATTCGCCGTGGCGATGGTAATCGATGTGTCGCCGACCTTCACATACGGGGTGAGATTGTAACGCTCGTGATCGTTGTCATAGGTCGGCAACAGCGTTGAAAACGGATCGTTGTCGCCGCCCACGGTGATCAGCCCGCCGTCGGCGCCCTGACCGTCGTCAAAGCCGCCTGCATTGTTGGTTATCCGGGTTCCGTTGACCGTGACGGTCGAGGACTGCGGCGGGAAACTGAAGCCGATGCCAAGACGCATATCGGCAATGAAGCCCGAAGCCGTGGGATCGAGCGGATTGGCGAAGTTCAGCGTCGTCGTGTCTCCCGTGACCGAAGCGAAGCCGTCGAGGAGCGCCACCGTCGACTCGGGCAGGGACGCAAGGCTGTAGACGACGGCGAGCGCCGTTCCGTCGGTGACACTCGAATTACCTTCGCTGATCGCGAAGTTATATGTTCCCCCCGCGCCGCCATTGATCACGCCAGCAACAAGCGAGGTCACGTCCGCGCGCGCGGATGCCAGCTGACAGCAAGCAGTGCCGTTCGCGATCCGCGGACCGAATGTCACCGCATTGCCGTTCATGGTGATCGACTGGACGGAATTGGTAAAATTGGTCGCCTGATAAAGATAGGCTGCGGTCACCGTCGCCCCGAATGGCACGAAGGCGCTGACGTTATAGCCGGAGCCCGTGCTCCCGCCGCCGCTCGTCGAAAGCCCGTAGGAACCGACATAGGACTGGAAAAGAGTAATCGCTGCTGAAGATGGCGACGTGGCGAGCAGGGTCGCCAACAGACCGCCTAAAAGCTTTTTCATAGGTATATCCCATTGTAGCGCACCGTGACGCTGGGAATCGGCTTTGCGGCCCTTGATGCTGGATTAACCCAAAATTAACTGAACGAAAAGACGTTTTGGACGGCTCGACGTTTCCACCGCCGGCCCTGCTGAAGCAGGCCGGCTGTGCGCATGCTCTGCAGCAGCCGTATCATCCTACCCAGGCTTTCAGGAGCGTGTGGGCGATCGCAAACGGCGGTGGCGCGTTGAAGCGCGCGCCCGGCTCCCCTGCGAGCGCCGCGACAGCTTCCTCGCGCGTCACCCACATCGCATCCTCGAGTTCCTTGGGATCGATCGTGATCGCGTCGGCCAACGCCTCGGCGACACAGGCAATCATCAGCTGCGCGCCGCCGAAAGGCCAGGGCTGGCTCGCGACATAGCGCACCGCGCCGCATGGCACGCCCGCCTCCTCCATGATCTCGCGTCGCACTGCTTCCTCGATCGATTCGCCCGGTTCGAGAAATCCCGCCAGCGCCGAATAATTTCCCGGAGGAAAGCGCGGCTGGCGTCCGACCAGGGCCTTTCCGTCAAATTCCGCCAACATGATGACCACCGGATCCGTACGCGGGAAGTGATCGGTGCCGCATGCATTGCACTTGCGTCCCCACCCTGCGCGGAACAGCGTCGTCGTGGAACCGCAACGCGCGCAGAAACGGTGATTGTTGTGCCAGGTGATGAGGCTGAGTGCCGTGCCGAAAGTCGCCGCATCCTCCGCCACCAGAAGTTGCAGCGCCCGGAACATCGCGGGCGAGCGCATGATCGTGGGTGTCTCGGTCCGTATCAGTTCGACAAAATGCGGCTTGTCGTCGAGCAGGCCGAGCAGGATGAGTTCCGCCTCCTCCGCAACGGTCGCAAGGCTGCCCCAGACAAGCCGCCCGTCATCAGCGATCTGTGGCGACAGGCCTTCCAACATCAATACGCGTGCGCGCCAGTCCCCGAGCAGCGACGCAAAGGCTTCGGGGTCGCTGCGGATATGGTCGACGCGGTCGAGCGGGCTGCCGGTAAAGCCGGGTCCGTCCTGAACTTTTTCCAGGATCACAGGCTGATGTAGACGCTTTTACCAAAGTCCTTGCCGAACGGCAGCGCCTCGCCCGGCATGTACTGGACAAAGCCGGAAGCCCGAATGCCCTTGGTCGGATCGACCCAGGCGATCGTGCCCGCCGCCCCACCCCAGCCGAACGTGCCGGCCCCGGCGCCGTAACGATCCGCCACCAGCGTCACCCGCCCGCCGGCACCGAACCCCTGTCCCTCGACATAGGTGTTATCCGTCGCAACACCCGGGTTGAGCAGGTTGGACATGCCGAGCCGAACCGTTGCTTCCTTCATCACGCGCGTACGGCCGACGGCTCCCTTGCCCGCGAGCATCAGCAGGAACCGGTCATAGTCGCGCGGGCTCATGACCAGCCCGCCGCCGCCGAGGGGCAGATTGGTGGCATCGGCGAAGGCCGAATCCGTGGGCGGATCGATCGGGAATTTCTGGTCCTTGAAGAACCCATAGTTGGTCGTAAGCCGACCCAGCTGCGACGGGGGCACCACGAAGTAGCTCGACGTCATGCCAAGCGGGCCGAACAACCGCTTTTGCAGGAAAGCCTCGAACGGCATGCCACTGGCGATTTCGATAACGGCGCCAAGCACGTCGAGCCCGGCCGAATAGCTCCAGCGGGTGTCGGGCTCGTACATCAGCGGCAGTGTCGCGATGCGCTTGCCGAATTCCTGCAAGCTGGGCGGCGGCGTGACCGGGGGAAAGCCGGGGACAGGTTTATGGCTCAGTGGCCCGCCGGTCAGGCCGAGCCGCGCATATTCCTTGAGCAGCGCGCCCTTGCTGGTGATGATGTAGCCGAGGCCGCCCGAGTGGGTCATCAGGTGACGAATCGTGAGCGGCTTCGACGCGGGCTTGGCATCGAGGCTTTTCTCCGAATCGAGCGCGACTATCGGATTGGCAAAACCGGGGATGAAGTCACCCACACTTTGGTCAAGCCGCAGCTTGCCATCCTCGATCAGCATCATCGCGGCCATGCCGGTGATCGGCTTCGACATCGAATAAACGCGGTAGAGGCTGTCGGCGTCGACGGCGCGCTGACTGTCGACCGCGAGCGTGCCCGCCATCAGGAAATCGGCGTTGTCGGTGCCGCGGGCGAGGGCCGCCACCAGACCCGGCAGCTTCTTGGTCGCGACATAGTCGTCGAGCAGCGCCTGCACCTTGGGCCAACCGCCCGCATTGGCACGCGCCAGCGCCCAGCCCGGGGTCGCCGCCAGCGCACCGAACAGCGCTGCCGAACCGAGAAACTGCCGGCGATCAACGCGCGCATCAAACATCATTCTCTCTCCCTCATCGCGACGGCCGCCGCCTTGGCGAACAGCGTCGGCAAGCCCGCGTCGGCAAGCCTCGTTACGGGCCACCATTGTGCGTCCGGTGGCAAAACGCAACCGGGATCGAGCGATGCTGCTGCGACAGTCATCGTGAGCCGGAAATGGGTGAAGACATGGGTGACGACGCCGAGCGTCGTCCCTGCGGCCGCCGGCACCTGCGGCAACCGATCAATGCCATTGCCGGCGTCCGCCGCAGCCGGCGCAATGACCGTCGAAGGGAGCGCCATCATGCCGCCAAGCAGTCCCCGTGCCGGACGCCGCACCAGCACCACCTGCCCTTCCCGCTCGATCCACCAGGTCGTCGCGGTCCGCTCGGGTTTGGCAAGCTTCGGCATCCGGCGTGGATAGCGACCCGGGTCGCCGCCCGCATGAGCTGCGCAGTGCGACGCGAGCGGACATATGTCGCAACGCGGTGTGCGCGGAAGGCATATTGTCGCGCCGAGATCCATCATCGCCTGCGCAAAATCGCCGCAGCGCCGGTCCGGCGTAATTTCGGCAGCGAACGCCCTGAGTTCCGGTTTCGCCAAAGGAAGTGGCGTTTCTACGGCGAAAAGCCGCGCCACGACTCGCTCGACGTTCCCGTCTACGACGACGGCACGCTGCCCGAAGGCGATCGCGGCAATCGCGGCAGAGGTATAGGGCCCGACACCCGGCAAGCCGCGCAGGCCATCTTCGTCGGTCGGAAATCCTTCGGCCGCCAGCACGCGGGCACAGGCAATCAGGTTGCGCGCTCGCGAATAATAGCCAAGCCCGGCCCACGCCGCCATCACGTCGCCTTCATCCGCCGATGCCAGCGCGGCAACTGACGGCCAGCGCTTGGTAAAGCGCTCGAAATAAGCCTTTACCGTCGCCACTGTCGTCTGCTGCAGCATCACTTCGGACAACCAGATCCGATAAGGGTCAGGCAGGGGCGATCCCGGCGGATTGCGCCATGGCAACACGCGGGCATTCGCGTCGTACCACGGCAATACGAGGTCGGAGATGCGAGACATATCGACGGACACGCTTTGCTTGTGGCATGGACGGCTGAAATGGCGAAACGACCTACCCCACCTGCCGAGCCGGCTCGCACAAATCGCGCGCGTGCCGTTGCCGATATCGTTCCCGATGTCGGACGCGCAGCCTTCCGCAAGTTCGGCTTCGTCCAGTCGTCGGTGGTGAGCCGCTGGAGCGAGATCGTGGGCGAACGCTACGCCCATGCCTCGGCCCCCGAATCGATCCGCTTTCCCCATGGCAAACGTGAACAGGGGGTGCTGACGGTCGTCGCCACCGGCGCGCATGCCCCGATGATGCAGCACGTCGCGCCGACATTGATCGAGCGGGTCAATCGTTTCTTCGGCTATGCCGCGGTCGTTAAGGTCGTGATCCGTCAGGGCACCCTGCCCCCGCAACCCCGGCGCGCGGCAGCCACACCGTCGATTCCGATCCCGACCGATCTCGGCGATTCGCTGCGAACGATAGCGGACCCGGAACTCAAGACCGTACTCGAATCGCTGGCGCGCGGGATCGCAGCCACGCGTCAAATACCTGTACTCGGAAAGATCAGCTGATGCGCATCTTGCTGGGCCTGTTGGCCTTTCTCTCGCTTGGCGCGGCAAGCCCGGTCGACTGGACCAAGACGGTCACGCGGACGCCTGCCGGATCTTATGTCATAGGCAACCCGGCCGCAAAGGTGCGGCTCATCGAGTTCATGTCCTATACCTGCCCGCATTGCGCGCACTTCGCCGCCGAAGGGACGCCGCCCCTGATGCAGGACTATGTACGGCGCGGCACCGTGGCCTTCGAACTTCGCAATGCCGTGCGCGACCCGCTCGATCTGGCGGCGGCCATCGCGGCGCGGTGCGGGGCACCGTCACGTTTTCCGGGCAATCATGAAGCGATCTTCGCGGCGCAGGCTTCGCTGTTCGAAGGCGCGAACAAGTTCGATCCCGCGCCCACGTCCAAGGATCCGGTCGCCGGAATGAAGGCGATGTCGCGCGTCAGCGGGCTGACCGCGCTCATGGTCAAACGCGGCGTCTCTGCGGTGGCGCTCGACGCATGCTATGCCAGCAAGGCGGCCCAGGCGCCCGTTATCACGATGACCAACGATGCGTGGAGCACGCGCAAGATCCCCGGCACGCCCGCGTTCTTCCTGAACGGCAAGGCAGTTGAAACCAACGAATGGGCGGGCCTGGAGCCGCTGCTTCGCGCCGCCCTCAACATGAAGCCAAAGGCCTGATAATGATGAAAAGAATGTTGTTTGCCGGCATCGCGAGCCTGGCACTTGCCGCCTGCAATTCGGGCGCCGGGAACGGCACGATTGCCGCTTCGGGACCGGTTGCCGCCGTCGCGCCGCCAGCCGGCACCGAATGGACGACGACGGTCAGCGCAACGCCGGAGGGGGGCTTTCTGATGGGCAACCCCAATGCACCGATCAAACTGATGGAATACGGGTCGGTCACCTGCCCGACCTGCCAGGCCTTCTCGATCCAGGGCGCCGAACCGCTCAAGACAAAGTACATCTCGACAGGGAAGGTCAGCTACGAATTTCGCAGCTTCCTGATCCACGGCCCGGACGTCATGGCGACGAGCCTGCTCCAATGTGGCGGGCCCGAGCCCTTTTTCGCGCTGCTCGAAGCCAATTATGCCGCGCTGAATGAGTGGGAAAGCAAGATCATCTCGCTGCCGCAAGCCGAGCTGACACGCATTCAGAACCTGCCGATCGCGGCCCAGAATGTCGAAATGGCCCGCATCAGTGGCCTCGACCAGTTCGTCATTCAGCGCGGCATCAGCAGCGAAGCGGCACAGAAATGCCTGACCGACCCGGCAACGCCCGACAAGCTGGTCAAGCAACGCGATCGTGGCACCAATGAATATGGTGTCCAGGGCACGCCCACCTTCTTCATCAATGGGAAGATTGTGCCGAATGTCTCATCGTGGCGCGACCTCGAGCCGCAGCTGCGCGCCGCGGGCGCCTGACCGGGTCAAAGCTATCCACAGAATTCGCATCGCCGCTCGTGACGGCGGCGTGACCGCGCGCTAGTTTCATCCCCAAGGGGGTTGGAACTGTTGAAGATTGCGCGAGTCAAATTGTCGGGGTTCAAGTCGTTCGTCGACCCCGTCGAGCTGCGCATCATGAACGGGCTTACGGGCGTCGTCGGCCCAAACGGGTGCGGCAAGTCGAACCTGCTCGAGGCGATCCGCTGGGCAATGGGCGAAGGCAGCCCCAAATCCCTCCGCGGCGGCGCGATGGAAGACGTCATCTTTGCGGGAACCGCCACCCGCCCCCAGCGTCAGTTTGCCGAAGTATCCATCCTTGCCGAGCGTGACGACGACGAAGTGGAGGTGACCCGCCGTATCGAACGCGGGGCCGGTTCCGCTTATCGCATCAACGGTCGCGATGCGCGTGCGCGCGACGCCCAGCTGCTGTTCGCCGATGCTGCCACCGGCGCCCACTCGCCGGCACTCGTCAGCCAGGGAAAGATCGGCGCAATCATAGCGGCCAAGCCCGCTGAGCGCCGCGCGATGCTCGAGGAAGCCGCCGGGATTTCCGGCCTGCACGTCCGCCGGCGCGAAGCGGAGATACGGCTTAAGGCCACGGAGACCAACCTTGCCCGGATCGCGGAAGTCGTGGCCGAGATGGAAGCACGGGCGAACATACTGCGACGGCAGGCACGGTCGGCAGAGCGCTATCGCAAATTGTCGGACGCTATCAAAGTTGCCGAGGGCCGTCTGATCTTTGCCCGCTGGCGTGATGCCGCCGCCGCCGCCGACGTCGCGCGAACCGAAGCCAGCCTGGCCGAGGCCAGTGTCGCATCGGCTGCAGAAGCGCAGCGCGTGGCCGCCGCACTGACGCGCGACGCGACCGACAAGCTCGCCGCCCTGCGCGCAGCGGCACAGACCGCTCGGGATGAGGTCGCCGACGCACGCCACGCGCTTGCCCGTGCCGAAGGTGAACTGCGTGCCGTCGAAACGCGTATCGCGACCATCGCCGCCGAACGTGAGCGGCTAGCCGCCGACCGGGACCGTGAAGGTGAGCTCGCGAGCGACGCAGGCGAAGCTCTCGCGCGTCTGGCCGACGAAGTGAAAGCGCTCGACGCACGTATAGCCGCCGCCGATGGCGATCGTGCCGAAAGGGCCGCCCATGTTGCCGATACCGAAAATCAGGCGCGCGAAGCGGAACTGACGCTCGCCAAAGCCGCCGCAGAAGCGGCCGAACGAGGCGCGGAACGACGGGTCGCGGATGCGGCGGTGGCGGCGGCCCGCACGCAGCTCGAGCGGGCGAGGCAGGGGCATTCCCGCGCGGTCGCCGATCGGGACGCGCTGACGCCGATGTCGCAGGTCGAGGCCGACCAAGGCCACGCGCTGAGCGCGCGCTTCGCTGCCGAATCCGACCTGGCCGCCGCCATTGCATCCCTCGATTCGGCCGAGACACAGCGGGAAGCTGCGGCAGGAGAGCTCGCTGCCGCGCAGATTGCCCTGTCGGAAGCAGCGACCGTGCTTGCCGCACTCGAAAGCGAGGCGCGCGCGCTGGCGCCGGCACGCGAGGCAAAAGGTGCCCTTGGCCTCGTCAGGGCGGCGCCAGGCTATGAGGCGGCGCTGGCCGCAGCGCTCGCCGACGATCTCGCCGCCGATGTCGGCAGCGGCTCGACCGCGCCCCGTCGCTGGACCGGCGCCGAAATTTCCGAAATCGATCCCCCGCTTTCAGCCGGGATTCCTCTGTCGAAATTTGTCGAAGGCCCGGCCGAACTGGCCCGCCGCCTTTCGCAGATTGCCGTCGTTGAAATAGACGACGGCGCGATGCTCGCTGTCGGTCAACGACTGGTCACCCGCCAGGGCAAGTTGCGCCGCTGGGACGGTTTCGTCAGCGAGGGCATGGGCGCCGCCGAGGCCGAACGCCTCGTACGCCGCAACCGCTTGGCCGAGATCGAGGCATCGCTGCCCGACGCGCGTGCATCCGTCGATGCGGCAAGCGCTGTCGTCGAAGCGGCACGCGCGGCCATCGCCGCAGCAACGCGCGATCTGTCGGCAGCGCGGCTTGCCAGGGATACCGCCGATGCCGGATTGCGCGCGGCACTCCGCGCCGTCGATACGGCAGCGGCGCATGCGGACCGGACACGGGCAGCCCATGCGCAGGTCGCGGAACGTATCGCTGCCGCGACGCTTGATCTCGCATCGGCACGGACCGATTTGGCGGCTGCCGAAGCCCGTCGAGCGGCCCTCCCCGCCGACGATCAGGGCGCCAAGCTTTCAGCGCTGGATGCCGCAGCGCGAACGGCGCGCGACGCTGTCGTCGCGGCACGATCGCAGCTGTCAGCACTCGACGCGGCGCTCGATGCCGACCGGGCACGGCGTGCGGCCGCAAGCGCCGAAGCCGAAAGCTGGAAAGCACGGAGCGGCAAGACCGCGAAGCGCATCGAGGACATGGCCCGACGCGCGGCCATCCTCGACGCCGAGGTCTTGGCGCTCGAGAACGCGCCCGACGATGCCGCAAGGGCTGTACGCCGCGCGAGGGGCGCAGCGGAGGACGCGAGCGCGCAGGCGGAGACAGCCTTGCATGCCGAGCGCGAAGCGGAGACCGTCCTGCGGGACCGCGAAGCTGAAGCGGCGCGCGTCGGCGAAATACTTTCCGCCGCCCGCGAGGAACGAGCTGGTGCCGTTGCACGCGCGGAAAGTCAGGAGCTGCGCCGGGTCGAGATGGGACGCGTGTCCGGCGAACGCTTTGAATGCCCGCCACCCGTTCTTCCCGAGAAACTCGGTTTCGCTGCCGATAGCGTCGGTGAGGCGTCGGCCGAATCGCGCACGCTCGAAAGCCTGACGCTCGAGCGTGAACGCCTGGGCCCCGTCAATCTCGTCGCTGAGACCGAGCTTGCCGAACTCGAGGCGTCGCGCGAAAACAACGCGGCCGAGATGGCCGAACTCACCGAAGCGACGCATCGGCTGCGCGGATCGATCGGCAGTCTGAACCGCGAGGGAAGGCTGAAACTGCGTGCGGCGTTCGAGGCCGTCGACGGGCATTTCCGCGACCTGTTCAGTACCCTGTTCAACGGCGGCGAAGCGCATCTCGAGATGATCGACAGCGATGACCCGCTCGATGCGGGGTTGGAGATCATGGCACAACCGCCCGGCAAAAAACTGACGTCGCTCACCTTGCTGTCCGGCGGTGAGCAGGCGCTGACCGCCGTTGCCCTGATCTTTGCGCTGTTCCTGACCAATCCTGCACCGCTCTGCGTGCTCGACGAGGTCGACGCGCCCCTCGACGACGCCAATGTCGAACGTTTCTGCGACCTGCTCGATGCCATGACGCGGACGACCGACACGCGGTACCTGATCGTGACGCACAATGCGGTCACGATGGCACGTATGCATCGGCTTTACGGGGTGACGATGGTGGAAAAAGGCATCAGCAGGCTCGTATCGGTCGACCTCGGCGGTGCGGTGGACTTGCTCGCCGCCGAATAAAGTCAGGAACCCTTTCCGGCGCTCATGCGCTCTCCCGGCTCAAAGCTTGGAGATGAACATGACAAGCGATGCAGACGTCGATGACGCCCCGCTGACGACTTCCAAACGAGACGATGCCGCAGAGATCGCGAAGCGGGATATTCCTGCCGCGCAGGGCGATGAACTGGTCGGTCGGTCGGTGACGATTAACCGCCCGACCCACGAACTCTACGCCTATTGGCGCGATTTTGGGAACCTGGCGACGTTCATGGAGAACATCGAGCGGATCGACGTGCTCGATCGCGGACGATCCCATTGGGTCGTGAAGGCACCGGGCGGTCGCACTGTCGAATGGGACGCGCGCGTGACCGAGGACGAGGACGGCAGGGCGATCGCCTGGACATCCGAAAATGCGGACGTCGCCAATTCGGGTCGCGTCGAATTCAAGGATGCCGGTGCACGCGGCACGGTCGTCACCGCGACGCTTCTGTACGATCCACCTGCCGGTTTCATCGGCAAGATCGTCGCAAAATTGTTCCAGCGCGAACCGAATGTCCAGGCACGCCGCGACCTCCGGCGATTCAAGCAGTTGATGGAAACCGGCGAGATTGCGGTCGCTGCAAATACCCGGGCCAAGGCCAAAGAGGAGAAAAACTGATGCGCGCGCTCGCTTGGCACGGTCGTCACGATGTCCGCATGGACACCGTTCCCGACCCCGAAATCGTCAACCCCCGCGACGCGATCATCCGGGTTACGTCGACCGCCATTTGTGGGTCAGACCTGCATCTGTACGACGGATATATTCCGACGATGCAGGCAGGTGACGTTCTCGGTCATGAATTCATGGGCGAAGTCGTCGAAACAGGCCCCAAATCGACGTTGAGAAAGGGGCAGCGGGTCGTCGTGCCGTTCACGATCGCGTGCGGCGGCTGCTACCATTGCGGCAAGCACCAATATTCGGCGTGCGAAAATGGCCTTCCCGCCGAGAATCAGGACATCGCCAACACCCTGTACGGCACCCCCATGTCGGGCCTGTTCGGCTATAGCCACATGACCGGCGGCTATTCGGGCGGTCAGGCGGAATACGTCCGCGTCCCGTTCAGCGACGTCGGTCCGATCGTCATCCCCGACGGCGTAGACGACGACAAGGTGCTGTTCCTGTCGGACATCCTTCCGACCGGGTGGATGGCGGCGGAAAACGCGGGCATCGAACCTGGCGATATCGTCGCGGTCTGGGGTTGCGGTCCGGTCGGACTATTCGCCGTGCAGTCGGCGTTTCTCATGGGGGCAGATCGCGTGATCGCGATCGACCATTTCCCCAAGCGCCTTGGCCTCGCCAAGCAGTTCGGCGCCGAGACGATCAACTTCGAGCAGTCCGACGTCTATCAGTCGCTGATGGAAATGACCGGCGGCATCGGTCCTGACGCCGTCATCGATTCGGTCGGGCTCGAGGCGCACGGCATGAGCCTCGACAACGTGGTCGACCAGATCAAGAAGTCGACGTTCCTCGGGACGGACCGCACTCATGCCATTCGCCAGGCGATCTTCGCCTGTCGCAAGGGGGGGCGCGTGTCGATGCCCGCCGTCTACGGCGGCTATGTCGACAAGTTCCCGCTCGGCGCGCTGATGGAAAAGGGACTGACGCTCAAGACGGGCCAGACCCACGTCCAGCACTACATGCCGGCGCTCCTGAACGCGATCATGGAAGACAAGATCGATACCACGTTTTTGATCAGCCACCGCCTGTCGCTCGAGGATGCCCCCAAGGGCTACAAGATGTTCCACGACGACCAGAATGAAGTGACCAAGGTCGTCCTCAAGACCGACATGGTCGCAGCTTAGGAGTACGCGATATGGCCGACAAATTTGCAATCGTCACCGGTGCCTCCACCGGCATCGGGTTCGAACTGGCAAGCCTTGCCGCGGAGGATGGCTATAACCTGCTCGTCGTCGCCGATGAGCCGCTGATCGATGCGGCGGCAGCCGATTTCCGCAAGCATGGCGTAGAGGTGAAGTCGGTCGAAGCGGATCTTTCCACCATCGAGGGCGTCGACCAGCTGCTGGCAGCAACGGGCGGACGGCACATCGATGTGCTGTGCGCCAACGCCGGCATTGCGCATGGCGGCGCATTTCTCGACCAGGACCTGGCGAGCTGGCGGCGGACCGTCGACACGAATATCGTCGGAACATCCTATCTGCTGCAAAAAGTGCTGAAACAGATGGTCAGCCATGGTGAGGGCCGGATCCTCGTCACCGGATCGATCGCCGGCTATGTCCCCGGCCCGTTCAACGCCGTCTACAACGCGACCAAGGCGTTCATCGACAATTTCACCGATGCGCTGCGGGAAGAGCTTAAGGATTACGACGCGGAGATCGTGTTGACGACGCTGATGCCCGGCGCAACCGATACCGAATTCTTTGCACGTGCCGACATGCTCGACACCGAAGTCGGCCAGTCCGAAAGCAAGGCCGACGCCGCCAAGCCGGCCCGTGACGGCTGGCATGCCCTGATGAAGGGCCAGGACCGGATCGTGTCGGGGCTGATGAACAAGCTCCAGGTCGCGGGTTCTGGCATTACGCCGCCGTCCGTCACCGCCAAGATGCACCGCAAGATGGCCGAGCCCGGTGGCGCCGACGATTGAGGCTCAGCGAACGCGCTTGACCCACACGCCGTCGGCACGTTTTTCGCTGGCAAACACGGGCACGTCGGCAAGAAGGTCGGACAGTCGCGAATAGCCATAGCTGCGCGCGTCGAACGACGACTGATTGCCGGCAAGCTGCCCGACCTCGGCAAGCTTGGCATAGCCGCGTTCGTCGCGCTTGGCGGCCTTCCAGGCCTTGGCGAGAAGTTCGAGTACCGCCGGATCGACTTCGCTCTTCGGCGGCGGCGGCAGAGGGAGCGACGTCTCCGCTATGTTTTCGCCGAGCGCGCCGACGTCGATGAAGCGGGTGCAGGCGCGCTGGAAAGCTTCGGGCGTCTTCGAGGTCCCGAATCCATAGACGGGAAGCCCGTTCTGGCGCAGCCGCATTGCGATCGGCGTAAAGTCGCTGTCCGACGACATGATGCCGAATCCCTGCACGCGGCCGCCCGACAACAAGTCCATCGCGTCGATCGTCATTTTCATGTCCGTCGCGTTCTTGCCCTTGGTCAGGTCGAACTGCTGCTGCGGTTCGATAGCGTGCGTCTGCGTGGCTGCGGCCCACCCTTTCAGCGCGGGTTTGGACCAGTTGCCATAGGCCCGACGGATGTTGACCGCGCCCAATTCCGCCAGCACCGTCAAGACGTCGTCGAGGCTGTTGTGCGACGCATTGTCCGCGTCGATCAGCAGGGCGATGTTGCGGGCGGGTTCATTCATGCGCGCTTCCTGATTTTATGCCACACGAACCAGGCTGCGGCTGCCAACCCGAGCGTGACGATCACGGCGTCAAAGCTGTGCAGCACGGCCTTCACGCGCGGGTCGCTGTTCCAGGCGGCACCCAGCTTCATACCGACCCAGGCAAGGCCGAAGCACCAGGGCCATGACCCGATGAACGTGAAGATGTGGAAGCGGACATAGGGCATCCGTACCACACCCGCCGGAAACGCGATGAAGGTTCGGATGACCGGCAACAGGCGACCGATCAGCACTGCCCAGTCGCCGAACCTTGCGAAAAACCGGTCAGCCTTGTCGATATCATGTGCGTCGATGAGAACGTAGCGCCCATAGCGTTCGACGATCGGCCGGCCGCCGCGCTTGCCCAGTTCATAGGCGAGGGCAGACCCGATATTGCAGCCGATGGCACCGGCCGTCGCAACGCCCCAAAGGGTGAAATGCCCTTGCGCGACGAGATACCCCGCAAACGGCATGATGATTTCGCTGGGCAGGGGAATGCAGGCGCTTTCGATCGCCATCAGCAGTGCGACGCCGGGATAGCCCATCGCCACGATGACCGCGGTGGTGAAGCCCGCCAGCCAGCCGACGATATGTTCGATATATGCGCCCAACCGGGTTGCTCCTAAAGATCCACTCGGCCGAGCGTGGCGCAGCCCTGTCCTTCTGCGCGACAGCGGGTAAAGAAAGCACGGTCATTCGACAAGCTGGGAAGCGGAAACATGCCCCCGATTCACATTGCCTTTCTGCTGTTCCCCGACGTCACGCAGCTGGACTTGACGGGTCCCGCCCAGGTGCTGTCGCGGCTGGGAAATGCGCGCATCGACCTTGTCGCCAAGACACGCGACCCGGTGGCGACCGACGCCGGTTTCCACCTGCTGCCCACCGCTACCTTAGCCGATGTCCCGCGTGCCGACATCCTGTGCGTGCCCGGCGGCTTCGGCACCGTTGCCGCCATGGAAGACGCCGACACCCTCGACTGGGTGCGCCGTGTCGGCAATCAGGCGGCCTGGGTCACGAGCGTTTGCACCGGTTCGCTCGTGCTTGCAGCGGCGGGCCTGCTGACCGGGTATCGCGCCACGTCGCACTGGGCTTCGCGCCACCAACTTGACTGGTTCGGCGCCATTCCCGTTGCAGAACGCACGGTGTTCGATCGCAACCGCGTAACCGGTGGCGGCGTCACGGCAGGCATCGACTTTGCCCTTGCACTGACGGCGGCAATCAGGGGCGAAGACCATGCCAAATTCGTGCAGCTGAGCATCGAATACGACCCCGCTCCGCCCTTTGACAGCGGGACGCCGGACAAGGCGGATGCCGCGACGATTGCGCGCTATCGCGCCATGGTTGCCGCGAAAGCAGGCGACCGGGAAGCGCGTGTACGGGCTGTAGCGGAAGCACTTGGTTGACCCCTGGCTTTGGGGAGCGCGAGCTGTCGGCGTTTGACGCGCCGTGGAGAACGGGCGCCAGGATGACCGATGCGGTGATTGCCTGTCCGGACGAAGCGCAGCGATTGTCAGTTCGTCAATTGAGCCCCGTCGCGCGCGCCCCGGACAGGAGTAACCAGTAGATGCCGCCTGAAATGGCCATCGCCGCGGGCAGCGTGGTGAACCAGGCCATGGCGATCGCGCGGATCGTGTTCATTTGCACCCCTGCGCCATCAGCGACCATTGTGCCGGCCACGCCGCTGGAGAGGATGTGGGTCGTGGAAACCGGCATGTGGAGATAGTCGGCGAGCAGGATCGTGCTCGCCGCCATGATCTCGGCGGCCGCGCCCATGCCATAGGTGAGGTGCGAGCGGCCAATCTTCTCCCCGACCGTGATCACGATCCGCCTCCAGCCGACCATCGTCCCCAAGCCGAGCGCGATCGCCACCGCTATCTTGACCCAGGTAGGGATAAAGCGCGTGCCCTGCTGAAGCAGTGCAGCATAGGCCTTGAGGGACTTGTCGTCGTCCGGGGCGAGCACGGCAGGCGTCTTGGCCGGCTCCTTGGTCAGGGTGAGCAGTGCGTCTTCAACGGCATACATCTGATTGCGGAGGTTCTTCGTGGCAGCCGCCGGCACGTGCGCTATCGCGCCATATTGGCGGAGGTCATGATCGATCCCCGCCGAAACCGTCGTCAGCGCAGCGTATATTTTGGGCGTATCGAGTTGGTGTTCGCGCAAACCTGTGCGCAGCACGCGCATCGCTTCATCTGGTGCGACGGTCAGCCCGTTTGCTCTCACGGAAAAAACCCTTTGCGCTTCGTGTGATGCCGCAAGGAATACCGGGGTGGAGCTGTCGGGCATCGTGCGGTTGAGCGCATAAGCGGTTGGCGCAACCCCGATCAGGATCAGCATGATAAGCCCCATGCCCTTCTGCCCGTCGTTGCTGCCGTGCGCGAACGACACCGCCGTACACGTGCCCACAAGCACCGCGCGGATACCAAGCGGCGGCGGCTTGTCCTGCCCGGCATCCTTGAACAGCCCGGGATTGCGAATGAGTTTCTTCATCGTCCACAGCAACACCGCAGCACCGATGAAGCCCACCAGAGGGCTGACCATCAGCGTCGTCAGGACTTTCGTCACCTGGCTCCAATCGACGCCGGCCGTTCCGTTTGCACTGCCGCCGATCAATTGGTTCGCAAATCCGACCCCTAGGATCGAGCCGATCAGCGCGTGGCTCGAACTGTTTGGCAGGCCCAGGTACCAAGTGCCCAGATTCCAAGTCACTGCCGCCAGCAAAAGCGCGAAAATCATCGCGTACCCTGCCGCCGAGCCCACATCGAGGATGAGATCGACCGGCAGAAGCGTGACGACGGCATAAGCCACGGCGCCCGAGGACGTCAGCACGCCGATAAAATTCCAGACGCCCGACCAGACCACGGCGGTAACAGGCTTGAGCGACGATGTGTAAATCACTGTCGCCACCGCATTGGCAGTGTCGTGAAACCCGTTCACGAACTCGAAGCCCAACGCGATCACTAGGGCAAATCCGAGAAAGGCGAACGCTTCCCAGGCCAGTGTCTCGCCCACATGCGACGTATCGAGCACGACACTGACGGCCGCATAGCCGATGCCTGCGATCAGGATCGCCGCGAAAGCCAGTTTGCCCAGCAGGTGGATAGGGCTGTGTCCGACGCCGGGTCCGAGCACCGATGAATCGGCGTTTGGCAGTGATTGCGTGACCATCGAATCTCCCTGGTCGGAACTCAAAAGGCCCAACAGCCACCCCGTTCCGTCACGCAAAGCCAGAACCGCGAATTGTGACGGGTTGATGACGCATGCCGATGTCATGCTCGTATTCGCGCAAGATTGGAGCGCGGCCAAAGAAGGCAAATCGGGTGGCGCTGACCCCGGCCGTGCCGGGTCTTTCGTTCCGGAACCGTCATGCCCATTGCTTTTGAGCACGCCATCTGCCATATCGTGCCGCAGCGCAGCGAAGCGATAGCCGTTTTCGCCCGGTCGGCCAGCGTGAATTTCCGGATTTCCGGACAGGCCAGACCCCTCTGACGCTCTCAGCCAATCGGCTTCCCTTTTCACGCGGGTTGTCATCAACCCCGCTCGTTCGGCGCGTCCAGATGACGTGCACGGGCATTCGAAAGCATATCCATGACGAAATTTACCGATCTCGGCCTCAGCCCGCAGATTCTCTCGGCGCTCGCCGCCAAGGGCTATGACACGCCCACGCCCATCCAGGTGCAATCCATTCCCGCGCTGATCGAGGGCCGCGACCTGTGCGGCATCGCGCAGACCGGGACCGGCAAGACGGCCGCCTTCGCGCTGCCCAGCATCATGCGCCTGACGGCCAACCCCAAGCCGCGTCCGCCCGGCGGCTGCCGCATGCTGGTGCTGTCGCCCACGCGCGAACTGGCGGCACAGATCGCCCAGTCGTTCGAAGACTACAGCAAGGGCCAGCGCCTGTCGGTCGGCGTCGTGTTCGGCGGCATGCCGATCGGTCGCCAGATCAAGATGTGCGGCCAGGGTCTCGATGTCCTCGTCGCCACGCCGGGCCGTCTGATCGACCTGATCGAGCAGCGCGCGCTGAACCTGCGCCATGTCGAAATCTTCGTTCTCGACGAAGCCGACCAGATGCTCGACCTCGGCTTCATTCACGCACTGAAGCAGATCGACCGCCTGCTGCCGAAGCAGCGCCAGTCGCTGTTCTTCTCGGCCACCATGCCAAAGACCATCGCTGAACTCGGCAGCCGCTTCCTGACCGATCCGGTCCAGGTTTCGGTCACGCCGGTGTCGTCGACCGCCGAGCGCGTCGATCAATATGCGACTTTCGTCAATCAGGCGGAGAAGCAGGCGCTGCTCACGATCGTGCTCAAGAACGAGCCGATCGAGCGCGCGCTGGTATTCAGCCGTACCAAACATGGTGCCGACCGCATTGTGAAGCATCTGGCTGCGGCGGGCATCCGCTCGGCCGCGATCCACGGCAACAAGAGCCAGAACGCCCGCATGGATGCGCTCGATTCGTTCAAGAAGGGGGACATCAAGATCCTCGTCGCCACCGACATCGCCGCACGCGGCATCGACGTTTCGGGCGTCAGCCATGTCTTCAACTTCGACCTGCCGAACGTCCCCGAGCAGTACGTCCACCGCATCGGCCGCACCGCGCGTGCCGGGGCGACCGGCATCGCCGTGAGCTTCGTCGCGGGCGAGGAAAAGGGCTGGCTGCGCGACATCGAGAAGCTGACCGGCGTCAAGCTGCAGACGGCACCGCTTCCCGCCGATTTCGCGACCAAGGCGGCAGCCTTGCCCAAGCCTGCATTTGTTCGTGAAGCACCGCATGGCAGCCGCGACGCCGGCCGTGGCGGTCGCAACGGACCTGCGGCTCCTGCGGGCGAGAAGCGCCGCTTCGCGCCCAAGCGCGCGCCGGGCGTCGGCACGCACCGTGGTGCGGTCAAGCGCTCGGGCGGCGGACGGTAACGTTTCGCGCGCCTGCCGTTGAGGCAGAGCATTAACGCAAAACTGAAGTCTCCCGGCTATCGCATCGCGCAACCGGGAGACTCCAGATGAAGTTCGTCAAACTCAGGTCACGCGGCGGTGACTACATGGTCGTCGTGGCCAACATCGCCTATCTTCGGGCCGACGAGAACGGCCAGACCAAGGTCGGCATGGTCGGCGGCGACCAGTTGCTGGTCGAAGGCACGATCGACAAGATCGCGGAAATCATTCTGGCGGGCTAAGCCGCCATTCATCTGGCGCACAGCTTCAACCCCCGATAGGCGTAGGCGATGATATCTCTCGCCCAGCGCGTTGCGCGTCCGCTTGCCCTCCTTCTTGCCCTAGCGCTCGTCACGCCCGTCGCGGCGCGGCCAACCCCGGCCAAGGCACCCGCAGCAAAGGCGCAAACGGGGCCGTGGCTCTATCGTGGCAGCGACATCCCGCCCGACACGGCCTGGGTCTTCGGCGAATTGCCCAATGGCCTGCGCTATGCCGTGCGCAAGAACGGCGTTCCGCCGGGGCAGGTCTCGATCCGCATGGCGATCGATGCGGGGTCGCTGCACGAGCGCAAGGGCGAAGCCGGCTATGCCCATTTCAACGAGCATCTAAGCTTTCGCGGGTCGCAATACGTGCCCGACGGCGAAGCAAAGCGCTTGTGGCAGCGGCTGGGCGCGACCTTCGGCTCGGATACCAATGCCTCGACCACGCCGACGCAGACGATCTACAAGCTCGACCTGCCGGCGGCGACGCCCGAGGGACTGGAGGAAAGCGTCAAGGTCCTGTCAGGCATGATGGCTGCGCCCGATATCACCCAGGCCGAAGTGGATGCCGAGCGCCGCACCGTGCTGGCCGAGCTGCGGGAAGGGTCCGGCGCGGAGCAACGCGCCGGCGATGCCTCGCGCGCGACGTTTTTTGCCGGACAAGCGCTCGGGGATCACTCGCCTATCGGGGACACGTCGTCGCTTGGCGCGGCAACGCCGTCCACGCTGCGCGCATTTCACGATCGCTGGTATCGCCCGGAACGGGCCACGCTCGTCATTGTGGGCGATGTCGAAACCGCCACGTTCGAGACGCTGATCCGCAAATATTTCAGCGACTGGAAGGGCAAGGGGCCGACACCTCCCGACCCCGACTTCGGCAAGCCCAATCCGGCTGCCCCGCGCACCAGCGTGGTCGTCGAAGCCGGACTGCCGACCATCGCCAGCCTGGCCGTGCTGCGTCCTTGGTACCCGAAGAACGATACGATCGAATATAATCGCGGCAAGCTGACCGAAAGCCTGGCACTTCGCCTGATCAGCCGCCGTCTGGAAGAACGGGCACGCGCGGGCGGCAGTTTTCTCTCGGCTGGAGTCGATCAACAGGACGTCGCGCGCTCTGCCGACGGTACGTTCGTACAGATCGTGCCGCTGGGCGACGACTGGCAGGCTGCGATCCGCGACGTTCGCGCCGTGATCGCGGACGCCCTCGTCAACCCGCCGCTCCAGGCCGACATCGACCGCGAGGCGAATGAGTTCGCCGCCGCTCTCGACCAACAGGTGGAGCAGGCCCGCACCCAAGGTGGCGGGGGCCTTGCCGACGATTTAGTCGAGGCCGTAAACATCCGCGAAACCGTTGCCAGTCCCGAAGTCGCGCGCGACGTATTTTCAAACATGAAGGACCGCCTGACGCCCGCCTCGATGCTCGCGGCAACGAAGCGTATGTTCACGGGCACGCCGACGCGCGCCGTGTTGACCCTTCCCAAAGCGTCGCCGGAGGCAGCATCGCAGCTGCTGGCAGCCCTGACGGCAGAACCCAAACCACTGTCCTCGGCGTCGCGGGCGGCCGTCAGCTTTGACCGCGTGCCCAAGCTGGGCACGCCGGCAACTGTCGTACGCAAGACGCCGATTACCGAACTTGGGCTTCAATTCGTCGAGCTGTCGAACGGCGTCCGGGTGCAGATCTTCGCAAATCCGGCTGAGGCAGGCCGTGTTTATGTAACCGCGCGTTTCGGGAAAGGAATGCAAGCGCTGCCGACCGATCGGCCGACCGATGCCTGGGCGGCAGGCAGCGCGCTGATTGCGAGCGGCATCGGTGACCTTAAACAGGACGAGCTCGACAGGCTGACCAGCGGGCGGCGGATCAACCTCGGCTTTGGAATCGGCGACGATGCTTTCACGTTGACGGGGACGACCCGCGCCGCCGACCTCGACGACCAGCTTCGCCTGATGGCCGCAAAGCTTGCCTATCCCGGTTGGGACGCGGCGCCCGTGCTTCGGGCCAAGGCTGCCATGGCGATCGGTTTTGCCTCGGCAAGTGCGTCGCCTGCAAATGTGCTCAATCGGGAGCTGGCCGGGCGGCTCCATGGGGGAGACCCCCGCTGGACCTTCCCGACGCTGGCGCAGGTGCAGGCGATGACTCCGGCCTCGTTTCGCGCGCTGTGGGAGCCGCTGCTGAAAACCGGCCCCCTGGAGGTGTCGGTATTCGGCGACGTCGATGCCGAAAAGGCCATTGCGGCAGTTGCCGCGACATTCGGTGCGCTGCCACCGCGCCAGCCCGCGATCGTCACGCCCGCCAGCGCAACGTCGAAGGGCGTCGCACCCGTGGCAGTACCTGTCGTGCTGACCCATACGGGCCCGGCGGATCAGGCCATCGCCGTGCTCGCCTGGCCGACAGCGGGCGGCCAGACGGAGATCTACGAGAGCCGCAAGCTCGACATCCTCTCGGCCATCTTCAACGACCGGCTGTTCGACACGCTGCGCGAAGGCGAAGGTGCAAGTTACAGCCCCAACGTCAGCAGCAATTGGCCCGCCTTCATGCCGGGCGGCGGCAGTTTCGTGGTCACGTCGCAGCTCAAGCCTGCGGGTATCGACCGCTTCTACGCGCTTGCCAAGCAGATCGCGGCGGATCTTGCCAGCAAGCCCGTCACCGCTGACGAGCTCCTGCGCACGGTTGGCCCGATGCGCCAGTCGATCGCCCGTGCCTCCAGCGGCAACAGCTTCTGGTTGCAGCAGCTGCAGGGCGCATCGACCGAGCCACGCCGCCTGCAATCGCTGAGCACGTTGTCGAGCGACTACGCCCGCATTACGCCCGAGGAATTACAGGCATCGGCCAAACGCTGGCTGTCACCCGACAAGAGCTTCGCGATGGTCGTCGTGCCGGAAACGAAGCCCTAGAGGACGTACTTCGACAGGTCCGTGTTTCGCGCCACGCTGGCGAGCTGCTGGTCGACATAGGCCGCATCGACCGTCAGCGTGGTTCCCTGCCGGTCCTCGGCATCGAAGCTGATGTCCTCGAGCAGCTTTTCCATCACGGTCGACAGCCGCCGCGCGCCGATGTTCTCGAGACTGGCATTCACTTCGGCGGCGGTGCGCGCAATGGCAGCAATGCCGTCTTCGGTGAACGAGATGCCGACACCCTCGGTCTTCAGCAACGCCGAATACTGCGTCGTCAAAGAGGCGCGCGTGTCATTGAGAATACGCACGAAATCGGCTTCGGTGAGCGCCTTCAGCTCGACACGGATCGGCAGGCGTCCCTGAAGTTCGGGCAGAAGGTCGCTGGGCTTGGCGACATGGAACGCGCCGCTCGCGATGAAGAGGATATGGTCGGTCTTCATCGGTCCATATTTTGTCGCGACCGTCGTCCCCTCGATCAACGGCAACAGGTCGCGCTGCACCCCTTCGCGGCTCACGCTCCCGCCGCGCACGTCCGAGACCGCGATCTTGTCGATCTCGTCGAGAAAGACGATCCCATTCGCTTCGGCATCGGCCAGCGCCACGCGCGCGACATCGTCCTGGTCGAGGCGCTTGTCGGCCTCTTCCTCGGTCAGTTTCGTCCACGCCGCAGGCACGGTCATCTTGCGCCGCTTCAGCTGGCCGCCGCCCATGGCCTTCGACATCATCTCGCTGAGATTGATCATGCCGACGTTGCCGCCGCCGGGAATATCGAAGGGCATCTGCGGCGTCGCGTCGACCTCGATCTCGATCTCGGTATCGTTGAGCGAGCCGTCGTCGAACCGCTGCTTGAATGCCGCTCGCGTCGCCTCGCTCGCGCCCTTGCCGGTCAGGGCATCGAGCAGGCGCGCCATTGCCGCCTCCTCGACCTTGTCCTGAACCGACGCGCGGCGGCGTTCCTTTTCAAGCCGGATCGCTTCCTCGACCAGGTCACGCGCGATCTGTTCGACATCGCGGCCGACATAGCCGACCTCGGTGAACTTGGTGGCTTCGACCTTCACGAACGGCGCATCGGCCAGCTTGGCGAGGCGACGCGAGATCTCTGTCTTGCCGCAGCCCGTCGGCCCGATCATCAGGATGTTCTTGGGGCTCACCTCGTCGCGCAGGTCCAGCGGCAATTGCTGGCGGCGCCAGCGGTTGCGCATCGCGACCGCGACGGCACGCTTGGCGTCGGCTTGTCCGACGATGTGTTCGTCGAGCGCACGGCAAATGGCTTTGGGGGTCAGGGCGTCGTTCATTTGGATCTTTCAGTTTCGGCGAAGTCGACACGGACTATGGCGCGGCTTTCACGCCACACTTTCGAGCGTCTCCACGGTCAGCCGGTCGTTCGTGTAAACACATATTTCGCCGGCGATCTTCATCGCGCGGCGGCACAGCGTCTCGCAATCGGGTTCATATTCGTCGAGCGCACGCGCCGCAGCGAGTGCAAAATTGCCACCGGATCCGATGGCCGCGATTCCGCCTTCCGGCTCCAGTACGTCACCGTTGCCGGTCAGGACGAGCGTCACGTCCTTGTCGGCGACGATCATCAGGGCCTCGAGGTTGCGAAGGAACTTGTCGGTGCGCCAGTCCTTGGCGAGTTCGACAGCCGCGCGCATCAGCTGCCCGTTGTGTGATTCCAGCTTGCGCTCCAGCCGTTCGAGCAGGGTGAAGGCGTCCGCGGTCGCCCCCGCAAAGCCTGCGATCACGCTGCCGTCGCCGATGGGGCGGACCTTGCGCGCATTGGGCTTCATGACGGTCTGGCCCATCGAGACCTGGCCGTCGCCGGCGATCACGACCTTGCCATTCTTGCGGGCGGAAACGATGGTGGTGCCGTGCCAGCTGGGCAGGCCATGTTCGGTGTTGCTCATTGGCAACAATGTGTGGCGGCAGATTAGGCTTTCAAGCCCCCCGCCAGCGCATAGGCCTGCGTGCCGCGCGTCAGTATGTGGTCAGCCGGGGCAATGTCGGCGACGCCATGATCGGCCAGGCCCTCCAGTGCGGCATAAAGCGGTGCGAAGTCGGTTTCGACCGTCACGCGCAGCAATGCGTCGAAGCTCGGGATCACGAAATAACTCTGCTGGTAATCATCGATACGGTATTCGGTCTGCATCACGCGCTTGAGGTCGAATCCGATACGGTGCGGCGATGGGTCGTCGAGCGCAAAGACGCTTTCCCCATGGCTCGACACAATGCCCGCACCGTAGATACGCAGTCCGCCCGATTCCTGAACCAACCCGAATTCTACCGTATACCAGTAAAGCCGCGCCAGGCGCTTGAGCGCCCCCAGCGAGCCCGCGCGTTGCCCGCCGCGCCCATAGGCAGCCATGTAATCGGCGAACACGGGGTCGGCGAGCATCGGCACATGGCCGAACACGTCGTGAAAGACATCGGGCTCCTCGAGATAGTCGAGCTGGTCTGCGCGACGGATGAAATTGCCCGCAACGAAAGTGCGGTTGGCAAGGTGATCGAAGAACACATCGTCGGGCACCAGCCCCGGCACCGCCACGACGCGCCAGCCGGTCGCGGCCATCAGCCGTTCGGACAGCTCGGCAAAGTCGGGAATGCCCGGCCTCGACAGGCGCAGCACGTCGAGGCCGCGGAGGAAAGCCTCCGACGCGCGGCCCGGCAGCATCGCGGACTGGCGGGCAAACAGCGTGTCCCAAACGGCATGTTCCTCAGACGTAAAATGACCCCAGTTCTGGGGCACCGTCCAGTCGGGCGCGGCTTCGGGCGGACGTTCGAGCGTGGCAGCATCCATTCGAATAGCCTACACGGTTGAGGATGAGGCCGCAAAACATTGTCCGGATGGTGGCAGCTTTCATCCTGATTCCGCTGGGGATTTACCTCGCCGCCGCAGCCATCCTCGGCCATGTGGCGGCCAACGCCGACTGGCGCGAACCCGCGGCCGGCACCACGATCTTCGTGCAGACCAATGGGGTCCATACCGGCATCGTCATGCCGGTCGCCGCGCAGGGCATCGACTGGCGCGACCGCGTGCGCGCGAGCGACCTGCCCGATCCGCGCAGCGCCGGACAGTGGCTGGCGTTCGGCTGGGGCGACCGCGGCTTTTACATCGACACCCCGACCTGGCGGCAGGCACGACTGTCGACCATCGTCACGGCGCTGACCGGCAGCGGTGCGACGGTGATGCACGTCGATCATCTCGACCCATTCGTTCCGGATGAGAACTGGCGTCCGCTCAGGCTGCGTCCCGCCGAGTACCGGCGTCTAGCCGCCTACGTCGCCGCGACTTTTGCAGCTAAGCGCCAGGTGACGGCCGGCTACACGCCCCGCGACGTGTTCTACGCGGCGACCGGCCATTATAGCGCGCTGCGAACTTGCAATGTCTGGACCGGCGAAGCGCTGCGCCATGCCGGCGTACGCATGGGCAGATGGACCCCGTTCGAAAGCGACGTCATGCGCTGGATGCCGGTTCCCGAAACGCCCCGCCATTGAGGAGAAAGCTCCGCACGGAAGGGTCGTCGCTCAACCCGGCGGCCGTCTTCGCCGTCTCGCGCGCGGCCTGCTCGTTTCCCAGCAACCACAATACCCGTGCTCGTGCGACCCACCAAGGCTGGTAGGCGGCACACCCTTCCATCGCATCGAGCAGGCCGAGCGCGGCGGCACCCTGCCCGACTTCCGCATAGGCCACCGCACGCGCCACCGCGGCTCCCGTCGATGGCGCAAGCGACATCAGCAGGTCGTAAAACCGCGCGAGCGGTAGACGACAATCTTCACCCGTCATAACCGCCTGGGCGTGGAGCGACTGGATGGCCGCTTCGATCTGGAAGCGTCCCGGCGTCGCAAAGCGCGCCGCGCCGCGGAGCAGCGCTTCTGCTTCCGGCAGCATCGTCCGCGACCACAGCCGCGGGTCCTGGTCGGCGAGCGGAACGAAAGCACCGTCGGGCGTACGCCGCGCCGGTCGCCGCGACTCGCAATGAAGCATCAGCGACAGCAATCCCATCGCTTCGGGGTCATCAGGCAGCAGTTCGACAGCCAGCCGGCCGAGCCACAGCGCTTCATCGGCCAGTCCCTTGCGCTTGGCATCGGCGCCCAGCAGATCTTCCCAACCGGTGCCATAGGCCGCATAGATGGCCGACAGGACGGCGCCCGTGCGCGCGGCCAGAAGCTCCGGTTCCGGCACGGCGAACGCGATGCCGGCGTCCCTGATCTTGGCCTTGGCGCGCACCAGCTTCTGTCCCATCGCAGCCGGCGAGACGAGAAAGCTCGCAGCAATGCGCGCCGCGTCGAGGCCGAGCACGGTTTGAAGCATCAGAGGCGCCTGCACATCTGCAGCAATCGCCGGATGCGCGCAGACGAACATCAGCTTCAGCCGGTCGTCTCCGAAGGGGGTGCCTTCCGCGACCTCGCGTTCCTCGTGCAGCAGCACCACAGTCGCCTCGCTTGCGGATGCGGTTGCAGCGCGTCCGCGTGCATGGCCCAGGTTGCGACGTGCCGCCGTCACCAACCAGGCATCGGGGTTGGCGGGAACGCCGTGCTGTTCCCAGGCAGTCAGCGCCGTCGCCAGCGCGTCGGCGAGCGCGTCTTCGGCAGCGGCAATATCGCCGCTTCGGGTGGCGAGCATCGCCACCAGTCGACCGTAGGAGGTGCGCGCCGCCGCTTCCGCTGCACGGCGCGCAGCCACGTTCATCGCGCGCCGGGATCGACCATGACGGGACGAACCTCGACCGAACCAGCACTCGCACACGGCGCCCTTGCTGCCCATTCGAGAGCCGCGTCGAGATCGGGCACTTCAAGCACCACATAGCCGCCGAGCATCTCCTTGGTATCGGCGTAGGGCCCATCCTGCACGTGGCGGACGCCGCCCTCGATCCGCACCGTGGTCGCGGTGTGGGGCAGTTGCAGCGCGTTGCCGCCGGTGATGACGCCCGCAGCGCCCATCGCGCCCATATAAGCGTTCCAGGCTCCCCAATATTCCTGCGACCGGGCTGGATCATTTCCTCGCGCCATCTCATCGGCCGTTTCGTTGTAGAGCAGCAGAAATTGCATCATGTCGTCTCCCAAAGTTCGAGCATCTCGGCTCAACTCGATGAGCGGCGACACCCCCGCATTCAGACATGCACGCAGGAAATTATTTCACTCCCAGCTGGCCCAGCATGAAGGCATAATATTCGGCCGTATCGCGGTAGCGGCGGAAGCGACCCGACTTGCCACCATGTCCGGCTTCCATGTTGACGCGGAAAACGAGCGGGTTGGTGTCGGTTTTCGTGGCGCGAAGTTTGGCGACCCATTTGGCGGGTTCGTAATATTGGACCTGGCTGTCCCACAGGCCGCTACCCACGAACAACGCCGGATAAGCCTTGGCCCCCACATTGTCGTACGGGCTGTAGCTGAGCATGTAATCGTACGACGCCTTGTTCTTCGGGTTACCCCATTCGTCCCATTCGCCGGTCGTGAGCGGGATGGTTTCGTCGAGCATCGTGGTCACGACATCGACGAACGGCACCTGGGCGATCACGACCTTATAGTCTTGTGGCGCCATGTTGGTCACGGCCCCCATCAGCAGGCCGCCCGCGCTGCCGCCGAGCGCGGCAACCCGATCCTTCGCCGCATATTTTTGCGCGACCAGATATTCGGTCACGTCGATGAAGTCGGTAAAGGTATTCTTCTTGGAGAACATCTTGCCGTCGTCGTACCAGCTGCGACCCATGTCCTGCCCGCCACGAATGTGCGCCAGCGCATAAACCATGCCGCGGTCGAGCAGACTGACCACCGTCGGCGACCAGGCGGGATCGCTCGAGATGCCGTAGCTGCCATAGGCATATTGCAGCATCGCCGCCGTGCCGTCGCGCTTGAAGCCCTTCTTGTACACGAGGCTGACGGGCACGCGCACCTTGCCGTCGCGCGCCGGGACCCAGACGCGCTCGGTCACATAGTCGGCGGCGTTATAGCCCGGCGCCGGGTTTTCCTTCAGCAGCTTGCGCTCGCCCGTCTTCGTATTGACCTCGTAGGTCCGCGTCGGCGTCGTGAGCGACGTGTAGGTGTAGCGCAGCCAATCGGTTGCCGGCTCGGCATTCACGTCGATCGACATGGCATAGGCGGTCTCGTCGCTTGCGATGAAGCTGCTTTTGCCGGCGGTCGTCAGCGTCCGCAGCCGCTTCAACCCGCCGGAGCGTTCGTTGATTGCGGTAAAGCCGTCGAACAGCTCATAGCTGTCGATGAAGACCAACGGGTCGTGGGCGACCATGTCGCGCCACTTCGTTCGGTCGCCCCAGGGCGTACCGTCGGCCAGCGTCATCAGCCGGTAATTGGGCGCTGCCCAGTCGGTTCGGATCACCCACTTTCCGCCCAAGTGGTCGGCCGTGTAGCGGAAGTCGCGTTGGCGCGGCGCCAGTGTGGCGAAAGCGCCGGGCTGAGCTGCCGACGTGCAGCGCTGTTCATTGCTGACCGTGCTCTGCAGGTAGAAGCAGATGTACTTGTCCGACTTCGTCCGGCCGAGCGCCATGTAGAAAGTGCTGTCGGCTTCCTTGTAGACCACGGTATCGGCGCTGATCGGCGTGCCCAGCACGTGGCGCTTCACGGTATTGCCGAGCAGTGTAGTCGGATCCTTGTCGATGTAGAAGACGCTCTTGCCGTCGTCGGCCCAGATGGCGGAACCGCCATCGACGTTGGGAATGGCGTCGGCAAGCAGCGCGCCGGTACGCAGGTTCTTGAACTTCACCACCCATTGCCGCCGTCCGACGGTATCTTCGCCATAGGCTGCCAGGTTATTGTCGGGGCTGAGCTCGACACCCTCGAGGGCGAAGAATCCCTTCCCTGCGGCCATCGCGTTTTGGTCGAACATGATTTCTTCGGGCGCGGTCATGCTGCCCTTGCGGCGGGCGCTGATGGGGTAGTCCTTGCCGGCCTCGAACCGGGTATAATACCAATAGCCGTGCTTCAGGTACGGGACGCTTGCGTCATCCTGTTTTATGCGACCGACGATTTCGGAATAAAGCGCCTCCTGCAGCGGCTTCGTCGGCGCGAGAACGGCGTCGGCATAAGCATTTTCGCCATTCAGGTTCGCGAGCATCTCAGGATTCTTGCGCGTGTCGTCACGCAGCCAGTAATAATCATCGTTGCGTGGCGGCACGCCCTCGGGCCCCTTGACGAGAAAAGGCTTTTTGGCTGCGACCGGCGGCGTGGCGGTCTGCGCCTTCACGGCGAACGGCAGCGCCAACACGAGCGCGGTCGTCAAACGAAGCGACATGATCTTCCCCTAAACCTCTGGCGAAGCTGGGCGCTTCGGCACGGGTCCGACGCTATCAGGCACATGCGAGAGCGGCAATCGGTCCCCAGGATTTATCCTTCGATCCGCAGGAACTGCGCGGCATTGTCGCGAATGTTCAGCCCGTCGTCCCCGCTACGATTGCCGCCCAACCCGCCTCGTCGATGACGTCAATTCCCAGTTCGGCGGCCTTTTTGAGTTTCGATCCCGCACCTGGCCCCGCCACGACGAGATCGGTCTTCGCACTCACCGACCCCGCGGACTTCGCGCCGAGCGCTTCGGCCTGCGCCTTGGCTTCGTCACGGCTCATCGTCTCGAGTGTGCCGGTAAAGACGATCGTCTTCCCCGTGACCGACGACGCCCTGACGTTGGAGACATAGGCGAGCGGGCTTACCTGGCCGAGCAGATCGGCCCATGCGATGCGGTTGTGTTCTTCGTGGAAGAAGTCGACCAGGGCCTTGGCGACGACAGGTCCGACTCCTTCGACTGAAGACAGTTCGGTGACCCCGTCGGCATGCTGTGCAACTTCAGCCACGCGCTCGACGGTGCCGAACGCCTTGACGAGGTCGCGTGCCGTCACGCCGCCGACGTGCCGTATGCCAAGCCCGAACAGGAAGCGCGCCGGATCGGGCGTCCGACGCGCCTCGATGCTGGCGATCAGATTGTCGACCGATTTTTCCTTCCAGCCCTCGCGCCCAAGCAGCGCATTGCGGTGGGCCTTGAGGCGGAAAATATCGGCCGGGCTGTGCAGCCAGCCGAGGCCGAAAAGTTCGACGATCGTCTTGTCGCCCAGCCCATCGATGTCGAGCGCGCCGCGAGACACGAAATGCTTCAGCCGCTCGATGCGCTGCGCCGGGCAGATCAGGCCACCGGTGCAGCGGACGTCGACCTCTCCCTCTTCCGCCACGGCTTCGGACCCGCATTCCGGGCAATGATCGGGGAAGACGAAGCCGGCGCGTTCGGCCGTGCGCGCGATCACATCGACGACCTGCGGAATGACGTCGCCGGCGCGCTGCACGATGACGCGGTCGCCCGGCTGCACGTCGAGCCGGCCGATCTCGTTACGGTTATGCAGCGTCACGTTCGACACGACGACACCGCCGACGGTGACCGGCTTGAGCCGCCCGACAGGCGTGAGCTTTCCGGTCCGACCAACCTGAATATCGATGGCCTCGAGCGTCGTTTCGGCGCGCTCGGCCGGAAATTTGTGCGCGATGGCCCAGCGTGGTGCCTTCGCAACAAAGCCCAGGCGGGCCTGCCAGTCGAGCCGGTCGACCTTGTAGACAACGCCATCGATGTCGAACGGCAGGTCGGCCCGCTGTTGCTCGATCGCACGGTAGTGCGCGAGAGCGACGTCGACATCGGGCGCGACGTCAAACAGCGCGCTGACCGGTAGTCCCCAGGCCGCAATCTGTTGCATGACCGCGCTCTGGGTATCTCCGGGCACGGCGGATGCCTCGCCCCAGCCATGCGCGAGGAAGCGCAAGGGACGGCTCGCCGTGATGGCCGCGTCCTTCTGACGAAGCGAGCCGGCCGCGGCATTGCGCGGGTTGGCAAACTGGCGCGCCTCCTTGCCGGACGCCTCGGCCTCGGCCCGCAAGCGCGCGTTGAGCGCGGCGAAATCGTCTTTCGCCATGTACACTTCGCCGCGGATTTCAAAGACGGCCGGCACCGCCCCGACGATCTTCTGGGGGACATCCCCGATTGTCCGTACGTTCGGGGTGACGTCCTCCCCCACCATGCCATCCCCGCGCGTCGCGGCCTGGACGAGGACTCCATTTTCGTAACGCAGCGAACAGCTCAGCCCGTCGATCTTGGGCTCGGCCGTCAGGGCTACCGGTGCGTCGTCGGGCAGATTGAGGAACCGCCGGATGCGTCCTGCGAAGTCGCGAACCTCGTCATCGGCAAAGGCATTGTCGAGACTGAGCATCGGGCGGGCATGAGATACTTTGGCGAGCGGCGAGCTCGTCGGCGCGCCGACCAGTTTCGACGGAGAATCCGCGCGCACAAGGTGCGGAAATTCCGATTCGAGCAAAGCATTCTCGCGGACCAGCGCGTCGTAATCGGCGTCCGAAATCTCCGGCGCGTCATTGTCGTGATACAGTTTGTTGTGCCGCGCAATCTCGCGTGCGAGGCGCATCAGACGATTGGCGGCTTCGGCTTCGGTCATGCCGCCTGCTCTAGAACGTGTCGGGCGGACGACGCAACGCGCCGCCCGCCCGTACGCCTATTGCTTCTTGAGCGTGTATTCGTCGGTTGTGCCGGCTTTCAAGTTCTTGGCCTTCATGATGACCGTCGCGTCGTCGACAGGCGTGTAGACATATTCGCCTACTGCCTTGCCGCCGATATAATCGGTCTCCTTGAAGCCCTTGCCGTCGGCGACCACGGCGATCATCGTGCCGGCCTTATCACCGACGAGCGGCACCTGCGGCCCGCCCAGCTTTGCTTCATAGTGCTCACCCGTCGGGAAGCGCTGCGAAACCATATCGCCCTTCATCGAGATCGTTGCCGTGATGGCGTCATCCGCCAGCTGCGCACCATCGGTAACACTGACCCAGCTGCCGCTAGCCGCATGGGCACCTGCCGGGGCGGGGCCGGAACGCTTGGCCTTGACCGAGTTCGTCACCGACTTGCCTTCGGCATTGTCGGACGTCGTCGAAGTATACGTCAGCATATCGCCGTCGACCGACAATTCCGCCTTGTTGGTCCCGACGACGACACCTTTGCGATAGCGCGCCATTTCCAGCGTGTTGGCATCGACGACCTTGACCGACATCGCATCCCAATAGTCTCTGTCCGCCACGGGGTGCGGCTGGCCATCGGCCGCAATTTTAAACGGCGGCGTGCACGAAGAACAGTCGTACTGACCATTCGCAACCGTGAAGACTTCGGGTTTGGTCGATAATTTTGCCGAAGTCACATCGGCCTTGTAGGTGCCGTTGATCGTCGGACCGGAAACGGCAGGCGTGCAGGCGGCAAGCAACAGGCCGCCCACGACGGCGTAAATCGAGTAGCGCATCAATAATCCCCTAGTTGAACGCGGACGAATCGATTTTTTTGGGCGCGACCTGCCGCACGCTACCTGCCCGTTGTTCAGGCAGCAACCAGACGGGCGGCTTGGGCCCTCGCTTCGTCGGTCACCTCGGCGCCGGACAACATCCGGGCAATCTCTTCACGCCGATCGTCGGGATCAAGTGTGCGCAAATTGGTGCGCGTGACGATCCCGTCGGAATTCTTGGCGATGAGAAGATGATGCCCTCCGCGTGCCGCGACCTGCGGCGAGTGGGTGACGACCAGAAGCTGCGTCCTCGTCGCCAGCCGGGAAAGGCGTTCGCCGATCGCGCTTGCCACCGCGCCCCCGACACCACGGTCGATCTCGTCGAAAATCATCGTGGCGGCCGCACTCTCCTCCGCCAGCGCAACCTTGAGCGCGAGGATGAAGCGCGACAATTCGCCCCCCGACGCGATCTTGAGCAGGGGGCCGAAGGGCGCGCCCGGATTGGTCGAGATTTCGAACTCGACCCGGTCGGCGCCGTCCGCGCTGTCTGTTCCGGCTGCAACGACGGTACGGAACCGTGCCGCGTCGAGCTTGAGCGGCACGAGCTCACCGGCGACCGCGGCGTCTAGCCGGGCAGCAGCGGCGCGGCGTGCCTCAGTCAATGTCCCGGCCGCAGTGCGATAGGCTTCGCGCGCCGCCCGGGCCTCGCGATCGAGCCCGGCCAGCCCCGCCCCGCCCGCCTCGATCGCCGAGAGGCGACCGCGTAGCTCGTTGGCAAGATTTGCCAGGTCGTCGGGCTGGACGCGGTGCTTGCGGGCCATGGCTCGCAAGTCGAACAAGCGGATCTCCTCGGCCTCCAGCCGGGCGGGATCGAACGACAGCGCTTCGGCGGCAGCACGCAGATAATCCTCTGCAAACGAGCCCTCGATGATGGCGCGATCCACAGCACCCAGCGCCTCGGCAAGTTGGGGATGGTCGCCCGCGATCCGGTCGAGCGCGCGCGCAGCCTGGCGCAGCTTCGACAATCCCCCGTCAGCCGCAGCGACGAGCGCGTCGATCGTCTCCAGATCGTCGGCAATCCTGGCACCCTTCTGCATCGCAGCGCGTGAGATGCTGAGTGCTTCCTCCTCGCCCGGCGCCGGATCCAGCGCGTCGAGTTCAGCGACGGCATGGGTCAGCCAGTCGCGATCGGCTTCGGCATTCGCAAGAGCATCCTGTGCCGCGGCGAGTGCGACTTCGGCCGCACGCATCTTGGCAAAGGCAGCGCGGACCGGCGCAAGGTCAGATCGCGCAAACGCATCGAGCAAAGCGCGATGTCCGGCGGGGGCCAGCAGCCCCCGGTCGTCGTGCTGGCCGTGGATTTCGACGAGCCCCTCGCCCAAAGCCCTGAGCAATGCCCCGGAAACCGCGACATCATTAACGAATGCGCGACTGCCACCGTCGGCCTTGACGGTCCGGCGGACGATCAGCGGCTCGCCAGGTTCGGGATCAATTCCATTTTGGGCAAGCAGCGCATCCGCCGCAGCATTCCGCTCGAACGTGGCGATCACACTGGCCTGCGACGCGCCCTGTCGCACCAGACCCGTGGCCGCGCGGGACCCCAGAGCAAGCCCAAGGGCATCGAGCAAGATCGATTTGCCCGCGCCCGTCTCGCCCGTAATGACGGTCAGCCCGTCCGCGAAATCAAGGTCGAGCGCCTCGATCAGCACGACATCGCGGATGGAGAGCGCGAGGAGCATAGCCCGCCTTACCGCGCAGAGAACAAAAGGGGAAGTGTCGCGCGATGCCTCAGGCGGGATGCTTCTGCATCAGGTCGAAAGCACGCTGGTACCATTTGCTACCCGGATAGTTGGTGCCGAGCACCGCAGCCGCCTTCTTCGCTTCTTCGGGCACGCCCAGCGCCAGATAGCTCTCGGTCAGGCGCTGCAGCGCCTCGGGCGTGTGCGACGTCGTGTCATACTCGTCCACGACCTTGCGAAAGCGTGTCACGGCGGCAAGCCATTGGCCGCGCCGCTGATAAAAGCGCCCGATCTCCATCTCCTTGCCCGCAAGATGGTCCCGGATGAGGTCGATCTTCAGCCGTGCGTCGCCCGCATAGCGCGACTCGGGGTAGCGCCGGATGATGTCGTTCATCGAATCGAGCGCCTGTTGCGTAATCTTCTGGTCACGCGTGACGTCGCTGATCTGCTCGTAATAGTCGAGCGCGACCAGGTAATAGGCGTAGGGCGCGTCCTTGTTGCCCGGATGGATCGAGAGGAAGCGCTGCGATGACTCGATCGACTTCTGATAGTCGTGACCCATGTAATAGCTGAATGCGCTCATCAGCTGCGCGCGGCGTGCCCATACCGAATACGGGTGCTGGCGCTCGACTTCGTCGAACAATATGGCGGCTGTCGTGTACTGCCGCCGGTCGAGCCGGTCCTTTGCCGCCGAATAAAGCGTGTCGACGTCGCGAGCGACATAGCCGATGTCGCTCTTCTTGCGGTTGGTCGCGCAACCGGCGGTGAGGGCGATTGCGGCGAGTGCGGCAATGGTGGCGGAACGGCGGAAGGATTTACGCATCGGCGGGGTCTTAGCCGGGTTGGCGGGGCACGCCAAGCGGAACCGACACGGCGGGCAACCGTTCGCCGTGCACTTGTCCAAGCCAAGCTCTTCCCCATAAGCAAACCGCGATCACCCATCGAAGGACTTCGCCATGCCAGCCAGACGCCTGACTACCCTTCGCGTCGAGAAGCCCTGGGGCCGCCATAATCTATGGCCCGGATTCGGCGACGTCGCACAGGGTGGTGCGCCGGTCGGTGAAATCTGGTTCGATGCCGGGCCGGGAACCGATCCCGAACTGCTCGTCAAATATCTGTTCACCAGCGAACGCCTGTCGATTCAGGTTCATCCGGACGATATTGCCGCGCAGGCGGCAGGCCACCGGCGCGGCAAGGACGAGGCTTGGCTGGTACTCGCCGCCGAACCCGATGCGACGATCGCGCTCGGCACCCGCGAAGTGACGAGCCGCGAGGCACTCGCCGCCGGCGCGCTCGACGGGGCGATCGTCGACATGATGGACTGGCGACCGGTCAAGGCGGGTGACGTGATCTATTCCGCCGCCGGCGCGGTGCATGCCATCGGCGCAGGAATTACGCTGATAGAGGTGCAACAGAATGTGGACCTCACGTATCGGCTCTACGACTATGGCCGCCCGCGCGAACTTCACCTGAAGGAGGGGATCGCCGTCAGCGACCCGGTTCCCTATGTGGTCCCGCCGATAATAGGCGATATCGGCCACGGCCGCGCCATCCTGTGCGAAGGCGGCAAGTTCGTGCTCGAGCAGTGGTCGTGGGATGGAACAAGGACCGTGCCGCTGCCACGAGGTCTGAAGGCATGGCTGGTACCGGTCACCGGAAGCGGTGCGATCGACGGGCACAAGTTCGCGGCGGGCGAGTGCTGGATAGCGGAAGGGGGCTGCGAGATCACACCTGATGCCGGCAGCGACCTGCTGTTCGCCTATCCGACCGAGGAGCGCTTGGCGCTGTTCGATCAGAACTGAGTGCTGCGCGCCGAAACGATAGCCTCAATTTCCAAAAGCGGGCACGCCGGAACAGGCGGCGGTGCGACCATAGCATAACCGCAACTTATTCACGATAACGACTCGCCATGCTGCGTGTCCTGACCCTGTCGACCCTGTTTCCGGATGCGAGCCGGCCGACTTTCGGGCCATTCGTCGAGCGCCAGACACTTGGCCTAGCGGCACATCCCGGGGTCGAACTGCGCGTCATGGCACCGGTGGGCATTCCGCCGCTCGGTCGCTTTCACCCCCGGTATCGCAGCCTCGCTCAACTACCCGATGTCGAGACATGGAAGGGGCTCGCCGTCTACCGCACGCCCTTCGGCCACATCCCTGGCGTCGGCGGCGGCTGGGACGCGCGGGCGCTGGCACGTGCCCTGCGGCGTCCGCTGAAGGGTATTCGCGAACAGTTCAAATATGATGTCATCGATGCCCAGTTCTTCTGGCCCGATGGTCCGGCTGCGATAGCTCTGGGCGCAGAGCTGGGCGTCCCGGTCTCGATCAAGGCGCGCGGCGCGGACATCCATTACTGGGGCAGCAATCCGGCAACTGCCGCACAGGTGATCGCGGCGGGCCGGGCGGCCGACGGCGTGCTCGCCGTGTCTGCCGCACTGAAGGCGGACATGGTCGCGCTGGGCATGCCGGACGAGCGTATCACCGTGCACTACACCGGGATCGACAGGACGGTTTTCCGTGTGCGCGACCGGGCGGCGGCCAAGGCTGCGCTCGCAATCCGGGGACCTCTGATCGTCAGCGTCGGCGCACTCATCGGACGCAAGGGACAATCGTTCGTCATCGACGCCCTACCCGCCCTGGCCGATGCCACGCTCGTCCTGATCGGCATGGGCGAAGAAGAAGAAGCCTTAAAGGCGCGCGCACAGGCGCTGAACGTCGCGGATCGGGTGCGCTTCATGGGGGCGCTGCCGCAGAGCGTCATCGCGGACTGGCTGGCCGCGGCCGACGTGATGGCGCTCCCCTCGGCGTCTGAAGGGTTGGCAAATGCCTGGGTCGAGGCGCTCGCGTGCGGAACGCCGGTGGTGACATGCGACGTCGGCGGCGCGCGAGAACTTATCAACCGGGCGGAAGCAGGACGCCTTGTCGAACGTGAAGCATCCCAGATCGGCTCGGCCATATCGAGCTGCATCGCGGCCCCGCCGGACCGCCACGAGGTGGCGGCCTGCGTCGACCGGTTCAGCTGGGAGTCCAATTCCGCGGCTCTTTATGCGCACCTGGCCGCGCTCGCGGGTCGTGGACGAGGGGCCTAGACCTGCCCCTCGTCGCGGCGGGTTACGCGTTCGGCACCGCTGGCCGCCTTGCTTTCCACCTTGCGGTCGAAATTCTCGGGGCGGAGCCCCAGCAGCAGCAACAGCGACGACGAAACATAGATCGACGAATAAGTCCCGACGATGATGCCCAGCATCATCGCCGCCGTGAAACCGCGCAGCACATGGCCACCGAACAACAGCAGCGACGTCAGCGCCAGCAGGATCGTCAGCGAGGTCATGACAGTCCGCGGCAGGGTTTCGTTGACCGACAGATCGATCAGCGCACCCATGTCCATCTTGCGGTATTTGCGCATGTTTTCGCGAATACGGTCGTCGATGACGATCTTGTCGTTGATCGAATAGCCGATGATCGTCAGCACCGCGGCGACGATATTGAGGTCGAATTCCAAGCGCGTGATCGCAAAGAATCCAAGCGTCATCAACAGATCGTGTCCGATGGCGACGAAAGTCGACACACCGAACTGCCACTCGTAGCGGAACCAGCTGAAGATCGCGATCGCCAGCACCGCAATCAGCACGGCAAGCGACCCCCAGAAAATAAGCTCGTTCGAGACCTTGCCCGACACGGCGTCCTGACGCGAGAATTTCGCACCGGGAAATGCCTGTGCCAAGGCAGCGTTGACCTTGCCGACCACGGCATTGGTCGCGCCCGGATCGTTCGATTTCGGCAGGGGCAGCTTGATCTGCACGGTATTGGCGCTGTCGAGCTGTTGCAGCTGCGCCTCGCCCACGCCGAGGCCGTCGACCACCGCACGCACCTTGTCGAGCGAGGGCGGCGTCGTGAATGCTTCCTCGATCATCAGGCCGCCGACGAAATCGACGCCCAGGTTCAGGCCGCGCACACCGACCGCCACGACCGACAGGATGCTGAGCAGCATCGTCAGGCCGAACGCCCAGTTGCGCAGCTTCACGAAGTGAATGTTGGTGTTGTCGGGAACGAGTTTAAGCAAACGCATGGCCACGGTCCCGGATCAGATGTGCAGATCGGCCGGACGCGTCCGGCGAATGTAGCGCGCCGCGAGCATCCGCGTGAAGAACACGGCGGTGAAATAGGACACGAAAATGCCGATCAGAAGCACGATGGCAAAACCCTTCACCGGCCCTGATCCCATCAGCAACATGACGATACCCGAGATGAAATGGACCGTGTTCGCTTCGAAAATCGTCCGGCTCGCTTCCTTGTAGCCGAGTTCGACGGCCTGGGCGGGCGGCCGGCCACGACGTCGCTCCTCGCGAATGCGCTCGTTGATCAGCACGTTGGCGTCCACCGCGGTGCCGATGGTCAGGACGAAACCGGCGATGCCCGGCAACGTCAGCGTGGAACCGAAAAAGGCCATCACCGCCAGAATGATGAACACGTTCAGCACGACCGCGAGGTTCGCATAGACGCCGAAGCGGCCATAGGTGACCAGCATGAACACGATGACAAGCACCGTTGCGATGACCGCTGCGGTGACCCCCTTGTTGATCGAATCCTGACCAAGGCCTGGACCCACCGTCCGTTCCTCGATCACCTTCAGCGGCACCGGCAATTTGCCCGAACGCAACTGAATCGCGAGCGCATTGGCGCTTTCTACCGTGAAGCTTCCCGAGATCTGCGCAGAGCCGCCCAGGATCGGCTCGTTGATGTTTGGCGCCGACAGGACGACGTTGTCGAGGATCATGGCAAAGGGCTTGCCGGTATTTTCCTGTGTGACGCGCGCGAACTTGCGGCTGCCCTGGCTGTTGAACTTGATGTTCACGACAGGCGCGTTCGATTGCTGGTCGAAGCCCTGGGTCGCGTCCGCCAGTTCGTCGCCGTTGATGATGACCCGGCGCTTGACGGCGATGACGGGCGCCCCGCCCCGCGCCTCGGGATAGGGCAGGATCTGGCTGCCCGGCGGAGGGGTGCCCTTGGCGATGTCGGCAGGGTCGGCGGTCAGGTCGACCAGCTTGAACTCGAGCTTGGCGGTCTTGCCGAGCAGGTTCTTGAGCGCCTGCGGATCCTGAAGGCCGGGCACCTGCACGATAATGCGGTCGGCGCCCTGGCGGATGATGGTCGGCTCGCGCGTCCCCAATTCGTCGATACGGCGGCGCACAACTTCGGTCGCCACCTGCATGGCGCTTTCGACCGCAGCCTTCAGGCCGGCATCGGTGGGCGTCATCGTGACGCGTGCGGAATCGACGACGCGAACGTCGAAGTCGCGCTGGCCGGTAACGCCGACGGGGCTAGTCAGCGTACGGACTTTTTCCACTGCCGCGTCGACCTGTGTCGGGTTGCGGACAAAAAAGCTCAGGGCGCCATCGGTCGTCGCGATATCGCCGATCTCGATTTCGGGCGTGGCGCGACGCAATTCGCTGCGCACCGCATCTTCCATCAGATCGAGGCGTTGCTTGGCGACGTCACCGGTTTCCGCTTCGAGCAAGAGATGGCTGCCGCCCGACAGGTCGAGGCCCAGATTGATGCGCGGCGCTCCCCCGATTCCAAGCCGCTTGGCTGTCGATTCGGGCATCAGGCTGGGGATGGCGAGCAGGACGCCGGTCACGAGGATCAGAACGATCGCCCAGACTTTCCAACGCGGGAAATCGAGCATGTTAGTCGTTCGCTGCCTTGCCGGGCGTGTTGGTAACAACATCGCCCAGGCTCGTTTTGACCGCCTTCACGCGGACATTCGGCGCGATCTCCACCTCGACCGTTTCAGCGTCGACCTTCGTCACCTTGCCGATCAGGCCTCCGCCGGTGACGACTTGGTCGCCCTTTTTCACGGCGGCGAGCTTCGCGGTGTGCGCCTTCGCCCGCTGTTGCTGCGGGCGAAAGATGAGGAACCAAAAGACGACGAAGATCAGCAACAGCGGCATCATCTGTAGCAGAAGCGCGGAAAAGCCGTCGGGCGCAGCGGCAGCACCGGCGGCTTGCGCATAGGCAGGAGACGTAAACATCGGTCTTTGTTGAGCCTGTGATCGGGAAAGGCGCGCGCCTAACAGAGGGCCGTCGCTCGCGCAACCGGACGCGCACCCGCAACCCGATGTTAGGGTGTTTCGGCTAGGAAGTTCCCGTCTGGAGAGTGAAGGCGTTGTTGCTTGTTTTGGGATTCATGCGCGTACGCCAAGCCGATATTGCGCGCTTGCAGGGGCCGATTTCCCGAATGGCCCCCACCGTTCGTGAATTCAGTGGCTGTGAGCATTATGCCTTTGGTCACGACCTGCTCGAACCAGACTTGCTTCGCATTTCCGAACGCTGGCGGACCCGCACCGCACAATCGGCCCATATGATCGGCAACCACATGGTCGAGTTCAACATCGACATGCGTGCGGCGAGCATTGTTGCCACCGAGCTCGAAAGTTACGAGAACGGCACGGTCCGGCGGTTGATGCAGATCCCTGCCACCAGCTTCCGCGCCGAACGCGAGGAGAAGGCCATGGTCATTGTGATGGGGCGTGCGAAGTTTGGACCGGGCGAGATCGACCGGCTGCACGGTGACATGGAGACGCAGATCCGTTTGACGCGCGCCGAAGACGGCTGCCTTCTCTATGCCTTTTCGCGCGACGTGCTCGAGCCCGACGTACTGCTCATCGCTGAGCGCTGGCGCGACCAGGCCGCGATCGACGCGCACTTTGCGACGCCGCACATGGCGACGTTCAATAAAGTGCTGGGCGCAGCCAAGGTGGAGAGCCTGCTGGTGACCGCTTACGACACCGCCGGCGAGCGGGTGTTGATGGGCGGTTAGAGCCGAAGCCACGCGCCAAGGCCACGTCGTCGGTCCTCGCCTTGGTGAGGCGACCATCCCTCTGCAATTGTTTGCTTTGGCTGCGCTGATCCTGTGCCCAGCGGATTTGGTCGGGACGACAGGATTCGAACCTGCGACCCCCACACCCCCAGTGTGATGCGCTACCAGGCTGCGCTACGTCCCGACCGAAGGCGCGCGTTTAGGCAAGCTACGCCGGATTGGCAACCGCCGCATGCAAACTTCGGATAAACTGCTGTCCTACAGAAAGCCTATTTGGTTATCTTCTTCGCGACTCGAAAGCGCTGGAGGTTCGCGATATGGATGTAGACCAAATGATCGGGGCGGTCATCGACCGCGAGGGCGGCTTCAGCAACCATCCGGCCGACCACGGCGGGGCAACGCGCTGGGGCATTACCGAAGCCGTGGCGCGCGCGCACGGCTATCGTAGCGACATGCGGACCTTTCCGCGCAGCGAGGCGGCCTGCATTTACCGCCGCGTCTACTGGGAACGGCCCGGCTTCGACCGTGTCGCGCCGCTTGCGCCGGCCGTGGCGGCCGAGCTTTTCGACACCGGGGTCAACATGGGCCCGGCCGTGGCGATGTCGTTCCTCCAACGGGCTCTGAACGCGCTGAACCGCGGCGCGTCCGACTACCCCGACATCGTGCCGGGGCCGCGCATCGACGAGGCGACCTTGGCCTCGCTGTCGGCGTTTCTCGCGCGGCGCAAGCCTCAGGGCGAGCAGGTCTTGATGAAGGCGCTGCAAGCACTTCAGGGCGAACGCTACCTCGACCTCGCCGAACGTCGCCCCGCCAATGAGGCGTTCCTTTACGGCTGGCTCGCCAATCGGATCGGGTGACAGCCTTTTTTTCGCACCGTTTCAGGTGTGACTTTTGTGATCTTTGGAGACATCAAATGCCCATCATCGATTCGCTGATTGCCCCCATTGCCGGCCTGATCGACAAGATCGTTCCCGATCCGCGCGCCCGCGACGCCGCGAAACTCGAGCTTCTCAAGCTGCAGGGGTCCCAAGACATGGAAACGCTGCGAACGCAATTGTCGGCGATCGTTGCCGAGGCTCAGAGCGCCGACCCGTGGACAAGCCGCGCGCGCCCCTCTTTTCTCTATGTCATGTACACGATGATCCTGTGGTCGATTCCGATGGGACTGATCGCTGCAGTTCGCCCCAGGATGGCGGCCGATGTCGCAGCCGGCATGACGGCATATCTTGCGGCAATCCCTGATTCCATGTGGGCGCTCTTCGGTACCGGCTATCTGGGCTACACAGCGGCGCGCAGCTGGGGTAAGGCGCAGGGGTTCGGCAAATAACCGGGGTCGCACCCGCGCTGTAACGAACACAGCCCTGACCGCACGGAATAGGGGACTGGATATATGAGCGATTTCGGAACGGCTCCGGCAGGCGATGGCCTGGTCGACCGCGTCAAAAGCATCCTGCTCGCACCAAAAATCGAATGGCCGCGCATCGACGCGGAGCCGACGACGATCGCCGATATCTACAAGAGCCATGTCATCCCGCTGGCGGCGATCGGGCCGGTCGCATCGCTGATCGGCGGCCAGATTTTCGGCTTCGGCGCACTCGGCATCGTCTATCGGCCGACATTCCTCAGCGCGATCGCGACGGCGATCGTGAGCTATGTCCTGACCTTGGCAATGGTCTTCATCCTGTCGCTGGTGATCGACGCGCTCGCGCCCCAGTTCAATGGCGTGAAGAACAAGATCGCGGCGTTCAAGGTCGCCGCCTATGGCGCGACCGCCGGGTGGGTCGCCGCTGTTTTCGGCTTGATCCCGGCGCTCGGCATGGTCGGTCTGATCGGCGGACTCTACAGCCTCTATCTGATCTATCTCGGCCTCCCCGTGCTGATGAAGGCACCCGAGGACAAGGCGGTCGGCTATACCGGCGTCGTCATCCTCGTGATGATCATCGCCGTGCTGCTCATCAGCGTTATTACGGCACCCATTGCACTGATGTTCGGCGGGGGCGGCCTTGTTTCCAGCGCTGGCAGCGTGTCGGGTACCGTCAATGTACCCGGCGCGGGATCGGTCGACATGGGCAAGCTGGAAGAAGCGGGCAAGAGGATGGAGGCGGCGGCCGAGCGAGCCAAAAATGGTCAGGCAGCCGCCGTCATCGCGCCCGACGTGCTGCAGAATCTGCTGCCGGCGGCGCTCAATGGCATGCCGCGCACATCGATCGAGAGCCAGTCAGGTGGCGCCGGCGGCATCGGCGGCTCCAATGCCGAGGCGCGCTATGGATCCGGCGACAGCGAGATCAAGCTGTCGGTGACCGATATGGGCGCGATGGGCGGCCTTGCAGCACTCGGGGGCGCTCTCAACGTCCAGTCCTCGAAGCAGGAAGGCACGAGCTATGAAAAGGTCGGCAAGGTGGACGGCCGGATGACGACCGAAAAGTTCGACAGCGCCGACAAGCGCGGAAGCTATGGCACGATCGTAGGCGACCGGGTGATGGTCCAAGCCGAAGGTCGCGCGAACTCGATCGACGTGCTCAAGGCCGCGGTTGCGAGTGTAGATCTAACCAAAGTCGAGGGACTGGCGAAGCAATAAGGTGGCTCAACGCACGCGGCGACCGACCCAGACAACCCGTCCGATGATGGCGATCTGCGCAGAGTCGCGGTCTGGCCATGAAGGATAGGCCGGATTGTCGCTGCGTACGGTGAACCGCCGTCCCTCGGGATTCATTGCGAGGCGCTTCACGTTCAACGCATCGTCGAAGCGCAGGACATAGATACCGTCGCGGACGCGATCGGCGGCATCGCTACGGTCTACGAGTATGTCGTCACCATCGCCCAAGGTGGGTTCCATCGAATCACCACTGACCTGGATCATCGAAAGCATGCCGGCGTCGCCCAGCGCGCGCACCGACCGCGCATCGAGCACGAATTCACCCGCCGTGGCATCATCCGCGTTGACCGTGCCGGGCCCGGCCGAAGCACCGACCGCGAGCCGGGGGATACGGACGAAGTCTGCGCCTCGCCGCGCCTGAGGCCGGGCGACTACGGGCACACGGGGTCCGCCCAGCAAGGATTCCTCGACACGGAAGTAGCGCGCGAGCGTCCGACGATCCTCTTCGTCGAGTTTGCGTGGCGTTCCCCGCCGGATGAACTGCTGGATATAGGCGGCATTGCGACCGAGCAGTCGCGACAGCGAGGCATAATCCTCTCCGCGCTCGCGGATGAGTTGATCGAGTGCTGCACGGGGATCGGTCATGCATTTACCATAACGATAGGAAACACCCTAGACAAGTCGGAAAATCCCTTTGAGATAGGAAACTCCCTAGCGAATCAAGTCTTGGAGCACCTCATGCTACTTACTCAGATCGAAGCCTTTTTGCGTCGAACCGGGATGCCGCCGACTCGCTTCGGGCGCGAGGCCGTGCGCGATCCGCGCCTTGTTCACGACATGCGGCGCGGACGTACCGTCGGCGACAGGATTCTTCGTCGTGTGATCAAGTACATCGAGGGAGCAGGCCAATGAGCGAAGAAAACGCGTTGCGAGCAGCATTCGTCGCACATCTCGGTCCCGTCGAGGTAGCGTCGCACACCCGCACACCGTGGCATAGCGCGACGTTCTCCGGAACGCGCCACGCTTTTACGCTGGTGACTGAAGTGACCCCAGACAAGACCCTGTTCCTGCACGCCTTGGCAGATGCAGAAATTCATATTCCGTGCGGCTTCGTTGCCGATGTCGCGGTCTGCGAATGTCCAAGCGGTGACAAGCGCAGGCTGAACGTCGAAGTGCTGACGATCGCGGCGTGATCAAACCGTCATGCGGCGGGCGGCAAGGCGCTGGAGCGTGTCGAGCGCGCGCGCCGATCCGCCATCCCGAGCCATTTCGACTTCGCGGTTGCGTTCCAAGAGGTCGCGCATTTCCGAAGCAGGGTTCGGCATCGGCGAGCGGGATGTAGGCGGGCTGGGCGGCCGGGGTCCGGCGCGGCGAGCCATCCCCGCCTCGAGGCGGCGGATCAGAGTCTCGATGCTCGTTTCGCCGGGGATTGCCGCGAAACTGTCGGGCGGCGACGGTAAGTCGAATTCGGCGACGTCGAGAGGCGTTTCGAGCGACGGTGAGTCCAGGGGCACCCCTTCGCGATCGTCGAGGACAGCATCCTCGCCGCCCTCGACATCCGTTGCCTGTGACAGCGATGTCTCTGGAGAGGCAAGCAACTCGGGCGCGATCGGCGGTGCCGTCCTGAGCGCCTCGTCGGACATGAAGGGCGCGCCGAGTTCCTTGTCCGCGAAGATCGGGCGGCGAGGCTTGTCGAGCGGGGGCAGGGTTTCGGCGAAGGCAGTCAGATCGAGAAACTCGTCGTCGTCTTCCTTCGGAATACGCGCGGCAAGCAAGCGCTCGACTGCAGTCACCGCGAGCCAAACCAGAATGGCAACAAGGGCGAATGCCAGCATCACGGCGAGCAGCCGTGCCTTCAACCCGAGCGGCGGGCGCGCGACCGAAAGTATCGACCCAAGCGCTGTCGACCCGACCGCCTGCTCGAATCGCCAATCGGGCATCGCGGCAACGACGATGCCGACAGCCGTGCCGAAAAGCAGCGCAAAAACAGGGGCGAGCGGCAGGGTGTCGATGAAATTGCGGCGTCTCGCCATGACTGCGGTCCTTGTTACGGGGCCGACATTAGGAGATTTTGGTAAACAGGTTCGTAACGCGCGATGTTCGATGCCCAGTTGCGTTCGGCTTCGACGAACGCCCGCGCCCGATCGCGGCGCGCTTCCCAATTTGGTCGGTCGGCGAAGACATCGGTCAGCGCAGCCGCGATTGCCGCCGGGTCGTTGGCGGCAAACAGGGTTCCGGTCACACCATCCTCGATGAGTTCGCGGTGTCCGCCGACGTCGGACGCCGCCACCAGCCGTCGCTGCGCCATGGCCTCCAGCGGTTTCAGCGGCGTGACCAGATCGGTCAGGCGCATCTTCTTGCGGGGATAAGCGAGTACATCGGTCAGCGCGTAATAATCCTCGACCCGGTCGTGCGGAACCCGCCCGACGAATACGATCCGGTCGGCGACGGGCGATGCGAGGGCCTGCGCGCGCAACGCTGCCTCCCTCGGGCCGCCGCCGACGAGAAGCAGCTTCGCCATCGGACGAGTTGCGAGCAGGGCCGGCATGGCGGCTATCAGGTCGTCGATTCCCTCATAATCGTAGAAGCTGCCGATATAGCCGACGACGTCGGCGCCGATGAGGCCGAGCTGTGCGGCCAGCGCGGGATCGGGAGGGATCGGCGCGCCAAAGAGCGTCAGGTCGACGCCGTTCGGAGAGACGACGATCTTGTCGGCCGAAATGCCCCGCGCGATCAGGTCGCCGCGCAATCCGTCGCAGATAACGGCCACCGCGTCCGCGCGCCTGACCGCCCAGGTTTCGAGGGCCCTGGTCATGCGAAACCGTATACTGCCCTCGGAGCCCGTGCCGTTTCCGACAGCGGCATCCTCCCAGAACGCCCGGATCTCGTAGACGAGCGGCAGCTTGCGCGCGCTGGTCGCGTTCAGTGCGGCAAGCGCACCGAGCACCGGCGAATGGGCATGGACGATATCGGGCCTGAAACTCTCGATTGCCCGGCCGATCCGGCGGGAGAAGGCGTTGATTTCCAGCAGTTCGCCAAGCGGCGCCGGCGCGCGCCACCCGCTGGCCGTACGGCCGAAGACGAGGTCGTCGGCAACTTCCGGGTCAGGCCCTTCGGCGTAATGGCGCCTGCCGGTTACACCCATGACATCCCAGCCGCGCGCCACTTGTGCCTTCAGGATTGCGCGCGTCCTGAACGTGTAGCCGCTGTGCAACGGCAGGCTGTGGTCGAGAACGTGAAGAATGCGCATGGCCAGATCCTACCATGGCACAATGCACTTAATGCGACGTCAACTGACTTGCCCTATGACTGAAGCGCAACGCGCGACCCTGGGCAGCCAACACCGATGATCGACAATTTCTCGCTAGGCCTGACGCACGCGCTCCTGCTCTACGCGGCGTGGCGCCTCTATGCTCGACCCGACCTCGATGCCGAAGATGCGCCTACCACGAAGCGGGGATGGGGACGCAAGTAGATGCGCGACCTCGCCTTCGTCGTCTTCCTGTTGTCGCTTGTCGGATTCGGCTTTCGCCGGCCGTTCCTGTTCGTGCTCGTTTACGCCTATGTCGACATCGTCTCGCCACAGCGCCTCACCTATTGGCTGCTCAACACCGTGCCCGTGTCGCTCGTCGCCTTCATCCTCGCCTTTGTCGGCTGGGCATTAGCGGACGACAAGCGGGGGCTGACTATCGCGCCCCGCCAAGCATTGCTGTTCCTGCTGCTCGTCTATTGCGGCGTGACGACGAGCGCCGCGGACTTTCCGCTGGAAGCCCTGGCGAAATGGGACTGGGTCTGGAAGGCACTGGTCTTCGCCATTTTTCTGCCGCTCACGCTGCGCACGAAACTCCGGATCGAGGCGCTGATGTTGTTCATGGTCCTCTGCGCTGCGTCGATCATCATTGTCGGTGGAATCAAGACCTTAGCATCGGGCGGCGGCTACGGCGTGCTCAACCTGATGGTGGCGAACAATGCGGGTCTCTACGAAGGCAGCATTCTTGCCACGGTCGCAGTGGCCATCGTGCCGATCATCCTGTGGCTCGCCCAATACGGCACGGTCTTTCCCCCCGACTGGCGCGTGCGCGTTTTTGCCGGTGCGCTCATCTTTGCATGCCTGCTCATCCCCGTGGGAACGCAGGCGCGTACGGGGCTTGTCTGCATCGGTGTGCTTGGCGTGCTGATGCTGCGCCATACGAAGCGGCGGCTGCTGTATCTGCTCCTCGTCGGCGCGGGCCTCGCGATCGCGATCCCCAATCTGCCCGAAAGCTATACGAAGCGGATGGACACGATCAAAGGCTATCAGGCCGACAGTTCCGCCTCCACCCGGATCGCCGTTTGGAAATGGACGATCGACTATGCCCGTGACCACCCCTTCGGTGGCGGCTTCGATGCCTATAGAAGCAACAAGCTTCGTATCGACAAGACCGCTGTCGAGGAAACGGGTGGACAGACCGATGTGGTCCGCACCGTCGAATATGACCAGGCACGCGCCTACCACAGTTCCTATTTCGAGATGCTGGGCGAACAGGGCTGGCCGGGCCTGATCCTGTGGTTGGCAATCCATGTCGGCGGATTGGTCAGCATGGAACGACTGCGCTCGCGGTCGAAGCGGTGGGAAGATGCGCCCTGGTTGTCACCGCTCGCGGGCGCGCTGATGCAGGCGCATCTCATTTACCTCGTAGGGGGCGCCTTTGTGGGCATCGCTTTCCAGCCGTTCGTCTACATGCTGGTCGGCACGCAAATCGGTTTGTCGACCTATGCCGCGCGACGCCAGAAGGCAGAGCGTGCCGAGTCGGGCGGCGCCTGGGGCAGCCGTGGGGAACCCGCAACCGGCTGAACGGTTCTTGTGGGATGATCGTTTACGTCGACCCCGAAATGCCGGGCATTAGCCGCAAAAAAGTCCGCAACGGCTGGGGATATTGGGATGCGAAAGGCAACCGCATCGCCGATCGCGACGAGATCGACAGGCTGAACAAGATCGCCCTGCCGCCCGCCTATGTCGATGCCTGGTTCTGCCCGAGCCCTCATGGGCATATTCAGGCGATCGGATACGACGCCAAGGGGCGGAAGCAATATCGGTATCATATCGGCTTTCGGGCCCAGCAAGAGGCGGCGAAATACGACCGTTGTGCCGATTTCGGTCGTGCCCTGCCGTTGCTCCGCGCCCAGGTGGCGCGGGATCTTGCAGGGACGCCGACCGCACGCGACACGGTGCTCGCCGCCATCGTCCGCCTTCTCGACATCGGGCGTATCCGGGTCGGCAACGAAGCCTATGCAAAGTCGAACAAGAGTTTCGGCGCCACAACGTTGCGTACGCGCCATGCCAAGGTCGCCGGAAGCAAGCTCAGCCTGCAGTATCGTGCGAAATCGGGGGTTATGCGCAGGCTGACGGTCACGGACAAAAGCCTGCTGCGCGTCGTCCGCCGCGTACATGACTTGCCGGGGCAGAATCTGTTCCAATACCTGGGCGGCGACGGGACGCCCTACCCCGTCGGTTCCGCGGACGTGAATGCCTATATCAAGGAAGCGACCGGCGAGGACTTTACCGCCAAACATTTCCGCACGTGGAGCGCGAGCGTGATTGCGCTCGAGCATGTCATCGAAGGGTCGAAGACCGGTGGGAAGGTCAAGCTGATCGACGTGCTTACCCCGGTTGCCGAGGCGCTCGGCAACACGCCCGCCATCGCGCGCAAGTCTTATGTGCACCCGCGGGTTCTGGCACTGTGCGACGCAGGTGGAGATGGCATAAGGCTCCCCCGGACCACACGTTGGCTATCCCCCGTCGAGCGCGCCTTGATCGCCGTCCTTGACGAAAGCGCAGAGGCTCTGTCCAAGGCAGCCTGATGAAAAGTGCCGCCGATCTCCCCGATCCGCCTCTGGCGGACCGTGTCCAGCAGTTGTGGCATGACAGTCTTGCCTGGCTGTTCAACCACAGTACGCAGGTCGTGATCGCCGCCGTGCTCGGTGCAGCGATCGTGGCGGTGCTGCTGGGCGCAAAATGGTTGGGCGAACGCATTTGCGAGTCCGATCCCGATCGGAACCACTGGCGAAGCGTGCTCGGCAAGGCGCTCGCCAAGACCAAATTATGGTTCATGGTCGCGGTCGCCGCAGAGATCGTCGCGACCTACGCGCATGCGCCGGGCGACCTCGCGAAAACGATCCACTTCGCCTTTGTGATCGCAGCTGCCTTGCAGGCCGCCATATTCGCTCGCGAACTCATCATAGGATCGATCGAGCACCGCGCCACGGGTCATGAATCGCTGGGCAGCGCGCTCAACATCATCCGACTTCTGGTCACGGTTACCCTATTTGCGGTCGCAATCGTCCTGATCCTGTCGAACCTGGGTGTGAACGTCACCGGGCTCGTGGCCGGCCTGGGCGTCGGCGGCATTGCCATCGGCCTGGCGGCGCAGGGCATATTCAAGGACCTTTTCGCAGCACTTTCGATTCTGTTCGATCGGCCCTTTGCCGTCGGCGACTTGATCAAGTTCGGAGACGTGACGGGACGCGTGCAGACGATCGGCCTGAAGACGACCCGCATCCGCTCGCTCGATGGCGAAGAAGTCATCATGTCGAACGACAAGCTGCTCGACCAACAGCTCCGCAACTTTCACGGCATCGCTTCCCGGCGCATCGTACTGACGCTGCCGCTGCACTATACGAATTCGACAGAGAAGTTGTCCGGGCTTTGCACGGCGTTGGAGGGCATCGTCGGGACCATTCCCGACAGCAAGTTCGATCATGCGCTGTTGACCTCGTTCGAGGCCAATGCCGTGACGCTCGAATTGATGCTGCATTCGACGAAGGGCGACGCCGTTGTCCGCGACCGGGTGAGACACCAAGCGATCATGGCCACGCTTGCGTTCCTCGAACGCGAAGGGATCGGCATCAGTTATCAGGCGACCGACAAGCCCGCGTTCGCTTCGCCGCAGGACCCGACGCCGCCGGGAACCTGACGATCTGTCCCTTTGTTTCGGCCCGGCATGATTTGGGAGACGGAAGTGGCAGCCGAACGTTTTTTCGCCGTGCTCTGCACGTCTGACATCGAACGCGCCACCGAATGGTACAGCCGGTTTTTCGAGCGGGCTCCGGATCGGCGGCCGATGCCTTCCCTGTCCGAATGGCACGGACAGGGCGGATTGCAGGTACTTGAGCGACCGGACTGCGCGGGCCAAGGGCTTCTGACCCTCATGGTCGCAAATATCGACAAGGCGCGCCACAGCCTCATCAGGCGCGGCCTCGAGGTCGGCGAAAAGCAGCAAGGCGACGTCGGTGGCATTGCCCAGCTGAACGATCCCGACGGCAACTTGATTACCCTGGCTGCACCGGCCGCCTAAAGCCCGACGTCATCGAGACTCAACAGGGTCGCATTGCCACCGGCACTTGTCGTGTCGGTCGACGTAACCCGCTCGGCGGTAAACCGATGTAGATAGTGAGGCCCGCCCGCCTTGGGGCCGGTGCCGGAAAGCCCTTCTCCGCCGAAAGGCTGGCTACCGACGACGGCACCGATCATGCTGCGATTGACGTAGAGGTTCCCGACCCGGGCCTGCGTCTCGACCGTATCGGCATGGCGCGCGATGCGGCTATGCAAGCCCATCGTGAGGCCGAATCCCTTGGCGTTGATCGCGGCGATCGTCGCCTCGAGTTCGCCGGCCTTCCAAGTGGCGACATGAAGGAGCGGGCCGAACCACTCCTCAGTGAGGTCGCTGATCGACGACAGGCGGATTGCCGTCGGCGGAACGAAATGACCGTCCGTCGGCGCGGCAACCGTGTGGATCCAGTTCGCCTGCTGGCGCGTGCGATACGCCGTCAACCGCTGATGCGCGGCCGCGTCGATGACGGGCCCCACGTCGGTTGCCGGATCGCCCGGGTCGCCGAGAATGAGCGTTTCCATAGCGCCTGCCAGCATCTCCAGCGTCCGCTCCGCAACGTCGTCCTGGACGAGTAACAGCCGCAGCGCCGAGCAGCGTTGCCCGGCGGAACGAAACGCGCTGGTCACGACATCCTGCACGACCTGTTCGGTCAGCGCGGTCGAATCGGCGATCATCGCATTGATGCCGCCGGTCTCTGCAATCAGCGGGACAAGGGGCCGCGCATCGTCATCGAGAAGGCTGCGCGCAATGCGCTTGGCTGTGGCCGTGGATCCGGTGAAGGCAACGCCGACGATGCGGCAATCGGCCACAAGCTGCGCCCCGATCTCGGGCCCACCGGTGAGCAGGATCAGCGCATCGGCAGGAATACCGGCCTCGTGCGCAAGCTCGACGGCCCGCCCGGCGATTCGCGGCGTCTGGGGCGCCGGTTTGGCAACGACCGTGTTGCCGGTGACCAGCGCGGCGGCGACCTGCCCGAGAAAGATGGCGAGCGGAAAGTTCCAGGGCGCAATGCAGGCCCATACGCCGCGTCCCTCCATGCGCAGGACGTTCCGCTCGCCCGTCGGCCCCGGCATCTCGATCGGCTGCAGGCCGGTGCGCGCCTGCGACGCGTAATAGCGGCAGAAATCGACCGCCTCGCGCACTTCGCCGAGCGCGTCGGGCAGGGTTTTCTTTGCCTCGTCTACGAGGATCGCCATGAGTTCGGCGCGGTTTGCCTCAAGCAAGGCTCCGAGCCGCTCGACCGCCGCGCAGCGGCTGTCCAAGGAGGCCATCGACCAGCCGTCGAAGCCTGAGGCTGCGGCGGCGACTGCGTCTTTCGCGCTTTCGCGCCCGTGCCCGGCAGGCATTTCTTTTTCGCGCGATGCCCCGAAGCCGCGCAGGGAGCGCACGGTTTCCGCGAGAATTGCGCGATCCTGAAGATCGATGCCGCTCGAATTTCGGCGTGCGCCAAAAAGGTCAGCGGGCAATGGAATGCTAGGGTGACGTGCCCCGCCGACGGCCGCAATTTTTGTTACCGGATCGGCCAGAAGATCGGCATTGGACAAATTCTCGTCAGCGAGCTGGTGGACAAAGCTCGAATTGGCGCCGTTCTCGAGCAACCGCCGGACGAGGTAGGCAAGCAGATCGCGATGCCCGCCAACCGGGGCGTAGATGCGGCAGTGATAACCCTCGTCGCGGACCAGCCGTTCATAAAGTCCTTCGCCCATGCCGTGCAGGCGCTGGAATTCAAAGTCGCGGGACGGCCCCGCCCATTCGAGAATGGTCGCCACCGTCAGCGCGTTGTGCGTTGCGAACGCCGGATAGATATTCTTCGCGTCGAGCATGTCGCGTGCAACCGACATGTAGGACACGTCGGTGGCAGCCTTGCGCGTGAACAAAGGGTAATCCGACAGGCCGGACTCCTGCGTCCGCTTGATCTCGCTGTCCCAATAGGCGCCCTTGACCAAGCGCGCCGCGATCCGCCGACCCGTGCGCCCACCGAGATCGTCGGCCCAGCCGATGACCGCGCGGGCGCGCTTCCCATAGGCCTGCACGGCCATGCCGAGCCCGTCCCAGCCCTTGAGAGCGGGCACGCCGGCGACCTTTTCGATGATCTCGAGGCTCATCTCCAGTCGCTCCGATTCCTCGGCGTCGACGGTCAGCGCGATACCAGCCTGCGCCGCCTGAACGGCCAAGCCTTCGAGCATTGCCGTCAACTCGGGTACGCACCGGTTCCAATGGGCGACTTCGTAACGCGGATGCAGCGCCGACAGTTTGACCGAGATCGAATGGCCTGCCGCCGGATTTGCGCCGACAGCGGCAATCGCATCGGCATAGGATTTCAGATAGCGTTCACCGTCCGGATACGTCCGGGCCGCCTCGCCGAGCATGTCGAAGCTTGCCGTAAATCCCTTGTTCTCGGGCTTGGCCATCCGTTTCGTGGCCTCGTCGATCGTTCGGCCCATGACGAATATTTCGCCCATCATCTTCATCGCGGCACCGACAGCCTGTCGGACAAAGGGTTCGCCCGCCCTTGCGATCAGCCGGCGGAGCACCCCGGCTTCTTCCTTTTCGCTCACCAGCGCCCGTCCGATCACGAGGCCCCAAGTGCCGACATTGACAAGTCCCGAGGCCGATTTCCCCGTGTGCGCCCGCCAGTCCGCATCGCCCAACTTGTCGGCTATGAGCGCATCGGCCGTCCCCGGATCGGGCACGCGCAGGAACGCTTCGGCCAGAGACAGGAGCGCGACGCCTTCAGACGTGTTCAGTCGGTACTCCTGCAGGAACTGGTTGACCCATCCCGTCGACTGCGCCGCGCGCAGATCGGCAAGCAATCCCGATGCTCGCGCCACGGCACCTTGCCGCTCGCCATCGGTCAGCTTCGCGCGTGCCAGCAAGGGTCCCAGTACGTCCGGTTCCGACGCACGATGAAGGGCGCGCATCTGCGCAGCGAATTCTGACGTAACGGCATCCATGGCTTTCGACGACCTTTTGACTTTGGGGTTTACGCGGACGTAAAGCGCCGCAACGGGGACTCGGCCCTTTGTAATAAAATTACGCGAGGAATGCACCATGGGCGTCGTCACGCAGGACGAATTAAAGGCACTGGTCGGCACCAACATCGGCACGTCCGACTGGCTGACCATAGACCAGCCGATGATCGACAAGTTCGCCGAGGCGACCGGCGACCACCAGTTCATTCATGTCGATGTTGAAAAGGCGAAGCTGACGCCGTTTGGTGGCACGATCGCGCACGGCTTCCTTTCGCTGTCGATCATGCCAGTGCTGACCCAGATGACCGACATGCCTCGACTCGAGGGCATCAAGATGGGCGTGAATTACGGGGGCAACAAGACGCGGTTCCTGGCGCCGGTTCGCTCGGGCAAGCGCGTCCGCGGGCATTTCAAGCTGCTCGAGATCGAGGAAAAGCGCCCCGGCCAGTGGCAGCAAACGGTCGAATATACGCTGGAGATCGAAGGCGAGGACAAGCCCGCACTGATCGCCGAGTGGATCAGCCAGTTCTTCGTATGACGCCGCGCATCCCGCCGCTGTCGCCGCCCTATGGGGCAGACATCGCGCCTTCGATGACGCGTCGCACCCTGCCCGACGGAACAGCCCCGATGCTGTTCCGCGTGATCGCCACTTCGCCACGCGCGTGGGGCAAGTTCATCGCTGGCTCGATGCTCGATCCAGGCCCGCTGTCGATGCGCGACCGCGAGCTCGTGATATTCCGCACCGCTTCGCGCATCGGTGCCGATTACGAATGGGGCATGCACGCGACGTTATTCGCCGAGCGCTGTGCCATTGATGCGACGCAGCTAGACGCGCTCGCCAGGGGCGTCCCTGAAAATGAAATCTGGACCGAGGCCGAAAGCGCACTGGTCGCCACCGTCGATGCGCTGATTGCCGACCGGCACCTGTCCGACGAGCAGCATGCCCGCATGGCTGCGCATTTCACGCCCGACCAGCAGCTCGAGATCGTCCAGCTTGTCGGATTCTACCAGGGCGTCGGCCTGATCGTCGGCGCGTTCGGCATTCAACCCGAGGCCGGCACACCCCATATCCCCGTTTAACCGAGTCACCCCAAAAGGAGAGTTCCCATGCGCGACGCGCTCATCGTATCCACCGCCCGCACCCCTATCGGCCGCGCCTATCGCGGCGCTTTCAACAACCTGCCGTCGCCGACGCTTGCGGGTCATGCGATCAAGGCGGCTGTCGAGCGCGCAGGCATCGACGGCGCCGAAGTCGACGACGTCGTCTTTGGCTCGGCGCTGCAGCAGGGTCATCAGGCCGGAAACATCGCCCGCACCGCGCTGCTGCGTGCAGGTCTCCCCGTTACCGTCGGCGGCATGTCGGTCGACCGTCAGTGCGCCTCGGGCCTGATGGCCATCGCGACTGCTGCCAAGCAGATCATCGTCGACGGGATGGACGTCGCCATCGGCGGCGGGGTGGAGAGCATCTCGCTGGTCCAGACGCCGCAGATGCGCGTCGCGCCCGACCCTGAGCTGATTGCAATGCACGCCAATATCTACATGCCCATGCTGCAGACGGCCGAAGTGGTCGCCAAGCGCTATGGCATCAGCCGCGACCGCCAGGACGAATACGCACTCCAGTCGCAACAGCGCACGGCTGCAGCGCAGGCCGCCGGCAAGTTCGACGACGAAATCGTGCCGGTCACGGCAACGATGGCAGTGGTCAACAAGGAAACCAAAGAAGTGACCCACAAGGAGGTCACGCTGGCCAAGGATGAAGGCAACCGTGCTGACACGACCCTGGAAGGGTTGAAGGCGCTGCAGCCGGTCATGGGCCCCGACATGAACATCACGGCGGGCAACGCGTCGCAACTCAGCGATGGTGCTTCCGCGTCCGTGCTGATGGAGGCTTCGCTCGCGGCAAAGAAGGGCCTGACCCCGCTCGGCCGCTATGTCGGCATGGCGGTCGCCGGCACCGAGCCCGACGAAATGGGCATCGGCCCCGTTTTCGCCATTCCGAAGCTGCTCAAGGCGAACGGCCTGACGATGGACGACATCGACCTTTGGGAACTCAACGAAGCCTTTGCCGTGCAGGTGCTCTATTGCGCCGACAAGCTCGGCATTCCGATGGACAAGCTCAACGTCAATGGCGGCGCGATCTCGATCGGCCACCCCTATGGCATGAGCGGCGCGCGCATGACGGGCCATGCGCTGATCGAAGGAAAGCGGCGCGGGGCGAAGTATGTCGTCATCACGATGTGCATCGGCGGCGGCCAGGGTGCTGCAGGTCTGTTCGAGGTTCTCTAAGCGGAACCGCTGGCGGCGGCCATCGTTTGCTCTCCGAAATCAATTGGAGATCAGACGATGGCCGACAATGCCGAAATCAAAGCGAAGTTCTGGAAAGCCCTGAAGTCCGACCGGACGATGTTTCTGGGCCTCGCCGAAGGCGATGATGGCCACGCCCGGCCGATGACCGCGCAGGTCGAGGGCGACCCCGAGGATGGTGAGAACGCCGGCCCGATCTGGTTCTTCACGTCCACCGAGAACGCGCTCTACGGCCAGATCGGCGCGCACAGCCGGGCGATGGCCCATTTCGTATCGAAGGGGCACGACGTCTGGGCGACCGTCCACGGCGACCTGTCGACGACTCAGGATCGTGCGACGATCGACCGGCTGTGGAACCCCTATGTGGCGGCCTGGTACGAGTCGAAGGACGATCCCAAGATTGCCGTGATCCGCCTCGACGCCGAGCAGGCGCAGATCTGGATCGACGCATCTAGCATCGTTGCGGGGATCAAGATGCTGATCGGCATCGATCCGAAGAAGGACTACAAGGACAAGGTGGCCGAGGTGTCGCTTTAAGTCAGCCGAGAGATTGGCGCGGGACGCAGTACTGGATAGGAGGCCTGCGTGCCCGCCGCCATCTCAATCAACGGACTGACCAAAACCTATGCCTCGGGTCACGAGGCGCTGAAGCCGGTTACCCTCGACATCGAGCAGGGTGAAATCTTCGCCCTGCTCGGCCCGAACGGCGCGGGCAAGACCACCCTGATCAGCATCGCCTGTGGTCTCGTCCGCGCGAGCGGCGGCACCGTTGTCGCCAGCGGACACGATATCGTTCGCCACTATCGCGCGGCGCGCGCGACGGTCGGACTGGTCCCGCAAGAGCTCTTTACGGACTCGTTCGAGACGGTGTTGGCAACCGTGAGTTTCAGTCGCGGAATTTTCGGAAAACCGCGCAATCCGCAACTGATCGAACAGCTGCTGCGCGACCTGTCGCTATGGGACAAGCGCGACACGAAGATCCAGGAACTGTCGGGCGGCATGAAGCGTCGCGTGATGATCGCCAAGGCGCTGAGCCACGAGCCCGACATCCTGTTCCTCGACGAGCCGACCGCCGGAGTCGATGTGGAGCTGCGGCGCGACATGTGGGCGCTCGTCCGCCGTCTGCGCGACATGGGCGTGACGATCATACTCACCACGCACTATATCGAGGAGGCCGAGGAAATGGCCGACCGCGTCGGCATCATCAGCAAGGGCGAGCTGATCCTTGTCGAGGACAAGGCGACGCTGATGACCAAGCTCGGCCGCAAGACGCTGACGCTGACATTGATCGAGCCGCTGGAGGCCGTTCCGGCAGCCCTCGGCAATTGGCCGCTGTCCCTGCAGGATGCCGGGCACGAACTGCGCTATGAGTTCGACGCGACGGCCGAACACAATGATATTCCTGCACTGCTCCGCGCGCTCGACGACGGTGGCATCGGTTTCAAGGATCTGAAAACCGAGCAGAGTTCGCTCGAGGATATCTTCGTCAAGCTCGTCCACGAGAAGGCTGCGGCATGAACGGCTTCAACGCGCACGGGGTCTGGGCCATCTACCGGTTCGAACTCGACCGGTTCCGGCGGACGCTGCTGACCAGCCTGCTGACGCCAGTCATCACGACTTCCCTCTATTTCGTCGTTTTCGGCTCGGCGATCGGCAGCCGGATGACCGAGATCGGCGGCGTGCCCTATGGCGCCTTCATCGTTCCGGGCCTCATCATGCTGTCGATGTTCACCGAAAGCATCTTCAACGCCAGCTTCGGCATCTACATGCCGAAATGGTCCGGCACGATCTACGAGCTTCTGTCCGCGCCGGTCTCGCCGGTCGAGACGGTGCTGGCCTATGTGGGCGCCGCCGCGACCAAATCGACGCTGCTCGGCCTCGTCATCCTGGCGACCTCGACCCTGTTCGTCCGCATCGACATCGCCCACCCGGTCGCGATGTTCGCGTTCATGGTCCTGATCGCCGCGACGTTCAGCCTCTTCGGCTTCATCATCGGCATCTGGGCCAAAAGCTTCGAACAGCTCCAGGTCATCCCGCTGCTCGTGGTCACTCCCATGACCTTTCTGGGTGGCGCATTCTATTCGATCGATATGCTGCCCCCGGGATGGCGCACGGTGACCTTGTTCAACCCGGTGATCTACCTGATCAGCGGGTTTCGCTGGACGTTCTTCGGCACGGGCGACGTCGCCTTCGGGGCCAGCCTCGGCGCGACGATCGGCTTCATGGCCATCTGCCTCGGGGTCATCGGCTGGATGTTCCGCACCGGATACCGCCTCAAGAGCTGAAGCCGCAGTGAGCCGGCCGCGGGTCTAGTCGTGCGCGGCGATCCAGTCCTCGACGACGGGCGCGATAAGCGTCCGCCAGCGGGATCCGTTGAAGATGCCGTAATGGCCGGCACCGGGCGCCAAGTGATATTTCTTCATCGGATCGGGCAGCCCGGTCGAAATGCTGAGTGCCGCCTTTGTCTGGCCGATCCCCGAGATGTCGTCGCGCTCGCCTTCGATCGCGAGGATTGCGATGTCGGTGATCGCCGCCGGATCGACGCGCACGCCGCGATGCATCATCTCGCCCTTGGGCAAGGCGTGCTTCTGGAACACGGTCTCGATGGTCTGGAGATAGAATTCAGCGGTCATGTCGCAGACGCTGCGATATTCCTCGTAAAAGGCCTTTGTGGAGTCGGCGGCGTCCTCGTCGCCTTTCACCAGATCCTTGAACATCGCGAAATGGCTTTGCATGTGGCTGCCGAGGTTCATCGACAGAAAGCCGGTAAGCTGAAGGAACCCGGGATAAACGCGCCTTCCGGCTCCCGGATACATGACCGGTACCGTCTGGATCGCGTTCTGCTGGAACCAGGCATGCGGACGTTCCGTCGCGACGTCGTTGACGGCAGTCGGCGCTTCGCGGGTGTCGATCGGCCCGCCCATCATGGTGAGCGTCTTCGGCCGGTTGGGATTCATGTCTGCCGACATCAGGCACGCTAGCGCATAGCAGGGCACCGACGGCTGGCAGACCGCCAACATGTGCGCGCCGGGCCCGATGTGATCGAGGAACAGCGCCAGATAGTCGATATAGTCGTCGAGGTCGAAGCGCCCCGCGCTCAGCGGCACTTGCCGAGCGTCGCGCCAGTCGGTGATGTACACATCGTGCTTCGGCAGCATCCGTTCGACGGTGCCGCGCAGCAACGTGGCAAAATGGCCGGACATGGGCGCGACGATCAACAGGCGCGGCGCTCCCTCGATGCCCTGCTTTACGAAACGCTTCAGCTGGCCGAACGGCAGCTGCATCACGATGTCTTCGCGGACCGCAACTTCCTTCCCGTCAACGATTGTCGTCGTGAGACCGAAGGCTGGCTTGCCGCGCGGCGCGGAGGCATGGGCGAATACCTCCAGCGCCGAAGCCATCACCGGCCCGCCGATATAGGCGAAAGGATTGCCGGGGCTTTGCAACAGTTCGGCCGACATGCTCGCCATTGCAGAGGCCCCCGCCAACCAGTTCTTCTGCATTTCATAAGTGTTGTAGAGCATGTTGTTCGCTTCCCTGGGGCCTGTCGGTCTACGCCGTACGCATCCCGTTGTGCAACGCACAATTCTTGCACAAGCGTTGCGGATTGAGACGCACCCGCAACGCTGCTAGGCGCCTCGCATGCCTGAACCCATCATAGTCGCTTCGAAGGTCGATCCGCAGCCCAGCCGCAAAATCGGCAACCTTCGACTGATCTGGAATTTTGCAAAACATTACCCGTTGCAAATCGCGGCCGCCGGAACGGCGCTCGTCGTGGCGGCGTCGGCAACCTCGGCAATTCCTGTCAGTTTCCGGGCGATCATCGACAAGGGTTTTATCGGCGGTGGGGATATCGGACGCTGGTTCGGCTACCTGTTGATCCTGATCGCCACCATGGCAATCGCCACAGCTTTTCGGTTTTACTTCGTATCATGGCTGGGCGAGCGAGTCGTCGCCGACTTGCGGGTCGCGCTGCTGCGTAATCTGGTGCGACTGTCCCCCAGCTATTTCGAGGAAAATCGACCGGCCGAAATCTCTGCTCGACTGACGGCTGATACGACGATCATCGAGCAAGTCGTGGGTACGACCGTGTCGATGGCACTGCGCAACCTGATCATGGCCGTGATCTGCCTTGTGGTCCTGTTCGCCCTGTCACCGAAACTGGCCGGCATGCTGGTGCTTGGCCTGCCGCTGGTCATCGGCCCGATCGCGCTGTTCGGGCGCCGACTGCGCGCGGCATCGCGTGCCAGCCAGGACAGCATTGCCGATGTCGGCGTCATTTCCAGCGAGGTGCTGGGCGCCATCAAGATCGTGCAGGCTTTCGGCCAGGAAGGGCGGGAAGCGACGCGCTTTGCCAATGCTGCCGAAACCGTGGTGACGGCGGCGAAGCGCCGGATCATGATCCGCGCCATGCTCACTGCTATCGGCATGTTCCTGGTGTTCGGCGCGATAACCGCTGTCATCTGGCAAGGTGCGATCGATGTTGCCGCAGGGCGCATGACGGGTGGGTCGATTGCAGCTTTCGTCCTCTCGGGCGGCCTTCTGGCCGGTGCGGCTGGGTCGCTGACCGAGACTTGGGGCGACGTATTGCGTGCAGCAGGTGCCGCAGGCCGGCTGGGCGAACTGCTCCGCGAGGAACCCGGCATCGTGGCACCACCGAATCCGGTCAAGTTGCCCGAGCCGGCACAGGGTCGCGTAACCTTCGATCATGTGACCTTTCGCTATCCGACCCGCCAGGATGTCAGCGCGCTCGACGATTTTTCGCTCGACATCGCGCCGGGCGAGACCGTGGCCGTCGTGGGACCGTCAGGCGCGGGAAAGACGACCCTGTTTCAATTGATCCAGAGGTTTTACGATCCCGCCGCGGGCAGTGTCAGCATCGACGGCGTCGCGCTTCCCGACACCGACCCGGCCTGGGCGCGGGCGCGGATCGCCATGGTGCCGCAGGAAACGGTAATCTTTGCCGCTTCTGCGCGGGACAATCTGCGTTACGGGCGGTGGGACGCGACGGACGAAGAGCTGTGGACTGCGGCCGAAGCCGCCAATGCAGCGGAGTTTTTGAAAAAGCTCCCGGCCGGGCTCGATACATTCATGGGCGAAGGCGGTGCGCGCCTTTCAGGTGGCCAGCGCCAGCGCATGGCGATCGCACGGGCCATCCTGCGCGATGCCCCGATCCTGTTGCTCGACGAGGCGACGTCGGCCCTAGACGCCGAAAGCGAGCGGCTGGTGCAGGATGCGTTCGACCGGCTGATGCATTCGCGCACGACGATCGTCATCGCCCACCGGCTGGCGACGGTGCGCGCCGCCGACCGCATTGTCGTTATGGATGGTGGCAAGATCGTGGAACAGGGCACGCATGAACGGCTCGCGCGCGCCGGCGGGCTGTATGAACGGCTCGCGCGGCTGCAGTTCGAAGGACTTGCTGCCTAGCTCTTGGGCTTGCGCAGGCGGCGGAACAGGCCCCGCGCGCTCAGTGCTTCGAACATCTCGTCCGGGCCTTCAGGATCGAGCACCTCGTGGTCCGCAAGCCAGGCCTCGACGGACGACAGATCGGGCACCTCATATGGCTGCAATGTGCGGCCCGCGCTGCGCAGCTTCTCTATCGTCGCGATCAGCGAGCCTGTTTTCTCGAGCGTCTCGGCGATCTTCTGGGGTTTGACGCCGAGGTGTTCGGCGAGCAGGTCGTTGCGCAGCGCCGTGATCGCCGCCTTTATCGCGTCCCCGCCGTTCAACCCGGCATCGACGATAACGTCGCACTCTGAATCGAGACGCATCGAACGGTTGTTGAGGTTCGCCGACCCGATGCGCAGTTGCGCATCGTCGATGAACGTCATCTTGGCATGCACGTAGATCGCCTCACCCGCTTCGGTGAAGGGGTGGTACATGCGGAGACGGCCATGTTTGTCGCGCCGTCGCAGCGCCTGGATCAAGCGGGCGCGGGCGGTATCCATCGCCAATGGTTCGAGCCAGCCCTGCGCCGCAACCGGATTGATAATGACGATTTCCGGGCCTTCGGGTTCGTCAAGCCGGCGCGCGATCGCTTCCGCAATCTTGCGCGAGGCGAAATACTGGCTCTCCATGTAGATCGTGGTTCGTGCCGCGCCGATTTGCGCCACGAATAGTGCCTCGATCTCGACCACGGCGGCCGTGTCGGCATGGGCCGGCAGGCTGCGCGCTATGCCGACTTCGACGTCGCTGAACTGTGGCGGCAGAGCTTCTGGCCAGGCGTCGACGCCGTCGGTGACGGGGACAAGCTTGTCACCCGTGGCGCGCTGCCAGCGGTCGCGACAACCCTCGGCGAGCACGGCAGCGGCATCGCCCGAAAGGGCCGAAATCGCATCGTGCCATGGTCCGTAGAGCTGCCCGCCGGGCCTGCGTCGACGCGGATCGCCATCTTTGTGCTCGCGTGTATCCCAGCGGTCGCCAGTCATGTCGATCCCGCCGCAAAAGGCGAAACGATCGTCGATCGAGACGATCTTCTGGTGATGCGAGCCGCCAGGCGGATGTGCCCCGTCGAGCTTGGTGTGAATGCGCGGATGTCGCATCCATTTCAGGACGGTGAAGATCGTGTTCCCGCGCCCCAGCGTCTTGATGGCGCCGACATCCCAGCGAAGCAGGTAAAGGTCGAGGTCGGGCCGGCGCTCTGCGAGCCAGTAGAGAAAGTCGCCGACTTGCTCCGGTTCCCCCGGCAAGCGCTCGGCATCTGTCAGGCGGATGCGTGCATCGAAGTCCCAGCCGACGAGCATGATTCGGCGCTCGGCCTTGAGCAGCGCGTCGCGTGCCAGCCGGAAATAATCGTCCGCGTCGACGACGACCGACATGCGGTCAGCGCGCGCGATCTTCCAGCAGTTCTCGCCCTCGCGCAGCATGTTCATTGCGGTGCCGTGCCCTCAAATCGGGCGTCATGGCAAGGGGTTGCATTGCGGTAACGGGCGCCATGCCGCTTGCTGGGAGCCATCGGCAGCAGCACCGGCGGCGGGCGCGCAAAAGAAAGGGCGAGCCGTTTCCGACCCGCCCCGACTGCTCTTTGCTCGAAGAGCTATTTCGTGAAGTTGGCGTATTTCTCGTTATCGACGAAGCCGACCTTGGAAACTTCCGACTTCTTGATGACAGCCAGCATCTCGTCGACACGCGCGTAGCGCGAATAGGGGTCAGGCTGGATGTGCAGTTCGGGCTCTACCGGCAATGCCTTAGTCTGGTCGAGATAAGTCCGCAGCGTTTCGATATCGATCGGCGACCCGTTCCAGGTGATGTTGTTCTGGGTGTCGACCGACACCGTGTTGAAGTCCGGCTTGATGATGACCGGCGGCGGGTTCGGGTTGTTGACCGGCAGGTTGATCTTCACCGCGTGGGTTTGGATCGGGATGGTGATGATGAACATGATGATGAGAACGAGCATGACGTCGATCAACGGCGTCGTGTTCATTTCCATGATCGGTTCGCCTTCGGCACCGCCTGAGCTCATTGCCATAACGAATTGTCTTTCTTCAAAGCTACGCCGTTTGCTGACGTCTTAAAGTCGGGTCGTGCCACCGGCAGGCGGTTCGGAAATGAAGCCCACCTTCTGGAAGCCGGCCAGCTGCATGTTATAGATCGCGCCACCGATGCACATGTACGGCGTATTCACGTCGCCGCGAATATGCGCTTCGGGGAGTTCGATGCCGGGTGCATTGGGGCCGCCCTGCTTGTCGATCTCGAGCTTCAGCTTGGCGACTGCACGATCGAGCAGTTCCTTCGAATCGACGCGTGCCAGATTCCAGTAAACTTCACAGCTGTTGTTCGGGCCGCCCTTGATCGAGAGCGACACGTTCTCCGGCTTGGTCGTGGTCGGGTCGAACCGCACGTTGGGCAGCTGAAGTTTAACTGCCTGCACCACGACGGGCACCGTGATCAGGAAGATGATCAGGAGCACGAGCATGATGTCCACCAGCGGCGTCGTATTGATGTCAGACATCGGCTTTTCTTCGCCGTCGTCGTCACCGCCTACTGCCATTGCCATAGTCTAAAATCCTGTCGGGATGTTGATACGGGCGACGACACCGCCGCCGCCCGGAATGCGGTCATCAGGCCTTGGCGGCAGCCGGCTTGGCGGCGGCCGGACGGGCAGCAGCGGCACGATTCATGATCGGCTTCACTGCGCCGTTCGACGACAGCCAGGCCTGAACGCTGTTGACGAAAGCAGTCAGTTCTTCCGAGATCTGCTTGTTGCGGGCCTGGAGCCAGTTGAACGCAAGCACGGCAGGAACAGCGACGCCCAGACCGATGGCGGTCATGTACAGGGCCTCACCGACCGGACCGGCAACGGTGTCGATCGAGGCCTGGCCGGCAGCACCGATCTTCACGAGTGCCGACAGAATGCCCATGACGGTACCGAACAGACCGACGAACGGCGCCGTCGAACCGACGGTCGCGAGGAACGACAACCCGCCCTTGAGCTTCGAGTCGATCGCCGCCTTGGCGCGGTTCATGACGATCAGCGTCCAGTCATGCTGGTCCTGAGAGTCGGCGAGAAGCGTGTGCTGCTCCTGCGCACGCAGGCCGTCGTCGACGATCTGACGATAGGGCGTGTCCTTCTCGACCTTGGCCGCCGCTTCCTGAAGCGTGGCATTGGTCCAGAAGCTCGCCTGAACCTTCTTGCCCTGCGCCAGCACCTTCTGCTGTTCGTAGAGCTTCACGAAGAAGATGAACAACGTGCCGATCGACATCAGCACCATGATGCTGAACGTCGCGATCGTGACGACGCCGCCGTCACGAAGAGCGGGAAGCAAGCCATATTCGGCACTTTTGGGCGCGGCACCTGCGGCGGCGGCTGCGATCTGGATGAGCATGGTAGTTTCTTCCTTGATGAATGTTTGCGTGGGTAGTCGGGGGCCGCAGGGACCCGTTTAATCTAACCTATTTCTGGATCTGCCATCTGAAGCGACCGGCATAGCTGGATGCTATCGCCGTGCCGCCGGCATCCTTGGCGGGATTGAAGCGCGCACGACGCGTCAGCAGACGACACGCGGTGTCATCCAGGATCGACGATCCGCTGGATGCAGTGATCGAGCATCCCGTCACCTTGCCATCGGGACCGACGGCGAGCGAAAATCCGGTGACCCCTTCAACCCCGTCGCGCTGCGCGGACGGCGGATAGTCGTCGTTGGTCACCCAGCTCCCCGGGCTGCCGCGCGGCGTCAGCTTGGTCGCGACCTGCGGCGGCGCGGGCGGCGTGATCACCGGCGCAGCCGGCGCCGGTGCATACACCACGGGCGGCGGCGTCGGTTGCGACACGATAACCGAAGGCGGTGGCGGCGTATTGGTCTGAACAAGCGGCGGCGGCACGACCGGCGGCGGCGGCAGCTTCGTGTCCGGCGGCGGCGGCGGCGGCAAAGGCTTGGGTGGGGGTGGCGGTGTCTTGACGTCGATCACTTCGAGCTCGGTGAGCTTCTTCTTCACCACCTCATACCCACCGTTGAGCATGGCATAGAGGCCCAGCACGTGGATCGCGATAACGAGGATGATCGACCAGACGCGCGCCGGCGTCATAGGTCTCGGGTCAGTGTAGGCCATTCAGCTCTTAAACTCCCTCCAACTCAAATTCCCGAGGGACATGCATGACCAGAATATATGGCCACGGCTCGAACCCTGCGCCCCGCCGGAAAGCGACCCTGCTTCCGGATGAACGGTCAAAGTCTATCGACGAGCCGTTCGCGGCGCAATCGCCTTTTCCCCTGCGTTGGACTAGGTGGCACAGCCATATGGCAGCGAGGTTTCAATGATGCATTTTCCGATCGGCACCAGCTTTCCGCGGCGAGTCGGCATAGCCTTGAAAGCCGCCCTCGTTGTTGGTTTTTTCGCTGCAACTGTTGGAAATGTGGCGATTTCTTCTCCCATAGCACTTGTTCAACCGGCAGACCGGTGGAGCTATGCCGACGTCGCCGACCTCTTTCTCGCCGCGCCGATCGTCGCCTCTGCCCGCATCGCGGAGGCCATCCCGGTGCCGCAGCCGGGTAATACAGTCAGCCGTCCGACCATGATTCGTTACTATTTGGTTGCCGACGTCACTTCCCTGATTCGCGGCGCCAACGGCCTGTCTCCCCGAGTCAGCTGGCTGGCCGATGTGCCACTCGATCCGCGGGGAAAACCGCCCAAGCTCAAAAAGCTGCACGTACTGCTCGCCGCCATTCCCGTCCCCGGCCGGCCGGCCGAACTGAGGCTGGCGGCACCGGACGCAATGGTCCCGTGGAGCGCCGCCCTCGAAGGCCGCGTCCGCACCATCGTCGCGGGCGGGCTTGCCGCCGATTCGCCACCGCGGGTCACAGGCATTGCCAGCGCATTCCACAGTCCGGGCAATCTGCCCGGCGAGGGCGAAACCCAGATTTTCCTGACCACGGCGACGGCGCAGCCGGTTTCGATCAATGTCCTGCGTCGTCCAGGCCAGGCGGCATCATGGTCGGTGTCGTTGGGTGAAATCGTCGACGAGTCCGCCCGTGCACCGGCGCCCGACACGCTCGCCTGGTATCGGCTTGCCTGTTTCCTGCCCCGCACCCTGCCGCCGAGCGCGATTGCAGAGCTGTCCGAAGGCGACGCTGCGGCAGCGCGCGACGACTATAACTTCGCAACCGCCGCCATGGGGCCGTGCCTGCGCACGCGAAGCTAAAGGAAGACGAAGTCGCGATCGAACGACTTAAGGCTTGCACCGCCATCGACGAACAGGGTCTGGCCGGTCGTGCTGGCTGCTCCGGCAAGGAACAGCACGGCATCGGCGATATCGGATGGCGAGGGCAAACGGCAAAGCGGCATGGCCGAAGCGATTCGAGCCATCAGCGCTTTATCATAATCCGGAGTCGGCAGGGTCAGGCCCGGCGCCACGGCATTGACCCGGAGGTTCGGTGCCAGCGAGACGGCAAGGCTGCGCGTCGCCGAGGCCAGCGCCGATTTCGACAGGCCGTAGCTGAACTGGTCGGGCACAGGGTTACGCACGCGCTGGTCGACGATGTTCACGACGGACCCTCGGCCGCCGGCCCGGTGCAAGGCCAGTGCAAGCGCGATGGGCGCGGTCGCGTTGACGGCGTGATGTGCCGCGAGTTCGCTCGCGGTCGCTGTTGCAGCCGTGTCGTCGACGAAGCGCGAGGCATTGTTGACAAGGAGATCAGGCGCTTTGCCGAAACGCGCGAACACAGCGGGGATCAAGCCCTCGACAGCCGTCCCGTCTGCGAGATCGGCGACGAAGCCGTGCCACTGGGTCGCATGTGCGGTCAGAGTCCGCTCGAGCGCCGCATCCGGCTCTGCATCGTGCGCGCCATGGATGGCTAGCACCCAGCCATGTTCCGCCAGCCGCGCCGAAATCGTCGCGCCCAGCCGCCGGTGGCCGCCGGTGACGAGGGCGAGTTTCACTTGCGGTGACGCACCCGGCGGATACCGATCGACTCGCCTGCTTCGCTCAGCGCAAGCTTGACGATGGCCACCTCGACACGTGCGACACGGCTGTCGCCGTACATCAGGGTTTCGGCGATATGGTCAGCCACGGCCTCGACCAGTTTGAAATGTACTCCCGGCGGCAGCGCGGCGGTCGCAGCGTGCTTCAGATCCATGTAATTCTTGGAAGCCGGGAGCGGCGTATCGGGATCGAACCTGTCCGGCGCGTCGAGATCGACGGTGATGGAAATGCGCAGGGGCTGCGGCAGATGCGTCTCTTCCGAAAAGATGCCGGTCAGCACGGGCACTTCGAGATCGTGGACGCAGAGTTGAAGGATATCGTTCATGTGTGCGCGTCCCTAGCGTTGCTTTCAATTCACGCAAAGGGCGCTAAAGGGCCGCCCCCCATGACGATTCGCATTGAGCCCCTGTCGACCGCCGATCCGCACGCTATCGAGACTTTGCTCGATGACGCGTTCGGGAGCGATCGTCATACGCGGACGGCCTATCGGATACGCTCGGGTACAGCGGCGATCGACGCGCTCAGCTTCGCCGCCTTCGACGGCGAACGCCTGGTCGGAACGATCCAGTGTTGGCCGGTTGCCGTGGGAAGGGTCGCCGTAGTGCTGGTGGGCCCGGTCGCGGTGGCGCCCGACCGGCAGGGCGCAGGAATTGGGCGCATGCTGATGACGAAGCTTATCGATACGGCGCCCGATACGGCGATGACGATGATCGGCGACCCTGAATATTACCAGCGATTCTTCGGCTTTACGGCGGATGCGACGGAAGGCTGGGATGTTCCCGGGCCGGTCGAGCGGCACCGGCTGCTGGCACGTAACGCCGCGGCGCTGCCCCGCACCGGCATGCTCGGGCCGCGCACCTTTGCGCTTGGCGAGGTCAGTGCCTAGATCGGTGCCATGCCGATGAACGCGCCACCCGACCTGACGACCATGTCGCTTGCAGAAGTTGCGCGCGCCGTTGCCGAACAACGTTTGCCGCCCGTGGAGCAGTGGCATCCTGCTCACTGCGGCAACAGCGACATGCGCATCGCGCGCGACGGCACCTGGTATCACCAGGGGTCACCGATCGGACGGATGGAGATGGTGCGGCTGTTCTCGACCATTCTGCGGCGCGAGCCCGACGGGCGGCACGTGCTGGTGACACCCGGCGAAAAGCTGGACATTTCGGTGGACGATGCCCCTTTTGTCGCCGTGGAAGTGAAGAACGAGGGGGAAGGCGCGAGCCGCAAGCTCGCCTTTCGGCTGAACACGGGGGAGCTCGTGGTGGCCGGTCCCGAGCACCCCTTGACCTTCGTGGAGCGTGACGACGGACCGCACCCTTATCTACATGTGCGTGGCGGGCTGGAAGCGCTGGTCGCCCGCTCGGTCTATTACGAACTGGCCGAAATGGCGCTGCATGACGACAGCGACCCGCCCGGCGTGCGCAGCGATGGCGCCTTCTTCCCGATGACCGCCGGATGACGCTTTCGGATCGTTTGTGTGCCAGCCTAGCTGCGACAGAGGGACATGCCGTGCCCTTCGTCAGCGACATGCGACGTGCCGCAAACGGCCCCGGAACACCGGCCGCCGTGCTCGTGGCGATCACGGATCGAACGCAACCCGGCCTGATCCTGACCCAGCGACCCGACACCATGCGCCATCATGCGGGTCAGATCGCCTTTCCGGGCGGGCGTGTGGATCCGGGCGATGCGGACGAAGTGGCGGCCGCGCTGCGTGAGGCGGAGGAAGAAATCGAACTCCCCCGAGCCGCGGTCGACCTCATAGGGACGCTGGACCGTTATCGAACGATCACCGGCTACGACATCGTTCCCGTCCTCGGCGTGATCGCCCCCGACCTGCCCCTTGTTCCGCACGAGCACGAGGTTGCCGACGTGTTCGAAGTGCCGCTGAACTTCGTCCTCGACGCGGCCAACCACGCCACGCAATCCGTGATGCTGGCGAACGAGCAACGGACCTACATCGAAATTATGTGGGGGCAGCGGCGGATCTGGGGTGCGACTGCGGCGATGCTCGTCAATCTGTCGGTGCGCCTGCAATGGTGACGCTGCCGGACAAGCCGTGGCGCGCCCGCCCGGGGCTGGCCGCCCTGATCGCAGCGCTCGGCGGTCCGCAGGAAGCGCGGTACGTCGGCGGTGCCGTCCGCGACGGCCTGCTCGACCTGCCGGTCAGCGACATCGATATCGCCACCCGGCTGCTGCCGGAAACGGTGATGGAAAAGCTGAAAGGCGCTGGCGTGAAAGTCGTGCCCACCGGTCTGGCGCACGGCACCGTCACGGCGGTAACCGAAGGCGGCCCCGTCGAAGTGACGACGCTGCGCCGCGACGTGGCCACCGATGGCCGCCATGCAGAAGTCGCGTTCAGCGATGACTGGAAGGAGGACGCAAGCCGCCGCGACTTCACGATCAACGCGCTTTATGCCGATCCTGACACGGGCGAAGTGTTCGACTGGTTCGGCGGTCTCGCCGATCTGAAGGCACGGCGAGTGCGCTTCATCGGCGATCCCCTCACGCGCATCGCCGAGGATCATCTTCGCATCCTGCGGTTCTTCCGCTTTCACGCGCGCTTCGGAGAAGGCCCGCCCGATGGGCCGGCCCTGGCGGCCTGTAAGGAACGGGCCAACGACCTGATGGCGCTCAGCCGCGAACGGATCGCCGGCGAAATACTCAAGTTGCTGGCGGCGTCGCGGCCGGTGCCGGCGATCGGCCTGATGATCGACTCGGGCATCTTAGCGCCTGTCCTGCCCGAAATAAGCGACGCCGCCCCCTTGGCGCGGCTGATCGCGCGCGAGGCGGCGGCGCAGCTGGCAGGCGACCCGCTCAGGCGACTGGCCGCGCTGATCGGTCCCGATCCGGTGCTCGCCCGCGACGTGGGCGGGCGTCTGAAGCTGTCCAATAGCGCGACGCGTCGACTGATCACCGCTGCCGAGCGCGAGTCGGACCTGCCCCAGGCGCTCGCCTATCGTCACGGTGTCGACAGCGCGGTCGACCTTATCCTGCTCGGCGACGCGCCCCTCGATGCGCTTGGCGCGCTGGCCGACTGGCAGCGGCCCCGATTACCTGTCGGCGGTGGCGCCCTGATCGCCCGGGGCCTGGCGCCCGGCCCCGTCGTCGCGCGCACGCTCGCCGCCATCGAGGCGCGCTGGGTCAAGGAGGGATTCCCGGCCGGCGACGGCCTGGAGACGATCGTGAGCGACGAGCTCAGCCGAGCGACGCCTTAGCATAGGCAAGTGCGGCCTCCGCCGTCATCGGGCGGCCGAAATGATAGCCCTGCCCCGTCGTGCAACCAAGCGCCGCAAGCGCCCCGGCAAGCTCGGGCGTTTCGATACCTTCGGCCGTAATCGTCATCTTCAGTGCCTGCGCGAGGCTTAGTATGGCGCGGACGATGGCAATGCGGTCCGCGTCACCGAGCATATCCGTAATGAAGCTGCGATCGATCTTGAGCACGTCGATCGGCAGACGCTGGAGGCTGGCGAGGTTCGAGAAGCCCGTTCCGAAATCGTCCATCGCCACCTGAGCGTCGCAGGCTTTGAGTGCCTCCAGCGTGCGTCCGGCGCGCTCGGGATCGCTGATGATGACTCCCTCCGTCACTTCGAGCGACAGGCGATGACCGGCCATCCGGTATGTCCGCAGGGCATCGGCAACCGAGTCTGCCACATTGTCGCGAGCCATCTGGATCGGTGACAGGTTGACGGCCATGTAGAGCGGCAGCTCGGTCGCGACAGCCGCGTCCCAGCTTGCCAGCGTCTTGACGGCCCGGTCGAGCGCCCACCTGCCCAACGGCAGGATCAATCCGCAGTCTTCGGCCACGGCAATGAACTCGGTTGGCGGAATATATCCCTTCTCGGGATGATCCCAACGGGCAAGCGCCTCGAATCCGGCAACCTTGCCTGTCGCAAGCGACATCAGCGGCTGGAAAGCCAGCGTCAGTTCGTCGCGCTCGATGGCGCGGCGCAATTCAGTCTCGAGCGTAAAGCGCCGGCGCGCAGCGTTGAGCGTAGCGGGTTGGTAGACCTCCATCCGGTTCGTCCGCTTAGCCGTTTTCAAGGCGTGCTGGGCGTGCCGGATCAGGGTTTCGGCGTCGCCATTTTCGCCGGCGTCGATGGCGAGCGCGCAGCCCACCGCGCAGTCGACCTTTATCTCGAAATCCGAGAGGCTGAAGGGCTGCGTCAGCGCCTCTTCCACCCGACGTGCCACGTGGAGGACATCCCCCGGTCCGTCTTCGAGGCGCACTGCGATCGCAAACTCGTTCGCACCGGTGCGGGCCAGCAAGTCCGAAGAGCGCAATTGCATCAGCAATCGCCGGGCAACGGTGATGATCAGTTCGTCGGCGCCAAGCGAGCCCATGCATTCATTGACGCGACTGAACCGGGCCAGGTCGACCATGACCATTGCAAAGCATTCAAGACCGTCATCGGCGATGCGGTGTTCGAGGCCCTCGACGAAGCCTGCACGATTGGGGAGACCCGACAACGGATCCGTCAGCATCTGGCGGCGCAGCGACTCGCCGGCACGCACTTCGCTTGTGCGCTCGATCATGGTCACGAGCATGCGATCGCCGAGTTCGGCCCGGGGTGCCATCGGCAAGATCGAGACCGTATAATGACGCCCGTCGACAAGGCCGCCATTGCGCCAGTCGAACTGCTCGCCGCCGCTCCTTTTCGAAACGCCTTTCTGGACCGCGCCGCAGGCGGCAATGCGTATCATCAGGTCGCGGGCGTCGCTGCTGCGCCCGCAGGTTGCGCGCGCAAAGGCCGCGTTCGATGCCGTGACATGGGCCGAGTCGCCAAATGCCTCGACCATGGCTGCAGGGATTGGAAGCGCGTCGAGATATGCCTGACTCTCGACAAGATGCGTTGGCCCGACGGCCGCGTTGACGGCCGCGAGAACCTCAGGTCTTTCAATGACCTTCGGGCGGCGCGCGTATTTCACCCCGCCCGAATATGCAGCAAACCGTTAAATCGGTCTGAAAAACAACCCCGTAGTATTGGTCAGAAGCGGTTGTCGCGCGGAAAGCCGATGGGCGGCGTCCGCCCTATGGCGCCCCGTGCAGCACGCCACGGCATCAGGTCCGTCTCGCTGCGGGTCCGTCCGCTATCGCCCCCCATCGCCCAGCTCAGTCCCTCGGACAGCACGATCGTCTTGGCGTCGGTCAAGCTGCCATCGCGAAACTTCTGCAGCTGCACACCCTGCCCCCGACCCATTTCGGGAAGCTCCGCCAGCGGAAAGACGAGCAAACGCCGATTGTTGCCGATGGTGGCAACGGCATCATCGGCCGCACCGATCGGGCGGACGACGACGAGCATGGCACCGGGCCGGAGATTGACGACCTGCCGCCCTTTTCGGGTCTCGGCGATCACGTCAGCTACTTTGGCGACGAAGCCGCGACCATCGCTGGCGGCCAACAGCAAACGCGTTTCGACGCGGGCCGCCAGCAGCTGTACGATGGCGACGTCGCCCGGCAGATCGACCATCAGCCGCACCGGTTCGCCAAAGCCCCGTCCGCCGGGCAGCTTGTCGCCCCCCAACGTGTAGAAGCGCCCATCGGCGGCTGCGATCACGATCTTGTCAGTTGTCTGCGCGTGCAACGCGAAGGCCGGACCGTCGCCCTCCTTGAATTTCGACATGTCGGCGCTGCCCAGATCGGCGTACCCCTTGAGCGCCCGGATCCAGCCCTTCTGCGAAAGGATCACCGTGATCGGTTCACGCTCGATCATCGCGTCGAGCGGAATGTCTCGGGCTGGCGCTGCCTCCGCTACGGTAGTCCGGCGCTTGCCGAGTTCTGTTTCTTGCGCGTAGCGGGTGCGCAGGCCGGCAAGGTCCTTCTTGAGCCGGGTCTTCTGCCGTGTCGGGCTTTCGATCAGGGCGACGAGCTCGGCGCGCTCCTTGGCAAGCTTGTCGCGTTCCGACTTGAGTTCCATCTCCTCGAGCCGGCGCAGACTGCGCAGGCGCATGTTGAGAATGGCCTCCGCCTGCCGGTCGTTCAACGCGAATTCGGCCATCATCACCGGCTTGGGCTCATCCTCTGTCCGGATGATCTCGATCACGCGGTCCAGGTTGAGAAAGGCGATGATGTAGCCGTCGAGAAGCTCGGTCCGGTCGTCGATCTTTGCGACGCGGTGCTGCGCGCGGCGCACGAGCACTTCGATCTGGTGGACCAGCCAGGCGCCGATCACGGCCTTCAGGCTCATGACGCGCGGCGTCCGGTCGGCGCCAAGCACGTTCATGTTGAGCGGCACGCGCACTTCAAGTTCCGACATGCGGAACAGGCTCTCCATCAGGACATGCGGATCGACGCTCCGGCTGCGCGGCTCGATGACAAGGCGAATTTCGGAATCGCTCTCGTCGCGAACATCGGCAAGGATCGGCAGCTTCTTGTCGTTGACCAGCGCCGCCAGCGCCTCGATCAGCTTGCCCTTCTGCACGCCGTAGGGAATTTCGGTGACGACCGCGATCCACGTGCCGCGGCCCTGATCCTCGACATTCCAGCGCGCGCGAACCCTAAAACTGCCCCGACCGGTCGCATAGGCCTGGGCGATGCCGGCCGGCGGATCGACGACGAGCCCACCGGTCGGGAAGTCGGGGCCCTGCACGAACTGCAACAGTTCGGCATCCTCGGCGTTGGGCACGTCGATCAGATGCGTTGCGGCATCGATGATTTCGGCGACATTGTGCGGCGGGATGCTGGTCGCCATGCCCACGGCGATGCCGCTCGCCCCGTTGGCAAGCAGGTTGGGGAACAGGCCCGGGAAGATTTCGGGCTCTTCCTCCTCGCCATTGTAGGTCGGCTTGAATTCGACGGTCCCGTCGTCGAGCCCGGCCATCAGGTCGATGGTCGCCTGCGTCAGCCTGGCTTCGGTATAGCGGTAGGCGGCGGCGTTATCGCCGTCGATGTTGCCGAAATTGCCCTGCCCGTCGACCAGCGGATAGCGCAGCGCGAAATCCTGCGCGAGCCGGACCATGGCATCATAGACCGACTGGTCGCCATGCGGGTGATATTTGCCGATGGTGTCGCCCACCACGCGCGCGCACTTCTTATAGGCTTCGTTCGGCGCAAGCTTGAGCAGGCGCATCGCCCACAGCAGGCGCCGGTGGACAGGCTTCAACCCGTCGCGCAGATCGGGCAGCGACCGCGCGGTGATCGTCGACATGGCGTAGACGAGATAACGGTCGCTCAGGGCGGTATCGAACGGCGCATCGACGATCGCGTCGAAGGGGTCGGGGACGTCGGTGGCGGAGGTCGTTTCTGTCATTGTTCCGGCGCTCTACCATTCAATTCGCCTGTCGCAAGGAACCTTGCCGCCCATTCGCGCGTTGACGCGCGTCGCGCGCGGCAGGGGGATCGAATTGCAGGGCGGAAAGCTCAGGTTTTTGGACGGCGGCGGCGAGACCGGCGCGATGATGCGTTCCCGTGACTGGTCGACGACGGCGCTTGGCGCGCCAGAAAGCTGGCCGGCCGAACTGCGCACGCTGGTCGGGGTCATGCTTTCGGCTGCGCAGCCGATGTTCGTTGCCTGGGGACCCGAGTCCCGGACGATGCTGTACAATGACTTGTACGCAGAGCTTATGGGTCCCAAGCATCCTGCCGGACTAGGCGAACGCTTTGACGTCGTCTGGGCCGAGGCCATGGGCGAACTCGAGCCGATGATCCAAAGGATCTATCGCGGCGAACCCATTCACGACAGCGACCTGACGCTCTTCCTGGACCGGGGCCAAGGCCTGAGCGAGGCCCATTTCGCTTTTTCCTATACACCGGTACGCGATGCCGCAGGGCACATCGTTGGCCTGTTTTGCGTCTGTCGCGAGACGACCGAGGATGTCATGGCACAGCGCGCACGTGACGCTGACCGTGAACGCACCGTCCGCATGTTTACCCATGCGCCGGGCTTTATTGCGATCCTGGAAGGGCCCGAACACCGGTTCACCTATGTCAACGACGCCTACCGCGCGCTGGCGGGCGACCGCAACTATCTCGGGCGTACCGTGCGAAAGGTGCTGCCCGAAGTCGCAGGACAAGGGTTTTTCGAGCTGCTCGACGAGGTCTTTACAGCCGGCCGGCCGCAGCGGCTGGCAGGGCAGTCGCTCAGGCTCGGTGCGACGGCCTCCACTACCGCGCGCGAAGTGGTGATCGATTTCGTCTATCAGCCCGTTTTCGACGATGCCGGAAAGCCGACAGGAATATTCGTCGAAGGGTATGAAACGACCGAGCGGACCCGTGCCGAAGGCGCTTTGCGCGAAAGCGAGTCCCGGTTCCGGGCAGCAATCGCGGCCGTGCACGGCGTGGTCTGGACGAATACCCCAGACGGGGAAATGGTCGGCGAACAATCTGGCTGGTCGGCGCTGACGGGGCAAACGCCGCGCGAATACGAAGGCTATGGATGGGCGGACGCCATCCACCCCGACGACGCACGCCCGACGATCGACGCGTGGCGCGAGGCGGTAGCGGAACAACGCCAGTTCGACTTCGAACACAGGGTCCTCCGCCATGACGGCGAGTGGCGCGTCTTTTCGGTGCGGGCAATCCCGGCGGTCGATGCGGACGGCACCATCCGGGAATGGATCGGCATTCATTCGGATATCACGGACGAACGCGCGATTCAGGCGGCGTTGCGCGAAAGCGAGGAAAATTATCGCTTTACCGTCGAGTTACACCCGCAGGTCGCCTGGACTGCAACGCCCGACGGTCAGCTTGACCAGGTGGCCGAGCGGTGGCGCGAATGGACGGGCACTTCGGGACTGGGCAACGGCTGGGGACATGGGCTGCATCCGGATGATCGGGAATATTCCATGGACGCCTGGCTACATTCGGTGACCACGGGCGATCCCTATGACGTCGAGCATAGGGTTGCGCACACCGACGGCGAATACCGGTGGACTCGTTCGCGCGCTTTTCCGCGGCGCGACGAAAACGGCCGGATCATCAAATGGTATGGTGCGACGGAGGATATCGACGACCGGAAGCGCGCCGAAGTGAAGGCGTTCGAAGCTGCGCGCGAACTGCGCGGCGTCGTCGATGCCCTGCCCGGGTTCGTCTGGACGGCCAATGAAGGCGGGTTGATCGATTACACCAGCCCCATGTGGCACAATTATTCGGGATCGATGCCCGAGGACGCGATGGGTCTCGGCTGGGCGTCGTTCGTACATCCCGACGACCAGCCGGGCGCACTCGCCCAGTGGCAGGCATCACTGGCAACCGGTGAGCCGTATGAAGTCGAGTTCCGCCTGCGCAACAGCGAGGGGCGGTATATGTGGTGGTTGGCGCGGGCGCAAAAGCAGCGGGATACGGGCCGCTGGATCGGTACGGCGACCGAATTGGAAACCATCGTTGCCGCGCGCGAGACGCTTCGACGATCGCGCGAAGAGCTCGAGCGTGCGGTCGAGGCCCGCACCGCCGAACTGCGCGAGGCAGAGGAGCAGTTGCGGCAGTCCCAGAAACTGGAAGCAATTGGCCAGCTGACGGGCGGCGTCGCGCACGACTTCAACAACTTGCTGACAGTGATCCGCGGCTCAGTCGATCTCCTGCAGCGACCGGGCATTACCGAGGAGCGCCGCGACCGCTACATCGAGGCGATATCGGACACCGTCAGTCGCGCGGCCAAGCTGACCGGACAGCTGCTGGCCTTCGCTCGGCGCCAGGCCCTTCAGCCCGACGTATTCGATGTCGTCGCCGACGTATCGGCAATTACCGACATGGTGCGAACGCTCACCGGCTCCCGCATCCAAGTCGACATGGTCCTGCCCGAAGAAGCACTTCACGTCGACGCCGATCCCAGCCAGTTCGACACCGCCGTCGTCAACCTGGTTGCCAACGCCCGCGACGCGATGGGTGGCGAAGGCGCGCTGACGATCAGGGTCGATGCCAGCAACGGCATTCCTGCGGAGGGGGGGCGTTCGGTCGAAGGCGATTTCGTCGCAATTTCCGTCACCGACACGGGTACGGGCATTCCGCCCGACGTTCAGGAGCAGATCTTCGAGCCCTTCTACACGACGAAAGGGCTCGGCCAGGGCACGGGCCTCGGCCTCAGCCAGGTTTACGGCTTTTCGATGCAGTCGGGCGGCGAAGTCCGGTTGAAAAGCGTCATGGGCCGTGGATCGACATTTACGATATACCTGCCGCGGGTTTCCGCACCTGCCGAGATCACACAGGTGCCGCCGACCGTGGGGCCGACCACCGATGGCGACGGCATCTGCGTGCTGGTCGTGGAGGACAACCCGGAAGTCGGCATGTTCGCGAAGCAGACGCTGGCCGAACTCGGTTTTCATGCGATCTTCGCCGAAAATGGGGCGGCTGCCCTGCGTGAGCTGCAGTCCCGGAACGCCGCCATCGACGTGGTGTTTTCCGACGTCATGATGCCGGGAATGTCGGGTCTGGAGCTCGGCGAGGAAATACGACGCCGGCACCCCGACCTGCCGGTGGTCCTGACCAGTGGGTACAGCCATGTTCTGGCGCAGCGCGGCAGCGCGGGGTTTGAGCTCCTGCAAAAACCCTATTCGATGGAGCAGTTGTCGCAGACGCTTCAAAAGGCTGCCCGCAGGCAGATGGCCTAGGTCCTTTCCGGAGCGCACGGCCGAGGCACGTCGCCAGCGCACAGGAGGACGACTCGCCCGTCGTTACCGGGTGGCGATATGATGGGTCGGCATGCCGGCTTCGCTATATATAATTGCGTCGATCGTGAGCGGAACCTAGCAAGTCGCGCCGGTCGATTTCCACCCCCTAGCGCGATCACCGAGCGTCGGGGCGCCGCACGCCAACATGAGGGTGGCCAGCCCCGACCCGAGGTTGCGGATCGACGACCCGAGCACCATGTTCCCCCACGAGCAACTGTCCCCATAAATGTCCGCCAAGCGTGCATCCCTGCGATGCAAAAGGCGGTCGCCGCGACCTCGTCACTTCAAAGGGAGTCCTGCCATGCGCTATAATCAGATGGGTAACACCGGCCTGTTCGTCTCGGAACTTTGCCTCGGCACGATGACGTTCGGTGCGGCGGTCGAAGGGTCGATGTGGGGCGCGATCGCCGGGCTCGACCAGTCGGGTGCCGACGAAATTGTCAAACGGTCGGTAGAGGCTGGCATCAACTTCATCGACACCGCCGACGTCTATTCGAACGGGGTTTCCGAACAGATTGTCGGGCAATCCATCCGCAACCTGGGGCTGAAGCGCAGCGACGTCGTCATCGCGACCAAGGCCTATGGGGCAATGGGCACCCAGCCCAATGACAAGGGCGCATCGCGCGGGCACATCATGGACGCCGTGGAGGCCAGCCTGTCACGGCTCGGCACCGATCACATCGACCTTTACCAGATCCATGCCGACGACAGCGTCACCCCGATCGATGAAACGCTGCGCGCGCTCGACGACCTCGTGACGAGCGGCAAGGTCCGCTATGTCGGCGTCTCGAACTGGGCCGCGTGGAAGATCGCCAAGGCGCTGCAGCGTTCCGAGGCGAAGGGTTGGGCGCGGTTCGAAACGCTCCAGGCCTATTACACGATCGCCGGCCGCGACCTCGAACGCGATATCGTGCCGATGCTCCAGTCCGAGAAGATGGGCCTGATGGTATGGTCGCCGCTCGCGGGCGGCTTGCTGTCGGGCAAGTACGATCGTCAAACGGAAAGCAAGGAAGGCCGCCGGGCCGCCTTCGACTTTCCACCTGTCGACAAGCCGCGCGCCTTCAACGTGATCGATGCCATGCGACCCATTGCCGAGGCGCATGGTGCAACCGTGGCGCAGGTGGCGCTCGCGTGGCTGCTGCACCAGCCCGTGGTGACGACCGTCATCATCGGTGCAAAGCGGATCGAGCAGCTTGATGACAATCTCAAGGCGGTCGATGTCCGGCTAACTGCCGACAACCTCGCCACATTGGGTAAGGTCAGTGCGTTGCCGGCCGAATATCCGGGCTGGATGGTCGCGTTTCAGGGGTCGTCGCGCCGCCCTCAGCCTTTTGTCGCCAAAGCGGACTGAGCGCATCGGCGAACGGTTCGATCAGCGACCCGTGCACGCTATGCGGGTTGCTGACGCCGTCGACGCCGAACCGCAGCCGCTCGCGCCCGGCCTGCGGATGGTGCAGCGTACCGGCCAGCCAGTCGAACACGGCCAGCGTCTCGCCGAAATTGCGATCATGATGCTCGGGCGCGGATGAGTGGTGGATCTGGTGGTGTGCGGGGCTGAAGATCAGCCGGCCCCAATTGCCACGCCACGAGATCCAGACATGCGAATGGTGAAGATGTTTGATCGTGAAGATTGAGGCGATCATGATGACGTTGGTGCCGGCAAGCGCCATCGGCGACACGCCTGCACCGACGAGCCAGCGCATGACACCCGTCGATACCCCGGTCACGACGGCGACGATGTTGTAGAACACGATGCTGTCGATCGGATGCACGCGAAAAATGGTAAGCGGTGACAATGTCTCGGCGCTGTGATGGACTTTGTGGAAGGCCCACAGCGCCGGGATCTTGTGGCTCAGGATGTGGTCGAGCCAATAGGCAAACTCGTAGGCGATCCACAGCACGAGCGTCATCGCCGATATCGCCAGCCAGGACGGCACCCTGGAACTGAGCGGCGGGCCGAGTATCTCCGCGACGCTGTTGGCTATGCTCGCGTACGAAAACACCGCCCAGCCGAAAACTGCAGCGCTCGCAAACGTCGAAAACAGGACAAAACCAAAGTCGGCCCGGGCGGATGCACCGAACAGGCGATGACGCGGGAACATGGCACGCGCCATGGCACGCACCGAAACCGGCCGGCCGCGCCGTGCCAACAGGGCCGCGCCGACAGCGATCAAGAATGCCGACGTCAACGACCATAGCGACAAGATCGACCCCGGCGACACCAGCAGCGTCGCCACACGGTCAAGCAGACTATGGGCTAATTCGTCGATCACGCCTGCCTATTAGCGCGCGGAGGGTAAAGCAGAGGTCAACGCTGCAGGATATCGCGCACAGCGAAAGGCACTTGCCCACGTGAGGAGGCAAGTGCCTTACCGAGTGACAAAACTGTCGCGTTTACTTGTCTTTGCCGTCTTTCACCCCGACGGTCGGGACGTCGATCGTGGTTTTCTTGGTCTCGATCTTGGGCACATCGACGGTCTGTTTCTGCGTTCCCACGACGACTTCCTTCGAATCGACGCTCACATCCGGAAGGTCGCCCCCCTTGACGCTGACTTGCGGAAGGTTGCCGCCCTTGACCGACGCGGTCCAAAATCCCGTCGCGAACAGTACGCCGACAATCGCGACAGCAAGAACGAGGAGGACGAGAATGAACCTGCCTGCGCCGCTGCGCCGAGGTTCCACATAGGTCTCGCGTGTCTCGACACGGGTCGTCGTCCCGTCCGCGTTGCGATATTCAGTCATGCGATCCTCCTGTTTTAATTCAGTAAGTCGCAGAACGGGTATTGGTGCCGATTGTTCCGGGGGCGGTCGGTTGCAGGTCAGGCGGTAAACACCGACCAGTTCATGGCGGCGGCGAGATGCTCCAACGCCTCGCTGCCGATCTTGGAGTTGCCACGGTGATTAAGACCCGGAGACCAGACCGCAATACTGGCCTTGCCCGGGACGATGCCCAGAATGCCCCCGCCCACGCCCGACTTACCGGGGATGCCAACGCGAAAAGCGAACTCCCCGGAGCCATCGTAATGACCGCAAGTGAGCATCAGCGACAAAATGCGTCGGGCACGCTGGGCCGTCACGACGGCGCGACGGGTATCCGGGTTCAGTCCCTCGAGCATCAGATATCGACCGGCCATGGCGAGTTGCCGGCACGACATGGCGATTGCACACTGATGAAAATAAACGCGCAGCGCATCATCGACACGGTGTTCCATATTACCGAAGGAGCGCATGTAATTGGCGAGCGCGACATTCCTGAAACCAGTGTCTGCTTCGGAATTGGCGACCGCGCTGTCGATGAAGACGCTGTCGTCGCCCGCCACGAACCGTACAAAGCGCAGAATGTCACCGATGGCGTCGCGCGGTTCGCCGCCGCCGAGGACGACATCGCTGACGACGATTGCGCCTGCGTTGATGAACGGATTGCGCGGTATACCCTTTTCAGCTTCGAGCTGCACGACCGAATTGAACGTAGAGCCCGACGGTTCGACGCCCACGCGCTTCCACAAATCGCCGCCGACCTTGCCCAGCGCCAGGGTCAACGCAAAAACCTTCGACACCGACTGGATCGAGAACGGTACATCGGCATCGCCGCCGACGTGCACATTGCCGTCGGCAGTGACGACCGCAATGCCGAAATGCGCGGGATCGATGCAGCCGAGCGAAGGGATATAGTCGGCGACCTTGCCGCGATCGATTGCCGTCGCCGCCTGTGCGACGATGGTGGCGACGGTGTCCGCTAGCCGGTCGCTCAAGCCTCAGCCCGCCCGATCCCCATCCGCGCCAGCTCGCCATCCTTGTCGATAAACTGATGCTTCAGCGCGCCGGCAATGTGGAAAAAGACGAGCCCATAGAGGATCAGGGCGGCAATCTCGTGCGTCTCGCCAAAGATGTCGTGCACTTGCTCCTTGGTCGCGGGATCGAGGGCCATGATGAAGCCCAGGCGCGGCCATTCGAATAGGCCGAAGTAGAGGTTCGGATGCGAGGCCGCGTCCTTATAAGCCGAATCCATGATCCATCCCGACAGGGGCATCAGGAACATGACCAGGTACAAGGCGATATGGACGAAATGCGCCGCGCTTTTTTCCCATGGCTGATGATGCGCCGGCAGCGCGGGAACCGGGTGCGTGATGCGCCACAGCAGGCGCATCGTAATTAGCCCCAGCAGGGTGATCCCGATCGTCTTGTGATTGTTGATGAGCGGCCGGACGCTCTCGTCGGCGACATAGGGCCAGGTCCAGGCAAGGCCGATGTTGACGATGATCAGCAGCCCCACGAGCCAGTGAAACGCAATGGCGATCCCATTGTACCGCGTCTGGCCCATATCGTTCTGCTCCCGTTCAGTTGCAGTGCACAATCTAACGGTAGCGCGCGGAGGGTCCAGCACCTAATGGCGCAATGATCAAACCCGAGGCACGCCGATTGAACGCCCAGCTCGCCCGCACGTTCGATGCGCTGTCACCCCGCCTCAATCCGCCGCAGCATGCGTGGCGCGGAATCGCGATCTGGGGCGGCGCGCTCGCATTGTTTGTCGCCCTGTTCGCACAGGTCTTCTTCCGCACCGGCGTGCTGTCCTGGGCGGTGGGCATCGTCTACATCGTCTATGACACGGCGCTGCTGCTCTTCGTGGCGGTGCAGACGCGTGCCATGCACGCGCCGCCGCTCCTTTCGCCGCCGACCAGGGCTACGCTGGGCGTCATCATCGCGGCCTATAACGAAGCCGCCGTTCTCGAAGCCACGATCGAGGCGTTGCGCCGTCAGGACGTGCCGCCCGAGATGATCGTGGTTGCCGACGACGGGTCGGACGACGCCACCGCAGCCGTGCTCGGGCGAACCTATGGCCTGGTCGCCCCGTCCCTCGGCACGATCAGCGCGCCCGCGACGCTCGATCCGACGATCCGCTGGCTTCGCCTGCCGCGCGGCGGCAAGGCCATTGCCCTCAATACCGCCATCGAGCTGATCGAGTGCGATGTGCTGGTGACGGTCGATGCCGATACCTTGCTCGAACCCGGTGCGCTGTCGGCCATGCGCACGGCGTTCGAGCGCGAGCCCCAACTTGCCGCCGCCACCGGTGTGTTGCGCCCGGTCTGCCCGCCGACGCGGTCGGGCCGCATCTTCCAGTGGTTCCAGACCTACGAATATGTCCGCAATTTCCTGTCGCGCTATGCCTGGATGCAGGCGCACAGCCTGCTGCTGATTTCGGGCGCCTTTGCCGGATTCCGGCGCGAGGCGTTGATCCGGGTCGGCGGGTTCGACCCCGAATGCCTGGTCGAGGATTATGAGGTCATGCACCGGCTGCACCGCTTCGGCACCGACCATGAACTAGGCTGGGAAGTGCGCGTGATCGGTACCGCCTTCGCGACGACCGACAGCCCGGCCGAACTGATGACGTTCTTGCGCCAGCGCCGCCGCTGGTTCGCCGGATTCCTGCAGACGCAGCTGTGGAACCGCGACATGATCGGCAACCCCAGATACCGGGCGCTGGGCACCGCGATGCTGCCGGTGAAAGCGCTCGACACGGTGCAGCCGATCTACGGTCTCTCGGCGTTCGGCCTGTTGATCGGATTCATCGTGGTCGGGCTGACGAGCGGCAATTTCAATATCATCTGGCCGGTATTGATCGCCATGCTGGTGAAAGTCGCGATCGATCTCGCCTGGCTGCTGCGCTCGCTGGTGCTGTATCGCCGCTGGACCGGGCACGGCGAGAACCTGTCGGTCGGCGGGGCCCTGCTCGCCGCGGTCGTCGAGCCGGTGACGTTCCAGCTCTTGCGCCACGCAGGCGCCGCCTGGGGATGGTACGTCTTCCTGACCGGCAAGCAGGTCTGGGGCGCCAGCGTGAGGGTCGCGAAGAGCTAGGCTGCGTAGCGGTCCACTTCGGAGAGACGGCGGGCGCGTTCGCCGTCTGACAGAAAGGCTCCTGAAAAGCTGTTGCGCGCGAGCGTGACCAGTTCAGTGCGTGACAGGTCGAGCGCCTCGGCGACGGCCACGAAATTCGCGTTGATATAGCCGCCGAAATAGGCCGGGTCGTCCGAGTTGACGGTGGCAGCGAGACCCGCCTGGAGCATCCTCCGCAGGGGATGCGTGGAAAGATCGTCGACGACACAGAGCTTCAGGTTCGACAACGGACAGACGGTCAGTGTCATCCCCGCTTCGGCCAGTCGCGCAACGAGCGCGGCCTCTTCCAGCGACCGGTTGCCATGGTCGATACGGTCGACGCCCAGCACGTCGAGCGCTTCGTAGACATAGGCCGGGGGCCCCTCCTCGCCGGCGTGCGCGACAAGCTTGAGCCCCAGGCCGCGGGCCCGGGCAAAGACGCGCGCGAACTTGGCTGGCGGATGGCCGTTCTCGGACGAGTCCAGCCCTACGCCGTCGATCCGGTCGAGGAAGGGCAGCGCGGTATCGAGCGTTGCTTCGGCCGCTGCTTCGCTCAGGTGCCGCAGGAAGCACATGATGAGTCGCGACGTCATGCCCCATTGCGCCTGCGCCTCGTCGAGCGCGCGGACGATCCCGCCGATCACCGTCGCAAAGGCCACGCCGCGCTCGGTATGGCCCTGCGGATCGAAGAAGATCTCGACGTGCCGCACGGCATCGGCTTGCACGCGCTCGAGATAGGCCATCGTCAGGTCGTGGAAGTCCTGCTCGGTCAGCAGGACGGCCATTCCCTGGTAATAGATATCGAGAAAATCCTGCAGGTTGGAAAAGGCATAGGCGGCGCGCACCTCGTCCACCGACGCAAACGGGATCGAGACGCCGTTGCGCGCGGCGAGCGCGAACATCAGCTCGGGCTCGAGCGACCCTTCGATGTGCAGGTGCAGTTCGGCCTTGGGGAGCCCGGCAATGAACGCCCGGCGCTCGTCGGCAGAGCCGAAACCGTTGCTCATGCCGTCCGCTCCTCGCCGAGGATCACATCCGCATCGGGTTTGTTCGCGCGGATTTCGTCGGGCGTCAGACCATCGATCTCGTGCGGAAACACGAGCCATTCCTCGGTCTCGTGCACGAAGAAGTCGGGACAAAGTTCGGTGCGGTTGCGCGACGGCTTGTAATAGACCGTCGCGATGCGGATTTCGCGCGGCATGTTATGGCGGCAGCGCAGTTTCAGTTCGTGCAGGAACGCCCGGATGCTTCGTCCGCTGTCGAACACGTCGTCGATGATCAGCAGCCGGTCCTCGGGATTGAGGGTGTCGACCAGATAACCGAGCGCGTAGACCCGGACCTCGGCGTCCTGGCGGTCGATGCCCGAGTAGGACGACGTGCGTATCGCGATATGGTCGCAATCGACGCCCTTGTATTCCAGCAATTCCTGCACCGCGATGCCGACCGGCGCGCCGCCCCGCCAGATACCGACGAGGTGCGTCGGCGCGAATCCGCTGTCGAGCACCTGCATGCCCAACCGGAATGAATCGCGCAGCAGGTCGTTTGCCGTCAGGTAGATTTTCTCGGTCATCGCCGCTGCTTCACAGGGACGGGCGCACGCCGCAAGCCCTGCGCGGTCAGATCACGGCGCCGGCCGCCTTGTCGTTGGCAATTTCGGCCAGCAGCCAGTCCCGGAACCTGCGGATTTTGGGCACGTTGCGGCGATGCTCGGGAATGACGAGCCAATAGCCATAGCCGCGCGTGGACACTTGCTCGAACGGTTGGACCAGCCGTCCGTCAGCAAGATCGTTGCGCCAGAAAAACGGGGTCAGCATCGCTACCCCCTGCCCCGCCATCGCGGCATGGCCCTCGCTCGCCTGCGAATCGAGACGGATGCCGCCGTGGCCCGGCACTTCGTCGACCTCGACGCCCGCCTCGCGCAGCCAGTGAACCCACCAGGGATCGTCGGAACCGATCAGCGGCAGTTTCAGCAGGTCGGAAGGGGCGAAGGCGCCGCCGCGTTCTGCAAGGAATCGCGGGCTGCACATTGGCGTGAAGCCGATGCGGAACAGCAGGTCGGCATGCACGCCGGGCCATGGGCCAAGGCCACTGCGGATGGCGATATCCGCGGCATCACGGATGAAATCGGTCAGCGCGTCTTCGGCCGTCATCCGCACGGCCATGTCGGGATTGGCCATTTGGTAGCCGCCCAGCCGCCAGGCGAGCCAGGCATTGGCGAAGGTGCGCGTGGCCGAAACCGTGAGCGTCGCCGCGTCGTCGCGGCGCAACTGCGCGAAACTCTCGTCGATGGTGTCGAACGCGCGGGTCAGTTCGCCCGCCACGCGACGCCCCGCTTCGGTCAGGATCACGCGCTTGCGCTCGCGCCTGAACAGCGGCTGGCCCGCTCGCTCCTCGAGAATGCGCACCTGATAGCTGACCGCCGCCTGCGTCATGCCGAGCTCGGCGGCGGCGGCAGTGAAATTCTCGTGCCGCGCGGCCGCCTCGAAGACGCGCACGGCAGCGAGCGGCGGCAGATTTCGCATCGTCAATCCATAAACTCACCTTATCAACCATGTCGAGCGTTTCGTTGGCGCAACCTCCCTGGATCGCGCAAACAACCGATGCAGCGTCGATAAGGAGGCAGACATGAACGAGGATTATTCGACACGTGAATGGGCAGACAATCACGCAAGCCTGGGCGAGGGGATTCGCAATCTTCTGCACACCATCAGCGAGTCGCTCGAGAAACTGAACGAAAAGCAGTTCGAGGCGCCCTGGCGCCAGGGCGCGTGCCAAAACGAGTGCGCGGGACACTGAGCACCGTTTGCGCGACACTGTCGTTGCCGTTATAGCCTTGTCCGACCGCCCCGGTGACCGTGCACATGCGCGCACGGCCTCCGGGGCATTGCTCTTTAGACGTTGGACATGCCCATGACCCGCCGCCGCCAGATCTACGAAGGCAAGGCCAAGATCCTGTACGAGGGCCCGGAGCCCGGCACGCTGATCCAGTATTTCAAGGACGACGCGACTGCGTTCAACGCCCAGAAAAAGGGCACGATCAACGGCAAGGGCGTGCTAAACAACCGGATTTCGGAGCACATCTTCACGCTGCTCGGCACGATCGGCGTGCCCCATCATTTCATGCGCCGCCTCAACATGCGCGAGCAGCTGATTCGGCAGGTGGAAATCATTCCGATCGAAGTCGTGGTCCGCAACGTGGCCGCCGGGTCCATTTCGACCCGACTGGGCATCGAAGAGGGCACCCAGCTCCCCCGCACGATCATCGAATATTACTACAAGGACGACGCGCTCGGCGATCCGATGATCACCGACGAGCATATCGCGGCCTTTGGCTGGGCCAGCCAGGACGAGATGCACGACATCGCCGACATGGCGATCCGCATCAACGACTTCATGTGCGGCCTTTTTGCCGGGATCGGCATAAAGCTGGTCGACTTCAAGCTCGAGTTCGGACGGATCTGGGACAATGACTACGCCAGGGTGATCCTCGCCGACGAGATCAGCCCCGACGGCTGCCGCCTGTGGGACATGGCTTCCGGCGAAAAGCTCGACAAGGACCGCTTCCGCCGTGATCTCGGCGGTGAGGTTGAGGCCTATCAGGAAGTCGCCCGGCGGCTCGGTCTCCTTCCCGAAGGTGCCGACAATGTCGTGCTCGATCTGGAGACCCAGCGGAAAAAACGCGGGCGCTAAGGGGCTTCTGGGCGCACGAATTTCGCGGGCATTTTAGCGTCGCGTTAACCATTCAGCGCTTACTTCAGCGGGACCGGGCTTCACGAGCCCCCACTGGAGCGACCCGATGCGTAGACTCGCAACCCTGCTAACTGCAACTGCCTTGGTCGCGCTGAGCGCGTGCAGCGGTGGAGGCACACAGAGCGTCAGCGCGGCGGCCGCCACGGTCGGCTCTTCCGGTACTTCGGGATCGCCGACCGCGTCGACCGACGTTTACGCCCAATTCGTGGCGCCGACGGCGGCCCGCACCTATTCGGGCATCGGCGCCAGCCAGGTGTACAGCTACCTCACCGACGATCGCACACCCTCTAACGGTTCGACCGGCCTGACCGGGTCGCGCGGGCAGCAAGGCGTGACCTATGCCGGCAATGCGTCGACCGTTCGCGACAGCAAGATCTCGATCGCCTATGATCCGCGTTCGGCAGTTTTCACACTGTCGGTCACCGACCCGCTCAGCAACGCGGCGGCCAACACCCGCTTTCAGGACCCGGCGAGCCGAACCAATTTCGGTGGCGCCGTCGAGCCGCAATGGGGCGTCGACAACTTCGCCACTTATGCCGGCATCGGCGCGAACGCGAATATCAAGTTCCTGCAAGCCGGCGACGGCGATCCGCTGTCGCCTTATGGCCGGAGCGGAACAGGCTTTGTCGATCCCGGCAACAACTCAACGCCGGCGGACGGCGATCCCGGCGCGACCTACCAGGCCGCCACGATGTTCTACGAAACACCCGGGAGTTCGACCAAGTACGTATCGCTGGCCGGCTATGTCCGAAATGCGATCAGCTGGGCCAACGTCACTTCCGGCACATCGCTGATCAAGCAGACGACGTGGAAGCTGGAGCGGGGCGCGTTCGCCTATGGCATACAGACGGACAATGCAGCGGTGCCGAAGACCGGCAGCGGAACCTATACAGGCAATATGATCGCCACGATGGTGTTCAACCCGACGCTTGATGCCGTCACCAATTATCCCACGTATTTCCAATGGATTTCCGGGACGTCGAGCACAACGGTCAACTTTGCGACCAATGCTGTCACACTGCGCCTCGATGGGATCGTCGGCGCACCCAAATTCGATCGCTTCACGACGCCGTTCCAGTCCTCGATCGCAGCCGGCACGACCTTCACGGCGAGCGGCACGGCGACGGTCAACCTGATCAATACGGGCGGGTTTACGGGCCAGTTCCAGTCGGCCAGTTTCGGCGCAACCACCGACGGGTCGAGCCCCATCGTCAGCGTCGCGGGCTCCAGCATCGACGGCGCCTTCTTCGGCCCCGCAGCCGAAGAAGTGGGCGGCGGCTTCCGCATTGTCGGCGGCACGCCGGATCAGCGGGTCGACATTGCGGGCGCGTTCAAGGGAAAGAAGCCCTAAAATGCGTGCGGCGCTCACCCTGCCGCTCGTTGCCTTTTCAGTCCACGGAGCCAGTCTCACCGCCGCGCCACTGATCGAAACTTGTGCCAGTGGCACCTGCCGCATTCAACTGACCGCCGACCAGTTGCTGAACCACGCCACCGTGCTGGTGCAACAGCGGCGCTTCGACGAGGCACGGCCGCTGATCGCCGTGCTCGCAATGGCACCGACCGTCGGCATGGAAACGCACTTTCTGGCCGGGTATGTCGCGGTGGAAACGGGCGATGTTGCAACAGCCGTGAAGGAATTCCGGGCCTCGCTGGCGATCGACCCGAAACAGACGCGGGTTCGACTCGAACTTGCGCGGGCGCTGATGATGCAGGGCAAAGATGGCGGCGCTGCCTATCATTTCCGTCTTGCAGCGCAGGACAATGGCCTTACCCCCGAAATTCGCGCGACTATTCAGGCGCAGCGCGGCATTTTGCGCGATCGGCGCCCTTGGCATGTGTCGACCGACTTCGGCTTCGCGCCCGACAGCAACATCACGAATGGCACCAGTGCCGAAACAGTCGATCTGGTCGTCGGCAATCAGACGATTCCGTTGAAGCTAGACGAGAATGCGCGGGCGCGATCGGGGCTCGGCCAAACAGGCAGCCTGTCGGCAGGCTACCGCTTCAAGATCGGTGAGCGAGGCGCATTCCTCGTCGACGGCGACGCACAGGGCGTGAATTACAAGGGCACGGCAAACGACGACTATACGGTCCAGCTGGCCGCCGGTCCCGAGCTGCGCCCCTCGGACGCAACCTCGGTTTCGCTGCAGGGTCTGGGCTTGCAACGCTGGTACGGCGGCGATCGGGCGGTCACACAAGTCGGCGCACGGCTCGCCGTACAGCATACCATCGGCGAGGCTCAACGCGTCGGGGTGACCCTCGATGCCCGCCACTCGGCTTCGGGGCTCCAGCCGGCTTATTCGGGCTGGAACTTCGCGCTCTATGCGACCTACGAGCGCGTGCTTGCGCGCTCCATGATAGCGAGCGCCAGCCTGTTTGCCCGAGCCGATCGGCTCAGCGAGGCCGCCTATTCAAGCAATGAATTTGGCCTTTCGCTCGGTATCGGCGGTGAATTACCTCACGGGATAAACGCCGGGCTCACGGGCACAGCCAGTCGCGCGACATATGCGGCGCCACTCGCAGCGCTATCGAGCGACCCGCGCGCCGACTGGCGGCTGGCCAGCCGCCTTTACGCCGGCATTCGATCGCTCCGCTTCATGGGGTTTTCGCCGAGCATCAGTTACACCTACACCCTCAATGCGTCGTCCCTGTCGCTCTACGAGAGCAAGCGGTCGCGTTTTTCCTTCAGCCTCGCGCGCTACTTCTAACATTACGTACGCGAAACCACGGCCACGCCGAGAATGAAGGCGGCGGGGCTCGACCCCGGGGCTCCCCTCCCTGCCACCGGATAAGTTGCCCCTCTTCCGCGCGAAGAGGACGAAAAACTTGCCCGTTCCCGCCCGCGCGTCCATAGGCTGCCCCGCATGAAAATCCGTGTCTTCGTCACCCTCAAGCCCGGCGTTCTCGACCCACAGGGCAAGGCTATCCACCATGCTCTTGAAGGGTTGGGCTTTTCCGGCGTGAACGACGTACGGCAGGGCAAGCTGATCGAACTGGACCTGGCCGACGGGACCAGCGAAGCGGACATCGAGTCGATGTGCCAGAAATTGCTTGCCAACACGGTCATCGAGAATTTCCGGATAGAACGATGACCCGGGCCGCGGTCATCGTCTTTCCCGGCTCCAATTGCGATCGGGATCTGGCCGTTGCGCTGCAGGCAGTTACCGGAACGCCACCGCACATGGTGTGGCACAGGGAAACGTCGCTACCTGTCGGGCTCGACATAATCGGCGTGCCAGGCGGCTTCTCATACGGCGATTATCTGCGTTCAGGTGCCATGGCCGCGCGTTCTCCCATCATGCAGGCGGTCGTCGCAGCAGCAAGCGAAGGCCGCACGGTGCTCGGCATCTGCAACGGCTTCCAGGTGCTGACCGAGGCGGGACTGTTGCCAGGCGCGCTGATGCGCAACGCCGGCATCCGATTTGTCGGGCGCGACGTGAAGCTCAAGGTCGCGAACAGCCAGACCGCCTTCACCAGCGGATATGATGTCGGTGAGCATGTCACGTTTCCCGTTGCCCACCATGACGGCAATTACTTCGCGGACGCCGCGACCCTCGACCGGCTCGAAGGCGAAGGCCGTGTCGTGTTCCGCTACGCCGAGCCCGTCAACGGCAGCGCGCGCGACATCGCCGGGATCGTCAACGATGCCGGCAATGTGCTCGGCATGATGCCGCACCCCGAACGCATGATCGAGAAAGCGCACGGCGGCACAGATGGACGTCGCCTTTTCGAAGGGTTGCTCGAACTCGCCTAGACCTGTGCACGGAAAGGCGTGAAATCGGTGCCCTCATCGAATACGTCGACCCCTTCGCGCCGCTTCAGAAAACCGACGACGGCATAGGTCACGGGCGTCAGCAGGATTTCCCACAATACTTTGAGCGCCCAATTGGTGGTCATGACGGAAACCACCGTCGACGTCTCCCATACCCCCAGAAAGGCGAGCGGGTAGAAGAGCATGCTGTCGATGCCCTGGCCGAATATCGTCGAGCCGATCGTTCGCGTCCAGAGATGCCGGCCCTGCGTGGCGATCTTCATCTTGGCCATGACGAACGCGTTCACAAATTCGCCCGCCCAGAACGCTGCGACCGACGCAAGAACGATCCGCGGAACCTGCCCGAACACGGTTTCGTAGGCAGCCTGACCCGCCCAACCCGGCGCCGGGGGCAGCGACACGACGACCCAAGACATGAAGGCCATGAAAAGCACCGCGGCAAAGCCTGCCCAGACACAGCGGCGCGCCCTGCCATAGCCGTACACCTCGGTCAGGATATCGCCGAGCAGGTAGCTGAGCGGAAAAAACAGGATGCCTGCACCGAAGGTGAAACCCCAGACCTGCGCCGGCTTCGCGGCACCGATCACGTTGGATAACAACAGGATCGCGACAAATGCCGCCATCATGAAGTCGAAATAGCGAAAGCCGTCGCGCCCGACATCGCGCGCGCTGACGTGTTTCAGGGTGTTTCCGGTGCTCATGGCCTTGGTGCCTAGAGCGAAATCGGGCTAGGAGACAAGAGACGCGCCCGTAGCTCAGCTGGATAGAGCACGAGACTTCTAATCTTGAGGCCACAGGTTCGACTCCTGTCGGGCGCGCCATTCAGTCCTGAGTTGTTGAGATAAATTCGCCTGACGGGGCACGGGCAAAATATGCCCGCAATTCCGGGGCTTTGCGGCAGGTGATTTTCCAGCCGCGAGACAGGGACCCAATTGGCGGGAGCGAAGGACTCGAATCTGCGCGATATCTCTACCCCCCAATTTTCTGTCCACGGTTTGGTAGAACGAGTAGCAGCGCCGGATTGGGGCGATGGTAAAATATGATCGTTAGTCTGTCAGGAGTAGCCGAACATCCGTCGTTGATCACTCCAGGCAAGCGGGATCTCCGGTGCGCGCAACAGCTGTCGTGCCGTCAAGCCAGCGGGCTGTGTTCCTTCTAAAAACGAGGTTGTGATATCAGGAGCCAGGAAAGCGATCCGCGCCATCCGCGCAATATGTCGATCGCTGTAGTTCGAAGCATCGGGAGTTGAACGATTACTTCCCGATATGAGCTGCTGCTTGGCAGCATGGGCCTTGAGCAAAAGTTCGATCAAACGACCGTCGCGTTTGATGATCTCATCATCGGGTCCTGTCGGGACGACGAGCCTGATCTCCCTATTGCGACGGCGCACGACCGTTGGGATCGGCAATGCGACGCGGTTCGCGGGTTTCAGGTCGATCAGATCGCTCGGCATACCGAGCCTAACCGCTAGACTGCACTGATCGTACGATGCTTCGATCGCCCCCTGCCCTACCCTGACCTTCATTTTGATTGCGCGCATCAGGTCGCTGAGTCGAGGTACTGTCATGGTGTCGAGCTCGGCGCGAAGCATCCGGACTGCTGATGTTAAGACGGTTGCTGAGAGTCCTTCACCGTCGAGCTCGACATCGCCCATCAACGTCGCAGGGTTTGATAAAGCGGCTTTGAGACCAGCGGTAATGGCGTTCTCGAGATCGCCCGAGGCTATGCTTCTCGCGGGCTGTCCACGATGCTGAGGCTCGGCAAGCGCATCATCAACCGAGACATAATAGCGGTAACGTCGAACACCTTTCACGGCATGAGTTGGCTTCATCCGTCGCCCGTTGTCGTCTTCGACCATGCCGGCGAGCATGCTGGGTTCTTTGGCATTCGTGCCCGATCGCCGTGCAACCCCATACAGTCTCAGCTTGTCCTGAACTTCATTCCATAGATCGTCATCGACAATGGCCTCGTGCTGACCATCATAGATGTGATCCTTATGGACGATCTTGCCCCGGTAAATCGGGTTGGACAGCAAGTGATAGAGGGTGCCCCGCGCGAATGGGATGCCGCCACGTTGGGTGCCGTTGGTCCATTTTTGCAGCTTGGTTCGCAGGCCGTTGGTGGCAAGCGTATCTACCAGCTCAGGTACCGACCGCGCGTCGAGGTACATTCGAACAATTGCGCGAACCTGTTCCGCTTCGGGCTCATTGATCACAAGCTTGCGATATATGACATCGTAGCCGAGCGGTACGGGACCTCCCATCCACATACCCTTCTTCTTCGATGCAGCGATCTTGTCGCGAACCCGCTCGGATATGACCTCCCGCTCGAACTGGGCAAATGACAGCAGCACGTTGAGGGTCAGGCGTCCCATGCTCGTGGTGGTGTTGAACGATTGGGTAATGCTGACGAAGCTTGCGCGAGCGGCATCCAGCACGTCCACGATCTTCGCGAAATCTGCGAGCGATCTGGTCAGCCGATCGACCTTATAGACGACAATGACGTTGACCTTGCCGGAAGCCACATCGGCCATGAGCCGCTGCAGCCCAGGTCGGACCATGCTCCCACCTGAGTAGCCGCCATCGTCATACCAATCTGGCACCAGCGTCCAGCCTTCATGTCGCTGACTGATGATATAGGCAGCACAGGCTTCACGCTGGGCATCTAGACTGTTGAACATCTGGTCCAATCCTTCCTCGGTCGATTTACGGGTGTATATCGCACAGCGTATGGATCCCTGATCCGCGCGCTGGGCTCGTTCGGACTTCGTGACCATCAGCCTTCTCCGACCGCACAAGGCTGCCGCCGGGTTTTGAGACCGAAAAACCTGGGGCCCGACCATTGTGCGCCGGTGATCACACGAGCGATCTGGCTGAGTGAGCGAAAATGCTGGTCGCGGTAGCGATAGCCACCGTCGCAGATAAGCACATGGTAGCTCTTGCCCTGCCAGTCACGAACGAGGCGGGTTCCGACTTTGAAAGTGGCAGCGACATCGGCACCGACATCGCCGTTCTTTGCGTACTTTGCCCCCAGCCGCGACAGTTCGCGGGCATGAACACCCGGCAAGCCGCCGAGGGCTTTTTCCTGAAGGCGGTGCGCGATCCCGAGCGCGAGCAATGTCGGACCTATTGGCGGCGCCGCCGATTTGTAGGTTTGGAGCCACTGCCCGCGCAGCTGCGCTGGCGACATTGTCGCCAGCGCAGCCAATCGATCATCGAGCCGGGTCACGCGGCAGCAACTGTATCGAGACTGAAGCGGGTCTCGTCGCCGACTTTAGCTTTGGCGATTGCGTGACCGTTTTTACGGAGGCCAGTTAGCGCTGCGCGTGCCGTATGTGGCTGCCAACCGAACGCTGCGACAAGCTCGGCGATACTGGCACCGGTCTCGCACTTCAGCAGACCAAGCAACTGGGACTGCTTGGTTGGGCTGGCACCAGCGGGGTTTGAGAGCGCCCCGCTGGATGGCGCGAGAGCAAAGGTCTTCTTGCGGTTGGTCTTGGCCGATGTCGTGGTTGTCATTGTGAGTGTCCTTATTGTGGGAGAGACTTTGTTGTCCGTCCCACCACTCACAGCCCCGATGGTTGCTCCATCAGGGCACCCGGCGGTCCCGCCGGCTGCGACTCACGCCAGCACCAATGCTCGGCTCGACAACGAAGTCGAATGGAAAATTGCACCCAAACTATTGGCCGCTTCACGCCGAAATCAAGTCATTCGCTAACGATTGTATTATCCTCGAAACCCGTCGTTTGTTCGACCATCAGGCACGTCCGCGATTGGCAGTAGCCATTTGCATGCCGCTGGATTTAAATCTCATGCGTGCGGTACTTGCCGGTAAGCCAGCCCCGGTCGTTTCGATCTGGGCTCTGTTATGCTTTCAGTCGGGTGCGCACCGTGGCACCGACGACCGCTAAATTTTTGAGTCAGAACAGATCAGTCGCTCGGAAAGTCGCTTTTGATCGGGGTCTTCCGCGCATGCGCGAGGCCGTCCGTAAACAAGGAGTTTCCGTAATGTAACGGCGCAGCACCGATCGGCCCGCAAATAGAGGACACGATGCGAGATGGCGTTGTGTGAGGCTTACTTGCCGTGCCAAATGGCGACGTCTCAACCAGCTGCTGGAAGCGGACCGCGAGCAAAGCCATCGTTTGGCTTTCCTGACGGGCGCGACCAATATCTGCGCGCCAACTCGCGACTTCTTCAGGGGTCACGACACGGCCGGGGCCGACCATAGTGTAGAGCGCATTCCAAGCGTCCGCTTCGCGCTTCTCATCATAATCCATACGGCCGGCGAAGCTGAACATCTCGTGACCTGCTCCCCATTTTCAGGCCGGTGATAACTTAGCTTCGTCGCCCATATGCCCCTGGCGGGGGCGGTTGGTAAACTCGGCGGGTGCCAACCCGCCAAGGCTGCTGTGCGGACGCACGGTGTTGTAATCCGTCCGCCATGCCTCGATGATCCGTCTCGCCGCAGCCAGCGATGGGAACAGATGCTCGTTCAGGCACTCGTCGCGCAAGCGACCATTAAACGATTCCACGAAGCCGTTCTGCTGCGGTTTTCCGGGTGCGATGTAATGCCACTCGACGCCGGTGTCCTGGCACCAGGCGAGGACCGCATGACTGGTCAGCTCGGTGCCATTATCGCTGACCACCATGCACGGCAGCCCACGACGTTCGGCGATCGCGGCCAGCTCGCGCACGACGCGCCGACCTGACAACGAGGTGTCGACGATGCACGCCAGGCACTCGCGGCTGTAGTCGTCGATCACGTTCAACAGTCGGAACCGCCGGCCGCAGGCCAACGCATCAGACACAAAGTCGAGCGGCCATCGCTGGTTCGGCTCCTGCGGGATCGCCATCGGTGCCCGTGTCCCCAGCGCGCGTTTGCGCCCGCCACGCTTGCGCACCGTCAGTCGCTCCTCGCGATAGAGCCGATAGACCTTCTTCAAGTTCATGCCCTTGCCCTCACGATCGAGCAGGATCGCCAGCCGCCGATAGCCGAACCGGCGGCGCTCGTTCGCGATCTCGCGCATCCGCAGACGCACGCCATCGTCCTGCCCGCGAAGCGGCTTATATTGCCATGCCGACCGGTTGACCCCGATCAGCCTGCAGGCACGACGCTCAGAGAAGCCGTGATCGGCCATCAGCTTCTCCACTGCAGCGTAGCGCTCCGCAGACCGGGTCAGTTTTTTCCCAGCAGATCCTTCAACGCCGACACGTCCAGCATCGATTCCGCCAGCAGCTTCTTCAGCCGTCGGTTCTCGTCCTCCAAAGCACGCAGCCGCGCCGCATCGGACACCGTCAGCCCGCCGTACTTCGCCTTCCAGTTGTAAAACGTCGCATCGCTGATCCCGTGCTTGCGACAGAGCTCAGGCGTCTTCACGCCTGCCTCATGCTCGCGCAGAACCCCAATGATCTGCTCTTCGGTAAATCGACCTCGTCGCATCACTCGTCTCCATCTGACGAGCTAACTTACCAATGGCATGAATTCTGGGGAGCAGGTCAATCACCTTCCACAATATTTGCGATCGCCTTCAAGTTCCCAACCATATTGTCGGCGATGACACGGCCTAGAATTTTGACCGTTTCATGTTTCGATGATTTTGTGTTTTGCATCGCTAGCTCCCTGTTGGTCGATTTCCCGCAGGCAATCGAAGCACATCCCCCTTCATAAGTCGAGATTAGCTTGCCGGCCGCAGCCCATCAAAGCGAAAGCCGAAAGTCAGCCATTTACTCAATCGCCAACGTTGAGCGTTCTGCCAATTGGACAGCAGCTTTTGGGATTGTCGGCGGCGCAGGCGAATGTCCGGGATTGGGCGCATCTAAGCCATCTTTGAACCTGCACGTTTGACCGGCCGAACAGTCGCGATGGTTCGGAAACCCGGCTGAGCGCGTGCGGAACCTATTGAGTCGACACACCGTGACGTTGTGGCCGAACGGGGTGATCAGGGCCTGCTTATTGTGGGTTGCAAGTGCTTCTTTTTGTTCGCTATCCTATGATCGCTGAGCGGTCCGCGCTTTGCGTCTAGGACGGCTCGATTGCAGGTTGCTCAAAGCCGCTGTCGAGCCGTTTGATAAATTTTACTACGGCGGCAGTCAGCTTTCGACACAAAAGCGGCAACTGGTCCGCAAATCGAAGATTCAGTGCGATTAAGGCGACCGGTTACCTATGGCTGATTTCCTAGCTAGTTGCGAAGCGATTGCGTGTGATGACACGATACCTGACCTTACGATGAGGCAATACGCGATGCTCAACATGCTGTCGCAGTATGACAACGTAGATTATGGAGATTTAGCGGCGAGGTGCGGCTTTCAAAAGCCGGTCCTCACACGCGCGCTCAGCGTCCTGGAGAAGGGCGGATGGTTGTTCAGTCGGCCGAACCCAGCCGATCGTCGGCGCCGTCAGATGGCCTTAACTCCAAGCGGAAGGGCCTTCGTTGCACAGCTTAAAAGCGTCTGACCGACGGCCCTTCCGCTATAGTCGGCGAGTACTGCCGTCCAAATTGAAGAGCAGCCGACAGCTCTGAAACTAGCGAGCGAGTCCTCGTCCTTGTCGTAACTGCTTGATGTAATCTACGATGATGCTCGAATCGTAAGGCCTTTCGGCATTCGGCCCCTCTTCACAGAGCTCGGCCGCTTCCTGTGCAGCTCTGGTTGTTCCGCCGGCTAGCCGTACCTCAAGGTCAGGTAAATTCGAGCGCACCCAGTTCGCCAGCTCGAAGCCCGCCTTCGAGCCGAGTGTCGATACGTCGCAAAGAATGACGTCGATGGACAGGGACGGCTCTTGTAACGCCAACACTGCCTCCGACACGCTTGCCGCTTCGACAACGGCGTAGCCGCATTCTCGCAGATATTGCGCGAGCACATGACGAGAAATGACGTCGCCGTCCACCGTCAGAACCGACGGGGATGCATCCTTTTCAAGGTCTGCCACGCTCAGGAGCGACCGCGCAGGGTCTCGTCTACGATGCTGACCATTGCTTCCAGGGGGTAAGGTTTGCCGATATAAGCCACAGCCCCTTCGGCGAATGCAGTTGCCGCTTCAAGATGGCCTGAGGTGAGGATCACCGGCACGGAGGGATAGTTGGAACGAATTTCCGAAAGAAGGCCTAAGCCATCAATTGTCCCAGGCATTCTGACATCGGTGACGACGAGGTCGACATGGACCCTGGCGCCCAACACCGCCAAGGCTTCATCAGCGTTGTAGGCACCGATAACTTCGTGGCCTGCCTCCCGCAGCTCGTCACTGACCATAGCCCGAATTAGGATTTCGTCTTCCACGACCAAAACGCAGTATTTTGACGCGTCCGGCTCGCTCGCCGGTGTTAACTCGGAACTTTCGGCCGCCAATTTGTCCGCCCCCTCGTGCGGCAAAACGCTGTTTCTTGCGTCTGGTTCCATGTCTTAATTCCGTCCGTTCTTCGCACCTCCTAATCCTATGAATGGATGTCAGCTTTCGGGGCAGAGCATACCCGAACGGGAAGGCCGCATATGGGCGCATCGCCGCTTGTGGGTCCAGAAAAGGAGCGGGACTTGTATCAGGGCTTAGAAACTATCTCAGAAGCTTCTAGCCGGAGAAAGCGCGCCGCGTTGTCGTGCAGGATATCGCGCTTCTGCTCGGCGGTCAGGAAAGGTGCGCTGCGGATTGAATCGATCGCGACGAGAATGGCGTCTGGCCATACCATTTGATCTGATCCGAACATGATCCGTTTGCCATATCCCGCCTCGACCAGGCGTTTAAGATATCCATAAAACTCGCCGCGCGGCTGCGTAAAGCCGATCACCGCAGTGTCGACGTAGACCTGCGGGTACTCGTACATCAGCGCGATCATGCGATCGATCATCGGCCAGCCAGCGTGCATCACGTATAGACGTAGCTTGGGGTGGCGGGACAGAACAGGCTCGAGCAACAAGGGGTCGCCAAGGCTCATCCTGTACTTCGGCGAACCGAGATAGGCAGCTCCAGGTGGCCCCGGCCCCATGTGAATCGCGACCGGCAGGTCGAGCTCCTCGGCGAGTGCCCAGTAAGGCTCGAGCCGAGAATCTTCAGGCGAGACCCCCTCATACTGCGTCAGCACCTCACCGATCAGCTTGATCTGGCCAGACTTTGCCAGCGCGCGGATCGTGTCGGTCGATGGCGCATCGCTGATGCTAAGCTCCATGGCCGGGATGATCCGTTTGCCCCCCTCTTGACGCCATCGTTCCAACAACCGGCCGCTGGTGACAGCAGTGATGTCGTGCCGCTGCAGGATTTCGAGCGTCTTTTGGCGGAGTTCGTCGTCGGTCTTAGCTGACCAGATCGGGTGGGCGCATCGTGACACTTTGAAGGTATCGACCGCATATTGCTCATCGCTCTTCCGGGGATCCCGGATCGGCATGTTCTCATAAGGTGCGCACACAACCGTCGGCGGCGGGCCCTGATCGTCGGCAGCGTTTGCGTGCAGATGCATGTCGATGATCGGCCCGACATCGGCATTTGGCGGGGGAGCCGCAGCGATTAGAGCTGATGCGAAGCACAAGCGTATGATCCGTCTCGCCATGGCACTTCCCCCCACCGAACCGTCTACGGTGTAAAACAATAGCTCTGCAGGCTGCAAATTATCGGTGTTGCAGGAACATCGCTGGCAGTCATGAACGCATGACCGCTTTCGGGCTCGTAGGTCATGTCTGTAAATGACCCGAATTGGACGCCAAGCGGTCGGCACGCAACTTGTCCTGACGTTTGGCAATCATAAGCACGGCGACAGGTACCTTCATCGGGCTGTAAACTTTTGCACCCGCTGACCGGAAATATCGACAACGTAAATATCGCCGGCCGAATTTGTAGCGAGGTCATGCGCGCCCCAGAATTGCCCGTCATAGAGACCGAAGCGCCCAAAGCGCTCCGTCACGTGACCATTGAGATCAAGTATCGACACGCCCGATCGATCGGGCCCGCTTTCGGGTTGCTCGCCTCCATCGGCGATCGCGATTTGATTGCCGCGGAGCAAGGCAATGCCATAGGGCCGACCGATCGACGTGCTCTTCCATTGAGCGAGAAACTTGCCACGCTCATCGAACACCTGGACGCGGTCATTCTCACGATCCGCCACATACACTCGACCCCGTGCGTCGATCACAATGCCGTGAGGTATGTTGAATTCGCCTTCGCCCTTGCCCGGCTTCCCCCACTGAAACTCGAATTTACCGTGGCTGTCGAATTTGGCGATTCGCGAATTCCCGTAACCATCGCTTACGTAGAAACTGCCGTCGGCGAGCACCGCGACGTCGGTGGGCTTGTCGAAATGCGTGCCGTCCGTTCCTGCGGCCCCGCGAGTGCCCACGGTGAGCAACAGCTTTCCGCTCGGGCTGAACTTGAATACTTGGTTTAGCGCTACGTCGGTAACCCAGACATTGTCGTCGTGGTCGATCGTGATTCCGTGCGGCATTGCGAACAGGTTAGCACCCCATTCGCGAAGCATTTGCCCGCTGCGGCCGCGAAATACCGCGATCGTTGGCTTGTCGATCGGATCGAGTTTTAGCTTAGTACCCCAGCTGCGCCCGGCCCGGTGAAACACGAAGACGTTCCCGTGCCGGTCCACCGCGACTCCCGCCGCCTGACCGAGCACCCGGCCATCAGGCATCACAGGCCAACCGTGGACGACACGATGATAGCCCTTTGGAGCCGCCGCGGACATGCTCCACGGCGCGAACATGAGCATAATCCCAGCAAGGCATATTCGTATGAAAGCCATGACTGCATCTTTACCGCGCTTGCATCGAAAAACACACTGGCTGAAAAATGGCTGCTTTCAGTACGCGCGCGGATACGGCCGTATTGCGGAAACAAGCCGCGTTGAGGGCTAGCGGCTTTCGGCCCGAAGACCTGCCGGTCGGCTTCCGCCCCATTTGCAGACCTTCGCCTCGGTTACGAGAAGCCCCGAAAGCCGACATTGCCTTAATCAGCCTGCAGAAGGCGGATTAAAGATGCTGCTGTCGATTGCGCCGCACTGGAAAGATCACTGCCCCTCGATCAACGACCGCTTCATCAGGCGTGAAGACGTCGAGCTCATAGGCGACTAACCCTGCGCCGCCGCCAGCGTTTCGCGCACTCGCGCAAGCGCGGCGGCCTCGGGGTCGGTCTCGCCGAGGAGTGCGAATGTGCCGGTCAGCGCGAAGCTGCAATGACCGTGCACCACCGCGACCAGCGAACGCGTCAACCGCGCGAGCCGGTCGTCGTCGGGCACGCCCAGCGCGCGCGCCAGTTCGGCCTCGACCATGCGCGTCAGCCGGCGGCGCTGCTGCGCATCGCCATCGGGCATCGTCATGTCGTGCGGCAAGCGGTGGTCGTAGATCGCCATCCATAGATTGGGATTGCGCGCGGCAAAGCTGAAATAGCCCTCGACCATTGCGGCGATCCGGTCCTTGCCGGCGCGGTCGAGATGACGCGACAGATGCTCGACCCACAAGTCGAAGGTGCGCGTGTTGACCGCGACGAGCAGCGCGTCGAGCGACCCGAAGACATTGTAGAGCGTGCCGATCGAATAGCCGATCCGCTTCGCCACCTCGCGCGCCGAAAAGCGCAGGAAGCCGACTTCGGCCATATGCTTGTGCGCCTCGGCGACGATCAGCGCCCGCAATTCGGCGCGGCTGTGGTCGGATCGGCGGCCCATGGCAGGCGCGTTAACCGTTAAATTGAGCGTTGTCCAATTTATCTATTGAACACTGTTCAGTTGCTTGTTAAATCGGGCGGGCATTAACCCGGTGGCGACGTGTGGGCGCTAGGCTATGCTGAATTCTGGGGGATTTGAACGTGTCGGCACCTGATCTTTCGCTGCTTGCCAAACGCCGGTTCGGGCCGTTGTTCGTCGTTCAGTTCCTGGGCGCGTTCAACGACAACGTGCTCAAATTCGCGATGCTGTTCCTCGCGAATTTCACGATCTATGCCGCCGCGCCCGAAAAGGCCGAGATGCTAGCGCTGCTTTCGACCGGGCTGTTCATTCTCCCCTATTTCCTATTCTCTGCGCTCGCGGGCCAACTTGCCGATGCGATCGACAAGACGCGGTTGGTACGGATCGTGAAGGCCGCCGAAGTGGTCATCATGGGCGTCGGCCTCTACGGTTTCTGGATCCAGTCGCTGCCGGTGCTGCTCGGCGCCGTGTTCCTGATGGGCTGCCATTCGACGATCTTCGGCCCTGTCAAATACTCGATTATGCCGCAGCATCTGCGCGACGACGAGATCATGGGCGGGACCGGCGTGATCGAGGCGGGCACCTTCCTCGCAATCCTCGGCGGGCAGCTGCTCGCCGGCGTCCTGCCGCCGTGGGAGGCCGCCTTATGCGCGATGGGCCTCGCGGTCGTCGGGTTCCTCGCCGCGCTCGCGATGCCGCCCGCACCCGCAACCGCGCCGGGACTGAAGATCGAGCGCAACATCTTCAAGGGCACGTGGGACGTGCTTCGCACCGCGCAGGCCGGACGCGGCCTGTGGCTATCGATTCTTGGGATCAGCTGGTTCTTCGCGGTCGGCGCGGTCGTCGTCGCGCAGTTCGCGCCACTGGTGAGCGGGACGCTCGGCGCGGGGCAGAGCGTCGTCACGCTGTTTCTGCTCGTCTTCTCGGTCGCGGTCGCGCTCGGGTCGATGACGGTCAACCGCCTGCTCAAGGGCGAGGTGTCGGCGCGTTACGTGCCCGGCGCCGCGCTCGGTATGGCGGTGAGCCTCATCGCGCTGTGGCTCGCGGCCTCGGGCTTCGACGTGCGGACGTCGGGCGCGACCGTCGCCGCGTTCGTCGCCACCCCGGGCGCGATCCCGATCCTGGCCTGCCTTGCGACGCTGGCGTTTGCAGGCGGCATGTTCATCGTGCCGCTCTACGCGATTCTCCAGACTTACAGCCCGCCCGAGGCGCGCAGCCGCATTATCGCGGCGAACAACATCCTGAATGCGGGCGTGACGGTCGCGGTGGTCGCGTCGACGGCGGGGCTGCTCGCGATGGGCACCGGCGTCCCCGGCGTGATCGGCGCATTGGGCTTTGCGACGCTCGCGGTCGCGCTGGTGTCGTGCTGGTTGCTCCCCGAAACGGTGATCAAGGGGCTGATCCGCGGCATCCTGACGCTGCTCTACCGCGTCGAGGTCAAGGGGGCCGAGAATATGCCGCAACCCGGCCAGCGCGCGGTCGTCGTGGTCAACCACGTCTCGTGGCTCGACGGCATGCTGCTCGCGGTGTTCCTGCCGGGCAAGCCTACCTTTGCGGTCGCGACCTCGGTCACAAAAAAATGGTGGGTCAAGCCGGGCCTGAAAATATTCGAGGCCTTCCCAGTCGATCCGACCAACCCGATGTCGACCAAGGCGATGGTGCGCACGGTGAAGGAGGGGCGCACACTCGTCATCTTTCCCGAGGGGCGGCTAACCGTCACCGGCGCGTTGATGAAGGTGTTCGACGGCCCGGGCATGGTCGCCGACAAGGCCGACGCGCCGATCGTGCCCGTGCGCATCGACGGCGCGCAATACACGCCACTGTCGCGCCTGAAGGGCAAGGTGCGCCAGCGCTGGTTCCCTAAGATCACTCTGACGATTCTGCCGCAGCAGCGCTTTGCCATCGAAGGCGAGATGACCGCGCGCGCAAGGCGAGCCATTGCCGGTCGTCGCCTGCACGAAACGATGAGCGGCATGATCTTTTCGACGACGAACATCGACCGCACGCTGTTCGAGGCGCTGATCGACGCGAAGGATCTGAACGGCGGCAACGCTCAGGCGGTCGAGGACGTCAAGCGCGAGCCGCTGACCTACAAACGGCTCGTGATCGGCAGCCTCGCACTCGCCACGCCGCTCAATGCGGTGACGCGCCCCGGCGAGGCGGTCGGTGTCCTGCTGCCCAACGTCAACGGCGTCGTCGCGACATTCTTCGCGCTGCAATCGGGCGGACGCGTGCCCGCGATGCTCAACTACACCGCAGGCGCGGCGAACCTGAAGGCGGCATGCATGACCGCCGAGATCACGACGATTGTTACCGCGCGTGCGTTCGTCGAACAAGGCAAGCTCGAGGACACGATCGCCGCGCTCGAGGCCAATGGGCGGCGTATCCTGTGGCTCGAGGATGTCGCCGCGCAGATCGGGACCGCTGCAAAGCTCGCCGCCTCGTTCGCCGCGATGTTTGCTTTGCGTTCGCATCGCCGTCTCGCAATCAGCCCTGACGCGCCCGCCGTCATTCTGTTCACCAGCGGGTCGGAGGGGCTGCCGAAGGGCGTCGTCCTCACCCACCGCAATCTGCTTGCGAACTGTGCGCAGCTTGCCGCGCGGATCGACTTCAATTCGAGCGACGTGGTGCTCAACGCACTGCCGGTGTTCCACAGCTTCGGTCTGACGGGGGGCACGCTGCTGCCGATTCTGGGCGGCGTGAAGACGCTGCTCTATCCCAGCCCGCTGCATTACCGCATCGTGCCCGCGCTCGCGTACGATGCGAACGCGACGATCCTGTTCGGGACCGACACATTCCTCGCCGGTTACGCGCGGATGGCGCATCCGTACGACTTCTACTCGCTGCGCTTCATCTTTGCCGGCGCCGAGCGGGTTCGCGACGACACGCGGCGCGTCTATGCCGACAAGTTCGGGCTGCGCATCCTCGAAGGTTACGGCGCGACCGAGGCGGGGCCCGTGATCGCGGTCAATACGCCGATGTTCTTCCAACCCGGCACCGTCGGCCAGTTCCTCCCAGCGATCGAGGCCAAGCTCGATCCGGTGCCCGGCATCGACGAAGGCGGCCGTCTGTCAATTCGTGGCCCCAATGTCATGGCCGGATATATGAAGGCCGACTCTCCCGGCGTGCTGCAACCGCCCGAGGACGGCTGGCACGACACCGGCGACATCGTGACGATCGACGAGCGCGGGTTCATCGCGATCCGGGGCCGCGCCAAACGGTTCGCCAAGATCGGCGGCGAGATGGTTTCGCTCCCCGCGGTCGAGGGCTATGCCGCCGCGCTCTGGCCCGACGCGATACACGCGGTCGTGACGCGGCCTGACCCCAAAAAGGGCGAACAGCTCGTGCTGCTGACGACGCAGGCGGGCGCGAGTGCGACCGCGCTGCAGGTCTGGGCACGCGGCGCGGGGGTCGCCGAGCTGATGGTGCCGCGAGACATCCGCATCCTCGACGCGTTACCTGTGCTCGGCACCGGCAAGCTCGACTATGTGACGATGTCGACGATGGTCGCCGAGCCGGTGGCGGCGAAGGTCGCGGCCTGAGCTTCGTGAACACAGGGCTGCTCCACGCCGCCCGCGCGTTCGCGCGCACGCGCTGGCTCGCGGTGCGACTGAGGACACGGCGTGATGTCGAGCGCCACCGCGAACGAAAACTTGCGCGGATGATGCGCGAAGTCGTTCCACAGTTCGCGTGCGCGCGCGGCGCCACGGCACTCGACCAGCTGCCGGTCATCGACAAGGCGACGCTGCTCGCCGATTTCGCGAGCTTCAACCGCGCGGGAATTACCCTCGACGAGGTCCGAGCCGCGATCGCGTCGGGCGCGACTGCCCTGCGCAGCCATGCCTTCGGCCAGAGCACCGGAACGAGCGGCAATCGCGGCTATTACGTGATCTCGGAAGCCGAACGCTTCACCTGGCTCGGCACGATCCTCGGCAAGGCGCTGCCCGACGCGCTGTGGCGGCGGCACCGGGTCGCGCTTGCACTCCCCGGCCTGTCGAGCCTCTACCGGTCGGCGGGGAGCGGCAGCCGCGTCGCGCTGTCGTTCTACGACCTCGCGCACGGCGTCGACGCGTGGGGCGCGACGCTCGCCGCCGACGCCCCCGACACGATCGTCGCGCCGCCGAAGGTGCTGCGCGCGCTTGCCGAGCGGGGGCAGTTGCCCGCGCGGCACATCTTCAGCGGGGCCGAGGTGCTCGACCCGATCGACCGCGCGGTGATCGAGGACGCAACCGGCCAGCGCGTCCGTGAAATCTATATGGCGACCGAGGGGCTGTTCGGGGTCGCCTGCCCGCTCGGGACGCTCCACCTCGCCGAGGATGCGGTCGCGTTTGAATGGGAGCGTGTGGGGGAGGGGGCGCTGGTGACGCCCATCGTTACCGACTTCACGCGCACGACGCAGTTAATGGCGCGCTACCGGATGAACGACCTGCTCGAACTGTCGTCTACGCCCTGCGCCTGCGGATCGCCGCTGCAAGCCGTCGCGCGGATCGAGGGGCGGCAGGACGATGTCTTCATGCTGCCCGCGCGCGACGGCGGCACGCGGATGGTCACGCCCGACGTGCTGCGCAACGCGGTGATCGACAGCGACCGCCGCATCGACGATTTCCGCATCGTCCAGACCGGCGCGTCGCGGATCGAGGTGGGATTGCCCACCGCGTGCGACCTCGCCCCGACGGCGGCGGCGCTCCGCACGCTGTTCGACGGAATGGGCATCGGCGCGGTCGAAATCGCGCGCGGGACGATCGACGTGCCTTATGATCGCAAGTTGCGCCGCGTGCGGCGCGAATGGAAAGACGCGTAGTTACAGCCAGATTTCGGCCTCGCGGCGCTCCTCGGCGACCGTTGCGCCATTGGCAATCTTCCAGATCGACGGCCCCAGGAAGTCGAGCGGCCCGACCTTGAAATCGACCTTGCCGCCCTGTGTGCGCAGCGTCTCGACCTGTTTTTCGAGAACGTCCTGATCCTGTTTCAGCAGCGGGCGGTTGAATTCCTTCAGCACGAATTTCTTGAGCCAGTTCGGCGCAATCCGCCGTTCGGTACTGAACCAGGCGTAGGGCCGGGTCAGGTCGACGTCCTCGGGCGTAAAGAACACGACGAGGGACACCGATAGGCCGCGCCGGGTCCGGAATTCGAGCTGACTGATCGTCGGTGCGAAATAGCGGCCGGCGGCGGTCGTCCGCGCGCCCTCGAGCAGGCGCGGCATGAAGCCACCGGCTGGCGCGTTCTCGTGATAGATCGCCTCGGCACCATCGGGGTGCACGCGGATGTCGACCGCGACGCGCCGCCGCGCGCGGGTATGCCTCAGGAAGAACGGATGGACGAAATGCGGGTGCGAGGCATCGAGCATGTTCTCGATCGCGTCGAGTAGGCGGATCGTGGTGGCGGGGACCGCCCAGGTGAAATGATCGAGCGCAGGATCCTCCGGCTCGGGCGGCAACGCGGGGAAGGCGGGCGGCACGGCTGCGAGACTGGTCCAGACGAGGCCGAGGCGCTCGACCATCGGCAGCACCTTGGCGGGCGCATCGGGCACGCAGTTCGAGCCCGGAACCTCGATACACGCGCCGTCGGCGCTGAACCGCCAGCCGTGGTAGGGGCACGCGATCGTGTCGCCGACGATGCGCCCGCCCGACAGCGGGATCGAGCGATGCGGGCAGCGATCGATCATGACCACCGGCGTGCCCGCCGCCGCAAAGACGACGAGCGGGGTGCCCATCAGCCGGGTCGCCAGCGGTTTCGTGCCGAGCGCGGCCACCTCGGCCACGGGGTGCCACCCCTCGGCGATACGCTTGGGCCAGGTCTCGCTCATAATTCTCGCTTTCGCATCATGGGAACGGCGATCCGCGTCAGGATCAGGGACAAAAGCCCGACGAGTGCGCGCCGGACCGGGGGAAGGTGCGCGATCGACATCGCGGAATATTCGATGACGCCGGTCGCGCCGCGCTGGCGCTTGAAATGCGCAGCGCCCGCCGAGCCGTTGAGCCGCCATCGCCGGTGCTCGGCGATCTCGCTGAACAGATAGGCGGCGATCCGGTAAAGCCCTTCGACCTGCGGGCGCGTGGTGTCGTATCCGACGACCGGGGGCGTGCACACGCCGCCGCGCTCGAGCAGCCCGGCCACCGCCATCAGCCGCCCATCGGCATCGCGCGCGCCGCGATAGTGCAAAAGGCGATGCATATGCGTCATGCGCACCCAATCGGGGGTGAACACCGGGTTCAGCGGTGAATATTTGCCGACGTAGAGCATGTGGTAAAGCTCGGCGATGCGCTCGGCATCGCCGTCGCGGAGCGTGTCCATGGCGTCGATGGTCAGTCCCGACCGCTTCAGCCGACGCCGGTCGTTGGCGGTCGACTGGCGGGGCCGCCAGTCGCGCGCGACGTCCTCGGTCACCCAGATCTGGCGGCTCGGCAACAGCGTCCAGCCGTCGCGCGTCGCCGCGTCGAGGAGCTGTGGGCACGACCATGGATCGAGCGAACGGATCGCGAGGATATGGTGCGGATAGCGTGCGGTTAGCAGGCGACGGATCTCGGGGAGCTCGGTACCGTCCCAGTCGCCGTGGAGATTGGTCGACAGCAGCCAGTTGTCGACATGGATGATTCGGTTGATGTCGGCGCGGCGCAGCAGGTGGTCGGCAAAGCCCAGCAACCGTCGATAGAGCGGACGCATCCGCCCGACATCGACGATGTCGAGTTCCTGGCGCGCGTAGAGCGCATAGGCGCTGTGCGGCAGGCAGACGTAACTGTCGTCATATTCCCCGTCGTTGACCGTCACCGGCAGAACGCGGTCACCGATGCGCAGCGCGAGCCACTTGGCGCGGACGTTTGCGACCAGCGCGGCGGCGCCCGCCGTGGCGATCGCACCGATATAGCGGCGCGCGTCGCTGTCGCCCTCGGGCCATGCCCCCGGCGGCGCCGCGGCGGGGTCGAATAGCAGCGCGGTCACAGAATTGCCTCGCCGTTCCATTCGATGTCGTCGGTCGTCTGGCCCGCCGGACTGCGGCGGCGTGACAATGCGTTTGCGGCAAAGCCCGCGGCGTCGACAAGTGCACCGATCGCGGGCCAGCGGTCGCCCGGCCGCCCGATCGCATCGGCCCCGCGCCTCCAGTCCGTGCGCCATGCCCCGAGCAAGCCGCGGCGCGTAGCCTGCGGCAGGCCGAGCAGGAGCATCGCGGGTGCGAGGTAGCGCAGCGAATGAGGCGTCGGTGGCGCACCTTCGCCAATTATTGCGTGCGCAAGCGCGGCGTCGGCATCGAACAGGTGCAGTCCGCTGACCGCGCGCGGATTGCACTCGAGCGGCCAGGCGCGGCCATCGGTATCGACGATCATGTCGAAGCTCAATTGGCCGGTCGCGCCGGTGTAGCGCGCGATTTGCCGCGCAACCGCGACGACGGCGGGCGCGTCGATCGCTTCGAATGCAAAGGCGGCCGAACGGCCCTGCCGGTGGCGCGGGCGATAGGCAGCGTGCGCGACGAGCTCGCCGTCACGGCATGCCGTCCAGATGCAGACCTCTTCGCCTGCGACAAAGCGCTGGGCCGCCCAGCGGCCACTGCGTGTGAAATCTATCCGCGCCAGCGCGGCGGCATCGGGCCCGACGAGCGTCGCGGTGGCGAACCGCGAGAATTCGGGCTTGAAAACCAGCGCGTCCGACGCGACCGGCAACGTGTCGATCTCGCCGCGCCGCGACACAAGCCAGGTCTCGGGCGTCGGGGCGCCAGCCTCGGCCGCGAGCACGGCAAAGTCGAGTTTCGAGTGCAGGCGACGCAGGACGTCGAGCGGCGGCGCGAACACCAACGGTGCAAAGCCGTCCCGTGCCGCCGCCTCGGCCACATAGAACACCTCTTCGCAGGTCGGCACGATCAGGCACGGGCGTTCGCGTGCGACGAACGCGGCGAGCGCAGCAGCGAAGTCGGCAAAGGCGAAGCGCGGCGACGGCACACGCACGACCCGGGCACCGCGCGACCATCGCGCCGCGACGGCATCGACCGAATCCATCAGGACGGGTGCATAGCCGGCCGCGCGAAATGCGCGGGCAAGGTCTATGGCCACCGGCGCACGCGCGCCCGTGATGAGGACGCATTCGCTCACCCCGCCGCGGCCGCACGTTCGGGACAGTGGCACGGAGTGAGCCGGATGTCGGGATTTCGCGACCACAGCGTGTGGAGCTTCGCCAGCGTCGCGCGCCCGGTCCTCGTGTCGCCGAGGAACCCGCTCGCGAATGCGGGGGCGGGCATGTTGCGGCGGATCGCGTCGCTCGACCAGGCGGCGTCGCCGATCATGAAATGTTCGCCCGCCGCCGCGTCGCGTACCACCAGTCCCCAATGCCCCGGGCAGTGCCCCGGGAGCTCGACCGCGATCACCGATCCGTCACCGAGGATGTCGGCCCCCATCTCGAACGGGGCGAGGTCGCGCGAAAGGGCAATGCGCGGCGCGTCCTCGAAAAACCGCGCGCGGGTGCCGATGTCGGCGGGGATCAGCGCGCGCAGCACGCCGTGCCGCACCGCTGCAAACCGCCCGCCACTACATGCCGCATCAAGGCCCGTGCGCGCGCAATGGATCGCTGCGTTCGTGAAATTATGAGTGCCCGCCATGTGATCGGCATGGAAATGCGACAGAATAACGTGGCGCACGTCGGCGGGCACGATGCCGTGTGCCGCAAGTTGAACCGTCAGGTGCTCCCCGGGATCGAGGCTCACCGGCGTCAGCCAGCGATAGAAACGTTCGGGAATTGGCTGCGTGGCGGTCAGGAACGCCGGGTCGTAACCAGTGTCGAACAGCATCGGCCCCTCGACCGGATGGACGATCAGCATTGCGAGCGAGGGGAAGACCGCAGGCCGCCAGCTGCCGTCCCTGATCGACATGATCTGCGGGTGAAGGCAGTGGCCGACGCGGAACGCGCGCACCGTGACGTCAGGCATTGCCAAGACCCCCTTCGAGCGCGCGCGCAATCGCCGCCTCGGGCGTGTCGTAGGGCATCCAGCCTAGGCTGTCGCGCGCCGCGCTCAGGTTGAAGGTCTGCGAATAGGCAAGTGTCTTGACGGTGTAGCGCGTCAGCGGCGGTTCGGGACGACCGGGAAGTCCGGCGGCGACCGCCTCCATCACGCCCGCGATCGCCAGCGCAGTTCCCGCGCCGATGCCGTCGATGCGTAACGGCCGTCCGAGCGCCGTGAAGATCGTTTCGAGCAGGCTGCGCACCGGCCGTGGCGCACCGCCCGAGATGTTGAAAACGCGCCCGCCCAGCCCCTCGCGGTCGGCGGCCATGAACGCAGCCGCGGCGTCGCGCGCGCTCGTCAACTCGATCAGCGCCGCCCCGCCGCGCGGCAGCCGGACTCGCCCGGACCGCGCGGCACGAAGCAGGCGTGGGAGCAGAACGGTGTCGTGCGGACCGACGATGGCGCGCGGGCGAATCGCGACGGTCGCAAAGCCATTGCCGTTCGCCGCGCGCACCGCCTGTTCGGCGGCAAATTTGGTCGCGGCATAATCGTTTGCAAAGTGCGCGGCGGGCGGGTCGGCCTCGGTCAGCCCGATCCGGTCGCGCGCCTCGGCATAGATCGACGGCGTCGAGGCGTGGACGAAGCGAGAGACGCCCGCTGCCCTCGCCGCCGCGAGCAGTCGGTGCGTGACAGTGACGTTGATCGCCTCGAATGCGGCGCGCCGGCTCCAAGGCGACGAGAGCGCGGCGAGATGGAATATTGTCTCCACGCCGTCGAGCATCGCCGCGAAGTCCCCAGTGACCAGATCCGCGCGCACAAATCGTACGCCCAGCGTGTCCCCGACCGCCCCGTCGCGCCCCGTCGCGACCACGTCGTATCCCGCCCCCGCCAGCATCGGCACGAGCGTTCGCCCAAGCCCGCCGGTCGCACCTGTCACCAGCGCCCGCCTGCTCACCACGCGATCACCGCACCGCCGAGCGACACGCCCGCCGACGTCCCGATCAGCAGCGACCGGGTCCCCGCCGCTAGCCTCCCCGTCGCACGCGCATGGTGAAGCGCGTGCGGCAGGCCGACGGCGATCTGGTTGCCGTGATCGGCAAAGATGTCGATCGTCCTGGCGTGCCCCTCGGGGACCGCGCGCTTCAGGTGTTCAAGCGCGGCCGCGCTCGCCTGATGCGGGATCACCGTGTCGAGCGCGTCGAGGCCCGTGCCCGCGTCTCGCAGCAACCGGTCGAGAAAACCCGGGAAGGGTCGCGCGGTCGCGCGGAAGACGCCGGGGCCGTCCATGCGGAACCGGCTGCGCGCAAGAAAGGCATCGAGGTCGTCGTGCGGGCGCAGCCGCGTGCCGCCCGCCTCGAGCGCGCACAGGTCGCTGCCGTCGCCATAGGTCGCAAGGCGCGAGGCGATCAGCCGGTGTGCGCCGTCCGCCTCGAGCGCGACCGCAACGGCGCCGTCGCCGAAGATCACCGACGCCTCGGGGTCTCCGAAGTCCAGCGCCGCAGAGGCGATTTCGGACGAAACGATCAGGGCGCGTTGCCATTTGCCGGTCGCAAAGCCCGCCAGCACGACGTCGAATGCCATCAGGAACGACAGGCAGGTCGCATTGACGTCGAATGCCGCGATCCCCGACTGGCCAAGGCCCAGGCGCCGCTGCACCATCGGGGCAACGCCGGGAATTGGCTGTTCCATCACCGCACACGCGCCGATGATCACATCGAGATCGCCCGCCGCCCATCCGGCATCGTCGAGCGCCGCACGCGCGGCCGCTGCGCCGAGCGCGGAGGTCGTCTCGTCGCCATTGGCCCAGCGCCGCGTGAGGATGCCGAAATGTGCCTCGGTCCACCCTGCTTCGCGACCGATCAGCGCATCCACTTCGAGCGATGGCACGATGCGCTGCGGCAGCGCGCGCCCGCTGCCCGCCAGCCCGAAGGCGATCTCCTGAATGCGTTGCGAACTCATGACCCCCCGGCCGCTAGCGCGTTAATTGAACACTGTCTATAAAATAATGATCAGTGCTCAATATAATTTTGTCGCCGTTGCGGCGTTGGCACGATAGCGCGAAGTCGAAGCGACGGGGAAGTGGCAATGCGAACCTAGGATGTCGCTCCTTGCCTTGCCCGGGAACCGTTCGTATTGAACGCCCGCCGTTGGGCGCGTTACCGACCGGCTGCTTGCGTCCTGTGCTACGAGTGCACCGTCAGCCGCGAACCAAAAAGCGTCGGCAGCATCGACATGTGCCTGCCGATACGTCGATGAAAACGCGTTTCATCGACACGTTGTCCAGAACAACCGCCCGACGCGCAGCCACCATCAGGAACGTGTGTCCGCTTTTCGGGCCGCTCTGAGCAGAGTAGAGCGACGAGTCTGGGGCGCGTAGCTGGCTGGCAGCTCTCGCCCCAATATGCGCTTTCAAACTCGGCGTTCGTCGATCTCGAAGGCGCATAATTACTTCAAGCGGAGGAAGCCTCTCGTTGGCGGGGTTCAATACGAGTGGCTAGCGTCATCGCTAGCAAAACCCATCCGAAGCAATCATAGCGACGACGGGGGGGGGGGACGGCTTTGAACAGGGATGTGAAAAGAACGCTGGGCCTAGTTGCGTTCATCGTTTTTGTGGACATGCTTGGTCTTGGCCTGATCCTGCCGGTGATGCCTCGCTTGATCGGTGAGATTTCGAATCTCGGCATCGACCGCTCGGCTGAGATCGGCGGCTTCCTATTATTTACCTACGCTACAATGCAATTTCTATTCGCCCCGGTTATCGGGGGCCTTAGCGACCGGTTTGGACGCAGACCGGTCCTGCTGACGACCTTGACCGTGCTCGGCGTCGATTATTGCGTTATGGCGCTTGCACCGTCGCTTACATGGCTGTTCGTCGGTCGCATGATCTCGGGTATCATGGGGGCAACTTGGGCAGCGTCGAACAGCTGCATCGCCGATTGCGTGCCCGTCGAACGACGCGGAGCTGCATTCGGTCTCCTGGGCGGCGCGGGCGCGGCGGGCTTCGTGCTGGGACCGTCGGTTGGCGGGCTAGCGGGCGAGTTCGGAACGCGGCTACCTTTCGCCATCGCGGCTATACTTGCGCTTTTGGGCGCAGTCGTCGGGTATTTCATCCTCAAAGAGACGCTGCCGTACGAACGGCGGCGACCTTTTGCTATTGGTCGTGCCAATCCACTTGGCTCGTTCAATAAAATGAGGAAAATACCGCTCGTCATCGGCTGCCTTTCTGTAATATTCTTCATGCAGCTCTCCGGACAGGCGCAGATTTCGATTTGGGCGTTTTGGGGTGCGCTCCGTTTTGGATGGTCCCCTCTAACCAGCGGGATGACGATCTCACTCTACGGCGTGCTGATAGGCATAGCCCAAGCGGTGTTGACCGGCAAAAGCATTGCACGTTTCGGGGCCGCGAACACCGCCAGATTTAGCCTTCTCTTCGGCATCCCCTGCTATCTACTTCTAGCATTCGCTCCATCGACATCGGTCGTCATCATCGCGATCCTTGTGGGCGCCGTTACCGGAATGGCGTTTCCGTCGATGCAGAGCTTGATGACAGCGAGGGTCAGCGAAGACGCCCAAGGGGAATTGCAGGGTGCCATCGCCAGCACAGTCAGCCTCACCTCGATCATCGGACCAATCATTATGACTCAGATATTCGGGCATTTTTCGGACCGGAACGGTCTGTTCTTTCCTGGTGCGCCTTTTGTCCTCTCGATCGCGCTGATCACGATCGCCATTACGCTGCTCTGGCGAACACTCCGTGCTCACGGAACGCTGGTCGCTTAGGGCCGCACAGCCAACGTCGGAGAGGCCGGCCTTTTTTTCCAAAAGTCGCCAGGCAGCAACCGCCCCAGATTGCGACAATCAGGGTCGTTTTGAAGCGCCCCGTTAGCGGACCTTCTCGAAAGCGAGCCAAGTCCAAGAAACGCCCATTGCCTGATTGCCCGCTTGGACGGAGTTAGCATCTCGCCTGCGTACGAGGCGCAGCCCACAAGCCCATGCCTTGTCGATTGTAATGTCCGACGACACTGGAAATACCCTGCGGCTTGCAGCGCCGGGTCCGTGCGGAAGCGACATGATCAGCATCCCGTTCGGCGCGATCATAGCCGTGAGGCGAGGCATGGCGATTGTCTGATCGCGATCAGTAAGGTGCTGCCAAACGGCACAGAGGGTCACGAGATCGAAGGTGCCGAAAGTCCACACTGCTGCAAGATATGGCAAACGATCATCCAGCCACTTGGTATTTGCGGCGGCGTGAAGCGACTGACCAGCCTCGCGTAGTTCGCAAACTGGCTCGACGGCGAGTACATCGTGTCCTTTAGAGGCGAACCACGCCGCGTCTCGGCCCGTTCCGGCTCCGATATCTGCGACCCTGGCATTGCGGCTTGGGAATAAGTCGATGACTTGTTCGTATATGCCTTCCGGTGAGAGTCCGTCATAGGCGGCGACAAAATCCGCCGTTGCCGCTGTTGCGTATCCCTCCAGAATGTCCTGCATCGGTCGTCCCCGAATGACTGGACATCGAGGATGCACCGCCGAAAGGAGACGGGCAAGAATCCGCTCACTTTTTGCCGTCCGAACCCAATTGGACCGTTTTTCCGTTTTTTGATTCCCAACGGAAAAGGCGGATCGGTGGGAAGCCCCCTTACGTCATCCTTTTGCAGGGCGGATCGGGATGGTAAGGCGGGTACCGACAGTGGTGGACGATGCGATGGAAAACGAAGCGATTGGCACCTTTGATGTGAAACTCGCGCCGATCGGTTCTGGCGACGGACTGATCGGCAGCATGTCGATCGACAAGGCCTTTCATGGCGACCTGCAGGGGACTAGCCTCGGCCAAATGCTTGCGTTTCGTAGCGGGGTCGAAGGCTCTGCAGGTTACGTCGCGATGGAGCGCGTGACTGCCAGCCTTGGCGGTCGGCAAGGCTCCTTCACACTCCAGCACAGCGGGCTGATGGATAAAGGCACGCAATCGTTGACGGTGGTTGTCGTGCCGGACTCTGCTACGGAAGGACTTGCCGGACTGTCGGGCACGATGAACATCGTCGTGACGCCCGGTCGGCACGACTACCAATTCAGCTACACGTTGCCAGACTAAGCGACCTCAGCAGCCAATTCGGCGAGCTTCGCGACCGTATTCATGTTCCGCGCCGTTCCCAGTTTCTCGCTCGGTATGCGGAGCCGGGAGTTCGCCATTCCGTCCGGGTAGAAGACGAACAGTTCTCGCTTTCCCAGGCGCACCTGCTCGTTCTTGATCCCGGTTACGCCGTCGAGTGGATGGGCCGGAAGGGGCGCGTCAACGAACAGTGCCATGACCCGGTTGGCGAGCGCGTCCGTGAAGGGGTTGCGGGTGAGCGTGTCGGCGATTTCGGCAGCGGTCCGCACGATCAACCCGACGCTCTTGCCTGCATAGGCATGTAGCTGCTCCTCGAGCGCGGATCGCACCCGATCTTCCAACGCATCGCTTTGGAAGACGACATTGCCGCTTGCGATATAGGTTTTCGCCTTTTCGAATCCGGCGGTCGCGCACATCTGCGCCAGCGTCGTCATTGGTAGCTTGCCGGTGCCGCCGACATTCACCGCGCGAAGCAGAGCTACATATCCGGTCATCTAGGTGCTCCACAACATCGCGAGTATAGCCGATAGCCTCATGTGCTGGTACCAAGAACGACGGCAGACTACCCGCGACGTGGGGAATGGTCGTCAAAGAATTGTCGGGACAATGGCCACTTCAAAACCTGTCTAGTAGATACGCGAGACCACATCCTCCCATTATTTCGCTCGCTTTAAGACGCAGCCTACGGGCAAGCCACGACAAATTTTCGCTCGTAGCCGTGTTAAGGCAGGCGGCCTGAAAGCGGACATCTAATTGGTGTTGCGTGCGCGCCACTGCTCGGAAGATTGACCGTAGACCTGAGTTGGTTTTCCATGAGCGTCATGATCCGCGCGCAGCCACCGAGCACCCAATTTCTCGGCTACCCTTATCGACGCAGCGTTTTCTGCATCGATACAGTGACATATTTGCGTCCAGCCAAGGCTGTCGATCACCCAGTCAATCGCTGCTCGTGCGCTTTCTGTGGCATATCCCCGGCCCCATGCAGAAGGAAGGATCGCCCAACCGATTTCTGCGGTCGCTCCTTCTGGTTTCCAAGGGCCGACGCGTCCAATCCAGCGCCCCGAGCTTTTCTCAGAGACACTAAAAAGCCCACACCGACGTAACGCCCACATCCCAGCCACCGAAGAAAGCATCTCCCATGAGGCAGCTCGACTCTTTGGACCACCGAAGAACTCAGTTGCTCGACCGTCACTGTCAAAAGCTGCCCAGCCGTCGAGGTCGGTTCGACGGGGAGTCGCATAACGAGCCGCTCTGTTTCTAATTGAATAGAAGCCAACCCTCATCCCCTTCAAACAGGCGCAGCAAATCGCTGGCGTAGAATAGACGGGCGCCTGAGCGATGCACAACGGTAGCTTTCGCAATTCGCCGCGTGAAAGCCGCCTGTCCGGAATCCACCCAGCTTACCCCGTTCCCGGGCGATCGGTCGACGCGACGCGCCTGATTGCCGACCGGCGGGGTGCCGTCGAGAAAGCCGTCTGACGGCAACCGTCCCGAAATGCAGTCATTCGAAGTAGACTCTTGCTGAAGGCAAGGTCGGCGGGACATCCGCGATGTCCCGCCGTATGCGCTATTTTGCCATGACCATTTCGGTCCATTGACCGTCGTCTATAAAAGTGCGGTATTTTTCATACCCGGCAACTGCTGCGTCGCCCTTCGCTTTACTGAACGCCGCGTACATTTCCTTTTCGATGGCCTGGTCCCGTGTTTTTTCCGCATCAAGCGTCGCCGCAGTCGGCGAATGCGTCATGATGAGGACGTTCGGGGAGCCTTTGACATAGCCGTTCCGGACCACGAACTTATAGTCGTCGATCAGCCCGCGCCGTTTGAGCACTTCAAAGCCTGTTACCTGTGATTGGCGCAGACCGGTAAGATAGTCGTCGACATGGTTCGGATCGACTTCGATCGCGTTGATTTCCCAATATCCCTTCAGCGGCGTGTAGTCGACATAGGGTTCGGCTCGCACAGACGTTGCCACGGAGAATGCGGCCAACGCGAACAGTGCACCAGTTAATCGCTTCATATCATGTTCCCCACATGCCGACTCGGCAACATGCCATACGGCGCGATAGGTCATCATAGATTCGGGGCCGTAACAAGCATTCCGTCTTCCGACTGAAAGCTCATCGATGTCCAATTACCACCCACTTTTCAGCATTCGCGCAGAGCAAAGCCGTAGAAGCCAGCGGACGGTCGGCTGGCCGCCCCAAAGCCGGTCATAGGTCGACGGCGCGCCTTCGCCGGAAAGCGGAACTACGACACGGGTATGGTCGTGTGATATGTTCGGGCGATGGACATCCAACCTCTTACCGGCGGCCGCACAACGCAGGGGGTCGTGCAAATTGGCGATACCGTTCGACGTCCGATAGTGCGCGATGCCACCTTTGGGCACCAATGCCTTGAGCATCTTGAGCGTGTCGGGTTTCTGCAAGCGCCCCGCTTCCTTGGCATCGACGAGGCAGGGCGTGAGATACTTTCCTTCATCCCGGGGTCAGTTCCCGTTGATCTCGGCCATTATTCGGACGTCCAAATCGGAATGGCCGCAGCGTTGCTGCGGCGCTTTCACGACGCAACTGCCACCATGCATCACGTTAAGGCGAGCGGATTTGAAGTCGCCTGTCACAACGACTGGTCTCCGACAAATACAGTCTTTCGGGCGGATGAGCCGGTTGCGATGATAGACTTTGATACGGTGCAGCCGGGGGAACGGCTTTGGGATGCGGGATACTCTGCATTCACCTGGCTCGATCTTGGCAACGATGATCTTTCAGCCGAGGAGCAAATCCGCCGATTGGGAATTTTTGCAGATGCGTATGCTTGGCCGGACTGCACCGTCCCGCGCTTGGCAACCTATGCGGTCGCAAGGCAGACCACTCTGGCGGCTTCGACCCGGCTTCATGGGAAGCTCGACATAGCGGACTGGGCATCGAGCTGTGCAAGCTGGACGGCGTTGAACATCATCGGACGGGTTTCGTCTACCGGCTACTATAACGAAAAAGAGCGGCAGCTTTGTCTCCCAACCGCCCAATAGCCGCTAGTCTGAAGTCCACCACTTGTTACCGTTCTGGTGCCACAGCGCGGGTGGCAAAAGCCGACGGACCGGTTTTTTTGCTGTCGGCGTGCCGAGCGGGTCCCGGCACATCCGTCAGTTGATCGATCTTGCCACGCGGAACCCAACGCCGCCGCTACGATATTCCCAGTCCACGGGCCAACGTGGTGGCGGTGCCCAGTTTCGGAACGCGGGCCTAATCAACCGGGGCGGGTCACCCCACGTGCCTCCTCGCAGGACGCGGTACGGGCAATTCGCAGTTTCGACCGCCGACCCGTCCTTGGGAGCGCCGGCGTAATTCTCGACGTAGCAATCCTGTACCCACTGCCATGCATTGCCTTGCATGTCATACAACCCAAACGCGTTCGGCGGGAAAGAGCCAACCGGCGAGGTATACAGCCAACGATCGCTGCCCGATGCTAACTCTGAGCAACATTTCTCAGCACCGTAGTTGGCGCGCTCGTGGCTGGCTTCATCACCCCATGGAAAGGCCGTCGTCGATCCAGCGCGCGCTGCATATTCCCACTCCGCTTCGGTTGGGAGCCGGTACGGCTTACCCGTCCGTTTACGGAGCCAAGCGACATACGCTTGGGCATCATTCCAGCTTACGCACACAACGGGATCGTCAGAAGTTTGGGAAAAGCCGAGATCGCGCCATGAGGCTTTTGCCGATTGGTCTCGCGGCAGACCGGCCCATTCGCAGCCCGCAACCACCGGGCGCGCTGTTGCGCTCACGAATTGCTGCCATTGACGCCTGGTCACGTCGAACTTGGCGAGCGCGAAAGCCTTTATAGCTACCTGCCGCTGTGGTCCCTCACTTGCGGAGCGACCCGCCTCCGTGGCCGGCGATCCCATCACAAATGTACCTGCCGGAAGGACGACCATCTCGGAGCACTGAACGCAGTCACGAAATAATTGTCCCGGTTTCGGCGGTGTTTTGGCGACACCAACCGAATTAGGAATTACAGCAGCAAAAATCGCCGACGCCCAGAGGATCAATACACGCTTCATTGGGTACGCTCCTTTGCAGTGTGCTTGATATCGACAAATAGCTGCTAGCCGCAACGCTTGCTGTGGCTAACATAAACGATCTGATTAAAGTGAAGGGCCGGGCTCGACTAACATCGCCGAGCGCTTGCAAATTGGGTGCTGGCTTCCCGGCCGCCACCGCACCGATTGCCATCGGTGCTATCCGCGCTTAAATTCTGGCTTGCTTTCCGCCCTATTCAAGATGTTTGCCGCATCACTTGCCTCGCGCTCCGTCGAAAAGATTACATCAATCCACCGGTCGCGAGCCTTCGAGTAGAGGCCCCACTTCTCACAAAAATCTTGTTCAGGGCGCTTCATGACGAACAGAAAGGAAGTTTGAGACATTGTCGGTAATTTAGCGGCATGTCATCGAAATGTCACGAATATGCCGATTGTCCAGCTTCCGTCTTTTCAACCGATGCAATGCGCCGCCGAGGTCGCAGATACGCTGGAGCGTGAAATGGCGTCTGACGGCAATCGCCGCAGTTGCAGTCATTCGACGCAAACCAGCTGCCCTAAAAGCTGCTTACCTGCTCTCCAAAAGCTGACCCCAATTCATCGAGCATCGCAGAAGGGACATTCGGTGCAATGCGGACAACTGCGATTCCGCTCTCCCGCACCTTCGCCTGCTTCTTGCCGGCTGCCAGCCGATCATTGACCATTGCCGGCGTAACATGCGCCCGTGACGCTGGCAGATGAAGCACGCCGGCCGACACCCTGAGTAGTGGAAAGAAGTGCTCGCTACCAAAGCGATCAATCGCCAGGAAGCCGCCAGCATTGCGGTCGCTGGCCGCGTAAAGGCTTTCGACTGCCGTTGCGAATTTGGCGCAGATCACATCCACGATCGCCATCGTCTGCTCCTCGTCGCCCTCGATGCTGGCGTAAAAGTCATCGCCGCCGATGTGCCCGACCATTCCGCCGGGCCCGTGCCGCAGCTTCCTGATGATGTCGGCAAAAATCATCAGAGCACGATCACCGAGCGAAAATCCATATTTGTCGTTGAATGCCTTAAAGTTGTCGAAGTCGAAAAAAACAAGCGAATGAGCGCCGGAAACCGCGAGCAAGGCCGCTATATTACGTTCGATAGCGCGGTTCCCAGGAAGCTGCGTCAACGGGTTTTGTTCGCGGGCGACCGATACTTCGCATTCGGCCGCGAGACGGACTATGGCTAGGTTGGGCAGATACCCGACGAACTGCCCCTCATCGCCAAGGATCAGCCCGCACACACCCGCCGCCGTGACATAGCTATTAACAATCGTCTCGATGGTACCGTGAGCGTCGGTTGTCGGGATGCGGTGTACGTGCTGTGCGATACGCTGGACAGCGCCCTTGTTCGCCAGCAGCGAGGGGCCGTATTCGCTGAGGAGATAACGGCGCATGTCCTCCTCAAGGATGGCGCCCGCGATCGAATTGTCCCGATTGATGACGGGAATTGCTCGCAGATCGGGATGGGTCTGGAAGATTCCGACTGCGTCGTTAAGGTCTGCATCGACGTACAGGGGCTCGAGTGGGAGCATCGAAGCGGCGACCCTCGGGTCGATCGTGCGTTGAAACGGCGTTTTGGCGACGCTGTCATAGGACATTGTCAGATTTTCGAGCCGGGTGGTCGGCTTTGAGATCAAGAAGCCTTGCGCAAGATCGCAGCCGAGGTCGCGAGCCATGCGAAAGTCTGCCTCGTTCTCGACGCCTTCTGCGACGGTGAGGAAGCCAAGCGAATGCGCCAAGCCGCACATCTTGGAGACGATCGCCTGCTTACGCGTACTTATTGCCAGACCGTCGATAAATACCCGGTCGATTTTAACGTACTCGGGTTCGACCATGAGGAGCATGTGCAGTCCCGAGGTACCCACGCCGAAATCGTCAAGCGCAATGCGCATACCGAGCCCGCTAATCAGGTTCGTAACTTTAATCAGGTTTTCAGTTGTGTGGATGGGCGCTCGTTCCGAAATCTCGATACACAGATTTTCCGTTCCAAGACCCGTATCCCTCAACAGGTCGTGGACATCACCCGCCATAGGTAGTCTGCCCAGGTAGCTGCGGTTGTCGATATTGCAGAACAGACGTGTAGCTGCCGCATTCTCGAATGCTGAGAATTTCACCACGGCCTTTTTGAGTAGCGACAAGTCGAATGCCCGGATGTCGCCCATAAGCGCCGCGTTATCGAGCAAAGTGCAGATATCAGGAAAACTCGAAGGCAGTCGTGCGAGCGCCTCGAACCCATGTACACGAAGCGAGCCGGTGGCCACGATCGGCTGATAAGCGAAATCGACATGTGGCAGCATCAGTATTGATGAGCCGCCAAAGTACGTACCTTGCTCGACAGCTTTAACTAATAATTCCGACACGCTACGCCCCCGACACCGGATGGTCTATTTTAGGACGCTTTTATAAAAGTGTTCTTAAATCAGCAGGATAATTGAATCAAAAGATTGAGGTTTGCTACCACGAGCGGGCAAGCAAGCTTGAAAGCCGACCGGGTCATGGCGGGTGCGAACACGCTCGACGGCTGCCGCCCCAGTTGTTGCCATGCATCTGCTAGCTTAGCGAACCCGAAAGCTGACGGACGTGACCGCAATCAAAAATGCAATTGCATGGCGATCGTCGCTTCCGAACGAGATTGAACGTGCATTCGGCTGCAAATTAGTTCTTCCGTGGCTGACCATCAGTGCATCCGCTTTCAGGCGCTCGCCGTATCTCGTTCAGCATGAACTAACATGGACGTGAAAGTTGCGTGGCATGGCTGATATCGAGGCTCGATCTTCCCCGCGAAAGGCTCCCCGGCAGGAACGCTCTCGTGCGCTTGTCGAAGCGATTGTCGAGGCCGGAACCCGCATTCTCGTGCGGCAAGGCCGGGAAGCCCTTACCACAAACAGCGTAGCCGCCGTAGCCGGCGTAAGTATCGGATCGCTCTATCAGTATTTCCCGAACCGCGAGGCGATTATTGCTGAAGTTGCGGAGCGACATGCGCAACTTGTGCGCGCATGCATCACGGGCGTGGATATCATGGGCGCGTCGACGCTCGAGGACGCAATCGTCGCCATCGTCGATGCGCTCTTCGAATCGCATTTCCTTGATCCGGGCCTGCACCTCGCTCTGGTGCATGATCTGGATTCCCGGGTCCCTGCGGGCGAAGGAGCGGCCGCATTGGCAGGCGCCAAGCCGGCAGTCGTCGGCCAGCTCATGCGGCTCCCGCAGTATTTCGATGATTGCTTGGTGGTTGACGATTTTGCCTGTGCAGCTTTCGTCATCGCTGAAATGACCCACTCGCTCGCGCACGCCGCAATTGGTCCGAGCGCGCAGCTCTATCCTGTCACCAACCTTAAAAAGGAAGCGGTGCGCGTATCTATGTCATATTTGCGATACTGCGCGAAATAAACGAGCAAATACTCGCATATAGAAGATCTCGAGAGCCGGACGAAAATGCGAGTATTCATTCTGGGAACCGATGAACTAGATATTAATTAACGCTTTCGGGAAGATCGTCTGCTGATGGGCGCGGTCTCAAAGGGGAGCATTTATGACCGAAGCACAGTCAAATCGCAGGTTGGGTACCATCGCTGGGGCGATCGCACTTGCGGTAATTCCCGGCGCGAGCTTGGGTCAGAGTGTACAGACAGTTTCCAACGGCAATACGCTTGTCACCGTACAGGCGACGGCACCCGGAACGATGACTCGTTCGGTCGTCGTGACCGGGCTGGGCGCGGGACAGACAATCGCCAGTATCGATTATCGTCCTGCCGCGCCCCGTGTTCTTTATGCGATTAGCAATGTTGGGCAGCTGTATACGATCAACGGCCGCACCGGCGTCGCAACCGCGATCGGCACCCCGCCGTTGCCCACAATTTCCGGCGTCGGTTTCGATTTCAATCCGACCGTCGACCGTATCCGGGTCGTTACGCAGATCGGCCAGAATGTTCGCGTAAATCCTGACACCGGTGCGCTCGCGGCAACCGACGGGTCATTGGCCTATGCGCCGACCGACGTCCGTGCAGGGGCGATTCCGACGGTGGCTTCGGCCGCTTACACCAACAATGTTGCCGGCGCGACGACGACAACACTGTACGTCCTGGACACGCGCGGCGGGCTCGCGCCGGTGCAGCTTGCTACCCAGGGCAATGCAACCGTCTCACCAAACACCGGACAGCTGTTCACGGTTGGCTCCACTGGGATCACCTCGCTTGGTAATTCAGGCTTCGATATCGGGTCGACGGGACAGGCATATGCCACGTTCACCAATCCGACAACGCGGGTCACTTCGCTCTATTCGATCAACCTGGCGACCGGAGCCGCCACCTTGCTGGGCGCACTGGCTGGCAATACCACTTACGAAGGTCTGGCAGTGGCGCTGGCCTCGTTCGCATCAATGGGGACAACCGCCAACCAGGCTGCCGTCGGCAATGCTCTTGATGGATTTGCAGGCACGCCCACGGGGTCCACGCTTGCGTTGCTCAATGCAGTCGACAGCGTTGCCGCAACGCCCGGCGCGCAGTCGGACGCGCTTGTTGCGCTGTCCCCGGCTGCCTATTCGTTGCTTCCCGAGATTTCGCTCAATGCGGTCGAGATTTCCGAAACGAACGTCCTGCGCTACGCCCGCTACCTGCGTGGCAATGCGACCATGCCCGACGGCTCTACGGCAACTTTGGACAGCGCCGGACGCGTTGGCGCGTGGCTGCTCGGCGGCGCACGGTTCGGAAACTACGACGCTGCGGTCGACCGACCTGCTGCTCGTACCGGCGAAATCCATGTGATCGGTGGCCTCGACTATCGCTTTGCGCCCGCAATCGCACTCGGCATTTTCGGCGGCTATAGTCAGACGGACGCGCAGCTGACGCCCAACAGCCCGCAAAGCAAGTTAAAGAGCGCGTTCGTCGGCGGCTATGGCACGGCAAACATCGGGCCGTTGTATCTCGATGCCTGGGGCAGCTACACCAATCTGGATTGGGATCTGCGTCGCGCAATTACCATAGGCAGCCTCTCGGACGGCACCACGGCGACGACCCGCGGCAGGGTTTATGCGGCAGGCGCCTCCACGGGGCTGAGCTTCGACCTTGCAGGGTTTGAGATCGAACCCTTTGCGGCGGTTCGTTATGCCAGCATCCGGATCAACGGCTTCACCGAAGGCGGCGGATCGGCTGCGGCACTCGTGGTTGGCAACATCGACCGGGAATCGATCAGGTCGAATGCGGGTCTGCGCGTGGGAGCGGGTTTCGAGATCGGAGGTGCAACGGTGCGGCCGCAAGTTCATGGCAGCTGGTATCATGAGTTCCGCGATCGCCCGCAGGTTATCGGTGCGGCGTTCACCAATACCGCGCTGTCGACGACGCCGTTCTCGTTTACCGGCACACCACTCGACACCGACTTCTACAGCGCAGGCGCCACGCTCAACGTCGCTGGCAACGGGCCTCTGTCGCTCGTCGCGGACTATAACGTCCAGTTCGACAAGGCGCGTGAATTACATGCGCTAACCATCGGTGCCCGCCTTGCCTTCTAGCGTTTCCTTCGCGCCAATTGGCTACGCTGCGTGATGGACAGCCGTGCCCGTTCCGGCAACGCGCGCGCACGCTTTCACAAGCGTGCGCTCGGGGGGACGTTGGCGGTGCACGGGGGCTTGCTTGCGCTGCTACTCATGCCTTCGGTCGAGAAAGCGCGGCCGGCGGGCAGCGCCTTGGCGATGTTCGACGTGACAGGGACCATAGCGAACGAGGCTCCAAAACCTCCAAAGGCGCGTCAGCCGACGCCGGTACCCCCGACCCCGCCGCAACCGGTCGTGGCCCCTCCGCCAATACTACCGTTGCCGACACCCAACACCATCGTTGTTGCCCTTCTCGAGCAAGCCGATGCTTCGGCAAGTGGCGGAGCCTGCGACCTGACCGGACCGGTGCAGGCCGCGCTGCGGACCAACGACGGCGTTATGCGGAGCCTGCCGCACATTCCGCACAATCAACGATCGGTCGCCAACGCGATCATGGTCTGGAATGCGCGGTGGGTTACACCGGAGCCCGATCCGGCGCCGGTTGCCTTCGAAGCTATTCGAGATGTCGTCGCCGGAACTGTCGCAGCCGCCTCCGAAGCGTGCCGCTTGCAGCCCCAAAGTGGCCCGCGCCTAATAATGCTGCCGGGCACCACCGAAACCATTGTGCTTGCGCTCGGTTCAGGTACCTGGCGCTGGCAGGATGTGCTCGACACCGCACGGCCGTTCGACGGCCCGCTTCAGATCGCTGTCGCAGGTACGCCACCTTCAATTTTTTCAACTTTAAATCGCGCCACCTTGCGCGACGACGAGACGAACGGGTCCCGGCAGCAGCCTATCGCTGCCTCGATTCGCCCGTGAACACGTACGCAACAGGAGTGAAGCGATGCGAAACCTAAGCAAATTGGCCATGATGTCTGCAATGGGCGCTTTAAGTGTGGCGGGATGGTCGCCTGCCTTTGCCTCCAGCCATCGCGAAGCACCGAACGTCGCAAAAACGCCGAAAGTTGATAACACGGACTTTTACATGTTCCGCAGTTACGAGCCGGGACGCGAGGCTTTCGTCACGCTCATCGCCAATTTTCAGCCCGACCAGAGCGCTTATGCGGGCCCCAATTTTTTCACGATGGACCCCGACGCGCTGTACGAAATCCACATCGACAACGATGGTGACGCCGTTGAGAACCTGACTTATTCGTTCCGCTTCACAAACACGCTACGGAATGGAAACAACGGGATCACCCTCAATGTCGGCGGAAAAGACCTGCCAATCCCGTTGCGCGCAATTGGACCTATCAACGCGCCCGAAGACGCAAACCAGAACGAAACTGAAAGCTACACCATCACTCAAATCACGGGTGACCGACGCAGCGGCGCTCGCGCTCCAATAACGGGGCCTGCGGGTGCGAGCTTCGCTAAGCCGATCGACAATGTCGGTCGCAAAACGCTGCCCGACTACGCTGGCTATGCCAGCCGCTTCGTCTACAACGTCACTGTTCCCGGCTGCAGCGCCGGTGGCCGTGTCTTTGTCGGTCAGCGCGCAGAGGCATTTGCGATCAATCTCGGCGAGACGTTTGATCTTGTAAATTACGTGCCAATCGAAGGGGACAGTGCGCCATTTGCGGGCGACGGCAGGGGTTTTCCGGGCGGCATCAAGCAGAACCGAGCGAACGACGACTTGGTCGGCAAGAAAAATGTGACTACGATCGCTCTCGAACTGCCGATCGCGTGTCTTACGGGTTCGGGAAACGGAGTAATCGGTGCTTGGTCGACAGCCAGCCTGCCACAGGCGCGTCTACTCGATCCTACGCCGACCTATCCGACCCCAATGGTTCAGGGTGGCGCGTATGTTCAAGTCTCGCGGCTCGGCATGCCGCTCGTGAACGAACTCGTCATCGGACTTTCTAAAAAGGATGCTTTCAACGCGGCCAAGCCGGTGGGCGACGCAGCATTTGGCGACTTTGTGACCAATCCAACGTTCCCGGCAATCTTGGACGCCTTGTTCCGGGCTCCAGTCAACGCCACGCTCGGTACAAACATCGCGAACCTCGCGCCGAACAACTTTCCTCGGAACGATCTTGTCGCAACATTCCTGACGGGCATCAATACGCTCAATAAGCTGAGCAAGGTCACCCCATCGGAAATGCTGCGCCTAAATACGGGCGTGGCGCCAACACCTCTCGCACGTCAAAGCACCTTCGGCGTTGTGGGCGACGATCTCGCAGGCTTCCCGAACGGTCGCCGACCGGGTGATGACGTTACCGACATCACGTTGCGCGTTGCAATGGGGCGTTTATGCTACACTGTGCCGATCAACGGGACGCAGACTGATCTTGGGTTGTGCACGCCAGCAAACGCTCCGGTCGGCAACGTCGCCTTCACCGATGGTGCCCCGATCAGCGCCCGCGATCTGCAAGGTGCGTTCCCTTATCTGAACACACCAATTCCTGGATCACCAAAGTCGGCAGCAGCAGCTGCTGCTGCTGTTCCGGCCCGGCCATAGGAAGGACACCACGATGCGACACTTGAAACTGATCCTGCGCGGAAGCGTAGCGTTGCTACCGATTGTGATGGCGGCATGCAGTAACCGTGCGGCAGATATCGTCGGAGGACCGGCGCCCGGTGCACCAACGCCAGCACCCACGGTGTCATTCCAAAGCAAGTTCGGAACGAGCTTTGTCAGCTATTTCGAGGCTAGCAACACGACCGAACCGCGCGATCCGCAGGCTGGCGATGTGCCGGCGCTCTCTGCAACGTCCGATCCGCTCGACAACTAACGGTGAGGGAGCAGCGGGCGACCGCTGCTCCCTCACATACCGAATGTGAGACTGGAAAAGGTCGTGCGATAATCCGCCGCCGTATTGTCGGTAAGTACTTGCGACCAAACAACGTTGAATTGCCAAGCACCACGGCCCGGAATCCTGAACATGGCGCGGCCGGCACCATCAGTGCGTGTAGTCGACACGGGCTTCGCGTCATCATCAAGATTAGTGAGTTTCACCATGGCGCTAGCTAGCGGGCGGCCATCGAACAAGATGCGGACCGGCAACTGGTCGCCGACGTTGAGAGTATTTGGATGCCGACCTGGTACGATTTCGAGCTGAAGCCCCACGGGCCGCGTTACTCGTGCGATATCGGCGGGAGTCACCGGTCCAACCTGGACGATGGCCTTGGCCCGCCGGCTGTAAAGCTCGCGTCCATTGGTTTTTTCGGTGGCGGTCCGTTGACGGTTCAGCGCGATCGGCGTGATACCCTCTTGAGCAACGTAGTCGTTGAACCGCAAATATGGCAGATCACTAGTCGTCGGCGTCGACTGGAATGCGAGGACATAGGCACCATTTTTGTTAAATTGGACGAGGGCGTCGAAAGGCCCATTGTTGAGTGTCATTCGATCCTTGCGGTCGACCAGTCCGTCCGGCCCGATCGAGTTGAACTGGACAACTCGATCGATCGACAGACCCCAACGTTCGCGAGCAGAGCCATGACCCACGAAAATCCGTACGGGAGCCGCTTGCGGCGCAACGGGGTAGGCGAATTTGAGAGGCTGGACCCAGAAGTCATGAGCAACCAAGGGAGCAGCTGCGCCCAAAAGGATAGCCGCTGCCACGAACCGTCCGCGCATACTCAAACTCCCGCTGCGAAGTCCGATGACCATGTTCCATGTCATCGACCCAAGCAAGCGCCAATGCCCCAGAAAATGATGCGCTACGTGACCGCTTTTGCCCCGTTGGCGAGCGCCGCATCGCCTGCCTGGGCCCATGACGGCGCGGCGATGGGCGGGGGCTTCCTCACCGGATTTGCCCACCCGTTTTCTGGACCTGATCATCTGCTCGCGATGGTTGCCGTGGGACTTTGGGGCGCGTTTCTCGGAAGGCCGCTGATCGCGCTGTTTCCCATTATCTTTCCGTGCGTGATGACGTTCGGGGCCATCCTTGGCATGCTCGGCACGCCGATGCTGCCGATCGAGCTCGGCATCGCGCTCTCCGTGCTCGCGCTCGGCGTCGCCGTCGCCTGCGCCTGGCGTGCGCCGCTGTGGTTGGCCGTCATCGCCGTCGGCGTTTTCGCCCTCTGCCATGGCTATGCGCACGGTCGCGAACTGCCTTCGATGGTCGATCCCGTAGCGTTTAGCCTTGGCTTCGTCTTTGCAACGGGTAGCCTGCATGTGGTCGGCATCGCCATCGGGTCCTGCGCGCGAACGGTGCGAGGCGCTGTCGCGGTACGTGTCTCGGGCGGGGCAATTGCATTGGCGGGGTGCTTCTATCTCGCAGCATCGCTGGGGATTGCCGCATGAGGGACGCCGTGCTTCCCGCTGCGATGACGCTGATGATGATTGGCCTTATGTTGGGGTCTCAGTCGGCGAAAAACGCCGTCGCTGCGGCATTGATTGCCGGCGGACTGGTCGTGTTGTTCAGCTTTGCCGCGATCCCGGTAAGCGGAGAAGCAGGCATTGTTGCGTGCTGCGTGACGACGATACTCCTCAGCCTTGTCGTTTACTGGCCGCGCATCCTCCCGCCATGGGCGGTGATCGGCACTGCGCTGCTCGCGGGAACAATCGCCGGGCTTGCGCTGAGTGGCGCGTCCGAAACTTCGCGCGCTTATCCGGCAATCATCGGTTTGATGACGGCCTTGCCAGCGTCGATCGCTGAGCGGAACAAATTCGGCATTGCGTCCCGCGTCGTGGCGAGCTGGCTCGTCGCCGTCGCGGTCCTCGCAGCCGTTCTGCCTCTCGTTATTGCCCACCCCGGCTACATTCCTGACCACCGAGGTTGATGTGACGACGACGTCGCCGTGACGAGATTGGTCTCCCAGCTGCGATCTCATCGCTGGCGAGAAACCCAATGGTATGATCGCTTAGGCACACTTCATGGACTCAACGCACTGCAAAACTTGCGTTTTTGATTTGTCGAATATTTGGTGCCGCCTAGTAACACGTGAGCAAATTGAACGGACGTCCGCCATAGGAAAAACGGCGGCCTAATGGTGATCACCGTTACAAAGACGATACTCCGTTTGTCCCATTTTTGCCCGCTGACCAAGCCTTCTCATCTATTATGAATAAACAGCCGCTATTAGGATCGTACACTTGTTCGCTGGACAGCTGAAAGCGGGGCTCGCTGCTGCATCGCTTCGTCGGGACCAATGGCGGCTATCGCATCTGAACTTCCCAAAGGCCGTCAGGCAGGTATCCACCAATCTTCGCTGTTCCTCCCTCGTCTATCAATCCGACATTTCTAGAAGCCGCCCGACAAGTTTTGGGTCGGTCAGCCATTGGGCCGCTTACCGTCCTGAATCTTGCCGGTTGGCTTTCAGGCAGATCTCGTCGCCGCGCGATTTACTACCCGACGCACCTAAATCACAGCTAGAATTTCTAACTGCGAGCAAATGCACCGGCTCGACTCAGACGTAACCCGCTTCGTGTGGCCAGCTGGCAGATGTAACACGATGCGAGCTAGCCGCGCGGCAGCGGGCGACCTAAGATGAGCATGGACAAGAAATTTGCAATCGGTCATATTTCAATCGGCGGTATTGCCCATTTTTCGTGCGTATCGGGAGGTTAACTTGAAAAGACCTATTATGCTCTCAGCTGTTCTCTTCCCGGGCGTTGCGTTCGCACAGGTGCACGGGAGCATTCCGCAGGAAAATATTCTTCCATTCAATTCAAATCGCACTTTCTATGAGGCTCGCGACTTCGGCATGCGCGACACGCCCGCGATGGCGGACAAACGACTGAAACGCGCGCTTGCGCTGAAGCAAGAGGCAGCTGCTTTGTTGGAAGCGGACGGCGGTACATTCACGAACGAGCACGAGCGTTACGTCCGGCGTAAGGCGCGTGAAATTCTAGGCTACTGACGCCCGAAACCGCCTCTTCGGCTCGGTCAGTTGCGTCGCCGCTCTGGTCACCGGCATTACAAAACACGATGCCAGAATTTGGATCGCGGCGTACCCACAATTTGCAACCCATCGTTTAAATTTCCACACCTCGCGCCGTTCGCACGCCGCCGATCGAAGCGAAGGCTGAAAGCAGACCGGCACGTTCCGCGACGTGAAGCTGCGTGAGGGCTTTCGGCTTAGGCATTGCTCTTCCGGGCCTTCGCCCGCGATTTTGAAAGCTGCCGATTGCTGGGTATCGCAGCAATTTGATTGTGAAGTGGTCGCGATGTTTGTGACGTAGTGAACCGCGCCCGGTTTGCCGGAGGCTGTTTGGTTTGAGTCATGCAGCCATAGGCTGTTGTTCGATCATGGCATAGTATTGCTCCTCTGCTTCTGCGGGCGGGATGTTGCCGATGGGTTCGAGCAACCGGCGGTGGTTGAACCAGTCGACCCATTCCAGCGTCGCGTATTCGACGGCTTCGAACGATCGCCACGGTCCCCGTCGGTGGATCACCTCGGCCTTGTAAAGGCCATTAATGGTCTCGGCCAAAGCGTTGTCATAGCTGTCGCCGACACTGCCGACCGACGGTTCGATACCCGCTTCGGCGAGGCGTTCGGTGTACTTGATCGAGACGTACTGGCTACCACGATCGGAGTGGTGGATGAGACCGCCGCTGTGCGTCGGTCGGCGATCGTGGAGCGCCTGCTCGAGCGCGTCGAGGACGAAGCCGGCATGGGCTGTGCGGCTTGCCCGCCACCCGACGATCCGACGTGCGAACGTGTCGATGACGAACGCGACGTAAACGAACCCGGCCCAGGTCGCGACATAGGTGAAGTCCGAGACCCACAGCATGTCGGGCGCTGGCGCGCGGAACTGCCGGTTGACGTGGTCACGCGGGCACGGTGCCGAGCGGTCGCTGATCGTCGTGCGGACCGGCTTGCCACGGATCACACCCGCCAAGCCCATCACCCGCATGAGCCGTGCGACCGTGCAGCGCGCGACGTCGAACCCCTCGCGCTGCAGCTGCCGCCAGACCTTGCGCACGCCGTAGACGCGGTAGTTGGCATCGAACACGCGCCGCACCTCGATCCGAAGGGCAAGGTCGCGGCGCGTCCGCGCCGACAGGCGCAATGGATCACGACGCTTCGCCTCGTGTGCATGATAGGTTGACGGGGCGATCGGCAGCACCTTGCAGATCGGCTCGACCCCATGAACGGCGCGCTGGTCGTCAATAAATGCGATCATCGCTTGAACGGGCGGTCGAGCTCCGCCTGAGCAAAATACGCCGATGCCTTGCGCAGGATCTCGTTGGCCTGGCGCAGCTCGCGGTTCTCGCGCTCCAGCGCCTTCAGCTGTGCCGCGACCTCGGTGGGAACGCCGACGCGTCGGCCGCTATCGACCTCCGCCTTCTTGACCCACTCGTGCAGCGTCTGCGCCGCACACCCGATCTTGGCCGCAATCGATACGACCGCTGCCCAGCGCGATGCGTGGTCACGCTCGTGATCGAGCACCATCCGTACCGCTCGCTCGCGAACTTCAGGCGCATACTTGTTCGTTGTCTTGCTTGTCATCGCTCCACCTTCTCAGGAGTTGGAGCCTCCGACAAACCCGGCGCGGTTCAGTTGCTTCGTGAACCGTCCGGTGCACTGCCTTATGATGGCGACACTGAAGTGCGATCTCGCGAAGCCGTGACCGCAGATCCCCATCATCACGTCGCCGTGACTAGCGCATCGACGACCGATCCACGCAAAGGATGGTACAGGCCCGACGCTCGCTGTTGCCGACGGGCCGCCGAACATCCTCGACAGCCCTTTGACTAAGGCCAGGCCTCACCAGTTTAGAGGCAACATCCTTCAGCTTTGCGTTGTCCAACATCGCGTCCTCTATCAGCCTCGTTAATCGGGCGTTTTCGTCCTCGAGCAACTTCAGCTTGCGCGCATGCGACAGGTCCATGCCGGCATAGGTCGCCTTCCACTTGTAGAACGTCGCACTGCTCACGCCGTGCTTTTGGCACACGTCCGCCGTCGAAGAGCCTGCTTCCCGCTCACGCAGGATCACTGAGCATTGACCGGTCTCTCTCCGGTTGCGGCGGCATGTTTCGGATATCCGCCCATATGTCCTAACTACCTGAGCGGCAGTAGGCGTCCTTAATGCTTTATTAGCAGGTGCGTGTTTATTTCGGAGACGGACTCTCCGTCCAAGGCGTACAAGATGGCTCGACTGCAAGCGTATGGCCGAGTGGCAGTCGAGCCGTTATGTCCCAAACAAATGACGGCGACTTTTTAAATGCGGCCGTCGCCGAACATGCGGCGCAAGCCATAAGCTAGTTCTCACTTTACCTTCGGCCTCGACACCGCCGTCAAGTCGATGCACTCTCGTAACAATGACATCCAGAGACGTCGCAGTCCGCGTCGCGCGCCTGTTGGTCCTAGATCGCACGGACCCTGAGGCGGCAGCGGTCGGCGCGGAGAAGTTGAGCTGCGATGTGCTCGCGGCGATCGCAGCAGGAGCGCCCGATGCCGCATTTTTGGCGCACTTGGCTATGACGACAATCGAGTAGGACATTGGCAAGCCGCAAAGGGATTTATCCGAATGAATTCGGAAGGATCGGTTTCCAGCTGCCCATGTACGGCGCTCTATAGTCGGGCTCCACTCATAGGAACGCTGACATTACTTTATAAAAAAGGACAGGCGCACATCGCCACAAGCCTGGCCAATTAGGCCAATCTACACACGCAAATCCGCGAAGCCCGAATAGGCATTTTTTTAAGCCGGATTAGCTATGTCCGATCAGCCGGGAGCCCCCAGTGCTCAACAAAAGACGGCTCGACTGCACCACCGTTCCCCGGACTGCAATCGAGCCGTTTTTGCGGTGCGCCGCGCAAATCAGGCGCGACGCTAGCGCAAAAAAGGAGGGCGATGAGCCTTATTGCAGCGGCAACCTCAATTCAGCCTGCCGCCCTCTTTGAAATTTAAGAGTCGCAAAATTCCTCCCTTGGGAGTGTGCGCCTTCCGGTCGCCGAGATCGTTCACATCGCACCCTCCCACGACAGCCGATAAACATCTCACATTCGGAAAAACGAAATACGCGCTAAGCGCGTTTCGCATGCAACCACTGGGCGCATATTTAGTTCCGTTCAGCAAAATTAGTGCGGCAGGTTGGCGAGCGCCAATTGCAAAGATCGAGGGCGACACACCATCCGCATCCGGCAGGGTCCGCTGCCCGGCAAGCGGCGGCTCGACTGCGTTGCTCAAGACCCGCAGTCGAGCTGTTTTGCGGGCGTTTGCTTGGCGCTGCCGACTGAGGTCCGCGGACGGGGCAGCCCTGTCAGCGCTTCTACGCGTTCCGTCGGCCGGTGGAAGATCGCTGGCGCGCAGACGCCGTCACAAGGAAAGGCGGCAAACCAGCCCTTCGGGGCAATATCTGAGACCACTGCCGTCGCCAGTTTTTGCCAAAGCAGCGATCATCTTTGAACCGAACCCTTTTGTGCTCGGGGCAACGGCAGGTGGCCCGCCTTGTTCGCGCCACTCCAAGCTCTTGGCAGCGCCATTCCACTGCCAGATCACTTCGACAAAGCCCTCAGGCACCGACAAGGCGCCATATTTGACTGCATTGGTCGCCAGCTCGTGAAGCGCGAGAGCAACGGTCGCGACTTCGGCGCCCTCAATCACTATGGCCGGCCCACCGAAGCTGATGCGATGTTCATCGCCGTCGTTAAATGGCTGCACAACAGTTCGCACCACGTCAACCAATGCGGCCGTGCGCCAGTCCCCTTCCGTGAGCAGTTGCTGCGCTGCGGCTAAAGCGCCAACTCGGCTCTCGAATGCCGTATAGACGTCAGGCTCACAGGCGCCGCGTAGAGTAAGGCCGGCGATGGATTGAATGACACTCAGCAGGTTGCGCATCCGGTGTGCCATTTCGCCAACCAACAGTTCGCGGATATCCTCGGCTTCGCGCCGGCGAGTGATGTCGAGTGATGCCCCCAGAATTTGGGACGGCAAACCGCCTTCATCGTAGGCGTGGACGACTTCGGTACTCGACAGCCATAGCCAGCTGCCATCCTCGCGACGAAGTCTGTACTCGATCTGGAACGGGGGGCTGGCGCGACCCTCGCGGATGGCCAGATGATGGGCTTCTACACGCTCGAGGTCGTCGGGATGAATAACAGTCGTAAGGAGGTCGCTGCCGAGCTCGGTGTAGCGTGTTGCGGGCATGCTCGTCATGGGGCCGATCTGTGGCCCGACAAACGCGTTGCGCTTTTCGACCAGGTCGAAAACGTAAAGCAGCGTCGGTGCGGTGCGGATCAGGTTTTCAGCAAAGGTTCGTGCTTCATCAAGCTGCCTCGAAGCCAGGACCTCTTTCGTGACATCGCGAACCGTGCCGACGATGCGAACGGCGGCGCCATCGCGAAAGAACGTTTGGCCGGTGGCTTCAACATGACGGCAGCTCCCGTCGCCGGCCTGCACACGGTATCGCGCAAGCAGTTTTCCATCTCCCGCTGGATCGCTTGCGTCAGCGATCGCCTGTTCGGTCGCGGCGAGATCGTCCGGGTGAACTCCCGCAGCAAAGGTAGAATACGAAATCGGTTCGTCCTCACCTACACCCCAGATCGCTCGAGTGCGCGCATCCCATTCTATCCTGTCATTGACGATGTCGTAGTCATGGATGCCAATCCCGCCTGCCGCTTGCGCAAGTTCGAGACGTGCAAGCAATTGCTCGCGCTCCTGTGCGGCAACGTTGGCGTCGCCGACATGCACCTCGTCACCAACCGGATTTGGCGTCGTCCTCATGATAACATCGTATCGTTGCAGACATGAACTGCCAAGGATCGGCAGACACCCAAGCACAGCATTCGCAAGCTTCGAAGATAGCCAGAGAGTATTGATCGTTGGGCAAGGTTAAATGCCAGACTGCTACCGCCCCAAATGCGGTCATTCATCAGCGAACTGCACCGTCATGAAACCCGCCGTCGCTAACCCACCGTTTTTCGGCGGATGTGTTTGGCCGAGAGTAGAAAGACAGATTTGCGGCAGGTCGCGGCGCGAAGCGAACTCTAGTTCCATAGGTACGCGGCGGCAATTGCATCGGGGCTCAAACCGGATCGCAGAAACGATGCGACAACTTTTGTCGCCACTCCTAAAGGTTTCGGATCGAACGGGAGACTAACGCATGCGATTTTTAAAATCCGCCGCAATCGCAACGGTAGCAGTGCTCATGCCTTTAGGCAGTGCCGGCGCCGGGATCCCGACCTACTCCGTCCTCGATCGGATCCCAGCTGCCGATGGCGGGTGGGACTATTTGCGGGTCGACACCATGCATAACCGTATCCTAATCCCCAGGAGTACGGCGGTTACTGCGATAGACATTGATACCAAAAGGTCCACCGTGGGCCTTACGCCCGGCGGGCGGCAGCACATCGCCTTGCCTGTAAACAACGGCGCCGAGATGCTCGTGACCAATGGTGCAAACGACAGCGCCATCTTTGGCGATGCCCTGACTGGTACGGCGGTCGCCGTCGTTCCGACAGCAAAAGGTCCAGATTCGGCAGCGCTGGACCCTAAGACCGGCCTCGCATTGGTCGTGGGCCACTCTGGCGGCGCAGTAACTCTGATCGATACGCACTCGCACACCGTAGTTGGCACTGTGGTCGTAGGCGGTATCTTGGAAGAAGGCGTAGCCGACGGACTGGGCCGGGCTTTCGTCAACGTCGAGGACAAGAACGAAATCGCCGTGATCGACATTGTCACCCGTCGCGTAACAGCGCGTTGGGCACTTGCCGGATGCGATGGACCAACAGGTCTGGTCTATGATTCACAGGACAAAATATTGATCGCAGCCTGCGATGGGGCGACGGACTTGGTCCGCGCCAGTGACGGCAAAGTGTTGCAGACCTTGGCAACAGGTAAGGGTGCAGACGGCGCTGCTTACGACGCGAAACGCCATTTGGCGTTCATCCCCGCCGGCCGCGACGGTACCTTGGCCATAATCTCGATCGAAAAAGGTGTGGCAAGGGTTGTGCAGACCGTTGCGACCCAGCGGGGCGCTCGCACGATTGCACTGGATGACCGGACAGGACGGGTTTATCTTCCGGTGGCAAAGTATGGCCCTCCCACAGCACCCGGGGCTCGTCCGGTTGCAATTCCCAGCACTTTCGAGATCCTAGTCGTTGGCCCTCGATAGGTCCCCGGAGAGCGAGCCTGGAACGAATTTGGCCGGTTCCGAGCAAGGTCGGATGATGCTGAAACGACGGCAATTGGCGCGCAGCTGCTCGGCGGCTTCCGCCCTCAAATGTTCCCGTTCAACGGAAATCTCCAGCTTCCTGGGACCTGCCGTCTGCACACCCCGACCTGGATTAGACGCTCCAGTTACTGACGCGAGGAAAAACCGGGCGTCGACGCGAAGCAGAGCTCGGTGACAAAAATCAACGTTGCCGGCTGTCGCCATGTGCCAATCACTCTTGTCAGCGACGCCGCCACGACGGATAGCTATCCGCCGCCCATTTGCCGATCGCCCACCAGGCGACAGCCCAAAGCGTGCCAAACGCCCATCCGGCAAGCACGTCGCTTGGCCAATGCACCCCGACATACACGCGGCTGAACCCTATTAGTCCAACAAGTAGCACTGCCGCTGCACTTATATACGCCTGCCCGATCCGATCGCTCACGGTTCGATTGATCAGAACCGCCATCGTTAGATAGACGATCGCGCTGTTGGCGGCGTGCCCGCTGGGAAAACTCAGTGACGATACCTGAACGAGATGATCGGTTAGCGTGGGGCGCTCGCGCCCAACCAGATTTTTGATCAGAACGACGACAATCGATCCGCTAACCGTTCCAGCAAGCACCAGCGCTAGCGTGAACCAGTAATACCGGATCATCAGGAACCCTGAGACCAGCGTGACAATCAGGACAAGAGCGGTTGTGCCTCCTAGGGCGGTGATGTCCACCATGGCGGCTCTGAACCAAAGCGGGCCTACGGGTGTGCCGTTTGCAATGCCTCCTCGGGCCCACAGCAGTATATTCTGGTCGAACGCAAAATGGGCACCGTCTGAAATCATATCGCCCAACCACGCGACCAGCAGGATTGCGCCCGCGAACATACCCGCAGCTGCGATGAGCCAAGGCATACTCGTTACGTCGGGCTGCTTTTCACGGCTGGCAGGGTCACGCTCGGGGCTGCTTCGCATTAATGACATCGTCGGCGCTCGCTTGGGGATGATACGTTAGTTCAGTTTCGATCTCGGATGTCGAGAATGGTCCGGCCGACTGAGCCACCACTCTAATGGGCGTGTTCACTCGCGCGCTGTCGAAACAGCATGAGACAAGCGATGATGAATGCACCGAGTATAACGGTTGCGATTGGACGACTTAGATCGAGGCCGCCCTTGTCGAGCGGCTTATCCAGAAAGTCGCCAACTGTAGCCCCTAGCGGTCGGGTCAAGATGAATGCCCCCCAGAACAGCGCGACGCGAGACGCATTTGTCCAGAAATACAAGCCGGCAAGGATCAACAACGGGATCGAGAACACGACCGCGCCGCCGAGATATCCGATACCCGGTTGGTCAGCGACCCAATCTCCCAACGCGGTGCCAAGCGTTTGCGAGAAGGTGATGGTGATCCAGTAAAATAATTCAGCTTTTGGTGTCGCGACACTTTGCACCGAGATTGTGCCGAGCGTTGCGCGCCAAGCGATCAACGACGCCGTAAGGCAAACGGCGAGCAGGATCGACCCGCCCGGATAGCCGATACCTAAAGACCGGTCGGCGAAATCGGCAAGGGTCGTCCCCGCTGTGGTCGAGGCAATGATCGTCGCCCAATACAGTGGGGGATGGAAGCGCGACGCTCTGATTTGGAGGACGACAAGCACGATGAGCACGGTTGCGAAGAGTGCAGTTCCGACCAGATAGCCGAGACCCATCGACATCGAGACGGTGTCGCCACCTGTTTCGCCGAGCGTTGTCGCTGCAATCTTGATGATCCAAAACAGCAGCGTGAGTTGCGGCACTTTGGCGGCTGTGTCGGTCAGAGCCGGAGATTTCATAGATTTGTTACCTCTGTTTACCGCAACCAAACGCCAGGGCGCGGTTTTCGCCCCGCCCCGGCATTTGCGCGGTTCTAGGGTAAACAACGTCGGCCCCGCGCCATAGGACACCTTTCAGTGGAGTCGGAACAAATCCCGCCTGACGCCTGTCCACCATCGCGCGCCGTTCGCGCGTAATCTACCAGCCATCCCGAACTAGAGTAAAAAAATGCGATCAGCCGAATGCCAATGGTCAACCCGAACGAACCAGCCACAAGCAAAAAAATGACTCTTCTGGACCTGCGTCCAACAGAGTAAACGCGAATGCGCGGACTGCTGTTTATTGCGGTTTAAGTTTAGGATCGATGTAAACGGCACGTCCGATGCCTTTACAACTCGCCGTCCCGCCGCCTCGCTAGTTCTTCCATAGACCTAAAATACTGAGCAAATCGATTTTCAGCGCTGATCCATAACAACCCTTGGGACAGCGCATCGGCCTGATCGTCGTGCTTCACATTGGGAAACAGGGTCAGCTCGGTTTCGAGCGGCCCCAGCCAGTGCGCCTGGTCAGGAAGCCAAACCTTTTGAGCTTGAATCAGCCCCGTCGCAGCAGAAAGACGCTCATATTTTGAGCCCGCAGCCTTGATTGCTTGGACACGAGTGTCCCCTTCGCGCTGCAACATTTGAATGAGCTGCGTGCCTGAAGAACTATCCTCGATCAGCACGTTCGACGCTTGATGCAGATTGGCTAATTGAACCAGCTTTTGCTTCAGTTCTGGAAATTGGAGGCGGCCTTGGAAGATGTCTAGCACGTAAAACCGGCGGTCACGCGTTTCGCCAATGGTGGCACAGACCGAGTAGTCTGATCGTTCCTTGTCCTTGCTCGCGGTATCCCACGACTGCACTTTACGGGTGAACACGGGCAAATCTGTCGCGTTATATCGCGGGAACCAATCCCAGCGGACAAGCCCGCCACCGGCGGGAGCGGGACGCTGCTGATATTGCGCGGCGTAGGGATATGGTCCCATCGTGCGTTCAACTTCGGCAATCTGTTCTACCGACTCTCGCGCTGGGTGCAGTGCTTCGCCTGATTTGCGACGGACCGTCTGGGCTCCGCGCACATTACGAAAAACGTGGACCTCGTCCTCTTCGGCAATGGCGGGCAGTGACAGCACCGTCCAGCCGCCCTTCTCAAGAAGATGCCCAACGAGATCATCTTGATGCAAACGCTGCATGATAACGATGATGGCACCACCCTGCTTGTCGTTGATACGCGAGGGGACCGTATCATCATACCATTGGTTGACCGACCTACGCTGCACTTCGGAAAGGGCTTCGGTCGGCTTCAAGACGTCGTCGAGGATGAGAAAATTTCCGCCGCGTCCTGTCAGTGTCCCTTCAACCGATGTCGCCAAACGACTGCCGCCCCGCGTAGTCTTGAGCTCAGCCAAGCGAGCGCGAGGTGACACAAGGCGTGTGTCAAAAACGTCGCTATAGAATTGGCCGGACATAAGACGTCGGTTCTGGTCGGCCAGCTTTTCGCTAAGGCCTTGCGCGTAAGACACGCAGATGATTTCAGCCTCGGGGTTGTTCCCGAGTATGAAGGCAGGGAACAGTACCGAAGCGAGAAGCGACTTGCCGTAGCGTGGGGGAATGTTGATGATCAGTCGGCGGGTCTGGCCTTCTAACACGTCAGTCAGGTGGCTACAGATCAGATCGAGGTGCCAGTTCCACAGAATGTTGGTGGCAGGATGGAGTGATCTCATGCCGCAACGGGAAAAATAACTGAAATCGCGACGGGCAAGCGCTCGCAAGTGACGCGCATCGAGGTGAGGCTTACCCACGATCGTCGCCCTCCCCTTTTGCGCCGAACATCGCCGCGAGTTCGCTCATCAGCAAGTCGTCGGTTGCGAAGTTTGCTTTCCCGGCAAGTTCCTGCGCCAGCAAGGGCTCAACGATGTCTTGCTGGAGTTTAACCAGCAAACTGATCGCCCCGTTGTGCCCCTTGCTTGCGTTGTCAGCGAGCCGCATCAGCACTGCGCGCTGACGGCTGACCTTTTTCTGCTGACCTCCAACCGTGACGATAAGGTGGGTCTCCAATTCCTCGCGCAAGTCGGTCGCGAGGTTGCGCACACCCATCTTGCGCCCCCCCCGTTTACGATTGTCCCCTGCACGAAACTTTCCGCTTTCGGGCGGACGTGACTTGCCGACGAGATAGTTTCCGTCCGCATCCATGTTGTCCGCAGCAAATTCTCCGCGCGATTTACGCTCCGTCATGGCGGGTCTCCTCGTTGAGCCGCTCGTCGCGAACCTCCTGGTACGTGCGGCCATCAAGCTTCGGGGTCTCGTTCGTCTCGGCAGCAATGCGCTTGAGCGCTACATCGGCATAGCCGGGATCGAGTTCGATACCGCGGCCCCGGCGGCCCGTCCTCGCCGCAGCGCAAAGCGTGGTCCCGGAGCCAAGAAACGGATCCAGCACCACACCGCCGGGCGTCGAACAGTCCAGAATGGCATCAGCACACATCTTCTTATTTTTTATCGTGGGATGATCCGCAAGATCTTGCTGGCGACCTTTGCGAAAGACATTAGCTCCCGGATACGTCCAAATAGTGCTGCGATATCGACGGTTTCCCATTCCGAAATTATTGATATGATCACCGGGGAGAACTTTAAACGCGTAGATCAGTTCAAACGCTGACCTGTAAAATGCTCCCTGGCCCGCGTTTGTCTTGGCCCACACAATCAACTGCTTCAGCTCGTGGAACGGTTCCTTTGCCGCCTCGGTCATGAAGGGCCCGGCGCGCCAGTCGCTGAACACAAAGGCGATCGCACCAGGCTGGCTGAACGCGGCAATCTGCTCGAACACCGGGCGGAACAAAGTCGCCGTAAGTTCCGCCAGCGAGGCCTCGTTGGAACCCATGACAAAGTTTTCGTGAACCACGCGCCCCCCCCCGCTGATCGACGATCCCGCGCAGCCATAGGGCGGGTCGGTCAATATCAGCTGAGCGCGTTCTTCACCGAGCAGAGCCGCGTAAGTCGCCTCGGACCGCGCATCACCAACGTAGAGAAGCTGATCGGCGATCTTCCACAGGTCACCCGGGCGCGAAACCGGCCGGATTTCATCGGTCGGCAATTCGACGTCGTCATTGTTGGTGCCATCGTGGTCATCAAAAGACAGCATCGTATCGATCGTGAGGCTGTCGAGGCCAGTGAGTTCAAGCTCATAGCCGATTTCAAAGAGGCCCTTCACCTCAGCCGCCAAGGTGGCCTTGGCCCAGCCCGACTTCTCCGCGATGGCATTATCGGCAATAATATATGCCTTGCGGTCGGCATCGCTGAGGTGGGCGAGCGAGATGACCGGAACTTGCGACCAGCCGAGCAGCTTGGCAGCCTCCAACCGTCCGTGACCGCACAGTACGCCGCCATCGGGACCAACCAGGATCGGGTTGGTCCAGCCGTAGGTCTCGAGGCTTTTAGCGATCAGCCGGATCTGCGAGCGCGGGTGCTTGCGCGCATTGTTGGCGTACGGCTTCAGCGCCGCAGCCTCGCGATATTCGATGCGCAGCTGCGCTGCGTGGGACAGATTAGTTTTCATCACGAACCTCCTTTGGAATGGAGGTCAATTCAGATACGGATTCTGGCCTTTCCCGCGACAATCTTAATTGCAGTTTTGGACGCCAATTAAATTCGACCTGCCTGTGTGCGTCTGCGGCATCTGATCATCGCCTGAGATAGCGTTGCTTCCGACAGATGCTTATCCAGTTGCAGAAAATAGGCGACGAACAAGCGGCTCCCGCAACCAGTCAGTCGGGCGCTCGGCTGCGTTGCTGATGGCCCGCGAGGAACGAGGGACAGCCCAGCTCGCTCGAACGCCGCGGCTGCCAGAGTGACCGAATGGTCAAGCACGAAGTTGGGCCGGCGGCCCTTGCTCTTCGCTTCAACGTCGGCTGTGAGGCGTTTGCTTAGTTCGGGCAGCGCTTTGATAAATCTGGCAACCATCTGATGGTCGAACGCGTCTTCACCCTCGTTCCATTCCGATATCTGGCCGAGATGTGCGGAAATCGACGCAGGCAAAAGGGCGAGGACATGTGATAGCGATGGAAGGATGTCCTGCGACAAGCGCGTCAGCTCGCCGAGGTAACGCCGGGTCGCATCCAGGTCTGCATCTGCGACGGCGCGGGCGGCAGGCATCAGAAACCACAGACCAATGGCGCGCAAATCTACATTGAGGTTTGAAGCAGCTGTTTTTTCCAGGTCGCTGTTACTTTGCGCGATCAGCCGTTCAATTGCATTGACCGGCAAGATCGGTGTTGCCCTATTCGCGATGAAGCTAATCGCCAGTGCCGAGTCGTATTGGGGGGCACGTTCCCTCAGCTCTTCGATCGTTACGCGATACTGCGTGAACTCTTCCCACGGAAGATCGACTGGGAAAGGATGATCGTTATTGGCGGAAATCACCCATCCAAGGTGCGCTTGAGAGGCAAGAATGTCGAGACGAGGCGACTTGTTCCCACTACTTTCCCAGGAATATGGGAACGGAGCGCTGAGACGAGTTCGCACCGGACTGCGTGGCGCGCCATTACCGTTCACCTTCGGGTAAAGCTCAGGCTTGGCTTGCGACCGCCCTCGCAAGGGGACGCGGGATCCAGAAAGTCGGATGCAATGCCGGGGCGCGGGCCACCGCCAGCTGAACATTGTCGTTCGGCTAATCTTGCGACCCTAAGTTATCTCCTACATAATCGGCGCATGAAAGCTGCAACCCATCCCGATGAGGCAGCTCGCATCGCAGCACTATATCGCTTCGAGATACTCGACAGTCCGCGAGAGGCAGCTTTCGACGATGTGGTCCATCTGGCTGCGCGACTGTGCGGCAAGCCAATCTCCGTCATCAATCTGATCGACACCGAAAGACAGTGGTTCAAGGCGGAAACGGGACTGGGCGTCCGTGAGACGCCATTGGATACCTCGATCTGTGCGCACGCAATCCTCGAGGACGACTTCGTCGAAATTCCGGACACGCTGGCTGACCCGAGGATGGCGGACAATCCGTTGTGTACCTCCAATCCGGGACTGCGTTTCTATGCCGGCGCTATTCTACGCACGCCCCATGGCCAGCCCATCGGCACCCTGTGCGTGCTTGATCATGCGCCCGGCGCGCTGAACGACCTGCAGCGAGAAGCGCTTCGCGTCCTTGCAGCCCAGGTCATGTCCCAGATGGAGTTACGGGCAACGCTTCGGATCGAAGCCCTGTTGCGCAAGGAGATCGATCACCGGGTGAAAAATTCGCTGCAGCTGGTCGCCTCCTTCGCCCGGCTGCAGCGGCGGCAACTGGACCCGTCTGCCGGCGCTGCGCTGCTGGCGCTGGAGCAGCAAATCGGCGCCCTGGCTCTTCTTCACGACGCGCTCAGTCACAGCGACGATGCAGTACAAATGGACCTGGCCGATTACCTCGGCAAAGTTACGCACCTGCTCGCGAGCACGGTTCCGGGCAAAGTGTCGATCGATGGCAGGTTCGACCATTTGATGGTCACGCCCAATGTTGCGAACGCGCTTGGGTCGGTCATCAACGAGCTCGTGACGAATGCCCTGAAGCACTCGTTCGGCATGGAAGGCGAAGGCGCCATCACCTTGGAGGGTGCGAGCATTGGAAGCATATATCGCATCACTTGTACCGACGATGGCACGGCGCTCTCGACCGAGACGGCTGGAAACGGCTTGGGCAAGAGGATCATGGCCGGCGCTCTCCGGCAGATCGGTGGCACGCTTACAGGCGGCGCATTGACCCGCGGAGGTTACCGCACCACGGTCGAGTTCTTGGCCTCGGCACACTGAGCCTGTCTGGCGCCAGCAGCCAGATCAACGGGGCTGATGCACTTCAGCGCGGATTATCGGCTACCGAACCGGACAATCAGCCGGTCGCAGTGGACCGGTTACCCTCACCCGGCTTCCAGCGCATATTTGCGGCAATGTTCGAGATAGCCGATCTCATGGGCGCCCGCCATTTCGACGATCCCCTGCCAGAGCCACGTCGGCGCCTCGAGTGCATCATCGCGTCGAGCGGTGATTTCTGCTGCCCAAGACCGGCGGGCAGTGTCGGACAGCTGCCGCGCATGAGCCGCCCCGACGACGAATGCCAAATAGGCCGCGGCCTCGACGGCCTCTGTGCGCGTAAACTGCTCGATTTCGATTTTCAGGTCCTGAGGCGCCAGTTCGCGCAGCACAACCGGCGTATTCAACAGCCGCGCCGGGATCATCCGGTTGCCCAGGTTGGGTGACAATGCCCGGGCTCCCGCAACGACGCGCTCGGCCGGGTCGGCCGGCATCTTCGCGTCGGCTTGATGGGGCGCCACCGATTGGACCGCTTCCTTGATATCTATCAGCGCATTGAGCTCGCGCTTGGCCCCGCGTTCGGCAAAACCGAGCAAGACCGCATATCGCAGCCGTCCCAGCGAGCTGCAGCCTTTTCGCCAAAATGCTGCATCGACGACCCGAAGCCTGTCCTTCGGCTTGAGACCGGCAAGCGCGAGACAGCGGTGGCGTACCTCATCGCTTTCGAATAGCGCCTCGATCGCGCGGCGTTCGTCTTCACTGGGTTTCCAGAACCGCTTGTTCAGCGGGATCTTCGGTTCGACATCGTCGATCCGCTCTGTGGCAAGATGGCGCCAGCGTCTGCCTTTGGCCTTGCGGCGCACCGTGCGCACGACGGAGGGTTCGACCGGATCATCGTCGGTTTCCGGGGTCAGCGCGCGCACATATCCATCGATCAGGGCCCCGACCATCTTGGCGGTTGTAACCCCGGGCAGGTCGGAACTACGTGCAGCCGACTCGAGCGACAGCCCGAGGCGTATCAAATCGAGCGCCGGGTTGCCGATGACCGTCTGGTCGAGATCGCGAATCTGGATCTCGACCTTGTAATTCGCATCGGCGAGCGGGCCCAGATTCCCAAGATGGCAGTCGCCACAGATCCAGACGGGTGGGCCGGTGGGAATGCTGGCCGCTACAGGACTGGCGGCGAGCCATTCGTAGAATTGCTCGGTGTTACCCCGTACATAGGCATGGACGGACCGTGCCATCTTGAGCGAGCGCGATTGGGCCAACAGGGCGTCGCGTTCTGTGGTGGTTGAGTCCGGAAGTGACGAGCCGTTGAGCAGAGCTCCCATTCTACGCGGCCGACCGCAGGGGTTCGGGCTTTTTTCCGTCGGGCAGTGTCTCGCGGAGATGGTCGCGTACGGTGTGCTTGTCGAAAGGCTTCCTGATAAACGTCGCCTTGGCAGGCATATCGCCTTCACCGGGGATGGCCCGCCCGCTCGCGATCACGATCTCGATCCATGGCCAGTGCTCGTCGACATACCGAGCCAGCGCAAAGCCATCGGTCTCGCCGGGCATTTCAACGTCTGAAAAGAGGAGCGTCACGTTTTCGGCGACCTCGGCCAACAACAACCTTGCAGCGTCACCGGTGCCCGCTTCGTAAAAGCGAAAGCCCGCCTGCTCGAGGATGTCGCAGGCATGCATCAGGATGATCGCGTCATCATCGACAACGAGCGCGTAGGGATCCGTTGAAACTTTCATGGGCGACGAACCAACAATTGGGCTGTCAGTTGCGCGATCCCGGTTTTTTCTTGTTTTTCATAGCGCTGAACGGTCGTCAGCGGCGCGAAGGGGGGCATCGCCATAGGGAAGGTGGAGCAGTAGCGGCTCCGTCATGACGCGCCCTTTTAGCTGGACCTGAGTGAAGTCGCGACGAAGTCGACGCCGGCGCGCAAGCCGGCAGGATCCACGTAATGGCCGACCCCCGACGAAATGTGCGTCGTTGCGTTGACGCCGAGACGGTCCAGCGCTGCCTTGGCCTCGTGCAGCGCCGCGATCGGCACCACTGGGTCCGCCGAGCCATGGACCAGCAGCACCGGCGGCGTGGTGATCGACCGGCGTCCAAGGTCGGCAGCGCCCGTCAACATACCTGAATAGCCCACGATCGCGGCGACTTGGCGAGAGCGTCGAAGACCGACATGAAGTGCCATCATCGTGCCTTGGCTGAAGCCGACAATCGCGAGTTGCGCTTCGTCGAGTCGATACTGAGCAAGCTTTCGGTCAATGAACGCGTCGATTGCAGGCGCGGCGCTCGCTGCCCCGGCCGCCAGCGCCTGCGGCGTAAATGCCGACAAGGGCCACCACTGGTAGCCGGATGCAAAATTACCCAACCGCTGCGGCGCATTGGGGGCAAGGAACAAAGCGTCGGGCAACGCGGCCTGCCAATCGGGTGCAAGCGCTATCATATCGGCGCCGTTTGAACCGAAGCCATGCAAAAGCAGAATTATTTGCTTCGGACTGCCGCCCGACAAAGGTTGCAGGCTCGATCCATTGACGATTTTGGACAAGGTGTGTTCGCTTTTGGAGCGCCGGCGGAGCGAGTCCGCCGGCGAACGTCAGGCCGCTTCGGCGCGCTTCGGCAATTTCCAGTTCGGACGAACGAAATGGCAGGTGTAGCCGTTCGGAATACGCTCCAGATAGTCCTGGTGCTCGGGCTCCGCTTCCCAGAAGTCGCCCACGGGTTCGACCTCGGTCACGACCTTGCCCGGCCACAGGCCCGAAGCGTCGACGTCCGCGATCGTATCAAGCGCGACCGACTTCTGCGTCTCGTTCGTGTAATAGATCGCCGAGCGGTAGCTCGCGCCGACGTCGTTGCCCTGGCGGTTCTTCGTCGTCGGATCGTGGATCTGGAAGAAGAATTCGAGCAACGCGCGGTAGCTGGTCACATCAGGATCGAAGATGATCTCGATCGCCTCGGCATGATTGCCATGATTGCGATAGGTCGCGTTGGGAACCTCGCCGCCGGAATAGCCGACGCGCGTCGAAATGACGCCAGGCTGGCGGCGGACGAGGTCCTGCACGCCCCAGAAGCATCCACCGGCAAGAACTGCACGTTCCTCGCTCATCTTACGTCCTCCACCTGGGTCAGATAGTCGCCATAGCCTTGCGCCTGCATGTCGTCGCGGTGGACGAAGCGGAGCGAGGCCGAATTGATGCAATAGCGCAGGCCACCGCGGTCGCGGGGGCCGTCTTCGAATACATGGCCGAGATGGCTGTCGCCATGCGCAGAGCGTACTTCGGTCCGCACCATGCCCAGGCTGGCGTCGCGCAGCTCGGCGACATTGGCGGGCTCGATCGGTTTCGTGAAGCTCGGCCAGCCGCAGCCGGACTCATATTTGTCGGCCGATGCGAACAGCGGCTCGCCGGACACGATGTCGACGTAGATGCCCGGCTCCTTGTTGTTCAAGTACTTGCCGGTGCCTGGCCGCTCGGTGCCGCTCTTTTGGGTCACGTAGAATTCTTCGGGTGTCAGCCTGGCAAGCGCTTCTTCGGTCTTGCGGTACTCGGTCATGCCTACCTCCATTTCGCGAGGGTATATGGTGGGCCCATGCAATGCCTTCCAGACGTGTCGGCAAAATCGTCGACGGACAAAGTCCGTCCCATTGCCGCACGATTGCTTTCGGAATGTGTGCAGTAGCCGGACTTGCCAATCGTTGCGCAATGCGGCTCAATACGCGCAGAACAGACAAATTCCGGGAGTGATTCGAGTATGCTGCAGGGGGCCAAATCGAACGTCCCTGCGGCGGCCGAACATAATCCCATCCGGACGCGACCCGATTGGGAAGCGATACGATCGGCCGTGCTGGCCGATCCGGGCGCCTTTCACGGCGACGTTGCTGCAGACACGATGCACTGGTTCGTTGCCGGCGTCGGCACGGAGGGTTCATGGCTTCAACGCGATGATCATGGCCGCTGGACGGGATGGGACGCGCAGACGGGCATCCCGGTCACCGCGGCGCTGTCCGCCGATTTCCGACCATGGCAGATCGCGTTCGATGCGTCCGACCCGCCGCACTGGCGCTGGTTCGTCGACGGGCGGACCAACGCCTGCTTCAGCGAGGTCGACAGGCATGTGCTTGCGGGGCATGGCGACGAGACTGCGCTGATCTTCGAAGGCGATCGCTGGGACATGTCCGCGAACGGCGGCAAGGGCGGCCCGCTCGACTGCTTCAGCGTGTCGCGCAAACAATTGCTCCTCGAAACCGCCAAATGTGCGCTGGCCTTACAGGCGTTGGGGTTGAAGGCAGGCGATCGCATCGCGCTCAACATGCCGAGCATCGTGCCGCAGATCTTCTGGACAGAGGCCGCAAAACGACTGGGCGTCGTCTATACGGCAGTGTTCGGCGGGTTCAGCGACAAGACATTGTCGGATCGCATCTGCGATGCCGGTGCGCGCGTGATCGTCACGTCGGACGGCAGCTATCGCAATGCCCAGGTCGCGGCGTTCAAGAACGCCTATACCGATCCCGCGCTCGACAATTTCGTGCCCGTCGCGATCGCCCTCGATATCCTCGGCAAGACCGACCTGGGGCTGCCGGAGGCCGACGCCGCGACCATCCTCGACACGGTGTGCGAGACGCTGGCCGGCGAAGTCACGGTCGAACGGTCGGATGTGATGCGGGGCGTCGGCCGGGCGCTGATCACGCTCGGCAAGGAAGGCCGCATCAGCACCGCCGATGCGGCGCGCGTGCGCATCGCCATCGCATCGAGCCTCGTCACCCTGCCCCCGCGCGTGGAAACCGTCATCGTCGTCCGGCATACGGCACAACCCGACATCATCTGGCGCGAAGAGCGCGACCGGTGGAGTCACGACCTGACCGACGCCGCCCTGGAAAGATTGCTGGCCGCGGCGCGCGAGGCTGGTTTTGCGGTATCGTCGCAGGCCGAATTGCTTGCTCTTCCCGACGCCGAATTCGTCCAGGCCATCTGGGCGTCGTCCAGGCCGCTGCCGGTCGACGCCGACTATCCGATGTTCTTCATCTATACCTCGGGCTCGACCGGCAAGCCCAAGGGCATTGTGCACGCCCATGGCTATGCGGCGGGCGTGGCCCATACGATGAAGGTCGCGTTCGACGCGCGGGCAGGCGACACCCTGTTCGTCGTGGCCGATCCCGGCTGGATCACCGGGCAAAGCTATCTGATCTGCGCGCCGCTGATGACGCGGGTGACGAGTGTCGTTTCCGAAGGGTCGCCGGTCTTCCCGCACGCCGGGCGCTTCGCCTCGATGATCGAGCGGCACGGCGTCACCATTTTCAAGGCGGGCGTGACCTTCCTGAAGTCGGTGATGTCCGATCCGTCGAACCTTGCCGATCTCGAACGCTACGGCATGGGCGGCCTCCGCGTCGCGACCTTCTGCGCAGAGCCGACTTCGCCCTCGGTGCAGGCCTTTGGGATGCAGCACGTCGTGCCGCAGTACATCAACAGTTATTGGGCGACCGAGCACGGGGGCATTGCCTGGACCCATTTCTACGGCAACGCCGATTTCCCGTTGCGGCCCGATGCGCATACCTATCCGCTGCCCTGGATCGTCGGCGACGTGTGGGTCGAGGATGGCGAGGCAACCCGCAGCGAGGCGCACTTTGGACGGGCCGGCGAGGGCGGTGTTCCTTGGCGCCGTGCCGAAACGGGGGAGAAGGGCGAGATCGTCATCGCCGCGCCCTATCCCTATCTCGCGCGCACCATCTGGGGCGATGTCGACCATTTCCGTGTCGAGAACGGCAGCGTCCAGCCCGGCTGGCATGGCGATGCGGCGCGCTGGGTCGACGGTTACTGGAAGCGCTGGCGCGGCGCCTGGGCCTATACCCAGGGTGATTTCGCGATCATGCACGACGATGGCTCGTTCTCGCTTCACGGGCGCAGCGACGACGTCATCAACGTCTCGGGGCATCGCATGGGCACCGAGGAGATCGAAGGCGCAGTGCTGCGCGACAAGGCGCTCGACCCTGATTCTCCGGTCGGCAATGTGCTGGTCGTCGGCGCCCCGCACCGCGAAAAGGGCCTGACTCCGCTCGCCTTCGTCGTGCCGGTCGCGGGCCGCAAGCTGACGCTCGACGACAAGCGCCGCCTGTTCGAACTGGTCCGCAGCGAAAAAGGCGCGGTCGCCGTGCCCGCCGATTTCATCGAGGTCTCGCAATTCCCCGAAACGCGCTCGGGCAAATACATGCGCCGGATGGTGCGCGCGCTGGTCGAGGGCGGCGACGTCGGCGACGCGACCACCCTGCGCAATCCCGAGGCGCTCGACGAACTTCGCACCGTCATCGGCGACTGGCAGCGCAAGCAACGCCTGTCCGAGGAGCAGTCGCTGTTCGAGCGCAACCGCTATTTCCTCGTCCAGTACAACAGCGTCGCGCCCGGCAAGCGTGTCGCGACCGTCACCGTCACCAACCCGCCGGTCAATGCGCTCAACGAACGCGCGATCGACGAACTGGTGGTTGTCGTCGATCAGCTCGCTCGCAAGGACGATGTCGTGGCGGTCGTGTTTACCGGCCAGGGGACGTCATCCTTCGTCGCTGGTGCCGACATCCGCCAGATGCTCGAGGAAATACACACGCTCGATGAAGCGATGGTGCTCCCGAACAATGCCCAGCTCGCGTTCCGCAAGATCGAGATGATGGGCAAGCCGTGCATCGCGGCGGTGCAGGGCGTGGCGCTTGGCGGCGGCATGGAATTCGCGCTTGCTTGCCACTACCGCATCGCCGAGCCGACCGCGCGCTTCGGCCAGCCCGAAATCCGCCTGCGGCTGTTGCCCGGCTATGGCGGGACGCAACGCCTGCCGCGCCTGCTCGCCGACCGGCATGGCGCGACGGGGTTGCGCGCTGCACTCGACCTCATCCTCGGCGGGCGCAGCATCGATGGCGCGGCGGCGGCGGACATCGGCCTGATCGACGAGCTGGTCGACGGCGCGCGCGACGCGCTGGCCGAGGCGCATGCCGCCGTTCGCAGCTATGTGCGCGACGGCGAGAACAGCCCGCTTGGCGCCGCCTATGCCGCACGCCGGGCAGCGACCGCGCGCTGGGAAGACGCATCGCCCGTCGGGCTCGATCCCGTCCTCGAAGAGGATTTCCTCAAGCGTATCCGGCGCCAGCTCGACTGGGCGGGCCGCGGCAAGGCCGGCGAACGCGCACTCGACGCGGTCCGCACGGGCCTCGAACAGGGCATGAGCGCGGGCCTCGCGCGCGAAGCCACCCTTTTCGCCGAAGCGATCGTCGATCCCGAGGGTGGCAAGACCGGCATTCGCCAGTTCATCGACAAGGTCAGCCCGCCGCTTCCCGTCCGCCGCGACGGCGTCTGGATCGACGAGGAGCATGAACCGCGCGGCCGCGCCCTGGAGTCCAGCGGCGAACTCCTCCCCGTCGGCGCGCCCTTCTACCCCGGCGTCACGCGCATCCCCGAATTTCAATATGCGTTCGGGATTGCCCGAGACGCGGAAACCGGCGCGCCGCGCTTCGGTCCGCCCGCAACGCATGAGCGCGAGCTGATCGTGAAGGTGCCCGAGCCCGCGCCGAACGAGGCGTTGCTCTACATGCTGACCAGCGAAGTCAACTTCAACGACATCTGGGCGCTCACGGGCATTCCCGTCTCGCCGTTCGATGCGCATGAGGAAGACGTGCAGATCACCGGTTCGGGTGGCATCGCGCTTGTGGCCGCGCTGGGCAGCGAAACGCGTGCCGAGGGGCGCGTGAAGGTCGGCGATCTCGTCACCGTTTATTCGGGCACGAACGACTTGCTGAGCCCGCAGGTCGGCAACGACCCGATGTACGCCGATTTCTCGATCCAGGGCTATGAGACCGAGACCGGCAGCCACGCGCAGTTCCTGACCGTGCAGGCGCCGCAGATGCATGCAATCCCGCCCGATCTGACGCTGGAGCAGGCGGGCAGCTATGTGCTCAACCTCGGCACGATCTCGCGCTGCCTGTTCACCACGCTGCAGATCGCCCCCGGTCGCACCTTGTTCGTGGAAGGCGCGGCAACCGGGACGGGCCTCGACGCGCTGCGCAGCTCGGTCCGGACCGGATTGCAGGTCACGGGCATGGTTTCGAGCGCGGAGCGTGCCACGTTCATCACCACGCAACAGGGTGCCGTCGGCGCGATCGATCGCAAGGACCCGCGCTTCGCCGCGCTGTTCACGACCGTGCCCGAGGACCCCTCGGCCGCCCGTGCCTGGGAAGCCGCAGGGGCATCGCTGGTTGCCGAATATCGCGCGCTTAATGATGGCAAGCTCGCCGATTATGTCGTCAGCCACGCCGGCGAAACGGCTTTCCCGCGCAGTTTCCAGATGCTGGCAGAGGGCGGCACGCTTGCCTTTTACGGCGCGTCTTCGGGCTATCACTTCAGCTTCATGGGCAAGCCCGGGGCCGCATCGCCCGAGGAAATGCTGCGTCGTGCGGCGCTGCGCGGCGGCGAGGCGGTGTTGCTCTATTACGGCCCGCGCTCGACCGAACTGCTCGACGAGACCGGGCTCGAGATGATCGAGGCCGCGAGACGTTTTAACGCACGCACCGTCGTCGCGACGACGACCGACGGGCAGCGCGAATTCCTGCAGTCGCTGGGGCTCGAGGATGCGATCGAAGGCATCGTCAGCCTTGAAGCCATCCGGCGGCGCGAGGGCGCCAACTTCCTCTGGCCCGACACGATGCCGCGCCTGCCCGACGCCAAGGCCGATATCGAAATCTTCAAGGCTGCGGTGCGCGATTACCAGGACCGGGTGATGAAGCCGTTCGGCTCGGCCATCGGCAAGATCCTGCGGTCGCCCGACAATCCGCGCGGCAACCCCGACCTCGTCATCGAACGCGCCGCGCAGGACACGCTCGGCGTTTCGACGTCTCTGGTAAAGCCATTCACGGGGCGCGTCGTGTTCGCGGAGGATCTCGCCGGCCAGCGCTTCACCTTCTACGCGCCGCAGGTCTGGACTCGGCAGCGCAAGATCCTGATGCCGACTGCCTCGATCCTCGGCACGCACCTGTGCAACGCCTTCGAGGTCGCGCGCATGAACGACATGATCGCGGCGGGGCTGCTCGAAGTGACCGAGCCACAGGTCGTGCCGTGGGACGGCTTGCCCGAGGCGCATCAGGCGATGTGGGACAACCGCCATTCGGGGGCGACCTATGTCGTCAACCACGCGCTCCCCGAACTCGGCCTGCGCAGCCGCGATGCCTTGCTGGAAGCTTGGGCGAGCAGGGAGGCCCGGCCACCGGACCCATAAGCATGTTCGATCGCGGCTTGCCGCGATAAACCGGATCCCGCCCTCCCCAGGCAATTTGACAGTCAAGGCGCACAGGCTGGCAGCGCCGAACCGATTGGGAGAGTGATATGGCGAAGGCGAAAACGGCAGTGACCCCGACCGCTTCGGGAAGGCTTACCGGAAAAATTGCCGTGATCACCGGCGCCGCCGGCAATCTCGGCGGATATATCGTCCGTCACTATCTGGCCGAGGGCGCGACAGTGGTCATGACGGGCCGTACTGCTGCCCGGACCGAAGCGGCCGCCGCGACCATCCGTGCTGAAATGGGCGTCGAAGAGACACGTGTCGCAACGGCAACGCTCGATGGCGCCGATCCGCAATCCGTACGCGACGCCATCGCCGGCATCGTAGAGCGTTTTGGAAGAATCGATATCCTCGTCAACAATGCGGGCTCGACCGGGCCGAAGCAGCCGATCGAGCACCTGCCGTTCAGTCGCGAAGAGCTTGCCGCGCTGCAGAAACGCGGATCGAACGACACCGAGACCGTTGGGGATGCCCTGCGCAGCTTGCTTGGCGTGGGCTGGAACCTCGTCCGGGCCGCCTCGCCGCACATGGGCGAGGGCAGCTCTATCATCAACGTTTCGACGATATTCTCGCGAACGCAATATTATGCCCGCACGGCCTATGTCGTCCCAAAGGCCGCGATGAATGCATGGTCGCGCGAACTTTCGCTCGAGCTCGGACCGCGCGGCATCCGCGTCAATCTCGTGTTTCCGGGGCCCATCGAAAGCGAGCGCATCCGGTCCGTCTTCGCGACGATGGATACCATGCGCGGCGATGCGCCCGGGACGACGGCAAACCTGTTCTTCAACATGATGTCGCTCGAGCGATCGACGAACGGCAACCCGAAAGCGAAGACCTATCCGACCCCACCCGATATCGCGAAGATCTGCGTGTTTCTCGGCAGCGACGACTCCGCATCGCTCAATGGCCATGACTTCGAAGTGACCCACGGCATGACCGTGCGGAAAGAAGAACGCTCGGTTTACCTGGCCCGCCCGACGATGCGGTCGATGGATGGGGAAGGTCTGGCAGTCCTGATTGCCGCCGGGGACGGCTGGCAGGATGCCCTCGACATCGCGAAGATCCAACTCGCGGCCGGGGCGCGCGTGCTGTTGGGCCTGACCCGGCAAGCCGACGTGGCAATTGCGCAGGCAAAAGCCAAGGCCGAGGGGATCGGCGACAAGCTCACCATTGTCCGCTTCAACCGCACAGAAGCCGCGGCCATGGAAGCTGCGCTCGATGCCTACACGGCCGAGCACGCACCGATAAACGGTGCGATGTTCATGCCGGTACTGGGTCCCGGCGAACTTGCGGGCGCGCTGGTGAATGCGAGCGACGACGACATCGCCACCTTCATGGACGTCGAACTCGCCGGCAGCATCGCGCTGGCGCGTACGCTCAGTCGCTACTGGAAGCGCAACGACAATCTGCTGCAGGAGCCACGCTTCCTGTTCGTCACCAACCCGAGCGATGGTCAGGGGGATGTGTATGCCCAGATGCTGCGTGCTGCGACCGAGCAGCTGATCCGTATCTGGCGCGACGAGTCCGAAGTCGATGTGGCGCATGGACGACGTCGGCAGACCGAATGGGGCAACCAGATCGTCCGGTTTGCCAACACCGAGCCGGAAAACATCCGCTTCACCGGCGGGCACGCCGCGCGCATCCTGCTGAAAGAAAGCAAGATCCGCGAGGTCACGCTTTACGTGCCGACCAGCATCGGCGAGGCGACCGGCGCACGCAAATCGATGCCGGGCTTCAGTGAAAACATCACCGGGCTGCATCTGGGAAAAGTGGCGCTGATTACAGGGGGTTCGGCGGGCATTGGCGGGCAGGTCGCGCGGCTGCTTGCGCTCGCGGGCGCCCGGGTGATGATGGTGGCTCGGCGCGAAAGCGAGCTTGCCGTTGCCCGCGCGCGCATCGTCAGCGAGCTCGAGGACATCGGCTTTGCAGGAGTCGAGCGGCGCGTTCGGACGTTGGCCGATGTCGACGTGAGCGATTTCAGCTCGCTGAAGGGCGCGGTCGACGCGACGATCGCTGCCTTTGGACGCATCGACTATCTGATCAATAATGCCGGTGTCGCCGGTGCCGAGGACATGGTCGTCGACATGAGTCTCGACGCCTGGAACTACACCCTCGATGCCAATCTCGTGTCGAATTATTTCCTCATCCACCATGTGGCACCGCTGATGAAGCGCCAGGGATCGGGTTATGTCCTCAACGTCTCGTCCTATTTCGGCGGCGAGAAATATCTGGCCGTCGCCTATCCCAACCGCGCCGACTATGCCGTGTCGAAATCGGGGCAGCGCGCGATGGTCGAATCGATGGCGCGATACCTGGGGCCGGAAATCCAGTTCAACGCCATCGCGCCGGGGCCGGTCGACGGCGACCGGTTGGCGGGTACCGGCGGCAAGCCCGGCCTGTTCGAGCGCCGCGGCAAGCTGATCCTCGAAAACAAGCGGCTCAACGCGGTCCATGCGGCCGCGATCAAGGCATTGCGGCGCGGCGTCCGGGTAGAGGCATTGCTGACGCGCCTCGCCCGCAACGACACCGTGCGGATGTCGCATGACACCAACAACCCGCGCGAAATCCGCGACTTGGCGCTGGCCTGCGCGCGCGAAGGCGACGGGGTGTGTAGCTGGGACCAGTATCTGCTGACCAAGCCGATCGCCGCCGCGCTGGTCTCGCGGCTGCGACAGGGGGGGTATTTCCTCGATGCACCCGGCTGGGCCGATCGGCCGGACACGCCCGAGGCGAACGGCGGTTGGCTATTGCGCACCCCGCCCGACGACGTGCCCTTCTTGCCCGCCGACAAGATTGCCGTCGAAGCCGGTAAGGTAGGCACTGGCGTCCTGTCCAAGCTCCACCTCGGCAAGATGCCCACAGAGGCCGATGTTGCACAGGCAACGGTGTTCTTCCTGGCTGACCGGGCGGCTTCCGGCGAAACCTTCATGCCGTCGGGCGGCCTGTCGGTCGAGCGGTCGACCACCGAGCGTGAGCTGTTCGGCAGCCCCAAACAGGAGCGGCTCGACCAGTTGCGTGGCAAGACCATCTGGATCGTCGGCGAACATCTCGTCGACTATATCGCCGAGACGGCGCGCGCCTTCATCGAGGAATGCCACGTGGCACGCGTGGTGCTGATCACGCGCACGACCGACGGATATGCATCACTGCAGGCTGCGCTCACGGACGTGCCGGCGAACGCCCTGCAATCGGTGGTCTGTGGCGAATCTGTCGAAAGCGCGATGGATCAGGCGATGGTGCAATGGGGGCGCCCCACCACGATCCTGTCGACACCGTTCGAAGGGCTGCCGCAGAAGCTGTTCGGACTGGACGATCCCCTTTCTCCCGAGGAGTTTCGCCTCGTAATCGCAAACAATTTGACCAGTCATTTCCGCGTCGCCCGCAAGGCATCGCTCTATGACGATTGCCAGCTGGTGCTCGCGTCGCCTGACGTGCCGATGGGTGACAAAAGCCCCGCATTCGCCCTCGCGAATTTCATCAAGACGACGCTTCACGCCTTTACCGCCACGCTGGCGGTGGAAAACGAGCGGCTTGTGCACGACGTTCCCGTAAATCAGGTCAACCTCACGCGGCGAGTGCAGTCGGAGGAGCCGCGCGATCTCGAGGAGCATCTGGAGGAGGTCAAAAGATTTTCCCGCGCCGTGCTGCTGCTGGGTGCGCCCCTTCCCGATGCCGAGGACTCCCGCTACCGCGCACGCATCTATCGTGGCATGTCGATGACGGTCTGATGCATTACCTGCCGTTCGAGAAGCCGGTCGAAGCGCTCGCCTCGAAAGCCAAGGACTTGCGCGCGACCGGGGGGCTGGAAGAAGAAGCTGCGATGCTCGACGAGCGGGCCGAGCGCCAGCTTGCCGACATCTACGCGCGCCTCACGCCATGGCAGCGGACGCAGGTGGCCCGTCACCCCGACCGGCCCCATCTTCCCCAATTCATAGCTGGGCTCTTCGACGATTTCCTGCCGCTGGCCGGAGACCGCGCCTTTGCCGATGACACTGCGATAATCGGCGGCTTCGCGCGGTTTCATGAACGTGCCGTTGTCGTGATCGGCCACGCCAAGGGCGAGGACACCGCCTCTCGACTTCGCCACAATTTCGGCATGGCGCGGCCCGAGGGCTATCGCAAGGCAATGCGGCTGATGGACCTTGCCGACCGGTTCAGGCTGCCGGTGCTGACGCTGGTCGACACGCCCGGCGCCTTTCCGGGCATCGATGCCGAGGCGCGTGGCCAGGCGGAGGCAATTGCCCGCAGCACCGAGAAATGCCTGTCGCTCGGCGTGCCGATGGTCGCCGTCATCGTCGGTGAGGGCGGCTCGGGAGGCGCGGTCGGTCTGGCCGCAGCCAACCGCGTGTTGATGCTGGAGCATGCGATCTACTCGGTCATCTCGCCCGAAGGCTGCGCCTCGATCCTCTGGCGCGGTGCAGACCGTGCACCCGATGCCGCCGAAGCGATGAAGATGACGGCGACGGATCTGCTCCGGCTCGGCGTCATCCACAGGATCGTCTACGAGCCCCGCGGCGGTGCCCACCGGGATCATGAAGGCGCCGTCAAACGTCTGTCCGTCGCGCTGCGCGCGGAACTCGACGAGCTCGCTCGCCTCGATCCAGAGACCTTGCGGCGCGAACGGCGTGCGTTTTTTCTGTCACAAGGCCGACAGGACTAGCGCAGATCGGCGGCAACGGTGCGGGACGCGGCCCGTCGCAGGAGCATGAAGCCCGCCTCTGTCAGAAAACCAATCTGTACAATGACTTGGCGATAAGTTGCTATAGTCCGAAGCTTATTGAATGGATGCGGCGCCCGGTCGCAACCGCCTTTCTCGATCTAGAATGTGCACAACTTGACTTCACATCGAACAGATATTTTTTGTTTTATCAATAACGGCACCAACTACTTGTGTCGGCAAGATATAATGCAAGTAGATACTCGATTCACTATTATTTCACTACGTTCGTTCGGTCCTGGGCAAGGCATTTGATTCAATTTCACGCCCGTTCTTGCGGAGTGAATCGATGAAAATGAAGGCCTGTCTGGCGCGTACGGCATTTTGCGTGATGCCATCCGTGCTGCTCGCATCTTGCGGCGGGGGGGACGGGTCCGCCTTGATCCCGAGCACACCTGCCCCGCCCGCTTCGCCGGCACCGGCGCCCACGCCCACACCCACACCGACGCCCGCCCCAACTGCGGCGACGACGGACTACCACCTGACGTTCGATGACGAGTTCAACAGCGTCGACCTGTCCGCATGGCAAACGGCGGACTTCTGGGACATGCGAAACAATGCAGGCGACTATCAAGGCCAGTGGTTTGCCAACCCGACTTCGGTACCGAGCTATTCGACCAAGGTTGCCTATAACGCATTCTCGACCACGAACGGCGTACTGTCGATAACCGCCCAGCCGACACCCGCGACCGTCTATGCCGGCGAAGACAAAACGGGCGCCGGGCGCCAGCCCTATGTGTCGGGCCAGCTGACAAGTGCGCATCGCTTCACCCAGCGCTATGGCTATTTCGAACTCCGGGCAAAGCTGCCGCCCGGCAAGGGCATATGGTCACGCTTCTGGTTTCTGACGGACGATGGCGCGCGACCGGGCGAATTCGATGTCTTCGAAGTTCTGGGCAAGGAATCGAACACCGTCCGCCAGGCATCCATCTATGCCTCGGATACGAACGCGAAAGTGACCGACTCTCAGGTCTATAAGGGCATCAACGCGACCGACGGCCAGTTTCATACCTACGGCTTTCTCTGGGATGCGACGACCGTGACTTTCTACGTCGACGGGGTCGCGTCCAAGCCCCTGCAGAACCACACGAACATCCCCATGTATGTCCTGATCGATCTCGCGATCGGCAACGATCCGGGTAATTTGTGGCCGGGCACACCCGATGCCAGCACGATTTTCCCCAAATCCATGGAAATCGACTATTTCCGCGTCTACTCGAACGATCCGGCCCTGCCCGCCGCCACGCCGCAGACGGGATATTCGCCGTCGACGCTTCCCAGCGGTCTGCGCATCGTGTCGGCGCCGACGACGGCAATGCTGCAAACAGGTTGGACGGCAGGCCCCGTTGGAACACCCGTCCTGCAGGGATCGACCACCTGGAACGCGTTCACAGGCGAATGGATCGTGAAAGGCGCCGGCGACGGCTATCAGCCGCAATTCGCAGCCACGACGTTGGCTGCCGACGGACAGATCACCGCAAGGCTGGATTCGGTCAGCATTATTGCCAATCAGACCGTCCGGGCCGGCGTCACGATGCGCGCAACCCGAATTGGCAGCGATCCCGAAATCTCGCTCGATTATATCAGTCCGCCGACGAACCAGGCCACGGGCACACGCCTCGTTCTCAACGCGCGGCAGGGCGGGAAAACGGTGGAGCTCGGATCGGTTCCCTTCACACCCTCGGCAGTAACCCTGCGGCTGATAAGGCAGGGAACGAGTTTCACGGGCAGCTATTCGACCGACAACGGGGCAAGCTGGACAAACGTCGGGCAAACGACAAGCACGGCCCTATCGGGTCCGTTGCAGACAGGGCTCACCGTCGGCAGCAGCCTTTGGTTCCGACTTGCCCGGGCGTTCTTTACCCGGGTAGCCGTGACGGCAACTTGAACTCAAAACGCTTCACCCCTGCGGCGAAGGCGCTGATCAATGAGGCTGCGAAATACCGCCGTATGTAACGGGATTTCAAAGCGGCATCCGAATTTGAAGTCAGCTGTCCATACGACGATCGCAGGAATTGCCTCTAGGCCGGGAAAACTGATCCACACGCGGTCACCGGCTGCAACCAGATGCGGCCATTGCACCCGGCACCCGAGACACGAAACGTCCTCCATGACCACGGCAATGCCTTTCGCACCGCGTTGGCGCACCTTGACCTTGACCGCCACATCGACACGGTCGGCATGACGCAATTCGGCATGAGACGCCCGCGCAAGGAAAAGCGACCGGTCAGCCATGATGCGCCGTTGCCTCGTCATGTCGACGAAACAGGGGACCCGGCCCGGCTGTCCGGTCCGCAATCGAAACGATTATGAGCGATATGTTGTCGCGACCGCCAGCAGCCATTGCAGCGTCCAGCAGGCGATCGGCTGCCTCAATTTGAGGTGATCCGAGGGCTTGCGCGATGACGTCGTCTTCAACCAGGTCGGTCAATCCATCGGAGCACAGCAGATAGGTGTCGCCCACCGCGAGCTGCTCGTGCCGAAGGGCGAGCGAAATCGTCGGTCGCGCACCCACCGCCCGGGTGATGACCGCGGCATGCGGGTGAGCCCGGGCAGATCGGACGTCGAGCAGACCCGCGTCGATCATGTCCTGGACCACCCGATGGTCGTGCGTCATGATATCGAGTGCGCCGCATCGCAGGCGGTAGATCCGGCTGTCGCCCGCCCAGAAGATCAGCGCGCGATTGCCCGCAACATGCAGTCCGGCGACGGTTGATCCGGATTGGCCCGCAGACGCCCCCCCTTGCCCGTAAATCCGCCCGTTCGCGTCTGCCATTGCCGCGCTGAGCGACGCGTCGGTCAGAGGTGCCTCCCTTTCGGTGAGCGCGCCAAGTGCTTGGATCACCGCATCGGCCGCAACGTCACCCCGCTTGTGACCGCCCATGCCATCTGCAACGGCGAACAGGCCGCGATCGACCCTGTTCAGAATGCGATCTTCGTTCACGGCACGGATCCGCCCGATATGCGTGCGGGCCGATGACGTGACCACCCAGTCCGGACAGACGCGGCATAAGGTCGTCATAGACCCCCGCTTTCAATCTCTGCGACTGCGCCCTCATAGACCCGGACAAAAGTCGCGTTGAGCGTTCCGTCGATACCCTCATCGATCTGCCGCGACAGTTCGCTGTACCGGCAGGCAACCTCTGCGAAGTTGAGAGACGCGCGCGATTGCCACAAGCCCGGGCGGGGCCTGGCCTCGCGCTCGATCACGACAGGATCGAAAGTCTTGACCGCGTCGCGCAGTGTCGCATGCAAGCCTCGGAACGTCGCGATCAAGTGTTTCTTGATATCGGCAAATGAGGCTGCGAGGGCCCCCGGTCCGCTCAGGAAACCATGACCCTCCGCCAGCAGAAGATCGATCGCGAGGCGTTGCGTCGGACCCCATTTGAAGGGATTGTTGCCTTCGCCGCCAATCGTCGTTCGCGCGATTTCGTATTGGCGGCGCACGCGTTCGCGCTCGGCCATCAGGTCGCCGACCCCCAGTACCATCTGGCGATAGACAGCCCCTGCCCTTCGCATCACATCGGCGGGCTCCTCGAGCGCGAACGCCGATGGTTCGATTCCGGCGCCCTCGCAAAAACAATCCAGGAGCGAGCCATTTGCGACGACCGTCACCGTGCTGCATGCGTCCGCATATTCGTGCGGCACCGCCGAGCGGCTGCCGAGCGGTGGCGAAAGGATCAGAGTTTGGCCATCACCCCGGTCATCCGACATCGATTGGGCGGCACGGTCGACGGTCAGACGATAGCTGCCGAAGCGAAGCGTGGCCGGCAGCGACAGGGCCTGGCACCGATGCTCGGGAAAGCGTTCGCCGGTGCAATCGTCGAAGACGCCATTGGCACCCGTCGCGATCAATGAAATCGTACTGCCGTTCGCGGTCACGTCGAAATGGTGTCGCGACAAACGGCGCTCGCGGTCGTCAAGCGCCCAGTCACTGGCTGGGTCCCGACCGAAACTCACGGACCCATCCCTTAACAACCGCGCATCAATCGGGTGGCCGTCGAGACCCTTGTCGAAGAGCCTGAGGATGAAGAGCGCCTGATCAGCCATGACTTGGCGCCGGCTCGAACGTGGTTTCGAGGCGTGTCATGAGCGCACGATGATCCGATGCCACCCAGTCCGCCGCCGGGCGCTGCTCATCGAGCGCTGCCGCCAGGCGATTCAGACTGTCGAACACGGCACCATATTCGTCGCGTCGCTTGTGCGACACGCGAAAGGCAGAGCTTCCCTGCGCGATATCGTCGAGCGCTGCGCGCAGGCGACGCAGCGGCTGGGTTAGCTGGCGCGCGGCAAAATATCCGGCAGCGACGACCATGGCCACGACGAAAGCGGACAGAGCCATGAGCAAGGTCGCTACTTTCGAAACCGCTTTATCGAGCGCATCGCGACCGACTTCCATTTCGACGCTTCCGAACACGGCGCCCGCGTAGCGCACCGGACGAATGAACCTGAAGCCGTTCGCGTCAACGACATCGGTGGCCAACGATGCGCTGCTGCCTGCGCGAGGTCTTTGCGCATTCCCGGCCACCGCGCGGACAACGCCATGCTCGTCATAAAAGGCAAGGTGACGGATGCTGCTGTCTCGTGCCGCGGCGTCGAGGAACGACTGCAGTGGCAGCCAGTCCTGCTGGTCCGGAGGCAAGCCGGCATTTTCGGCAACGCGCATCGACACATTCTGGGTGATAAAATCGGCCGTCGAACCACCGGCCGTCCGGGCCAAGTCCTCGAGGGTTCTCGTCTGGCGATCCATGACGACGGCCACCCCCAAAGCGAGCGCCAGCGCCGTTGCCGCGCCCAGTCCGATTGGCAATTTGAGGCGGACGGGAACGCCACGACGCGCCGAGATCTTGTCGCTGCGCAGATCGCCCAGCTCGCGCAGCAGCGCGGTGCGAACAGCGTCGGCGTCGACGAAGCGGTCAGCTGGACGCTTCGCCAGCAGCTTGGAAATGATGTACGCCAATCCCTTGGGACAATCGGGCCGCTTTCGGTTCACGGGGTCAGGCGCTTGCTGGGCGATCTGTATTGCCAGCGTCGCCAGCCCCGTACCGGGGAACGCCGCCTCACCGGTGACCATTTCGTACAGGATGCTCCCGAGCGAAAACTGATCTGCACGGGCGTCCGCTGCGAGGCCCATCGCCTGCTCGGGACTCATGTAGCGTGGCGTACCGATGACTTGCCCAAATTGCGTGCGACGCGCCCCGGCGACGTCATCGGCGCCTTCGTCGATCCGGGCGATACCGAAATCGAGCAGCTTGGCCGTCGCCCCGTCTGGATCGACGATAATGTTCGACGGCTTCACGTCGCGGTGGACGACACCCCGCCCATGCGCAAATGCCAGTGCCGAGGCGATCTGAATGCACAGCTCGAGCGCCGTTTCGATCGGCAGTTGCGGCGTGTGCTGGAGGACTTCGTCGAGGGGGCGTCCTTCGAGCAATTCCATCGCGATATAGGGCACGCCATCGACTTCGCCCACGTCGTGGATCGTGACGATGTGCGGATGCGACAACATGCCGGCGGCGCGCGCCTCGGCGATGAACCGGCTGGCAACATCGGGATTGCCTCGAAGCGCCGGGTCGAGAACCTTGATGGCAAGCTTGCGCTCGATGCTCGGGTCGAAGGCAAGATAGACTTCTGACATGGCCCCGGTGCCCAGGAGTCCCTCGATCCTGTATCGCCCGATGCACTCGGCGACGCCGGTACCGTGCTTGGCGGCGAGCACACCCGTCATCGCCGCGCCCTGACGACAGCCAGAAGACGTTCCGCACGGGCAAGGTCGTTTCGGATGGGCATGTTCGCCGGATTTAGCCCTCGCGCCCGTCGCAAGAGGACAACGGCGTTGGCAACCGCACCGCGGTTGAGCGCTTCCAGTGCCTGGGCGCGCAACTTGCTTGCACCGATCGCATCGACCTTCGGCGCAGATTGAGCCATAGGGCGCGGCGTCGGGCCAGGTGGCATGGGCCTTGTCTCCCGGTGGGAGTCGGCTTTTGCGTCGGGGCGCGGATCCGGCCTTGGCTCGGTCCTCGGCTTTGACGGAGGCGGGCTGCCGGGTATCCGTAGCAGCTGCCCCGGCTTGAGATTATCCGCCGTCAGGCCGTTGTACCGCGCCAGCAGATAGAATTTCAGCCGGTTGCCGAGGAGGCGCTGCGCGAGCGACGTCAGCTCATCGCCCTCGACGACACGGTAGGTAAAAGACGCGGTCCCGAGCAGTTGCATAGGGTCGCCGTCCAACGACTGCGACAACAGCGCCACCCGCGCGTCGCCAGGTCTGTGCTTGTCCAGCTGCCTGATCAACTTGCGTGCTCGCTTGATGTCACCCGTCTTCAAGGCGCCGACAAGGTCTTCGAGGCGTTGTTCATCGCCGATCGGCTGAATGAGCAGCGGGCGCGGATTGCCCTTGGGCTGGTGCGCACACGCGCCCAGCGCAACCACCAGGATTGCGATGCCTGGCCAGGCACTGCCACGGAGCGATGTCTTCGGGGGACCGATCATGCCGCAAGTGCTCCGTAAGCGAAGGCGCGTCGCGTACCTGATGATGAGGGGCGCGCCGGCCGGGCCGCGGCGAAAGCGATCAGGGACTCGTAGTCGAGAGGCCTGGCGAAATAATACCCTTGAAACAGCTCGCATCCGTGCTGCCTCAACCAGGCGTACTCCTCGTGCCTCTCGACCCCTTCGGCCAGGACTGTCAGGTCGAGACCCCGCGCCAACGCAATAATGCTCAGGCAGATCGCCTGTGCGTGTTTGTCTGTATCCACGTTGCTGACAAACTCGCGGTCGATCTTCAGTTTATCGAAGCTGAGTTTCTTCAGATACGAAAGGCTCGCGTAGCCGGCGCCGAAATCGTCGATGACGATCGTGATTCCGCGCGCGCGCAACCGAGAAAACAGCGCCCGGGCAGTTGCCGGATCGACAGCCGCTGCCGTTTCAGTGAGTTCAAGTTCCAATTTGGAAGCGGCAAGCCCGTGACGCGCAATTATGCGTTCGATGACTTCATCGAGATCGGCGCGTACAAGCTGGTGAGCAGACACGTTGACGGCAATCTTGAGATGGCCAAGGCCCTCTAGCGACCAGGCAGCGGCATCGCGTGCCGCGCGGTCAAGCACCCAGCGCCCGATGTCGTCCGAAAGCCCCATGCGCTCCATGATGGGAATGAAGATATTCGGGGAGATCAATCCACGCTGGGGATGCCGCCAACGAATGAGCGCTTCGACGCTGCACATCTCGGCGGTCGTGGCATTTACGACAGGCTGATAGTGCAGTTCGAACTGGTGCCGGGCAATTGCCTGCCGCAGCTCCTGCTCAAGCGCAAAGTTTTCGGCGCTCATGGTGTAGTCGCTTGGCGCTCCGGCCAATCTATCGGCACGGACGGACGCTAGCAGCCGCGACAGCACGACCGAGGCTGGCTCGATCGGGACTTCCGCGCGGACATGGCCGAATGCAATCTGCGGGAGGTAGTCGACGCCCGAGACCTGGATATGTCCCTGCAGCGCATAGGCCAACGCATCCACTTCTTGCGCAAGCTTTTCGCCAATTTCCGGTTCAAACAGGATCGCGAAAGCGCCGCAATCGATCTGAGCGAGGAGGCGGTTGGCAGGAACCATGCGGACAAGCCGCTGCGCCAAAATGGTGAGGACCTGATCGGCAGCCTCCGAATCGAAAGCTGCAAGCGCATCGAAGTCCGCAAGCGATATCACCGCAAGGGCAAGCGGCTCTTGCGGCACCCTCGCAATCTCCGCGAGCAAGACTTCGCGCGTCTCGAGGCCGGTTACCGGATGCCGCCGCGACACGCGATGCTGCAGCGAATTCAGGTGCGCGCACAGTCGGTCGATATGCTTTTCGAGACCCACCGCACCGGCCGGGCACTGCCGACCCCGTTCGTCAGTCGCCAGGGCGTTCGCAAGGCGGAGGCAGGCGCGCTGCAATAGAGCGCGCTGACGCAGGCAAACCCCAAAGGCCAGGCAAGCGACGAAAGCCAGCGCAGCACAGATGGTGATACCGACCAAGGTCAACGCCATGATCGCGCCGCGCGCAGCGAGGCGCAATCATGGCGACTTGGGGTCGCGCTTTCGCGCGCGCTTGCACTGGCTTCCCCGTTGCGACCCACTTCGCATCACCCAAACACGCGGCATTACTGCGCCAGGGATCGAACTGGACCAACTTTGCAAAAAACAGGTTAACTCATTGAAATATAGTCATTACGTATACGGAATAAGCATTGTCAGGCAAATTTGTCAGCTAGGCTGACCGCCCGCGTTGCGCGAAGCTCTTGCCGGCAATCACGGCCATATTGACGACGCTTCGCGCGCGCCGCGCAACACCCCTTCTGTGCGCGCGCCGACGCTGCTTGTGCCGAAAAAACTATGTGCTAACAAGTACATCGCGATCTCCGACAAACAGATGTCGCAGCGCGCACCCGGCAGGGCAGTCCCTTTCGGCAGGGGGAAAACGATGGCTGCGGCGCCCGGTTTTCGTACGTATTTTCCACTCGTTGCTCTTGGCGTTTCGGAAGACGATCTGAAAGTCGCAGGCCGGCTGCTCGAGGCCATGCCGACGCCCGCCAACATGGCGCTTTTCATAAGCTTTGACGCGAGCGCCAAATCCAGGGCACGTGCCGGAAAAATCCTGGCCCGCCATACGGCGATGAAAGTCGTCGATCAGATCGACAATTTGCCGCTTGCGGCGGACCATCTGTATCTCTGCCCCGCCGGAACAGCCTTGATCCAAACAGATACGGGTCTGACGTTCACGACATCCAGCGAAAATCGGACGCTGCCTTTCGAACACCTCACGGACTCGATGAGCGCGACGACGCAGCACCCGGTCGCGGTCGTGATCTTGACACCCGGCATGCAGGCAAGCACCGCGGCCAAAACCGCAGGCGCCCTGGTTATCGTGGCCGACGGCGTCGATGCGACGGGGGCTGACGCCTGCCTGCCCATCCCGTCGATCGCGGCCACGCTGGCGGCGTTTTCGCGATCGACGGCAGGGGGCGCGCCCGACCTATTCGATGACGTCATCGACCTCGCCTGCCGCCGATCGACACATGACTTCCGCCTTTACAAGCCGGGCACATTGCGACGCCGGATCGCACAGCGAATGTTGCTTTCCAAAACCGGCGTCGACGATCCTGCGGCCTATCTGGCGGTCCTGAACGACGATGACGCCGAGTGTGATCGGCTGATCAAGGACATGCTGATCAATGTCACCTCTTTTTTCCGGGATTCCGGGATCTTCGAACATCTGGCCTCGACGACCATTCCGGACCTGATCAGCGTACATGATCATAAAGAGCCGCTCAGGATCTGGTGCGTCGGCTGCAGTACGGGCGAAGAAGCATACTCGCTCGCCATCTTGTTCCTCGAAGCCATTGCCAGGGATGGTCGACCGATTCGACTCCAGATGTTCGCGTCGGACGTCAGCGAACATGCAATCGCAACGGCCCGGACCGGCCGCTATCCCGATTCAATACGGCACGTTGTCAGCCGATCACGTCTGGAGCGGTTTTTCACCCGTGACGGAGACGGCTATCAAGTCGCTGCCGAACTGCGCAGCGCCATCGTGTTTACCCTGCAAGACGTACTTGCTGACCCGCCTTTCCCGGCAATCGACTTTATCTCCTGCCGGAACCTGCTGATCTACCTCATCCCCACGGCGCAAGCGAAAGTGATGGCGCAGTTCTGGTTCGCGCTGCGCAAAGAGGGATTGCTGCTGCTCGGCGGGGCGGAGACCATCGGCGACCCGGCAAGCGGCTTTGAGGTCGTTGCAAAAGCCGAGCGCCTTTATCGAAAAGTCGGCCAAGGGTCACGCCGTCCACGCCACGACATAGGCGCAACAAGCGTGCCGGTGCGCGTTAGCCGAGCGGCGCTTTCGACGCCGCGCCCTCAAGCAACCAGCATTGCCGAGTTCGCCCGCAGCCTGGTTCTCGAAACACATGCGCCGCCCGCCGTACTCATCGATCAAAGCGGCAAATATCTGTATTCGCTAGGGCCGACGGCGAAGTTTCTACAGGTATCCGCCGGCTATCCGACGACCGACCTGCTCGACACGGTTGCGCCAGTGCTGCGTGCGAAACTGCGCGCCGCCATAGCTGAACTTGCCCAGGGCGCGTCGCACATCGTCATTCCCGACAATCGAACCGGCGATACCAAGTTCAATGTCGACGTCCGGGCTGTCGACAGCGGCGGCGAGCGTTTTGTGCTCGTGACGTTCATCGAACATGTTGGCGTCTCGGATCAAGGCTTCCGGGCGGCGGGCGACGTTGCATCCGATACGGCAATGGTGGCGCGTGAACTGGACACGGTCCAGAAAGAGCTACGCATCGCTCTTGAGGCACTGGAAACGTCGCGGCAGCAACAAAAGGAAATCAAAGAAAACGCGCTGACGCTTACCGAGGAATATGAATCTACCAACGAGGAATTGCTGACGTCGAAAGAAGAGCTGCAGTCGCTCAACGAAGAACTGATCGTGCTAAATGCCCAGCTGCACGAAACACTCGATCGGCAACGATCGACTTCGGACGATCTGCAAAATGTGCTCTACAGCACGGATGTCGCGACGTTGTGCCTCGACACTGATTTGAGAATACGTTTCTTCACGCCGACGATCCAGACGTTGTTCAATATCATCGACAGTGATGTCGGCCGCTCGATCGTCGATCTTCGACCGCCCACCAGCGACCCGCAGCTCATCAAGGACTGTTCGCTTGTACTCGGCGGCTCTCCGCCCAAGGGATGCGAGCTGGAAATCAACGAAGGCCGCTGGCTTCAGCGCCGCGTCCTGCCCTATCACACGCACGCCAAGCAGATCGACGGCGTCGTCATCACTTATGCGGACATCACCGAGCGCAAGCGGGCAAAGCGCATACTTGTCATCGGTAAGGAACAGGCCGAAGCGGCCAACATCGCCAAGTCGCGCTTCTTGGCGGCCGCCAGCCACGACCTGCGACAGCCCTTACAATCCCTGATCCTGCTGCAGGCGCTGCTCGCCAAGACCGTGCAGGACGAGGCGGCATCCAGCCTGATCGAGCGCTTTGGACAAACCCTCGATGCCATGACCGGCATGTTGAACGTCCTGCTGGACATCAACCAGATCGAAGCGGGCATCTTGCAGACCGAGGAAATCGATTTTCCGATCAAGTCCATTTTGTCCCGTTTGCGTGACGAATTTACTCCTTTGGCAGAGGCGCAAAGGCTCGACTTGCGCATTGCCGACAGCAGTCTGCGTTTAAGAAGCGACCCCCGACTGCTCGAACAGATGATCCGCAATCTGCTCGCGAACGCCATAAAATACACGCGGGCCGGAGGCGTCGTAGTTGGGTGCCGGCGCGATCAGGGTCGGGTCAGGCTCGAGGTATGGGACACCGGGATCGGCATCGCGGAAGCAGACCTCCGCACGATTTTCGACGAATTTCACCAAGTGGATAATTCAGCGCGCGCGACGAGCAAGGGACTGGGTCTCGGACTCTCGATCGTCCAGCGCCTCGGCGTATTGCTGGGACACGATGTCGGCGTTCAATCGTCGCTCGGCAGGGGATCGGTCTTTTCGATCAGGGTTCCGTCTGCCTCGGACCTGATCCCCGTCGCGCCTCAACCGGGAGGAAACCGGGTTGCGACAGGCGGCCCGCGCCGCTGCATGATCATCGTGATCGAGGACGAGCCGGAAGTGCGCAAGCTGCTCGAACTGCTGCTCACCGATGCTGGACATAGCGTCAGAACCGCTGAGACGGCCGACGCGGCGATGGCCCTGATCACCGATGGGGCAATCCGACCGGACATCGTACTTGCAGATTTCAACCTGCCCGGCAGACTTGACGGCGTCGAGGCGCTTTCCGAAATCCGTCGCACGCTCAATCACCACGTCCCGGGTATTATCCTCACAGGCGCAATCTCGAGCGAGGCGCAGAAGCTGATTGCAAGGCAGGACTGCCTTCATCTGACGAAACCGGTAAAACTCGACGAACTGACGGAAGCGATCGACGGTCTGACCGACAGCGACGCCAATCCCGCCGATAGCAGCGGGTCGGGTCATGCCGTTATCTATGTCATCGACGGCCAGGCGCAGGTCAGAGCTTCCATCCGCGATGCGCTTGGGAAAGAGGGATTGGCAGTTGATAGCTATCCAGACGCTGAGACCTTCCTCGCTGCCTACCGGTCGGGCCTCGAGGGCTGTCTCCTCACCAACGCAACTCTGCCGGGCATGAGCGGCATGGAACTGCTGGTGCGACTGCGTGACATGCACGACCCGCTGCCGACGATCATGATGACCGCAAGCAGCGACGTGAACCTCGCCGTCGCCGCAATGAAGGCGGGCGCCTGCGACTTCATCGAAAAGCCCGTGAGCCGCATGAAGCTGCTGACCAGCATAAATCGCGCGCTTGAACAGTCGCGCAACCATGGTGCTGAGCAGGCGGAGCAGGAAGTTGCCGCACGACATGTCGCGCACCTCACGCCGCGCCAGCTTCAGGTCATGGAGCGGGTGCTCGCCGGCAAGGCGAGCAAGATCATCGCGGCAGAGCTCGGCATCAGTCAGCGCACCGTCGATAACCATCGTGCAGCCATCATGCGTATCATGGATACGAAGTCGCTTCCCGAACTCGCACGCGCCGCGCTTGCGGCCGACAAGCGGCATCACTGATGGCGTCGCCGCCTAAGCGGCGAGAGTGACGCCAACGGCGGAGTTGGGCGCGATCCATTTGTCCATGAAGGCCTTCGCCGCCATCGGCCTGTCGATGTGCCAGCCTTGCGCGATATCGCAGCCATAGACAGCGAGCAGCTCCAGGCAGGCGGCATCCTCCACCCCCTCGGCCACGACCTGGAAATTCAGTTCACGCGCGAGCTCGATGGTTGATCGCACCAGAATCTGGTCGCTCACGGACTCGCGAATGTTGGTGATGAAGGACTTGTCGATCTTTACCTCGTCGGCGGGGAACGTTTTCAGATAGGCAAGAGTCGCACGACCGGTACCATAATCGTCGATCGAGACCCTGATGCCCAGTGCGCGCAAGCCGGTAAGGACGGTGACGGCGATTTTCGTCTGGTTGACGGCTGCCGACTCCGTGACTTCGAGGGTTACGAACCGCAGCAGCGGTCCGGCCGGCTCTAGTCGCGCGTGCAAGTCGCGAACGAACTGCGCATCCTCGAGCAACGATGCCGACATGTTGATCGCGACCGATATTCCATTGCCGGCGGCATGCCAGCTTTCCAGGTCCTTCAGGCAAATATCCACGATCGCAAGTGTCAAGCGGCCGATGTTGCCACTCGTCTCGAGAAGTGGAATGAAATCGTCCGGCGCAATGGGCCCCAGCGTCGGGTGGGTCCACCGCGCAAGCGCTTCGGCCCCGCAGACACTCTGGTCGGCAATCGACCATTTGGGCTGATAATCGACGCGGATTTGGCCCTCGTCGATCGCGGTTTGCAGGTCGGCCAGCAACGTCAGCGCCCTGGCGGTGTCGTCCGACGATTTGTCATTATGGATCGACCAACTTCGACCGCTTTCCTGGCTGTGGCGTGCGGCCAGCATCGCCTGTGCGACGATCTTGCGATTTGCCACGCCCTCGCCGGCGCAGATTCCGAATCCGGGGGTGGCGAGGACGTGATGCCCCCCGAGCTTCAGCGGCGCGCGAAAAAGTGCGGACGTCGATTCGATCCGCGCGATCAGTGCAGCTGGCTCGGCATCGGTTTCGCTCCAGGCAAAAATGCCGGGAGCGATCAGGTGGAAGATCTGACCGGGCAACCCCAGCGAAAGCCGGTCCAGCGTACGCTGCAGCCAAAGCGCGCGGGTCGCATCGTCGAGCTGCGCCTCCATCTCCTCGAACCACATGAACCGGACCACGACGACGATGACGGCTTCCTTGACGGCGTTATGGCGTTCAAACGCCCGGGCGTTGGGAAGGCCTGTCAGGGCATCGGTATGCCGCTCAGCCTGAAGCCGGGCGGCAAAGCCGATCGCGGCAGCCCAGGCGTATTCCGTCCCGAGCATCAGGGCAGCGGGAACGGTTTCGATGTAGCGCCAGCCTGCGGCTTCGCTCACCGCTGGCGTCAGCAGCAAAACGACGATCCATGCGCCGCGGACGAGGGTTCGCAGCGAAGCACGCCTCGTCCGCGCCAAAAGCGAAATGACGGCCACCGTGGCGAGCATAGCGGCGACGGGACCTACGGCGGCGGCCTGCGAGCCCCGCAGGAGCGTTTCTGCCGCAAGAATTTGTATGAGTGCCCCCGGGATGACGCCGTGACGCGGGGTCGCGTAGCGATCGCCCAGTTCGATCGCGGTCGCGCCCACCACAACTTGTTTGCCGCTGACTTGCTCCGGCTTCACCTGGCCGCTGAGCAGGTCGGCGGCGCTGATGCGCGGAAGCGTCGCGGGATCGAGGGACGTGTCTATGCGGAACTGCTGATTGGTGGCGCCGGAATTATTGGCAAGCAATGCCGCAAGCGAAGGTCGAGCTACGCCGCCGGTCGCTGTGCCATAGGGATAGCGGGCCAATTGCCCGTTTGCTTCTGGACTGACGTTGACTGACGCAAGCATGGCCTTCGGCCTGAAGGCTTCGATCGGCAAGTTTTCGGTAAAAGCGCTGCTGCCATTGGAAGCCGGCTGGCGAAACGTCGGCAGAATGACCCCTGCCCTTGCGCGCGCCAGTGCCCTGGCCATGGCGTCGTCGTCGCGGGGGTTGCTGCGCGCAGAGAAGTCGACATCGAAGGCGATGGTCGAGCTGCCGAGATGGTCGAGCCGGTCGATGATCGCCGCATGAAGTCGCCGGGGCCACGGCCATTGCCCGAAGGTCGCAAGGCTCTTGGCATCGATTTCCACCAGGACGATCTTGCCGCTGGTCGGGTGCGGAAAAAGCTCTTCCCGCTTCTGCCGCAACTGCTCCTCCATGCCGCCGGCCGCACCCGTGAGCAGCAAAAACGCGGCAACGGCAATGGACAGGGCAAGACCCGAGTAGGACCGTAACCACCCGGCGTTGAGAACCGGGCGCGCGCCAATGCCGGCCGCGACGGAGATGCTGCGCTTCGGAATTTCGTCACCCCTCCGGCCTGCGAGGGTCTCGAATTAGTTATGATAGGCTAAAGACACGTAAAGGCAGTGTTATTTCGCGAGACCGCCCTTTTTGTCGGAGGGGCCGTCATCTGATCCTTTGCCGCCATTGCCGTGGCCAGAATTGCCGTTGCCACCGGATCCGTTGTTTTGGCCGCCGCCCGACCCGCCAGAGCCTGTTGACCCACTGGCGTCCGACTTTCCGCCGTTACCATTATTGGCACCGTTGCCGTTGCCGTTGCCGTTGCCGTTGCCGTCGACGTTGCCGTTGCCGTTGCCGTTGCCGTTGCCGTTGCCGTTGCCGTTGCCGGGACTTGTATCACTGGCGACGCCGTTGCCAGCGACACCCTCATTTTTATTTCCGCTGCCGATATTGCCTTGGTCCGCCGCGCCGCCAGAAGCCGGCGTTCCGACTTCGGCCGGCTGGTTTGCCGCTGCGGGCTGCACAGGCGACGATGCGCTGCCTGTCGGCTCGGCTGGCTGGGACGGAGATCCGGTCGTCGGTGGCGGCGTGCCCGGCGCGGCGACCGACCCTACCGGTTCGACCACACTGGCCACGTCCCCGGCTGCGCCCGAAGTTGCGTGCTCGAGTGTGGCTCCGCGTTCGAGTGCACTTGCCGAATATGCGACGAGCGCGCCGGAGACCATACCGTCAGTCGCCGGACCCAGCCGCACAGGCGGCTCCGCAACGGTGGAGGCCAGCTCGACCGGCGCCGAAGACTCAACTGTCGTCCCGACAGGATCCGCCTTCAATATCTGGGCTGTCGGCGCCATCACCTTGCCGCTCTCGGTCGGGGAAACCAGAGTCTTTGTCTCGCGGCCCTGCACGTTCAAGCGACCAAGCGCCCGGCCGGAAACCGATCCGATGTCACCCGGCAGCACGAGATACCGTGCGCCGCCGTCGCGTGTTTCGACCTCGACGCGCCCCTCGATCACCTGCACGCTGGCGCCGGTCTCCGTTACCGTCACGCTGAACGTCGTGCCTTTTACGACGGCGGCGAGAAACGGTGTCTCGACCGCGAAGTGCGGCGTGGCCATTTTCTTGATCTTGAAGACGACATTGCCGATCTGCTCGATGATCTGGGTCATGCCACCGCTTTTGGCGGGATCGGCGACACGTATCCGCGAGTTCGGCGCGACCACCAGATATTCCTGCCCGCGGACGATGACAGCTCGTCCCTTCGCCCCTGTCGCGATGACGTCTCCGGCCGAAAGCGTCGCGCCGCGGGTTGCCGCCCGCACGATCCCGCTCGAGGCGACGGTGACTTGCCCTGACGACTCCGACATCGTCCAGTCGGGCACCCCGGCCATCGCGCTGCTCCCCAGCAGGGATCCGGCAAGCACCAGAGTATTTCTCAAACGTTTCACGGCGTGTCCCCATCGCGCCAACAGGCCGGCAGTCGGTCGTCGCATGGACCATGGAGCGTAGCGTTCCTAATAACATGCTAGGTTGCCAGATCATTAAGTATAACAGGCAGTTAACCGATTATTTGCCGCCAAGGACGTAGACCTGTCCGGACACAATGCCGGACCAACGATGCGTCACTGTCTTATCGCCCTATTCCTGTCATCGACGGGCAGCGCTGCTTTCGCCCAGACCGCGCGCGATGCGGGCAGCGTCGCGCGCGATCTGGCGAACGCGACACCGGGCGAGGACCTGCAGCTGCGAGAGTTACGGCCATTTTCAGAGGGTCGTCCGGCTCCAAGGGTCGATGCCGCCAACGGACTTATGATTGGCGCCATCAGCGTCGACGGTGTGCCGTCGGTACCTCGCGAAGCCTTTGCACCGGGCTTCGCAGACTACCTCGGCAAGCAGGCGACGACCGAAGACCTTCAATCCCTGGCGCGCGCGGTCGCCTCGGTCGCGCGCGCGCGCGGCTATGTTTTCGCAACCGCTACTGTCCCGCGTCAGACCATCGAGGCCGGAATGATAACCGTCAGGATCGACCCGGGTGACATTGCCGCTGTCCGCGTGCTTGGGTCACGCAGCGCGCGGCTCCAGCGGACACTTGACCTGATCGTCGGGCACGCCGTCCACCGAGACGTGCTCGAACGTCAACTGCTGCTCGCCGGAGACGTGCCCGGGATCGAAATCCTGTCGACCAAGCTTGTCCATGAAGACATCGGCAACGTCCTGCTTGTCGAGGTTCGCGAACGGCGCGGAGAGGGATATGTCGGGGCCGACAATTATGGGGCGAGCGATATCGGCCCCCTGCGGGCGCGGCTGCGTTATGACTTTGCCAGCCTCGCGACGGATGGCGATGTACTCTCTGTTCAAGCGGTCACAACACCCGCAGCCCCGCGCGAACTCGCCTATGTTTCGGCGCGCTATGCGGCAAGTCTCGGGACCGCCGGGACTCAGGTCGCGGTGACCGGTGCCCTTGGTCGCGCCGAACCCGCGGGCAGCAACTTCCAAAGCAACAGCACCTATCTCGCCGTTTCGGCGAGCACCCCGCTCACGCGCTCGAAAGCCGCGAGCGTTTGGGCAAATGCCGAAATCGGCGTGTTGCGCGTCGTGGGCGGTTCGGGCGGAGCCGTGACCGAGCGCGACAACATGGCAGTCGCGAACGGCTGGCTTTACGGCACGACGCGAACCGGCAGGGGTCGCTTGTCGGGGGCCATTGGCGCGGTACGCGGCCTGGATGTCGGTGGAACCACAGCCGCCGGCGATCCGCGAGCGTCGCGCGCCGATGCCGACGGCGTTTTTACGAAAGGTTATTTCTGGGCAGAATGGATCCAGCCGCTCGATCGGGGTTTCAGCATGAAGCTGGCGGCAAACGGGCAGATCGCCGACCGCCCCCTGCTTGCTGCACAGGAAATCGGGCTCGGCGGCGCCAGCTACGGCCGCGCGTATGATTTCTCCGAAAGATTTGGCGACGATGGGTTCATGGGGTCCGGAGAATTGCGATGGCGCTGGTCAGACCCAACAAGCTGGATCGACTGGTTCGAACCTTATGCGTTCATCGACGCCGGGCGCGTTTGGAAGCTGGGGCGGGGATATGGCGGAGGCGATCTCTCGTCAGGAGGAGGTGGCGCCCGCGCGGCAATCGGAAAGCTTCAGCTTTCGGCGGAGATCGCTGTGCCCCTGTCGTCTACGCGTGCCAGGACCGGTGACAAGGCGCCCCGTATCAACGTGTCTGTTGGTCGCAAATTCTAGGCAGGTTTCGTCGAGGAACCTGTGATCAGGTCGACGGCGGCGCCAATCGACGCGACATGGTCATCGGCGCCGATCAGGGCACGGATGTCCTCGCCGGGCACGTCCGAGCCCGTGGACCATAGGCCGGCGATGAGCCGGGCCTGTGGCGCTCGCTGGCGAAGCCTCCGGGCGAGGAACCGCAGTTGTGCAGGCGACCCTACCAGTTCGAGGCAGCAAATAAGGATGGTATCGACGCCGCCGAGGTCTAGCCCGGAAATCGCCTCTCGCGTCGCCTCCCCCTGCGTCACCAGCCGAGGGTCAAGACCACGTTCGCGCAACGCCTGTGCGCACATCGTCGCAACGATCTGGTCGAACGGTCCCGCGCCGGCAACACACGCCAGGCTGATCGCGCGTGAGCCGGTTACATCGTCATCGTCCACCTTCCGCGCTGCAGATACGGCCGGGAGATCCTGCAAAACAGCCATTGCCGACCGACGCATCCGGTGGTGATCGACCGGCGAAAGCGACCCCATCGCATCATCGGCAGCTGCGAGCCGGAGCGCCCCGATCATCACGGCGTCGTAATATTCTGGCAACGTGCAATCGCCGAGAAGTGCTTCGGCCTGCGCCAGCGCTTCGTCAGGATTATCGGCCAGGATGCGCTGGTAGAGTTCCTCCACCGGCGTCAGCGCCGGTCGATCGCCGAGCAACACGTCGAAAAACTCGAGCGCCTTCACATGGCGACCGAGCACGACGAGGCACAAGGTCAGGGGCGTCGAAAGCACCAGTCCGGCGGGACCCCATATCCACGTCCAGAAGATCGCGGCGATGATGACCGAGATGGGGGAAAGTCCCGTGGAATGACCGTAGAGGATCGGTTCGACCACATAGCCGATCAGCGATTCCACGATGACGAAATAAACGGCGATGAGGGCGGCGGTGGTCCAACCCGGATCGATCGCCGCGCCCAAGGCGACCGGCACGACCGCAGCCAGGATGGGGCCGATGTAGGGAACGAAGCGCAGGACCGTTGCAAGCAAGCCCCATAGGAGTGGTGACGGTATGTCCAGGAGCCACAGCCCCACCCCGATAATGATGCCGAAACACGTGTTCACGGCGAGTTGCGCAACAAAATACCGGCTCAATCGCGCGCCGGCATCATCGAGCGCCATCGTCGTGCGGTGCAGGTCGGTCGATCCGAACAACCGGATGAATCGGTCGCGCAGATCGTCCTTCTGCATCAGCACGAAGATCGCGACCATCAGGACGATGAAGGTCGTGCCAAGCGGCTGGACGAGCGGTTCCACGATCGCCTTTGCCACCGAAAGCGGCGTCGCCTTGGGCGGTGCGACTTCGACCGGGACGGGCGCGCGTGGCGCAGGGGCCGTGGGCGTCAGCCGCGAGCCGGGTTCGTTTCGCGCTGTTGGCCGCGCCAGCGGGCGTAGCTTGCGCGCATCGCCGAACACCCGGGTCAGCGACTCCATGCGCGACGTGGCCGATCCCTGCAGCGTTAGCACCTTGGTCTCGATAGCGCTGGCATATTGCGGCGCGTGGACGCTGAGCACAGCGACCTGCGTCCAGATCAGCGTGACCACGGCGCCGATCAGTCCGATCGCGGCCATGACCGTAAATACCACGGCGGGCACACGGCGGATGCGAAGCCGCTGAAGAAAGTTGACGACCGGTGACAGAATGAACGACAGCATCACCGCGAGCGTGATCGGCAACAGCACCTCTCGCCCGAAGTAAAGCGCGGCCACTACGACGACGCCGCAGGTCAGGCCGAACAACCGACCGACATTGGTCGCGAGTGTTTCCGGCCCGGCCCCCGGGTCGAGATCACCCGTCTGGCTGTCGCGCGTTCCGGCAACGACGTGTCCGACCGGCTCCCATGCGTCCTTCGCCTGCGCCACGGGGGCTTTTGCCATGAATTCAGTCCTTTATCGAGGCCGAGGCGAAATCACGCCTTCCGGTGCCCGCAACCTCTTCCCCTGCGTAACGGTCCCGGCGACCCGGGCAAGCGCAATCATCCTGCGTGCCGTGCGCGCCACCTCAACGACGCGAAAGCGCAATTTAATCTTAAATTGCAGCGGCTTGCACCTGAGGTTGCAGTGGTTACACGGACACGGCGAATTGCGTTTTTTTTGCCGGACCATCCGCTTTCCGGCCTGCGGCGGTCTCCAGCCAAGCTTGCGCGGTTTTCCATTCGTCATGCATCAAGGAATGCGCCGATGCACGATGGTGAGACCGGCTCGTCGGCCTTGATGCCGTTGCGGGGCCGCCGATGTTGGACCGGCGGCCCGGCTGCACCCTGTCAGTCAGAACGCCGCCGCCCCATTTTGAACGGCGCGAACCTCAGACCGAAGCCATCAGTTCGGCCTTGCGCTCGGCGAGCTGCAGTCCAAGGGCTTTCAGGTCCATGTCGCTCGCGCGGCATTCGGGGAACAGCTCGGATTCCTCTTCCTCGACATGATGGTTGATATACTCGCCCAGCACCGTCACCTTGGCGTCGAACAGCGGCTCACCCACCTTCGACGCTTCGATCTGGGCGATCAATTCCTTGGCGCTTGCGTGCTCGACCTCAGCCTCGTCGAGCATGTCGTCGCCTTCCTCGTCGAGCGCGTCATAGGCGGCGGGATAGAAGATCTCCTCCTCGATCTGCGCATGCACGGTCAACGCCTTGCAGATCTTGTCCGCCAATTCCTGTTTCTTCGCATCGTCGTCGGTCTTGTCGAAGTCGGCAAACCACCCCTTCACCTCGCGATGATCGTCCTTCAGCAGTTTGATCGCATCTGCCGGTTTGGCGGCGGCAGTGCTGGCCTTGCGGGTTGCCCGCGCGCCGGTCTTGGGCTTGGCCTTGCTCGACTTTGTCTTGGTATCCGCCATGATCGACTCCTCTGCTACGCTCAGCGAACAGTCGGGCAGGCTATGGGTTCCGGCAGGCCGACTGGTTTAGCAGCGCGCAGCGTGTGCGGCTATCCGCTGCCCGTTCGGCTGCAATGGCGACGCAATCAAGTCGGCAAACAAAAGGGCGGGCCCTCAAGCCCACCCTCATACCATGCTTGCAGCACTTAAGCGAAAATGGATCGCCCGCTTCGGCGCAGCCGCATTGAGCTTCCCATGATGCCGAAGCCGAGGATCATCATCGCCCAGGCGGCCGGTTCGGGGACAGCGCTGGGGCCTGCAGCGGCAGTCAGAAACAGGCCCGAAGCCGATGAGTAGCTGAGGCCGGACGGCAAATCGCCGAAGCCGAACTTGCCCGTATGGCCAAAATCGCACGAGCTGCCGCCCCGACAGTCGATATTGAGCGTCCCGCGAACCCCGAGCGAAGTTTCACCCGTCGGGATGTTGAGATAGGCTCGGATGTAGCCGTCAACCACGCCGCCGGCGTTCGGTGCATTTAGACCATAGTCCCAAAGGCTCGACGAATATTGTCCGCAATAGATATTCTCGCCGAAGCAGCTGCTGGTCGTATTGAAGAAATAGGCCCACGTATCCTCGGGCTTGCGGGGGCCGCCGTAGAGCTCGAGCGGCGTACCGCTGGCCGTAGCAAAAAGGATAGAGTCCCCTGTGCCGTTCGGCCCGTTGTTGCAGCCAAAGAGGTTTCCGCCGCAGGACATTCCCAGTGAGACCGAGCCGCCCGGAAACCCGCTAAGCGGATCGCTGAGCAACCCGTCGAACCTATAGGTGAAGCTGATCGTCTGGGTTGTCCCCGTATTGTTGGTAAACCACAATGTGTCGTCGAGCCGCGCCGTGGCCAGGCCCCCCGGAGTGCCGAAATTGTTCGGTCCGGTCGAAGCCGTCGTCGCCTTGAGCAGGCCGGTCACGAGATTTGCAGCTGCAAAGGCATCGTTATGCAGGGGGTCACCATTGTTGGTGCCACCATTCTGCGAGGACAGCGCCGACGTCTGCGCGACCGAACCTCCACCTGAAATCGTACCCCCGGGCGAAACGAAATTGCCGGAGTCCGCGGTCCCATTTACGTAATGGCTGCTTGAGCCCGCGACGTTCGGCCCCTGGTGCGTTGCCGAATAAGCTGAGGCATCGGTACGCGGATCGTAAACGACGACATGTCCGGCGAAAGCGGGTGCTGACGCCCCCAGCGCAAAAGCGGCGCATGCTAAACGACCAAGTAATCTTCGATTCAACGACATAGCCAGTCCCCTGTTTGGTGGTGTCAAAGGAAAGGCGCACCGACGGGGAATTTGGGGCCAGAGATTCAGAGCTTGCAGAGTTTTTCCTTGAGCGTCCCACTTTGGGGCAGGTTCTTGCGCGCATCGAGGGAGCCGAGTTGTCCCTTTCGCTTGATGTCGGCCCATATCGCCACGGCTCGCCCGGCAGCGGCACAGGCCTGCTCGGAAGCCCCTGCCTTCGCCAGCAGCTCTGCATAGGGGGGTATGCCGATTGCCAGATCACGGAGACGTTGCGGATTATCGGGCGCTTGGGCCAACCGCCGCTCGCGCAAGCTCACACTGGCGAGCGATGGCACCAGCGCTTCGCGAAAACGACCCATTTGATCGAGAAGGGCGGCTTCCTGTCCCAACAGGACCAGCAGCTTTTTTTCGGCTGCTGCGTCGGGGCCGAAGTCCAGCAATTGCCGCAAGGACTTTATACCGTTCCGCGCGACGGTCAGCGCCTCCGCATCATGGCCGCCCATGTCGCCCAGCGAGCCGCTGATATTGAAGGCGTTCTCTGCCTTGCGGATCAGCAAGGCCGGGGTCGAGCCTGTGCGACCAATCATACGGTCGGTGAGCGTGTCGGCCTCTCGAAAGGGTGCCAGCGACCCGGCGATGTCGTCGGTGTAATAGGTTGCGTCGCCGATGCGGTTGAGCAGCTGAATTTCGAGCGCGGCCGCGACATCGCGGTCGTCGGTCGGCCATTGCGCGTTTCGAAGCGTCGCGAGCGCGCGCCGGGCCGTGGCCAGTGCCTCGGCAGGTTTGTCGGCGCTCCAGATCAGGTCATAGGCCTTGCTTGCCTCGGTCTGGAGTTTTCCCAACCGGGCGAGTGGGTCTGCGGATGCAAGGACAAGCGCCTTATCGAAAGCGGCAACGGCCGCCTTGTTGGCAGCCTCGGACGAGTCGCCTTCGGCATGGAGCGTCCATCGGTCTGAAAGCACCCAACCAAGTTGCGTCTGGGCCTCTACGTTGCGCGGATTTTCGGCAAGGAGCGCGCGCAGCAAGCCTTCTGCCCGTTTCAGTGACGCGAGTGCTTTGTCGGGCTGGCCGAGGTTTGATGTGCCCGGCAGGCCCTCGATCGCGGCAAGGCGCCGATAGCTGCGAGCTGTTTCGAGCCGCAGATCTGCCGGGGCGTCCGTGGCGACCTGCAACCTGTCGAGGTAGAGCGCGCTCGTTTCCGCGATTTGCGCCCGCTTTTGGACGGTTCCCGGCTGGCGGGCGAGTTCGTCGTACAGGTCGTACAACATGAAGCGGGACAAATGGCGCACTTCGCCAAAGCGCGCCTCGGCGCTCGCCCGGTTGCGCTCGGCACGAACATAGCTCGTCGTCGCGATCAGCGAGCTCGAACTCAGCAGCGCCAGCGCGGCGGCCGTTGCTACAACGCCGCCACGGTGACGTTCGACAAACTTGGATGTCCGGTAACGCCAGCTGTCGGGCAGTGCCGTCACCGGCAAGCGCGCCCGCCAGCGATCGAGATCGGCGATCAGGGCAGCGGCACTGCCGTATCGTTCCCGGGGATCGGAAGAATGCGCCTTTGCAACAATCGCGCGAAGTTCGGGATCGGTGCTGGGACCCAGAACGCAGGCGAATGTCTTGCCCAACGCATATACGTCGTCTGCGACGGAGGGCCCCTGACCGGCCAAGCGCTGCGGACTGGCAAATGCGCGGGTAAGTGGCCCGGATCCCAGCGACGTCCGCGCATCGCCGCCGATCAGTGCCGCAATACCGAAATCGAGCAGTTTCACGCGTCCGGCGGCATCGACCATGATGTTCGACGGCTTCAGGTCGGCGTGCGCGATCATGCGGCTGTGGGCGTACTGAACTGCATCGGCGGCCTTGACCAAAAGACGGACTCGATCGCTGTCCGTCAGCTTCGCCGCAGCCTCGTCGATCGGAAGGCCCTCCACGTATTCAAGGACCAGCCAGGGCAGGCCGTCGTCGGTCACACCTCCATCGATCAGGCGCGCGATATTGGGATGTTCAAGTCGCGCGAGATAACGGCGTTCGTCGTCGAAAGCGGCTGCGGCCCGGGTCAGTGCGTGGCGCTGGATCAGTTTGATCGCGACCTTTTGTTCGTACAAACCGTCATCGCGCTGGCCGCGCCACACATCGCCCATGCCGCCGCGGCCGATGCGTTCGATCAGGCGAAATGCGCCGACCCGGGCAGGCGGGATGTTCGCTTCGCCCCCGTCGGCACTGCCGGGGATCAGGGTCGGGATCGCGTTGAGCGCGCGCGTGGCGCTTGCTTCGAGCGCAGCCAGGCGTCGACGCACGGCGTCCGTTTCATTCTTCAACAGCCGTTCGCGCAGCCGGATATTGTCAGGCTGGTCCGCCAGTCGTTCGAACAGGGCGAGCGCGCGGCGCTCGACGTCAGGCGGATATCGGGTCGGCATTGTTACTCAGATAATCGAGCAGCCAGGCGCGTCCGGCCGCCCACCGCCGCTTGATCGTGCGTGCCGGAACACCACTGGCAAGTGACGCTTCCTCGACTGTCAGGCCCAGCATGAAACGCAGTTCGACAACCTGCGCGTGATCGGTCGAAAACGCCTCGAGCGCCGCGAGCGCCCGGTCGAGGTCGCCGACGTCGATCAGGTTGTTGGCCGCTTCGTCCGGCCAAGCGGTGACGATAGTCGGCATGTGGCGCTTGGCGGCAGAACCCTTGCGCGCTTCATCGATCAACACCCGTCGCATCGTACGAGCCGCCATAGCCAGCATATGGGCCTTCCCCGCGATTTCCATGCGATCCACCCCCATGAGGCGGATCGCCGCTTCGTTCGCAAGTTCGGTCGCCTGTATGGCGCGATTCATGCCGTCGCGCGCCAGAATAGCCCGCGCGATCCGGCGCACATCGTCGTAACACGCCGCCAGAAGTTCCGCCGACACGCCCCGGTCAGGATTTTTTGCCGAGTCCCCCATGACAGGTTTGTCGTTTGAAATCATGACACGTGCAAGCAGATGGCGACGCCGAAACGTCCCGAACTTGTACCCCTAGAGGCGCGAACCCGGCTCGATGCGGGCCACCGGCGGCTTATGGACGGCGTGGCACGATCCGGGTCGGCATCACCCAACGCGATCTTGAACGGCATCGTTGTGCCAGACGTGCTGCTGCACGACCGGCGCTTCAACGACGCGCGCTCGATTGGCCGGCCTAGTCTTGACCCCAGTCGCCGTTGCCGTGGCCTGTGGCCAGTGATGCGCCTGCGCTGCGACCGCCGTTGCTGCCTTCCCACCAATAGGGCTGGCGCTTTGAACTGCCGGTCGCGACCTCGTTCAGCGTCGCCGCGTCGTAGAGACGTCCTCCGAGCATCACCTGGCGCACCTTCTCGGTGTTGCGGATGTCGATCGTGGGATCGGCGTCGAGCACGACGAGGTCGGCGAGCTTGCCCACCTCCAGCGACCCGATGTCGCGTGCATAGCCCAGCGACGTCGCCGGCATGATCGTGCCGGCGCGCAGCGCTTCGATGGGCGACCAGCCACCGCGCACGAAGCTCCACATTTCCCAATGTGCGCCCAGGCCCGGTTGCTGGCCGTGCGCGCCGATCGAGACTTGCACGCCCTTATCCGCCAGTTTCTTGGCCTCCCGCGCGCTCGCGGCGTCGACATAATCCTCCTCGGGCGCCAGCACGCGACGCGCGTTCTGGGCCGACAAGGCAGCGGGCGGCGCATGGCGCATCAGAAGCGGCTGACGCCACACTTCGGTATGCGCTCGCCAATAGGGATCGCCCGCCGGCCCGCCATAGGTCACGACCAGCGTGGGCGTGTAATTCGTCTTTGTCTGCGTCCAGAACTGTACGAGATCGCCATAGAAATGCTCGAGCGGGATATTGTGCTCGACGGTCGAATTGCCGTCTTGAACCAGCGTCACGTCCATCGTGAATAGCGACCCGCCCTCGGGGACGACTTCCATGTTTTCGGCCTGGGCTGCCGCCACGACCATCTGGCGCTGTTCTCGGCGCGGCTGGTTGTAGTTTTTGACGCTGTGCGCACCCTGGGACTTCAGGCGCCGCACCGCCGCCAGCGCGTCGTCATAGCTGTTGATCTCGGCATAGACATCCGCAGCCTTCGCCCCATAAATGATTTCGCCGGTCGAGAAGGTCCGCGGCTGGAGCCGCATCCCTGCCCGCTGCATTTCAGCCGCCGGAAAAATCTCCGCTGAGCGCGACGAGGGATCGTGGATCGTCGTCGTGCCAAAGGCGAGGTTGGCCATGGCGTTCCAGTTCTGCTCGGGGATCAGTTCGTCCTCGCCCTGGCTGCCGTGCGCATGCGCATCGACCAAGCCAGGAATGATCGTCTTCCCAGCAACGTCGACCGTGACAGCCCCGGCGGGAATAGCGATCGTTCCACGCGGTCCCACCGCGACAATGCGTTCGCCGCGGATAAGGATCGTCGCATCGTCGATGATCCCGCCATCGGCACGGCTCATCGTCACGATGCGTGCGCCCGTCAGTGCGACGGTCCCCGTCGGTTTGGCTGCGGCGACATCCATCGACAACGATACGCCGGTGCGGGGTGCCGCGAACTTCGGTGCCCCTTCCGCCGCGGGCCCATTGGCGAACAGTGCCGCCGTGTCGGCCGTGAAGAGCGTCGGCCCCATGCTCCAATGCACACGCTTGCCATTGTCCGACCAATTGATGAAGTCCGCCCCTTCGGCGCTCACTTGGACGACCGGCAGAGGGCCACCCTTCTTGTCGACTTCGACCGCCTGCTTGCCCGCCATCAGCGGCATCAGAAAGGCTTCGTAATTCTGGCGGAACGCGACATAGTCGCCACCGGGGGCCACCTGGAAATCATTGACGAGCTCGCCGGACGCATGGACGCGTTGCGCTTCTCCGTTGAGGTCGGTGCTGACCAGCTGGCGTTTGCCCTTCTCGCTTTTGACAAGAAACACGCGGTCATTGTCGGCGCCGAACTGAGGGCCGGCGGCATCCGCGGCCACGCGTACCGGCGCTCCGCCCGTGGCAGCGACCCGATAGACGCCACTGCCCGGATTGCCGCGCGCCGCCGTCAGCCCACCGCCTTCCGTCTGCTCGAACACGATCGTTTTTGCGTCGGGAGAAAAGCGCGGACGGCTGTAATGGCCTGCAACGGTCGTCACGCTGCGCGCCGCACCGCCGCCCGCACCGACGACCTTGATCGCGCCCAGCCCGGCGTCGGTCCAGCCGACGAACACGATCTGCCGCCCGTCGCGCGACCAGCTTGGCCACAGCTCCATTTCGGTGCCGCGTGTCAGCCGACGTGCCGCGCCGCCCGCCATCGGCTTGATCCACAACCGGCCCAGCGTTTCGAACACGACCTGCCGGCCATCGGGTGAAACGCTCGCCCAGCGCGGCATCTTGGTCTGGATCCGGTCGGGAGACACCTCCACCACCGGGTGCGTCGCGTCGATGACGACGCGCGTGTCGCTGATCCGGAACGGGATCACGGTCGATGCCCCGCCCGCCGCATCGATGCGGCGCAGCTTGCCGCCCGCCCAGAACAGGATCGCGCGGTCGTCGGCGGTCCACGCCATGTTGGGATAGACGCCGGTGACCGCCCAGGTTTCCTGCACGTCGCGGTCGAGCGCGTCATAGACGACACGCTCCACGCCGGTGGCGAAATCCTTGACCCACAGCTTGGTCTGGCTGCCCTCGCGCCGGACGAAGGCGATGCGCTTGCCGTCGCGGCTCGGCGTCGGACGAACCGACCCGCCCGCGCCGCTCACCGCGGTCTCCACTTCGCCGCTGACGATGTCGTAGCGTTCGATGTCGAACAGGTCGGTGCGCGAGTTCTGCGCATATTCGAAGATCGGTCCGGGCGTGACGTTGCGCGTGTAGAAGATGCTCTTGCCGTCTGCCGCATAGATCGGCTCGCCGAGTTCCTTCTGCAGCTGCTCGCTCGCGCGCTTGACCAGCTGGACGCCACCGCCGCCCGAGACATGGTACATCCACACCTCGCCGGTCCCCAGGCTCCGCCCGGTCGTGAAATGCTTCTTCGCGACGATGAAGCGCCCGTCCGGGCTCCATGTTGGCTGGTTCATCAGGCGGAAGTCTTCCTTGGTCACCTGCCGCTTGTCGCTGCCGTCGACGTTCATCACCCAGATATTATCGCCGCCGCCCCGGTCGGACGTGAACGCGATCCGCTTTCCATCGGGCGAGAAGCGCGGCTGGTGCTCATAGGCCAGCCCTTCGGCGATCCGCGTCGGTGTGCCGCCGGTTACCGGCATCGTGTAGATGTCGCCGAGCAAGTCGAACGCGATCAGTCGTCCGTCGGACGACGCGTCGAGATTCATCCAGCTCCCCTCATCAGTGTCGATGCGGATCTCGCGCGTGCGCATCCCGGTAGGCGCGTTGACGTCCCATTTGGCGGGCTTGGCACCAGGCGCCGTCGGGGATTTGACGACGGGTGCAGGCGCCGACGCGGGGGGCAAGGCAGCTGCCGGCTTGTCCGGATTCGTTGCCTGATTCTCGGGAGCCTGCGTTTTCTGCAGCGACTCAGGACCGGCGGGCGGCGTGACCTGGGCGTGCAGCGGACCAGTAAGGCAAGCGGCGGAAAGGACGAGGGCAAGCGCGGTCGCGTTCGTGGGACGGTACATTCAAGCGGTCTCCTGTTATGGAGTCCGGTGTAACCTCTGCGCGCGCGCCGTCACGCCCCAAATTCACATTGATGTGAACCCTTGGTCAGTGGCGCGGGACGGGTGTCCCTGCCAGCACATTGGCGATCGCGCGGAGCACCTGTGGCCGCAGGTGCACGCCGACATGGCCGCTTTCGACCTCGATTGAGCGGCAGCCCGGTTCGTCGGGTGCATGGCAGATCATGCCATTGACGAACCCGTCGGTTCGGCTCCAGATCGCCGTTGCCGCCATCGACAGCGGGGCGGCAATCTCTAGTCGTTGCGCGACTGCGGCGGCGCTATCCACCTTGTCGCCGGTGATGAACTCGAACATGCGCCACACATTGGTTGCGTGCGGATCGCCGGCGTAGGGCGACGCGACGGTGATGACTTCGCGGACCAGCTCGGGATGGCGATGCGCGACCAGCCGCGCGAGGATGCCGCCGAGGCTGACGCCGATCAACGTGACCGGTTCTCGTGCTTCCGCCGCAAAGGCGGCCACTGCCGCGAACAGCCGCTCGCCGTCGGCACCGACGGTCCGCGTGGCAAGATTGCGCCCCAGTCCCCAACCGCGTGCATCATAGCCGATACGTTCGAGATAGCGCCGCATGACGAAGATCGAGCGTTCGGTATTGCACATGCCCGGCAGGATCATCACCGGCCGCCCATCGCCGCGCGGTACGGCGTTCAGGCTTGCCCGCGCCGGCACCAGCGACGCCGCACCCCACAACGCACGGGGAAAGTCGGCAACCCATTGGGCTTTGCTGGGTGGGGCATAGGTTAAAGTGGACATCCGAAACGATATGCCGCCGATTCGATGAATATGCCATTGCTGTTTATGACGTTTTTTTGACGGAAATCCGCGCCTTGTGCCAAGCGACGAGACGCGGGGCCAAATCACGCGCAAACGCCACGCCGATGCGCGTCGAAACGCGGCCGTCCACGGCAGACCCTTTCAGAAATTCGCCCTTAGCCAGCAGCTAAATATGGATCGGCTTTCCCTGCACGCCCATCGCCGCTTCCTTCAGCGCTTCGCTGTGCGTCGGGTGCGCATGGCAGGTGTAGGCGATGTCTTCCGACGTCGCGCCGAATTCCATCGCCAGCGCGGCTTCAGCAATCATCGTACCCGCCGGGACCGCGACGATCCACACGCCCAGCACGCGGTCGGTCTTGGCATCGGCGATTACCTTGACCAGGCCGTCGGCCTCATGGTTGGTCTTGGCACGGCTGTTGCCGGCCATCGGGAATTTGCCGACCTTGATCTCGGCGCCCGCGGCTTTTGCAGCCTCTTCGGTCAGCCCGACACCCGCAATTTCGGGCCAGGTGTAGACGACATTGGGGATGACATCGTGGTTCACGATGCCGGTCAACCCGGCGATGTTCTCCGCGACCGCGATCCCCTCGTCCTCGGCCTTATGCGCCAGCATCGGCCCCGGCACGACGTCGCCGATCGCCCAGACGCCGGGTACGACGGTCTGGAAGCGGTGGTCGATCTCGATCTGCCCGCGCGCATTGGTGCTGAGGCCGGCCTTTTCCAGCGACAGACCTTCGGTGTTGGGGCGGCGGCCAATGGAAACGAGGACGCAATCGGCCTCGATCGTCTCGGCCGTGCCACCCGCAGCGGGTTCGACCGTCACTGTAGCGGTTTTGCCGTTGACGGCGACGCCGGTGACCTTGCTCGACAGGCGGAACTCGATCCCCTGTTTCTTGAAGATCTTGTTCGCCTCTTTGCGGATGTCGCCGTCGAAGCCGGGCAGGATCTGGTCGAGGAACTCGACGCAGGTCACCTTGGCGCCGAGGCGGCGCCAGACGCTGCCGAGTTCGAGGCCGATCACGCCGCCGCCGATGACGACCATGTGCTTGGGTACCGCCGCCAGTTCGAGCGCGCCGGTCGAGTCGACGACAACCTGCGCGGCATTATCGACGGCGACGCCGGGGAGCGGGGTGACGTTCGAACCCGTTGCAATGACGATGTCCCTGGCGGTGTAGCTCTTGCCGTCGACCGACACGGTGTGCGCGTCGACGAAGCTGCCACGGCCCTTCAGCCACTCGACTTTGTTCTTCTTGAACAGGAAGGCAATGCCGCCGGTCAGCCCCTTGACTGCGTCGAGACGCTGGGCATGCATTTGGGGCAAGTCCAGCTCGGGCGTGACCTTGATACCCATTTTCGCCATCGTGCCATTGGCCGCAGCGTCGAAGTATTCCGACGCGTGAAGCAAGGCCTTCGACGGAATGCACCCGACGTTGAGGCAGGTGCCGCCGAGCGTCTCGCGACTTTCGACGCAGGCCGTGCGGAGGCCTAGCTGCGCAGCACGGATGGCGGCGACATAGCCGCCAGGTCCGCTGCCGATGACGAGGACGTCGTAGTCGTATTCTGCCACGGGCAATTCCTTACAGGTCGATGAGCAACCGCGTCGGGTCTTCGATCGCTTCCTTGACGGTCTTCAGGAACGTGACCGCTTCGCGCCCGTCGATCAGGCGGTGGTCGTAGCTGAGCGCCAGGTACATCATCGGGCGGATCACGATCTGTCCGTCGCGGACGACGGGGCGGTCCTCAATACGGTGCAAGCCGAGCACCGCCGACTGCGGCGGATTGATGATCGGCGTCGACATCAGCCCGCCGAACACACCGCCGTTGCTGATCGTGAAGGTGCCGCCCTTCATGTCTTCCATCGTCAGCGTTCCCGCCTTCGCCTTGGCCCCGAGGTCACCGATCGCCTTTTCGATGCCGGCAAAGGACATTTTGTCGGCGTTGCGGACGACGGGCACGACAAGGCCATTGGGCGCCGAAACGGCAACCGACACATCGAGGTAATCGAAATAGACGATTTCCTCGCCGTCGATCTGCGCGTTCACGGCCGGGATGTCCTTGGCGGCCAGAACGACCGCCTTTGTGAAGAAGCTCATCAAGCCAAGGCGCACGCTGTGCTTCTTTTCGAAACTATCCTTGTACCGCGCACGCGCGGCCATGACCTCGCCCATGTCGACGTCGTTGAACGTCGTCAGCATCGCTGCCGTATTCTGCGCGTCCTTCAGGCGCTTGGCGACGGTCTGGCGCAAGCGCGTCATGCGCACGCGCTCTTCGCGGCGCTCGCCGGCCGGTGCGGGCGTCGCGGCGGCGGGTGCGGGTGCGGCCGACGCTGCGGGCGCGGGAGCCGGGGCCGCCAGCACGTCTTCCTTGGTCAGGCGGCCATCCTTGCCGGTACCCTTGATCGCCGAGGGGTCGACACCCTTTTCGAGAACAAGTCGACGAACCGACGGCGACAGGGTTGGCGCGACACCGTCCACCGGAGCTGCTGATGCCGGCGCGGGTGGCGCCGCCGTCGGAACAGGCGCCGGCGTTGCCGACGCGCCGGACCCCGCCTCGATCGATGCGATGACCGCCCCGACGTTCACGGTATCGCCGACCTTGACGAGTTGCTCGCCCATGACTCCGGCAACCGGCGCGGGCACTTCGACCGAAACCTTGTCGGTCTCGAGCGAGGCGATGGGTTCGTCGGCCTTCACGGCTTCACCCGGCTTCTTGAGCCATTCGCCCAGGGTCGCTTCGGTGATCGATTCGCCCAGCACGGGCACTTTGACTTCGGTGCTCATTTCAGCTCCTCAACCGGGGTTGCCGGTGATGGGTTTGGCAGTGGTCTTCGTGCCGCGCTGGCGGCGGATTTCCTCGCGCACGCTATGGCCAAGCGCTTCGGCGACGAGCGCGGCCTGCTCGGCCTGGTGGCGCTTCATCAATCCGGTCGCGGGGGAAGCCGCGGCCTTGCGTCCAGCATAGCGCGCGCGCGACGGCTTCACCTTGGCGCGCGTGAGGCAGTCTTCGATGAACGGCTCGACGAAGAACCAGTAACCGTTGTTCTTCGGCTCTTCCTGAGCCCAGACGACTTCCTCGAGATTGGTCATCCGGTCGAGACGGATCACGAGCGGATCGCCCGGGAAGGGGTAGAGCTGCTCGATCCGCACGATCGCCGTGTCGGTCTGCCCGGCCGCGTCGCGCGCATCCATAAGGTCATAGGCGACCTTGCCGGTGCACAGAACGAGTCGCTTCACGTCCTTGTCCGCAGGCGCGTTGGGGTCGGACAAGATGCGCATGAAATGCGACGCGCCCTGGAAGTCCGATGCCTTCGACACCGCACGCTTGTGGCGCAACAGCGACTTCGGCGTCATGATGATCAGCGGCTTGCGGAAGCTGCGATGCATCTGGCGTCGGAGCGCGTGGAAGTAATTCGCCGGAGTGGTGATGTTCGCGACCTGCATGTTATCCTCGGCACAAAGCTGAAGATAGCGCTCGGGTCGCGCTGAACTATGCTCCGGCCCCTGCCCCTCATAGCCGTGCGGCAACAACATCACGAGACCGTTTGCGCGAAGCCACTTCGCCTCGCCGCTCGCGATGAACTGGTCGATCATCACCTGCGCGCCATTGGCGAAGTCGCCGAACTGTGCTTCCCAGAGCACGAGCGTCTTCGGATCGGCACCCGCATAGCCATATTCGAAACCGAGAACGCCGAACTCGCTGAGCGTCGAGTCGAGCACTTCGAAGCGGCCGTGCGGCACGTTCCACAGCGGAACATATTTATGCTCGTCGGTCTGATCGACCCAGACCGCGTGACGCTGGCTGAACGTGCCGCGCCCCGAATCCTGCCCCGACAGCCGGACGCCATAGCCTTCCGAAAGGAGCGAACCGAAAGCGAGTGCTTCGCCAGTCGCCCAGTCGAAATTCTCGCCGCTTGAAAACATTGCGCGCTTGGCGTCGAGAACACGGTTCAACGTCGGATGAATCGTCAGATCGCCCGGGACGGTAGTCAGCGTTCGCCCCAGCCCGTCGAAAAGCTTTTTCTCGATGCCCGTTTCGACGTTGCGCCGCGCCGTTTCGCCGTCGGTCGGCTTGTGCAACCCAGCCCAGCGTCCGCCGAACCAGTCGGCCTGATTGGCCTTGTAGGTGGCGGCACTGGCGAACTGGTCTTCCAGCATCGCCGTGAACCGCGTGACATGGTCGGCGGCCCAGTCCTTATCGATCACGCCTTCGGCAATCAGCCGCGCCGCGTAGACATCGCTGACACCAGGATGTGTCTTGATCGTCTTGTACATGAGCGGCTGGGTGAACATCGGTTCGTCACCCTCGTTATGGCCAAAGCGGCGATAGCACCACATGTCGATCACGATGTCGCGGTGGAAGCGCTGACGAAACTCGATCGCCATCTTGCAGGCATAGGTCACGGCTTCCGGATCGTCACCGTTCACGTGGAAGATCGGCGCCTGAACACCCTTGGCCACGTCCGACGGATAGGGCGACGACCGCGCGAACTGCGGACTGGTCGTAAAGCCGATCTGGTTGTTGATGACGAAATGGATGCAGCCTCCGGTATTGTAGCCGCGTACGCCCGAAAAGCCGAAGCACTCCCAGATCACGCCCTGGCCGGCGAATGCAGCATCGCCGTGGAGCAGGACCGGCAAGACCTGGACATGGTCCTCCAGATCGTTGCGGTCGGTCTGGATCGCGCGAACCTTGCCGAGCACGACCGGGTCGGCGGCTTCCAAGTGGCTGGGATTGGGCACCAGCGACATGTGGACCTTGATTCCGTCGAATTCACGATCGGTGCTGGTGCCGAGGTGATACTTCACGTCGCCCGAGCCGCCGACGTCGTCGGGGTTCGAGCTGCCGCCCGAGAATTCGTGGAAAATGACGCGGTACGGCTTGGCCATCACGTTCGCGAGCATGTTCAGGCGGCCGCGGTGCGCCATGCCGTAGACGATTTCGCGCACGCCGAACTGGCCGCCGTATTTGATCACGGCTTCCATGGCGGGGATCATCGCTTCACCGCCGTCGAGGCCGAAGCGCTTCGTGCCGACATATTTCTTGCCGCAGAAGCGTTCCCACTGTTCGGCCTCGATCACCTTGGCGAGGATCGCTTTCTTGCCCTCGGGGCTGAACGTGATGGCTTTGTCCTTGCCCTCCATGCGCTCCTGCAGGAAGCGCCGCTCTTCGACATCGCCGATGTGCATATATTCGAGGCCGACGCTGCCGCAGTAATTGGCGCGCAGGATGTCGATGATCTCGCGGAACGACGCGCGTTGCAGTCCCAGCGCGCCGTTCAGCCAGACCTGGCGGTCGAGATCTTCGTCGGCGACATCGAAGAACGCCGGCTCGAGATCGGCGGGAAGTTCGCGCTTGCTGAGGCCCAGCGGATCGAGGTTCGCGGCAAGATGCCCGCGCACCCGGTAGGTACGGATGATCAGCATCGCCTTGATGGCATCGGACGCGGCGCGCTGAAGATCAGCATCGCCGACCGCGATCCCCGCCTTGGCCGCCGAGGCCTTGATGGCGACTGCCATCTGGGTGGGATCGAGCGCAGCCGTCAGGTCGTCGGTTTCGACGCGCCAGCTGGGGCGCGCCCAGCTCGGGCCGGCTTCGGCTTCGGGGTTGGGATCGTCGAGTGCCATCATCACCTCCGTCGTCGTCACCGAAATCGACCCCAGACCCTATTGTAGGGCATTCTGGCGCGGGCCGGGGACGACGTTGTCTGCGCTACGCGTTCAACAAAGCCTTGAGCGTCACGCCCAGTTCCGATGGCGACGGCGATACGCGGATGCCGGCAGCTTCCATCGCTGCAATTTTGGAGCCCGCATCGCCCTTGCCGCCCGAGACGATTGCCCCGGCGTGACCCATGCGGCGTCCCGGCGGCGCCGTGAGGCCGGCGATGAAGCCGACCATCGGCTTCTTGCGCCCCCGCTTGGCTTCGTCGATCAGGAACTGCGCAGCCTGTTCTTCCGCATCGCCGCCGATTTCACCGATCATGATGATCGACGTCGTCGCATCGTCAGCCAGGAAGAGCTCGAGCACGTCGATGAAATTGGTGCCGTTGACCGGATCGCCGCCGATGCCGACAGCGGTCGTCTGGCCCAGGCCTTCGGCCGTCGTCTGAAAGACAGCCTCGTAAGTCAGTGTCCCGGAACGGGACACGACGCCGACGCTTCCCTTCGAGAAGATCGAGCCTGGCATGATGCCGATCTTGCATTCGCCCGGGGTCAGAACGCCGGGGCAGTTCGGGCCGATCAGGCGCGACTTGCTGCCGGACAAGGATCGTTTCACCTTGACCATGTCCTGCACAGGAATGCCTTCGGTGATGCACACGATCAGCGGCACTTCGGCATCGATCGCCTCGAGGATCGAATCCGCGGCAAAGGGCGGCGGCACATAAACGACGGAGGCGGTCGCGCCGGTCGCGGCCACCGCCTCATGTACGGTGTTGAAGTTCGGCAGGCCGATATGCGTCGTACCGCCTTTGCCTGGGGTCACCCCGCCGACCATCTGCGTGCCATAGGCCAGCGCCTGTTCGGTATGGAAGGTGCCGGTGTTTCCGGTCATTCCCTGGGTGATGACCTTGGTGTTCTTGTCGACGAGGATGCTCATCTGTTTCCTTCCGGGAGGCGTACGAGGTTCAGGCGAGCGAGCCGTCGATGGCCTTGCAGGCGACCAGCAGTTCCTTGACCGCATCGACGCTGACGGCGAGGTTCGCCTTGGCTTCCTCGTTCAGCTTGATCTCGACCACCTTCTCGACGCCGCCCGCGCCGATCACGACGGGCACGCCGACGTAAAGATTGTCGACACCGTACTGGCCCGTCAGGTGGACCGCGGCGGGGAGCACGCGCTTCTGGTCGTAGAGATAAGCCTCTGCCATCGCGATCCCGCTGGTGGCAGGCGCATAAAAAGCCGATCCGGTCTTGAGCAACGCCACGATCTCGCCGCCGCCTGCACGCGTACGCGCGACGATGGCGTCGATGCGCTCCTGAGTCGACATGCCCATTTCGATCAGGTCGGGAACCGGAATGCCGCTCACCGTCGAATATTCGATGACGGGCACCATCGTGTCGCCATGGCCGCCGAGCACGAAACTGGTGACGTCCTTGACCGAGACCTTGAACTCGTCGGCGAGGAAATGGCTGAACCGCGACGAGTCGAGCACGCCAGCCATGCCGACGACCATGTGGTGCGGCAGGCCCGAAAACTCACGCAGCGCCCAGACCATCGCGTCGAGCGGGTTGGTGATGCAGATCACGAATGCGCCGGGTGCATTGGCCTTTATGCCCTCGCCGACGGCCTTCATGACCTTCAGGTTGATGCCCAGCAGATCGTCACGGCTCATGCCGGGCTTGCGAGCGACACCGGCAGTGACGATGATGACGTCGGCACCCGCGATGTCGGCATAATCGTTCGACCCCGTGATCGTCGCATCGAAACCCTCGACGGGGCTGCACTGCGAGAGGTCGAGCGCCTTGCCCTGCGGCACGCCTTCGACGACGTCGAAGAGAACGATGTCGCCCAGACCTTTGAGTGCGGCGAGGTGGGCGAGCGTGCCCCCGATGTTACCAGCGCCGATCAGCGCGATCTTCTTGCGTGCCATGAGGGGCAATCCTTCCCTGACGTTGCGGAATTGCGAGCCGCTTAGGCCCGTTATGGCAACGCCGCAACCGTCAGGGACCGATTATCTTTGCAAATGGTTCTCAATAGCGAGAAGGGCTATTTACCAGCCATCTCTTGGACGACGATCATCCAGTGCTTCACGCCATCGTCGAGCGCCTTGACCGGCAGTCGCTCGTCCTTGCCGTGTGCGCGAAGATCGACCGGCACGCGGACCCATTCGCCACCGACGCCATATACCGGGATGCCAGCTACGCGGAAAGGTCTGGCATCCGACGCGCCCGTCGACATCTCAGGGGCAATCGGCATGCCGGGATGCAGCGTGGTGACCGCCTTGGTATAGGCGCTCGTCACGTCGGCACGCAGTGGCGAAGCGATCGACGCGACATAATCGTCATTGCGCGTGACGACGACATTCGGGTCGTTCGCGATCTTGGCCAGCTCGTCCTTGATGGCATTGGGATCGACGCCGGGGAAAATCCGGCAGTTGATCATTGCCGTCGCCAGCTGCGGCAGGGCATTATCGGCATGGCCGCCAAACAACCGGGTCGGGACGCACCGCGTACGCGTCAGCCCGACATAGGTCTCGTCTGCCTCGATCGCATCGGCCGCCGCGCCGTCGTTCGGGTTGGCAAGCCAGGCTTTGATCGCCGTGCCCAGAGCAGGCCGGGGATCGACTTTGGCTGCCTGCTCGAAATAGGCGCGCGTCGTCTCATTCTGCATTGGCGCAAACCGGTAGGCCTCGAGCCGCCCGAGTGCCTGCGCGAGTTGATAGATGGCATTGTCCTTGCGCGGCTTCGACGAATGGCCACCGCGGTTGCGAACGGTGAACGTGTAGCCGGCAAAGGTTTTCTCGGCAGTCTGCAGGCTGGCTCCCAGCGGCTTGTCGTCGGGCGTAAAACCGATGCCGCCGCCATCGGCGTTGAGGCCGAGTTCGGGGTCACCCATCGTCTTGCGCCATTCGGTGGCACCCTTTTCTGCACCGATGCCATTGGTCTCCTCGTCCCCCGTAAAGAAGACGACGACGTCGCGCTTCGGCTTGAAACCCGCCGCCTTCAGCTGGATGAGCGCGCGGCTGATGCCGACCAGACCCTCCTTCATGTCGGTGGTGCCGCGGCCGTAGTAATAGCCGTCCTTTTCAGTCAGCACGAATGGGTCGGTCGTCGAGTCCTCGCGCTTGGCTTCGACGACGTCCATATGCCCCATCAGCATGATCGGCTTGGCCGAACTCTTGCCCGCGGCCCGCCAGATCACGATCAGCGCGGCTGTCTGGTCTTTCGCGGTGCCGTCCTTGTTGGTCGTGGCATAGGGCATGACCATTACGTCGGCATCCGGGAAGCCCGCCTTCTTATACTCGCCGGCAATGTAGGTCGCCATTTGCGGAACCTTGCCGCGCCCGAGCACCGTGGGCGTATTGATGATCGTTTCGAACATCGTGCGCGTCGCCGCGCTGTCGGCAGGCGACATGGCCGGCGGGGCCGCCAACGCCGGCGATGCTGCGAGCGCGGTTGTCGCGATCAATAAGGTCTTACGCATTTTTTCTCTCCCTGTTCAGTGCAAGCTAGCAGCACGCGCCACGAGGGCAAGCGCGCTCAATCGACTCTCACATAGCGCCGCTCACCGGTCGACGGGTCGAACCAGACCTCTACCCGCGCGCCCGTCGCATCGTCGAAAAAACGTTCGCCCGTTTGCCGCCATCCCGGTCCCGGGCGCCCGCTCTGGGCGGCGCCATAACGCCGCCGCTCGAATGCGAGTGCCAGCGCGACGAGCGCTGTCCAAAACACGAAGGGCCATGCCGAATGGTCGAATGCCGCAGCTGCGGTCGCCACGACGAACAGGCAGACCGCGACGGCAAGGGCGGCCGAGCGCAACAAGATCAAAGCGGCTCGATGCGCACGGCGGTGCCATACGCCACGACTTCGTTCATCGTCTGCCCGATCGCGCCTGAATCGAACCGCATCATCGTGACGGCATTTGCGCCCATCGCGCTTGCGTTGCGCACGAGCCGGTCGATGGCCTGGCGCCGGGTTTCTTCGACAAGCGCCGTATATTCGTGAATTTCGCCGCCGATCAGGGTTCGCAAGCCAGCGACGATATTACCGCCGAGCCCCCGGCTGCGCACGATCACGCCGAAAACCTGGCCCAGACTCTCGACGGTACGATGTCCCGCGACATTTTCCGTAGTCGTGACGATCATTTCGCCCTCCCCCTTGCTTGCAATCCTAGCTGACGCCGTGCCCCGCGGCCAGATACGCCGCACTCTGCATTTCCATAAGCCGCGACACCGTTCGCTCGAACTCAAACCTTCCGTCGCCGCTTTCATACAGCTTTGCCGGTTCGGCATCCGCAGTCGCGATCAACTTTACGCTATGTTCGTACAGCGCGTCGATCAGCGTCACGAAGCGCGCGGCCTCGTTGCGGTTTTCGGGCCCCAGCTTCGGAATGCCGACCACGAACACGGTGTGATAGCGACGCGCGATGGCCAGATAGTCGCTCGGTCCGCGGGCTTCGCCGCAAAGCCGCTTGAAGCTGAAGACCGCGACCCCTTTCAAGCTCTTGGGAACATGCAAGAGTCGCCCTCCGCCGAGATCGATGTCGGCGTCAGGAACGTTTTTGGCATCCTCGGGCGGATAGTCGGTCAGCTGGAAAAAGGCCTGCCGAACCGCGGCCGTCGCTTCTGCCCCATTGGGAACGTGCCAGGTCCGGACGCCGGCCATGCGCTGCATGCGATAATCCATCGGACCGTTGAGCGCGACGATGTCGAGGCGTTCGCACATCAGATCGATGAACGGCAGGAAATGTTCGCGATTGAGCCCGTCCTTGTAGAGATCGGTCGGTGCGCGGTTCGACGTGGTCACGATTGTCGTCCCTGCCGTTATCAACCCGGTGAACAAGCGCGACATGATCATGGCATCGGCGCTATTGTTCACCACCATTTCGTCGAATGCCAGGCAGCGCGCCTCATCGGCCAGCGTCGCCACGACCGGCGCAATGGGATCGCCGACTTCCTTGCGCCGTTCGTCACGCAGCCGGTCATGCACTTCCAGCATGAACTCGTGAAAATGGACCCGGCGCTTTCGTTTTATGTCGAGGCAATCGTAGAACAGGTCCATGAGCATCGACTTGCCGCGCCCGACCCCTCCCCAGAGATAGGTGCCGCGCGGCGAGGCAATCCTGGTCTTGCCAAGCCGCCACAGGATCGATCCGCGGGGAGGTATCGCTTCCAGCTGGCCCTGGAGCCGGTCCAGACGGGCCGCGGCATCGGCCTGGGTCGCGTCGGGACGGAGTTCGCCGGCAGTGACAAGGGCCTGATATCGGTCGAGGACCTTCACCCCGCGACAATGCCCTTGCCGACGCTCTTTCGAACCGTGCCCGAGAACGCCGCCAGCCGCGCCTCGCCCTGCACGACGAGGCCGCGCATGAAGATGAGCCGCCGCGTCTCGCGCAGGACATCGACCTCGGCGTCAAGATACACATCCGCGCGGCCGGTGCCGATGAACTGGAAACTCATGTCGAGGGTAACGGCGCTTCCGGCCTCGATGATCCCCAATATCCGGGCGGCGGCGAACAGTGCGACATCGGCGAAGCCCATGGTCGTGCCGCCGTGGATCGAATCCTGCAAGTTGGTGTGCTGCCGCTGCGGAAGCATGCGCACCCGCGCGCCCTCGCCTTCGCGGCGGACGAGCAGCGGCCCGAGAAACGCATTGTAGCGCGTCGCGTCGCGCAGCCGCCAGCTCGACCAGCCGGGATGATCGGGGTCCTCGCCAAAGGCAAAAGCGGGTTCGTCGGACACGCAGTCAGATGACCCGCTCGACCACCATCTTCTTCACCTCGGCAATCGCCTTCGCCGGATTCAGGCCCTTGGGGCATACGTTGGCGCAGTTCATGATCGTGTGGCAGCGATAGAGGCGGAAAGGATCCTCCAATTCGTCGAGCCGTTCACCCGTCATTTCGTCGCGACTGTCCGCCAGCCAGCGATAGGCCTGCAACAGGATTGCCGGCCCGAGGAAACGGTCGCTGTTCCACCAATAGCTGGGACAAGAGGTCGAGCAGCAAGCGCAGAGGATGCACTCGTACAGGCCATCGAGCTTGGCACGATCCTCGGGCGATTGCAGACGCTCGGTACCCGACGGCGTCGGCGTCTTCGTCTTCAACCAGGGCTCGATAGATGCATATTGCGCATAGAAATGCGTGAAATCGGGGACCAGATCCTTGATCACGTCCATGTGCGGCAGCGGTGTGATCTTCACTTCGCCCTTCACGTCCTCGATCGCCTTGGTACAGGCGAGCGTGTTGGTGCCGTCGATGTTCATCGAGCATGAGCCGCAAATGCCCTCGCGGCATGACCGCCGGAACGTCAGCGAGGAGTCCTGCTCGCCCTTGATCTTGATCAGTGCGTCGAGGACCATCGGCCCGGTCTGGTCGAGATCGACCTCGAACGTGTCGTAGCGCGGGTTTTCGCCGCTGTCGGGATCATAGCGATAGATTTTGAACGATTTGGTCCGTTTCGCGTCGCCCTTTGCCTTGTGAACGCGGCTCTTGCCGCTGATCTTGGAGTTCTTGGGGAGCAGGAATTCGGCCATTGGTTCGTGTCCTTGGGTGACCCTCCCCATTTGCGCCGTGCGCGCGCCAGTGCAACCCCCTCGCCGGCCTTTCCTGCTTGCCGGCGAAAAAAGGCCGATAATAGTTTCACATAATCTCGCTTGAAAATCGCGCGTCAAATCCCATCTGGTGGGTCCGGACGCCGCTTACGGGTCCGGGAATCCAGTCGCTTCTGAAAGGACTAAAACCATGCGTACGAACTTCGACTTTACCCCCTATCGCCGCAGCACCGTCGGCTTCGAGAACCTGTTCGATTTGCTCGAATCCTCGACTCGCGCGGCAACCGTCGACAATTATCCTCCCTTCGACATCGAGCGTTCGGGTGACGACACCTATCGCATCACGATCGCGGTCGCCGGCTTCAAGGCCGACGAGATCGAGATGGTGGCTCAGGCGAACAAGCTCGTCGTGACCGGCAAGAAGGCCGAAGTGGAAGGCGACGACAAGCGCCAGTTCGTGCACCGCGGCATCGCGACCCGCGCCTTCGAGCGCCGGTTCGAACTGGCCGACTATGTGCAGGTCTCGGGCGCAAACCTCGACAATGGTCTGCTGACCATCGACCTTCTCCGCGAGGTTCCGGAGGCCATGCGTCCGCGCAAGATCGCGATCAGCGGCCAGACTCCGCAGCTTGAAGTGGCCAAGGCTGCCTAACGGTAGACCGGGGAGGAGGGTTACGCCCTCCTCCCCTTTTTGCAGCGCCTCGGCCCGAACGACCGCCTAGCGGATCCCCAAGCGGTGCGCGATGAAGATCAGGACGAACGCGCCGATCAGCGACATCACGAACCCAGCGGGCTTCAGCGTGAACATGTCCTTTTCCTTGGTGAACATGCCGCCGATGATCGTGCCGACGAACGAACCGCCGATGCCCAGAAGTGTCGTTAGTACGAAACTAGCCGGCACGCCGCCCGGGTAGATAAACCGGGCCAGCAAGCCGACGATGAAGCCGACGATGATGGTGCTGATGATGTTCCACATTGTACGTACTCCCCTGATCCGTAATGGCCCTCAAAACTGGCGTCGCAATGTTGCATTGGCAAGGCAGTTCAAAGCCTGTTGCGCTTCTGCCCGGCCAGCACGGTAAATGTCCCTGTGTGGAACAGGGTGAAAGTCGGGCGCGCAACGATCGCGATTTTGCGCTAGCGGTACAAGGATGGGGGCGGGCGAAACTCTTTCGGCACATCAGCGATTCGCTGCGGCAAGACGCGCGCGCATCGAGCGAAGGGGCCGGCGCTGGCGCCTCGTCGCCCTGATGCTGGTCACGTCTGCCGCGGCGGCATGCGTATCGCTTCGAACCGCGACCGGGGCGAGCAGCCTGCACGCCCAGGCGCCGGTCGCCGACCGCTTCGTCGGCATACCGGTGATCGCCGGCAACGCTGTCGGCGCCAACGCGACGATCCCCATGCCGGAACCCCTGCATCCTTCCGGACCATCCTTCGTGGCCGGCCTTGGTCAGCGCGACCGGATGCGTGCCACGCTCTGCCTGGCCAGCGCCATTTACTACGAGGCCGCAACCGAACCCGACGAGGGGCAGCGCGCTGTCGCGCAAGTCGTGCTCAACCGCGTCCGTCATCCCCAATGGCCGCACACGGTCTGCGGAGTCGTCTATCAGGGGTCCGACGCGCCTGGGTGCCAGTTCAGCTTTGCCTGCGACGGCGCCATGGGACGCGCACCGATGCTGTCGGCGTGGATCCGCGCCCGGCGCGTTGCCGAGCGGGCGCTGGCCGGCGAAGTCTATGAGCCTGTCGGCAGCGCCACATTCTACCACACGATGCGCGTCGAACCGGGCTGGCGTCTGCGGATGACCCCGGTCGCGATCGTGGGCGCGCATATCTTTTACCGGATGCCCGGCGAAGCGCCCGACGCTGCCGCGTTACCGATGTCCTATGTCGGTGGCGAACCGGCGCCCGGCCCGCTGCCCCGCGTCGCGCCGCCCGCGCAACTCATGAACGTCGCGATGCCCGTTGCAGCCGCGCTGCCGCCGACAGCTCCCGATACCCTATCGCCGGTCGCGCCCCGTGAAGGCCATGAGGCTGCCCTGCCCAGCCGCGACAGCCGCTATGTCGCGGGTGCCCTGCCCGATTCGACGATCCGCGACGAGTATCGCGACAGCGGCCAGTGGATCGCCCGCTAGGTCATTTCAGCGCGTCGGTCGCGGGCTTTCCGACCGGGGCGGTCGCCGGCGGGAGCGTCCGCTCGAGCGTGTCGAGCCAGCGCTGGGCCTTGGCGCCGATATAGGACTGCGGATCCGACGGGATCAGCCTGCCCTGCGCCTCCCACTCGGCGATCGTCATCGTCGCTTCGGCCGCCGCCGTCGCCAGCGGCTGCGGCTTGCGCAGCGCGCGGTTGATCATGGCATCGCCGAAGAAGGTCCAGTCGTTGTCCGCCCGGCACCCGAACGACGTCCGCGTGGAAGAGGCGGCAGTGACGATGGCCGTGCTCTCGGTGACCAGCGTCGGCACAAATACGCCCGAATAACAGGCACTGACGAGGAGCAGGCGATTGGTGATGCCGAGTTCGTTGAGCAGTCCCGCGAGCCTGGACGGGCCGATCATGCCGAAGCCGGCGTCGCCATCGTTGTAGACCACGCCGAACTGGGCGCCATGGCTGGTGGTGTAGAGCACCAGCACGTCCTCCGGACCCATAAGTTCGGCCATGCGCGCGAGCGTCGCGGCGATATTCCCCGGGCTGCCCATCGGCAGCGCGCTGGGTCCCGTGCCGTCGCTGCCCGCCAGGGTCACGACATGGCCGGCCGCCCCGTAGCGCCGAGCCAGCACCCGGCCCGCCTCGCGCGCTTCGCGGCCGAAGACGGGATCACTGTCGAGGCCGACCGACAGGACGAACGCCTCGACCACGCCCTTGTGCCCGGGCGCGAGCGCGGCGAGCGCCGTGGACAGCCGGCGATGCTCGGCCAATTGCCACTTGGCGCTGCGCGACCGTTCGAAGCTGGTGCCGATATCGGCGGCATAGGCGACTTCGCCGGGGGACAGCTTGTCGAGGAATGGCGGCGCCGCCGTATGTTCGACGGGACGAAACGGCGCCGGGGCGGCCCCGAGCATGACGAGCGCCGCGAGCGCAAGGAAACCACGAAACCGCATGACCGACCCCCTGTACCGATGCTGGGCAGCGCGACCCGCGGCGTCAACCCAAACCGCGCCGAATGTTCAGACCGCCATGCGCGGCGCGATGATGCGCAGGGCCCCGACCAGCGCGTCGACGTGTTCGGGCGCGGTGAACAACGCCGGGCACACGCGGATGCACGCCCCCCTGGCGACGCCGGCGCGGTGGACCGAGAAGATGCGAAACTCGTCGAGCAGCGTTTTCGCGATCGCGATATTGTCGGCTACCGACGTCCGGCCCCGGATGCGGAAAGCCGTCGTGCCGCCGTGAAGCGCAGGGTCGTTCGGGGTCAGGATCTCGAGCCCCGGCAAGCCCCGTAATTCCTCTGCCCAGCGGTCACGCAGCCAGCGCAGGCGGGCGATCCGGTTCGCTGCGCCGACCGCGTCCTGGAAGGCGAACGCCGTCGGCACCGTCAACTGAGCGGCCATGTCGACGGTGCCGGTATGGATGCGGCTTTCCGCCGTGGTGCCCGGGGGCGTGCCGTTGCCCGCGTCGGGGTCGATCGCATCGAGCCGCGACTTGCGGATGTAGAATGCCCCGACACCGAGCGGCGCGCCCATCCATTTGTGCAGGTTGAACCCGGCGAAATCCGCGCCCGCCGCGATCGTCCCCGCCTCGAGCTGGCCCCAGCTGTGGGCGGCGTCGACAATGGCATCGATGCCGCGCGACCTGGCCAGCGCGACGATCTCCGCAAGCGGCAACGCGAGGCCGGTGCGATGGCTGAGGTGGGTGAGCAGCACCAGGCGGATGCGCGGGTCGGCGTCGAACGCCTGGGCATAGGCATCGATCAGCGCCTGCCGCGTCGCGGGTTCAGGCAGGGCGATCGTCACGACGGCGACACCGCGCCGATCGCGAAGCCCCGCCATATAGCCCTGCATCGCATCGTAATCGAGGTCGGCATGGAGCACCGCATCGCCCGGCTTCAGGCGGTTGTAGCCCTGGATCAGGACGCGCAACGCTTCGGTCGCGTTGCGGGCAAAGGCGATTTCGTCGGGCGCGGCGCCGAGCGCGGCGGCGACCTGTCCGCGAATGGTGCCGAGGTCGGCCGCGAAGCCGCGGCGCGCGTAATAGCTGTTGTCGCGGTTGACGCGTTCGACGTTGCGTTCGTACGCCGCCATGACGGGCCGCGCCATGATGCCCCAATTGCCGTTTTCGAGCTGGATGATGTCGGGGTTCACGTCATAGTGCGCGGCGACGGCGCGCCACCAGCGCTCGTCGTCGGGCCCCTTCGGCGCGCCGGTCGGCAGCGCGGCGTGCGCGGCCAGCGGCAGGGCGACGGCACCGGCAAGCAGCGCGCGGCGATCGAGGGTGGTCATGCAGCTCTCCGGCAGGGACGTCGACGTCACGCTAGCCGCGCAACCCCTGCCCGCGCTAGGGCGTTGAACGGCCCAAAGGAACCGAACCATGTCCGCACCGATCGCCCTCGACATCCCGCACAGCCTGGGCAAGCAGGCGGCGCACGACCGGCTCGACCGCGGCATCGGCAAGATCGGCCAGCTGATCCCGGGCGGCGGACAAGTCACGCACAGCTGGAGCGGCGACGCGATGACGTTCACCGTCACGGCACTGGGCCAGACGATGAACTGCGTCGCCACGATCTTCGACGACAAGGTCCATGCCGAAGTCGATTTGCCGCCGATGCTCGCCCTTTTCGCGGGCAAGATCCGGGACGCGCTGGAGGCGGGACTGCCGAAACTGCTCAAATAAGGGCCACGCAAAGGTCACGAACGTCCCACGAGTTTGCAGGAAGAGTCCGGCGAACCGGTCCTATTTGCCGGTGAACGGGGGCGTGGGTTTGATCGACGGTTGTAAGAGCCGCGACCGAGATAATGCGGGGTGGGCGTGTAGGACAGGCGCGCGAACATCTTTCGCGAGCGCGACCGGCTCGAATGTTGGAGCGTATTTGCCAATCGTCATGTCTTATGCGAAAAAAAACGACATGGCAGCGCGTATCGTCATAAACCCCGAGGTATGCGGCGGTCGTCCGATCGTTGCCGGGACCCGCGTACGAGTCGCCGACATCCTTGAAATGCTCGCGGGCGGCGCGAGCGAAGCCGACGTGCTGTCAGACTTCCCATTCCTCAGTGCCGCTGACATCCGTGCGAGCCTTGCCTATGCCGCGCAGGCGGTAGACCATAAAGTCGTTCAAGCCGCCGCATGAAGTTTATTGTCGATGCGCAGCTGCCGCCGGGGTTATGCCGGTGGCTCGGCGAACGAGGTCATGCGGCAGTCCATGTGACGGACGTCATGGCGGGCGAAACGCCGGACCGCAAAGTTGCTGAGTATGCGGCTGCAAACGACCTTATCCTCATTTCAAAAGACGAAGACTTTCTGATGCGCTATCCGCCCATCGCCTATCGGCTGGTTTGGGTCCGGATCGGAAACGCGACGAACCGCGCGTTGTCGACCTGGCTGGAAGCGAGGTGGGATCATGTGGTCGCGGCCTTGGACGCCGGTGAACGGTTGGTCGAGGTACGGTAATTGATCGTCTCGTCTGCCTAGCGAGAGACATGAAAAGCGCGTCTGGCCGACAGGAACAGCCTCGGCGCCGCAGACGGGGAACGAGGGGTGTCTAGCCGCGGCGTGGTTCCTGTCCTTACCTCGCCGGCCCGGGGCCCATCTCACCCTCTCCCGTAACGGGAGAGGGAACGCGTTCAGTACACCCGTGCCTTCGGCTTGATATACTCGATCTCGTCGGTGAGCGTATAGTCGTGCACCGGGCGGTAATCGATCTTCACGTCCGACCCTGACGTCCACAGCAGGGTGTGCTTCATCCATTCGGCGTCGTTCCGATCGGGGAAGTCCTCGTGCATGTGCGCGCCGCGGCTTTCATGGCGGTTGGCGGCGCCGTGCACCGTCACCACCGCCTGCGGCAGCATGTTGTCGAGTTCGAGCGTTTCGATCAGGTCGGTGTTCCAGACCATGCTGCGGTCGCTGACCCTGACATCGGCAAGACGCGCGGCGACGCGGTCGATCGCGACCTTGCCCTCGTCGAGCAGTTCGGTGTCGCGGAACACCGCGGCATGCTTCTGCATCGTGCGCTGCATGTCGAGGCGGATCTCGGCCGTCGGCGTGCTGCCGCTCGCGTGGCGGAACCTGTCGACGCGGCCGAGCGCCATTTCTTCCGAGCCGGCCGGCAGCGGCTTGTGCGCGGAGCCGGGCTTGATCAGCTCGGCAAGGCGCTTGCCGGTAGCGCGGCCGAAGACGACGAGGTCGATCAGGCTGTTCGATCCGAGGCGGTTGGCGCCATGCACGCTGACGCAGGCGGCCTCGCCGATGGCGAAGAGGCCGGGCACGACGGTGTCGGGGTTGCCGTCCTTCAGCGTCACGACTTCGCCGTGGAAGTTACAGGGAATGCCGCCCATGTTGTAGTGGACGGTCGGCGCGACCGGCAGCGGCTGGCGCGTCAGGTCGACACCGGCAAAGACCTTGCCCGTCTCGGTGATGCCCGGCAGCCGTTCGGCCAGCACCTTGGGATCGATATGGTCGAGGTGCAGGTAGATATGGTCCTTGTGCTCGCCGACACCGCGCCCTTCGCGGATTTCGGCGGCCATCGAGCGCGAGACGACGTCGCGGCTGGCGAGGTCCTTGGCGCTGGGGGCGTAGCGTTCCATGAAACGCTCCCCCTCCGAATTGGTCAGGTAGCCGCCTTCGCCACGCGCGCCTTCGGTGATGAGGACACCGGCGCCGTAGATGCCGGTCGGGTGGAACTGGACGAACTCCATGTCCTGCAAGGGAAGCCCGGCGCGCAGCACCATGCCGCCGCCGTCGCCGGTGCAGGTATGGGCCGAGGTCGCCGAGAACCAGCAGCGGCCATAGCCGCCGGTCGCCAGCACGACGCTGTGCGAGCGGAACCGGTGGATGCTGCCGTCTTCCATGCACATCGCGATGATGCCGCGGCACTCCCCGTTCTCCATGATCAGGTCGAGCGCGAAATATTCGATGTAGAAGTCGGCGTCGTACTTCAGGCTCTGCTGGTAGAGCGCGTGAAGCATCGCATGGCCGGTGCGGTCGGCGGCGGCGCAGGTACGCTGCGCGGGCGGGCCGGCGCCCATGTTCTGCATCATGCCGCCGAACGGGCGCTGGTAGATCTTTCCCTCGGCCGTGCGGCTGAAGGGCACACCGGCGTGTTCGAGTTCGTAGACGGCGGCGGGCGCCTCGCGCACCAGATATTCGATCGCGTCCTGGTCGCCGAGCCAGTCGCTGCCCTTCACGGTATCGTACATGTGCCACGTCCAGTGATCGGGACCCATGTTGCCGAGGCTGGCGGCGATGCCGCCCTGGGCGGCGACGGTGTGGCTGCGCGTCGGGAAGACCTTGGTGATGCAGGCGGTCTTCAGGCCGTTCTGCGCGGCCTCCATCACGGCACGAAGGCCGCTGCCCCCGGCCCCGACGACGACGGCGTCATAGCTGTGGTCGATGATCTTGTAGGCGGAATCGGACATTAAACGGGCGTCCCTGTGACGGCGATTTTCAGGATAGAAAACAGGGCAAGAGCCCCGGCGCCGAACGTAAAGATATTAAGCAGGCCGAGCAAAACAACCCGGGTCTCGTCATGTTGGTAATCCTCGATCACCACCTGCAGCCCCATGCGGAAATGCGCGAAGGTGTTGAGCACGATGAGCGCGAGCGGCACGGCGACGAAGGGCGACTGCATCCAGCCGCGCACGACGCCGAAGTCGAGGTTGGGCAAGCGGACGAGCGAGACCACCAGCCAGAGCATGACGATGACGTTGACGAAGGCGGTCATCCGCTGCTGCCACCAATGCGTGCCGCCGTGCCGCGCCGAGCCCAGGCCGCGAACGCGCTTGATCTCGCTGCCGCCCTTCATGCCCCGGCTCATGCCGACAACCCCTTGGTCACGATATAGGCCCAGGTGAGGGCGGTCGCGGTCAGGCTGAACGCGATCGTCGCGATCGCGCCCAACCGGTTGATCTTCAGCTCGTAGCCGGCGCCGATGTCGAGGATGAAGTGGCGGATGCCGTTGGCGAGGTGCTGGAAGAACGCCCAGGTCAGCCCGACCGCAACGATCTTTGCCAGCAGGTTGGCGGCCCAGCCCACGGAATTGCCGTCGGTTTCCTTGACGATCCAGTAGTGGAAGCTCGCATAGCTGTCGGGTCCGCCCGCAAGCGCCGCCAGCCACCAGACGAACACGGCCGTGCCGACCGTCGCCATCACGATGCCGCACATGCGGTGGAGGATCGAGACCAGCATGTGCGGTCCCCATTTCCAGATCGAGAGGTGCGGCGAGAGCGGGCGGCTTTGCGGCCGCGCGGAAGACTGGCTCATTGGGTGTCCTCGAAAGACGTCAATTCGGTGTTCGCGGGCGTCCTTACCCCGTTGGATAGGCGATGCAACCGGTTGGTCGCATGCGGGGGTCGCCAAAGCCCCAATTCAACGTTTCGTTAACCAGACGCGCCTAGCACGGGCAGCAGTCCATTTTGCCAGAAAGCACCAGCGCCATGTCCACTCCCAGGGGCTTTGTCCGGGACGCCCGCCTCAAGATCGATCTGGCTGAAAGGCTGCGCTTTTTCGACGTTGCCGAGACGCTGGCGACCGATGCGAAAATCGTGCACGACGCCGTGCGGGGACGCGAGCGCGAGATCGTCGACTGCTGGTGGAACCACCATGTGGCGTGCGCGGGCAAACCGGCCATCCCGGCCGCGCAATATGAAGCGATGAAGGATGAAGCCGAACGCTATGTCGGGCTGAAGTTCGGCGATGCGACCGGACAGGGCTGGGCCGACATGGCCGGCGACCATGCACGCATGACCTATCTGGCCGGCGAGCCGATCGCGCTGATGATTTCGTGCTACGAAGCCGCGAACCGGCTGGCGGTCGACTTCTGCGCGGCGAAGCTGGGCGACTCCGCCGAATTCCACCGGGCATCGGGCGCGGTCTTCCGCCTGGCGATGATCGAGGCCGAAGTCATTTCCTCCACCATGGCCGCGATGAAGGCGTCCGAGGTCGAGAAGCAGCGCGTCGAACGGGCCGACCTGTTCAGCGAGAAGATCGCCTCCGAACTGACGAGCGCGTCGGACCTGGGCACGCATCTGCGCGGCCAGGCCGCCGATGCGTCGGGCGCGACGCGCGGCATGCTGGGCAAGGCATCCGAGGTGGCCGCCGCCGCCGAACAGTCGGCAACCGCGATGCGCGACGCCGCGCACACCGCCGCCGGCCTGATCCGGGCGATTGAGGAAGCGCGCGGCGAAGTCGAACTGGCGGCCGACATCGCGACGCGTGCCTCCGAACAGGCCGCCGACGCGGTGAAAGTGTCGCAGGCGCTGTCGGAGACGGCCAAGTCGATCGAATCGATCCTGGGCCTGATCCGCGATGTCGCCGGGCAGACCAATTTGCTCGCGCTGAACGCGACGATCGAGGCCGCGCGCGCCGGCGATGCCGGGCGCGGCTTTGCGGTCGTCGCGCAGGAAGTGAAGTCGCTCGCCAACCAGACCGCGCGCGCGACCGACGACATCGCCTCGAAGATCGCGGCGATCCAGTCGGCGACGCAGTCCACCGTCTCTACCAATGATTCGATCCGCGCGACCGTCGCCGAGGTGCAGCAGTCGGCGAACCGCATCCGCAAGGCGATGGAAACCCAGGCGCAGACGGTGACGATGATCACGGCCGCCGTCGACGAGACGGCACTGGCGGCCGACACGATGTCGTCGACCATTGCCGCCATCCGCAGCGATACCGAAACCGTCGCGACCGAAATCGACGAGCTGGAAACCGGCTTCGACAATGTGAACCGCAAGCTGGCCCTGCTGCAGGATGCGGCGGGGGACTACGTCCGGCTCGTGGCATAGGATCAGCGGCGCGCGGCCCGGCCGGACCGGCGGGCCGGACCGACGACGCGGCTTTGCCACGGCGTTCACACCGCTTATGGCGGCCCGATGAACATTCTCCTCACCGGCGGCACGCGGGGCATCGGGGCCGCGATTGCAGCGCGCCTGTCCGACCATCATGTCTTCGCGACCGGCAGTGCCGATGGCGATTTCGCCGATCCCGCCACTCCTGCGAAGCTCTGGGCGACGGCGCTCGAGCGGTTCGACGGCCGGGTCGACGTGCTGATCAACAATGCCGGCATCTTCGAGGCGACACCGATCGACCTGTCCGATGCCGATTGGACCGCGGGATGGGCACGGACCATGCAGGTCAATCTGACCGCAAGCGCCGACCTCTGCCGGTTCGCGGTGAAGCATTTCCTCGACCTCGGCGACGGACGGATCGTCAATATCGCGAGCCGTGCCGCCTATCGCGGCGACAGTCCGGCGCACTGGCATTATGCGGCGTCGAAAGCGGGGATGGTCGCGATGACCAAGACGATCGCGCGCGGCTATGCGGCACGGGGCATCCATGCCTTTGCCATTTGCCCGGGCTTTACGATGACGGGCATGGCCGAGGATTATCTGGCGAGCCGCGGCGGCGACAAGCTGTTGGCGGACATCCCGCTCGGCAAGGTCGCGGATCCTGAGGAAGTGGCGGAGATCGCGGCATTTTGCGCGCTGAATGCGCCGCCTTCGATGACCGGCGCGGTGCTCGACGTGAACGGCGCGAGCTATGTTCGCTAAGGCAGCGGTCGCGCTGGCGCTGATCGTTGCGCCGGTGTCGTCGATCGCCGGATCCGCCGACGACAGGGCGTCGGGCAAGGCGCTTGCCGCGGCCTGCAAGGACCGCAGCGGCTGGGCCGATCCCGCCCCGCCGGCAAGGATTTTCGGCGATACCTATTATGTCGGGACGTGCGGCATCACGGTCCTGCTCGTCGCGTCGCGCAGCGGCCACGCGCTGGTCGACACCGGCCCCGCCGAAGCGGCGCCGCTCATCCTGGCCAATATCACGGCGCTGGGCTTTCGGCCGCGCGATGTGCGGCTGATCGTCGGCAGTCACGAGCATTTCGATCACATGGGCGGGATGGCGGCGCTCAAGGCCGCGACCGGGGCACGGATTTTGCTCAGCGATCCGGCCCGGCGCGTGATCGAAAGCGGGCATGCCGACCCCGCCGACCCGCAAGCCGGTACCCTGCCGGCCACGACGCCCGCCGTCGTCGATGGCACGGTCGCCAAGAGGCCGGGCCCCGGCGCACGCCTGACGCCGGTCCCGACGCCGGGGCATACGAGCGGCGGCACGAGCTGGACATGGACCGAATGCGAGAAGACCCGCTGCCTGACCATGGCCTATGTCGACAGCCTCAGTGCCATCGCGCGCGCGGGCTATCGGTTCACCGACCATCCCGATCGCATCGCTCCGTATCGCACGACCCTGGCGACGGTGACGGCGATAAAATGCGACGTGCTGATCACGCCGCACCCGGGCGTAAGCAATTTGTTCGAACGGCTGGCGGGGGCGGCGGCGCTGGTGGACCCGTCGGGATGCAAGCGGCTGGCCGACAGCGCGACGGCGGCGCTCGACAAGCGGCTGGCGGGGGAAAGTCCGGCACCCGCCCGGTAGCGACGCAGGCGCCGGTCGGACGGGGGCGCGATCCATGGGCGATTGCGCCCGCCGCGCCGGAATGTGATGGTGCGCATATGGCTGTTCCGGCGCGCTTTGTGACGATCCTTGCGGTGCTGGGTTCGTCCTGCGCCGCGCAGGCGCAATCGCTGGCCGGGACGCTTGCCGGCAATCCCTCGCTCGACGCGGCGGCGGCGACACTGCGCCCCGGCCAGTTCGTGCTCGACGACGATCGCGTACAGCCAGGGTTCGACGATCTGGAGGCACCGGCGCGGGGCACGATCACGCTGGCGGTCAGCATCGCCATGCAGCGCCTGTACGTCTATCGCGGCAACGAGCTGGTGGCGGTGTCGACGGTTTCGACCGGCAGGCCGGGCCACCGCACGCCGCAAGGCGAATTCGTCGTCCTGCAAAAGGCGCGGTGGCACCGGTCGAACATCTACAGCAACGCGCCGATGCCGTTCATGCAGCGGCTGACCTGGGACGGGATCGCGATCCATGCCGGCCAGCTGCCCGGGGTCCCCGCCTCGCACGGCTGCATCCGCGTTCCGCTCGGCTTTGCCCGCACCCTGTTCGGCATGACGGCGCTCGGCGATGCGGTGTCGATCGACGAATGGCCGCCGCACGCGCCGGTCTATCTCGACATCGACTGGAGCCGCGTCACCGGGTCCGGCATGCGCGTGCCCTTCCGACTCGACTACGACCTGCGCGTGATCGCTTTCAATACAGGCGCGTGACGCTATGCGGGGGCGCATGAGCGACATCTGGAAACTGATCCTCCCCTGCGACCGCCTCGATGCCGAGCGGATGAGCGGGGAAGTACCCGAACTGGCCGACCTCGACCCGGTGCCGGTCGTCGTGGCGTCGGAACCCGATGCGGCCACCCCCGACCGCTGGCAGATCGACGTCTATTTCGAGGGCAAGCCGCGCCGCGAGGTCCTGCGGCAAATCGCGGCACTGGTGCCGAGCGCACAGGAAACGGCGCCGCGCGCCGAACCGCTGCCGGCACAGGACTGGGTCACGCTGAGCCAGGCGGGCGTCGAGCCGCTGAGCGTCGGACGGTTCCATGTCCGCACGCCCGATTACCCGCCGTATCCGGACCTGATCGACCTGGTCATTCCGGCGGGCCTTGCTTTCGGCACCGGCCAGCACGCGACGACGTCGGGCTGCCTCGCCGTGCTCGACGGCCTGAAACGGCGGGGCAAGGTGTTCCGCAACATCCTCGACCTGGGCACCGGGACCGGCCTGCTGGCCTTTGCCGCGGGACGGCTCTGGCCGGCGGCGCGGCTGGCCGCGTCGGACATCGACCCCGTGTCGATTGCCGTGGCGCGCGAAAACGCGGCGATGAACGGCGTGACGGGCCTGAAGCTGGTCGTGGCCGACGGGCTGACGCACCGCGATCTGGTCACGCGCGCGCCCTATGATCTCGTGATTGCCAATATCCTGGCCCAGCCGCTGATCGACATGGCGCCCTGGGTCGCCGCCAGCGTTGCGCCCGGCGGCACCTTGGTGCTGGCCGGTCTGCTCGACACGCAGGCCAAGGCCGTGGCGCGGGCGTATGTTGAGCAGAACATGCGACTGGTGGCGACAGGGCCCGGCGAATGGCCGGTGCTGACGCTGGCCGCGCGGACGAGCTGGCGCTGATCAGCCGCGCCGGCGATCCACCAGCCAGACCGCGAGCGCGATCGCGACCCCGATGCCGATGCCGCCGCCCAGGCCGACGAACGGCTGACCGCTGTGCACGCCCCACAGGCCCCCGACCAGCGCGCCGAGGCCAATGGCGAAACCGCCCGAGACGGGGTTCTTGGTGTCCTTCATGCGCCCGCTCATGGCAGCGCAATTCTTACGGTCAAGGAATGCTTCACCAATTCGATGCGCCAACGCGAAACCAGAATGTTGCACAAGGCCAACATTCTCAGCGAAAGCCGTTCCTTGATCCAGCATCCGTTCGTTTCCGATCGCGCATCCGCCCTCGACGCAGCGCGCCTGCTTGCCGAGCTGGGCGAAGCGGCCGCCGCGGCCGCCGCGGCCCGTGCCGAAATCAGCCGGGGGCTGGGCAATGTGGCCCATTTTTGCCGCTGGCGGCAGATCGAGCGGCTGATCGACGTCATGAACGACCCCGAATCGGAACAAACACGCCACTGAGCGATTTCGCCGTGACACGTCTGCGTGTCAGGGGGTAGCGCAACGGGCATGGGTTCGGGTTTCACGTGCTTACGGTTTACGGCTGTCGCCATGCTGTTTTCCAGCATGGCCGTGGCCCAGCAGCCCGTGCCGGCGCCGCCGGCAACCAGCGTACCCGGCGATCTCGACCCCGAGACGCCCCTGGCACCGCTGCCCGACCTGGGCGTCGCCTGGCCCGACCTGAACGTCCGCGATCCGCTGGAGGCCGTGCCGGACGCGTCGGTCGCACGCCCCGACACGACGCCGCGCTATTCGGTACAGCTGCTCGGTATCGACGCCATCCCAAAGGCGCGCGAACGTTTCGACAGCTTGTCGGTGCTGCGCCAGAACGACGGCAAGCCCGCCAACGTCGCGCAGATCGATCGCCGCGCGCGGGACGATGTCGAGCTGCTCGATGCGATCATGCGTTCGGAAGGCTATTACGACGCGACCGTCGCGACCGACATCAAGCCCGCGACCGACGGCGGACGGGTTACGGTCACGCTGACGGTCACGCCCGGCGAGCAGTTCAAGTTCACCGGCGTGGACCTCAAGGGTGTGGAAGCCACCGGCAACCAGCCCGCGCTCGAGACCGCCTTCGGCATTGCGCCGGCCAAGCCGGTGGTCGCCGAAGACGTGATCACCGGGCAGGCGGCGCTGCTCGATAAGCTCGGGCGCACCGGCTATCCCTTCGCCAAGGTCGGCGAGCCCTATGTCGTCGTCGACCACGAAACCCGCGGCGCGACGCTCGACCTCAACGTCGACCCCGGTGGCAAGCGCAATTTCGGGGCGATCCGCTACCAGGGCGGCAAGGCTCCGTTCAGCGCGAAACATGCCGAAGTGATCGCGCGCTGGTCCCCCGGCGACGTCTACGACAGCTATCTGGTCGACGATTTTCGCCGCGCCGTCGTGGCGACCGGACTCGTCTCGCAGGTCCGCGTGACGCCGGTCGAGGGCACGACCCCCGGCACGGTCGACATGCAGACGACGCTGGACCCCGCGCCGTTCCGCACGATCGCGGGCGAGGCGGGCTATGGCACGGGCGAGGGGTTCCGCGTCGAGGCGAGCTGGCAACACCGCAACCTGATCCAGCCCGAGGGTGCGGTCACGCTGCGCGGCATTGCCGGAACGCGCGAGCAGCTGCTGGGCGCGACGCTGCGCATGGGCAATTTCCGGCGGCGCGACCAGGTGCTCAACGCGCGGCTGCTGGCCAGCCACGAAGACCTGATCTCGTACGACGCCTATACGGTCGAACTTGCCGGCAGCATCGAGAGGCAGACGACGATCATCTGGCAAAAGCCCTGGTCGTACAGCTTCGGCGGCGAGATCCTCTATTCGAGCGAGCGGAATTTCGATCCGCTGCGCGGCGCGCTGATCCGACGGCAATTCTACATCGCCGCCCTGCCCGTCACGATGTCCTATGATTCCTCGAACGACCTGCTCGATCCCACGACCGGGTTCCGGCTGGCCGCGCGCCTGTCGCCCGAAGTGTCGCTCGAGGCGCGGACATTCGGCTATGTGAAGGTGCAGCTCGACGGCAGCTACTACCGGCCGATCGGCGAGCGCCTCGTCGTCGCGGGACGGGCGCGCTTCGGCGGGATTGCCGGCGCGTCGCAAAGCACGATCGCCCCGTCGCGGCTGTTCTATTCGGGCGGCGGCGGATCGGTGCGCGGCTTCGGCTATCAGCAGATCGGGCCGCTGAACGCGCTGAACCAGCCGACGGGTGGCCGGTCGCTCGCTGAATTCTCGCTCGAGGCGCGCGTCCGACTGCCCATTTTCGGCGGCAATTTCGGCGTGGTGCCGTTCGTCGACGCGGGCAATGTCTATCAAAAGTCCTTGCCCGATTTCAGCGGGATGCGCGTCGGCGTCGGCGTCGGTCTGCGCTATTACTCGAATTTCGGACCCATTCGCATCGACGTCGGCACGCCGCTCGCACGCCGACCGAACGAGTCGCGCATCTCGGTCCAGGTGTCGCTGGGGCAGGCGTTTTGAGGGCGGCCCTGCGCTGGGGAGCGGCGCTTGTCCTGCTGGCGCTGATCGCCGTCGGCGCGCTCGCCTATGTTGCCGATACCAGCGTGGGGCATCGCTACATCGCCGACCGCATCGCGGCGCTGAAGCCCGCCAACGGCCTGCGGATCCGGGTCGGCCGGATCGAGGGGTCGATCTACGGCCGCACCCGGCTGCGCAACCTGCGCCTCGCCGATACCAAGGGGCAATTCTTCCAGGCGAGCGACGTCAGCATCGACTGGACGCCCTGGGCGTGGCTGTCGAACCGGCTCGATATCGACCGGCTGATCGCCCCCGCCGCCACGCTCGACCGGCTGCCCGCGCTGGTCCCCAGCAAGACGCCGCAGCCGATCCTTCCCTCGTTCGACATCCGGCTGGGCGAGGTGCGGATCGACCGCATGACCTTCGGCGAAGGCATCGTGAAGCCGGCGCGCGTCGCGCAGATCGCCGGGCGGGCCGACATCCGCGACGGGCGCGCACTGGTCGACCTGGACGCGGCGTCGCGGGGCGGCGACCGGCTGGTGCTGAAGCTCGACAGCGCGCCCGACCGCAACATCTTCGACGTTTCGGCAAAGGTCGACGCGCCGGCGAAAGGCGTGATCGGCGGCATGCTCGGGACGACCCAGCCGCTGACGCTGCGGATCGACGGCGACGGCAGCTGGAAGCAATGGAAGGGTGCGCTGGTCGCTGGTGCAGGTTCGGGCGAGCTGGCCCGGCTGGCGCTGACCGCCGATGCGGGTCGTTATGGTCTCAACGGTGTCGTCCGCCCGTCGCTGCTGACGCGCGGCCAGATCGCCCGCCTGACGGGGCCGGCGATGCGCGTGACCGGCAACGCCACGCTCGAAAACCGTCAGCTCGACACGCATCTGGGCGTCGTGTCCCCCGCCCTTGCGCTCAGCGCCAACGGCACGGTCGACCTCGCGCGCAGCAGTTTCGACGCGATGCGCGTCGACGTGCGGCTGCGCCAGCCGCAAGCGGTGATGGCAACGATGTCGGGCCGCGACATCGCCGCGCTGGTCGTGCTCGACGGGCCGTTCGGGACGGCGAACTTCGACTATCGCATCACCGCATCGCGGATCGCGTTCGACGCCACCGGCTTCGACGACGTGCGCGCCATCGGGCGGGGCAGGCTTTCCGCAGAGCCGGTCCTCGTGCCGGTCGCGCTTTCGGCACGGCGGGTGACCGGTGTCGGCGACATCGCGGGCGGCATCCTCAACAACCTGCGCGTCGACGGTCTGTTGCGCGTCACGTCGAAGCTGATCACCGGTGACGGGCTGAAGGTCCGCTCGGACAAGCTCAACGGGACCATCTCGCTGCTCGTCGACCTTGCGACCGGCCGTTACGACGTCGGCCTGTCGGGGCAGCTCAACCGCTATCTCATCCCGGGCCTGGGCATCGTGGACGTGAAGTCGGTGCTGAAGGTCGTGCCCGGCGCCAACGGCCAGGGCGTGCGCGTCGCCGGGCGCGGGCAGGTGTGGGTGCGCCGGCTCGACAACAGCTTCCTCGCCGGACTGGCGGGCGGCCTGCCCTATATCGACACGGCGCTCGAACGCGGGGCGGACGGGGTGATCCGCTTTAGCGGACTGCGCCTCACCGCGCGCGACATTTCGGTGACGGGCAGCGGCTATCGGCGGCTGGACGGCAGCTTCTTCTTCGAAGGCAGCGGCCGCCAGCGCCGCTATGGCCCGGTGCGGCTGCGCATCGACGGCGACATCTCGAGGCCCAAGGTCGACCTGATCCTCGCCAGCCCCCTGCCCGCCGCCGGTCTGCGCGACGTCCGCGCCGCGCTGGTGCCGACGGCGCAGGGCTTCGACTGGACGGCGAGCGGCGGATCGCAATTCGGGCCCTTCCGCGGCAACGGCCAGATCCTGTTGCCGAACGGCGGCCAGGCCGTCGTCCGCATCGCATCGCTGACGGCGTCGGGCATCAAAGCGAGCGGCGACCTGCGCGCGGTGACGGGGGGCCTGGCCGGCCAGATCGCGGTGACGGGCGGCGGGCTGACGGGGACGGTCGCGCTCGGCGTGCAGCAGGGCATCCAGCGCGTCGAGGCCCATCTGAACGCCCGCGACGTCAAGCTGGTCGGGCCGCCGCTGATCGTCGTCCAGCGCGGGCGGCTCGATCTGGTCGCGCTGCTCGACCCCAAGGGCACCGACATCGACGCGACCTTCGTCGGCCAGGGCCTGCGCTATGGCGAGATCGCGCTGGCGCGAGCCGCCGCCAATGCCAAGCTGGTGGACGGGATCGGCCAGGTAAAGGCCAATTTCGCCGGATCGCGCGGCCGCGGTTTCGACATACGATCGGTGATCGACGTCGCCCGCGACCGCTATGTCGTCAACGCGGAAGGGACGGTCGACAGCCGTCCGATCAAGCTCAATTCGGCGGCACTGATCACGCGCGAGGGCGATGCCTGGCGCCTGTCGCCGACCGCAGTCAGCTTTGCCGGCGGCAGCGCGACGGTGGGCGGCAAGTTCGGCGGCGCGGCGACCGAACTCGATGCGACGGTCGAGCGCCTGCCGCTGACCGTGCTCGACATCGTGCAGCCCGACCTCGGCCTGGGCGGCTCGGCCAGCGGGCGCGTCACCTTCCGCCAGCCGACCGGCGGCGGCGTCCCCACGGGCAGCGCGAACCTGCGGGTCCGCAACCTGACGCGCGCGGGCCTGCTCCTGGTCTCGACACCGGTCGATGCCGGGGTCAACGCCATTCTCGACGGCAAGGGACTGGCCGTCCGCGCCATCGCCGTCTCGGCCGGCAAGACCATCGGCCAGGCACAGGTGCGGATCGCGCCCCTCGGCGGCGGCGCTCTCTACACGCGCCTGACGAACGCGCCGTTGTTCGCCCAGCTCCGCTACAACGGCCCGGCGGACACGTTGTGGCGGCTGACCGGCATCGAAAGCTTCGACGTGTCGGGGCCGCTTGCGATCGGGGCGGATGTCACCGGCAGCGTCAACCGCCCGGTCATTCGCGGCTCGCTCCGCACCGAGAACCTGCGCCTCGAAAGCCCGGTGAGCGGCACGGTGCTGAGCGGGCTCAAGGCCTTTGGGCGGTTCGACCAGTCACGCCTCGTCATCGATCAGTTCACCGGCACCGCAGGCCGCGGCACGGTGTCGGGCCGCGCGACGTTCGACCTGGCCGCGGCCAACGGCTTCGGGATCGACCTGGCACTCGATGCCAAGAATGCGTCGCTGATCGCGCGCGACGATTTCGCGGCGACCGTGACGGGCCCATTGCGGATCGTGTCGAACGGACCGGAGGGGCGGATCAGCGGCAATGTGGTGCTCGATCGCGGCGCGTTCCGGCTCGGCCAGGCAAGCGCCGCGCAGCAAGTGCCGACACTGCGTGTGCGCGAGATCAACCGGCCGTTCGGCTCGCCGCGCGTCCGCGCCGCGCCGACGCTCTGGGCGCTCGACGTGAAGGCCCGGGCCGAGAACCAGCTGGCCGTGACCGGCCTCGGCCTCGACAGCGAATGGAGCGCGGACCTGAGCGTCACCGGATCGCTCGACGCGCCGCGCATCCTGGGCCGGGCCGATGTCGTTCGCGGCGCCTATGAGTTCGCCGGCAAGCGGTTCGAGCTGACGCGCGGCGTGATCCGCTTCCAAGGCTCCTTCCCGCCGGATCCGGTGCTCGACATCGTCGCCAATGCGAACATCCAGTCGCTCAACGCCACGGTGTCGGTCACCGGGACCGGGCAGAAACCGATCATCGCCTTTACCAGCATTCCCGCGCTGCCGCAGGACGAACTGCTGTCGCGCCTGCTGTTCGGCACGTCGATCACCAACCTGTCGGCGCCCGAGGCGCTGCAGCTGGCGTCGGCCGTCGGGTCGCTGCGCGGGGGCACCGGCCTCGATCCGATCAACGCGGTGCGCAAGGCGATCGGCCTCGACCGGCTGCGCTTCGTCGCGGCGGATGCGAGCGTGGGCAACAAGACCGCGATCGCGGTCGGGAAATACATCACGAAACGGACCTACATCGAACTGATCACCGACGGGCAGGGCTATTCGGCAACGCGCGTCGAATTCGCCATCACGCGCTGGCTTTCGCTGCTGTCGACCATCTCGACAGTGGGCCGACAGAGTGCAAGTGTGCGCGTCTCGAAGGATTACTAGCCGATGCCGCTCGCCCGCACGCGCCGCCTTCCCCGGCCGATCATCCTTTCGTTCCTGCTGCTCGGCCTCATGGTCCTCGGCAGCCTGTATCTCGCGACGCGGCTGACGGCGAACAACGACACCATGGTCGAAGTGTCCGAGTACCGCCGGGCGATCACCGACGTGATCAACGCCGCGCGCGATGCCGAGACCGGCCAGCGCGGGTATCTTCTGACGAGCGACCAGCGCTACCTCAAACCCTATCGCGACAGCATCGGCATGATCGCCCCGGCCCTTGCCCGCATCCACGTGATGCAGGGCGAGCGCGGGGCGCGCACGGCGGCGCAGCTCACGCCCCTGCTGGATGCGAAGTTGCAGGAACTGCGGCAGACGATCGACCTCGACGGCTCAGGCCGTCGCGAAGCCGCGCTCGACGTCGTGCGTACGGGCCGCGGCGTCGAGATCATGGACCGGATACGCGCGATCGCCGAGACCGAGCGGGCATGGGGCGTGAAGCGCACGACCGGCCTGACGGACTCGTCGCGCATGTTGCTGCGCCTGATGGTCGCCGGGCTGATTTTCGGCGCCCTGGCCGTTATTTTGCTGTCGTTGCTGTGGCTGGCGCAGGCGCGTCGCCAGTTTTCCGAAGTCGACCGTGCCCGCGGCGATGCCGAAGGCGCGCTGGTCGCCCTGAAGAGCGAAGTCGCGTCGCGCGAACAGGCGGAATCGCAGTTGCGACAGTTGCAGAAAATGGAAACGCTCGGCGCGCTCACGGGCGGTATCGCGCACGACTTCAACAACATGCTGGCAGTCGTTCTGGGCGGGATCGAACTCGCCAAACGCCGGCTGCGGACCGACCCCGACAAGGCCGACCAGCTGCTGGAAAACGCGCGCGAGGGCGCGACGCGGGCGGCCACGCTGACCGCGCGCTTGCTGGCCTTCTCGCGCAACCAGCCGCTCGCCCCGGCGCCGCTCGACGTCAACAAGCTCATCGGCGGCATGTGCGACATGCTTCATCGGACATTGGGCGAGGCAATCCAGGTCGAATGCATCTACGGTGCGGGCCTGTGGCGTTGCTATGTCGACCCGGGTGAAGTCGAGAACGCCATCCTGAACCTGGCGATCAACGCGCGCGATGCCATGGGCTCCAGCGGAAAGCTGACGATCGAGACGGCAAATGCGCACATCGACGACAATTATGCACGGGCGCGGGTCGACGTTCATGCCGGCCAATATGTTCTGGTGTGCGTGACCGACACGGGGACCGGCATGTCGCCGGAAACGATCGAGCGGGCGTTCGACCCGTTCTTCACGACGAAGCCCGTCGGCAAGGGTACGGGGCTGGGGCTCAGCCAGGTGTTCGGTTTCGTCAAGCAGTCGGGCGGCCATGTCGCCATCTACTCGGAGCTCGGCCAGGGCTCGACGATCAAGCTCTACCTGCCGCGTTTCACGGGCGCCGAAGCGGCCGCCGAAGTCGCCGAGAACGAAGCACTGCCGTCCGGCGGCTCGGGCGAGATCATCCTGATCGTCGAGGACGAACACCGGGTCCGCCATTTCGCCGTCGATGCCCTGCGCGAACTGGGCTATACCGCGATCAGCGCGGCTACGCCGACGATCGCCCTCGAACTGCTCGACGCGCAGCCGGAAATCACCATGTTGTTCACCGATATCGTGATGCCCGACATGACGGGGCGCCAGCTCGCGGAGGCGGCACTGGCCAAGCGACCCGACCTGAAGGTGCTGTACACGACCGGCTACACCCGCAACGCGGTGGTGCACAACGGCATGATCGACGTGGGCGTGGCGTTTCTGGCGAAACCCTACAGCATGGCGGACCTGGCCCGGAAGGTGCGCGACGTGCTGGACGGGGGCGGCGTGAACCGGCCCTTCTGAACGGCGCTAGAGGATCTTTGCGGCCAGGATCCAGACGAAGGTCAGCGCAATCACAAGGCCGCCGGCAAGCGTATAGCCGGTCGCCCGACGCAGCAGGGCCGTCTGGGCATCGACCGAGACGCAAAAGGCGGCAAACAGGCGGCGCGTAATCGCCTGCGGCTCATCCTCGATGCCCTCGTCCGAAAATTCTTCGCCGATGGTGATCGCGCGCACCGTGATGGCTGCCGACAGGGCGACCAGCAGGATGCCGACCATGGTGACGACGGTTTCCCAGGGCTGGGTCGGCGCGTCGAGACTGAGCGGCGCGCCGGGCGACGCCGCAATGGGATTGATGCCGGTCCCGATCAGCAAAGCATCGAAGGCGAGCAGGGCGCCGAGGCGCACCGAGAGGTCGAGGTCCTTGTGGCGCAGCAGGTCGAGATCGACCTTGAAATCCTCGCTGACGCCGTCGCGGTGCGTGATCTGGAACGCGCGCAGCAACGCGCGCGTCGACATCACCTTGCCCTTGGTCGTCCCCCATCGCGGCATATGTCGGCCTTCATGACTCCACGCCCGGATAATTCTCGGCCTTGAGCAATTTCGCAAGATGGGCGGCGTTAGATGCCGTCATCGCGGCGGTCTCGAGCACCTTGTCGGGCGTCGAGGGAAGGTCCTTGAAATCGGTCTTGTGCATGGCCTCGCCGACCCAATAGCAGGCGGCGCCGGCGGGGATCGTCCAGCCCGTGTCGTTCAGCGACTGGAAAATCTGCGCGCTGGCGATATGCGCGCCGTCCTCGTTGCCGACGATGGCGGCGACGGCGACCTTCCCCGTGCTCGGCATCCGACCCTGCTCGTCGGTTTCCGAAAGGAACGCGTCCATGCGTTCGAGCACGACCTTTGCGACGCTGCCCATCTGGCCCATCCAGATCGGCGTGCCCAGGACAAGAATATCGGCGGCAAGCAGCTTGGCACGGATCGCCGGCCAGCCGTCGCCGTCGCCCTCGTCGCTGCTCACCCCGAATTTCACGCCGGAGGCCGCAACCCGGATCGTTTCGGTCAGTGTGACGTCGTGTTTGCCCAGGGCAGCGGCCAGCACCTTGATCATGGCGTCGGTCGAGCTGTCGCCCTCTGCCTTCAGCGTACAATTCAGGGCAATGGCGGTGAGCGGCATGGGGAATCCTTTTCAGTGGCGCCACCACCAGACGCCCCATGGCCGCTGTGGTTCCGTCAGGCGGCAGCCGGCGCCCCGATCACCGACTTCACTTCCATGAATTCGCGCAGCCCATAGACGCCGTTCTCGCGGCCATTGCCCGATTGCTTGTAGCCGCCGAACGGGGCGCCCGCATCCGGTCCCCAGCTGTTGATCGTGACGATTCCCGCACGCATCCTGGGGGCGAGCAGCGCTGCCTTGGCCGGATCGCCGGAGATCGTCATCGACAGCCCGAACGGCGTTCCGTTGGCGACGCGCACGGCTTCGTCCTCATCGGCATAGGTCATGAGCGTGGCGACGGGGCCGAACACTTCCTCCTGCGCGATCCGCATGTCGGGCGTGACGCCGCTGAACAGCGTCGGCCGGACGTAATAGCCGCGGTTCATGTCCGCGGGCCGCCCGGTCCCGCCGGTCTCGAGCGTCGCGCCCTCATCGATCGCCGACTGGATCAGGCCCTGGATCTTGTCGAACTGGGCCTTGTTGACGACGGGGCCGATATGCGGCCCCTCGACCATCGGATCGCCGACGGGCACCGCTTCCAGATAGGCCTTCACAAAGCCGACGGCCTCGGCCTCGCGGTCCTTGTGCACCAGGATGCGCGTCGGCGCGATGCAGCTTTGTCCCGAATTGGCGACGATGCCCTGCACGGTCGGCGGCAGGTGCGTCGCGAAATCGGCATCGGGCAGCACGACGTTGGCCGCTTTCCCGCCGAGTTCGGTGTGGACGCGCTTGACCGTGTCGGCCGCCGCCTTGGCGATCAGGATGCCGGCGCGCGTCGACCCGGTGAAGCTGACCATGTCGATGTCGGGGTGCGACGAGATCGCGTTGCCGGTCAGCGGGCCGTTGCCCTGCACCAGGTTGAACACGCCTGCGGGCACGCCGGCGGCATGCATCGCCTCCGCGAGGATCGCCGCATTGCCCGGACATTCCTCGCTGGGTTTCAGCACCATCGTGTTCCCTGCCGCGATCGACGGGGCGACTTTCAGGGCGATCTGGTTGAGCGGCCAGTTCCACGGCGTGATCATGCCGACGACGCCCATCGGCTCGTGCACGACGCGAGTGGTACCGATCGTCTCCTCGAACACGAAGTCCTTGAGGACGCGCGCGGTCATCCCGAAATGGCCGATGCCGGCAAAGGCCTGCGCGGTCGAGGCGAAGCTGACGGGCGCGCCCATTTCCATGGCCATGGATCGGCCGAGGTCGGGCACGCGCTTCTTCAGTTCCTCGACGATGCGCGCCAGCAGCGCGAGCCGCTCGGCCACGCTCGTCTGCGAAAACGTCGCGAAGGCCCGGCGCGCGGCAACCACCGCGGCGTCGACATCGGCGGCGGTCCCGATGGTGATTTCGGTGCAGGCTTCCTCGGTCGACGGCGAGATCACTTCGTGCCGGGCGCCGCCGATGCTGTCGACCCACTGGCCGTCGATATAGTGCTTCAGATAGCTGTCCACGCCGACTCTCCTCGCATGCGTTTCGTTTGGCTACCTTTCGCCCGTGCCGTCCCGGCTGGCAAGGGCCATGCGCGGCCGGCGACGACGCGCTTTGACATCCGTCAATGACGTCGGCCCGCAACGGTACGATCGTGGCGCGGCCATGAGGTGGAGAGGGCCGGCATGGCACGGAGACTGTAGCAATGGCGTCGCGCCGGCACCTGATCGACGAGCATGAAATCATCTGGCTGATTGCCGACCATCGGGCGCAGCGGCGCCTGTGTGCGGATCTCGAACGCATGGCGGACAACCTGCCGGACCTGCCGCCCGCCTATGCCGTGCGGCACGTCGAGCGGCAGCTTGCGGATTATGCCGAGCTGCATCTTCCGCGCGAGATCGAGCTGTTCAGGCGCTTGTCGAGCGACGCGGACCCGTCGCCGGCGACGCTCGTGCTGAGGGAAATCAGCCACAACCATGCCGTGGATGCGATGCACGCCGACGACCTGTCGGTCGAAATGGAGCGCCTGTCGGGGTCGGCACGCGCGGTCCCGCCCGGCGAGCTCGCCTATATGCTGCGCAGCTATTTCGACGGATGTCGGCGCGGCATGGCCTATGAAGAGCTCGCCCTGCTCAACCTGGGCGACGCGCAGCTGACCCCGGCGGCAAAAAGCGCGCTATTGCTCGGCTTCCACGCCGGCTGACTTTAGTCGTTGCCCGCACGGCCCTCCAGGCCTGCCCGGTTCAGGATCGTCACGCCGCGTCCTGTCAGCAAGGCGATCAGCCCCTCGCGCTTCAGGTTGGTCAGCTGGCGACTGACGGTTTCGATCGTCAGGCCCAGGATATCGGCCATCTGTCCGCGGGTCAGCGGCAGGTCGAAACTGTCGCGCCCCTCGCCTTCCGCGCACCGGGCCGCCATTTCCAGGAGGAAACCCGCCACGCGTTCCTCCGCGCTCTTGCGCCCCAGCGACAGCATGCGCGACCGGGCATCGTCGAGGGCGGCCATCGTCCGCTGCAACAGCATCCGTTCGAGCTTCGCATGATCGTCGAGCACGGTTTCGAAGCCGCGACGGGGATAGATGCACAGGTCGGCATCGCTGAGGGCGGTCACCGTCAGCGACGTCTCCTCCCGAAACGGCTGGCCCACGAAATCGCCGGCGAACAGCAGCCCGACGATCTGTTCGCGCCCGTCGGCGGTCGCGCTCGTGACCTTGAGCACGCCCGACACGATGTTCGCGCAGATGGCGCTCGATTCGCCTTCCCAGACGAAAACCTGTCCGCGGGGGATGATCTTGTGCCGGGCGATGGCATTGAGCGCCTCGAGTTCATTGTCGGCAAGGCTCGCGCATAACGCCGAGTCGCGCACGGCGCAGTCGGCACATCGTTCTGGAACCATGGTCATGCCGGCCGGTATGGCAGCTTATCCCGGGCAAGTCAGGTTTCCTGATCGCCTTCGCCAAATGAGCATCGCCGAATCGCATGCGCAGGACGGGCCCGACGCCCGAACGAGGCACCGGGCGCCGTCGAGCGCCGGTTGCGCGTTGACCGGACGGGGGCCGATGTCGTACGGAGCCGCGACCGTGGCCGCACGCGTAGAGCGGACGGTCACCGGATGCGGGTGTAGCTCAATGGTAGAGCAGAAGCCTTCCAAGCTTATGGTATTCGCGGCTTTCCAGGGTTTTTGCTGTAAACTACACGAAAAAAAGGTCAATGCGATCAATCGTTTAGCAGTTTGCTGTAAACCGCAAACTTTCAAATTTGTGACTTTCTTTTAATTTAGTTCGCCATCAATTGGGCATATCTATTGGCGGACGGCGGCAGGAAGCTTTTTGGTTGCCTGTTTATCAATCTTCGGGGACCGCCCTGGACGCGGCAGTCAATTCAGTCTTCCGGCAGCAGTGCCATTAGCGCCTTTAGCTTTTCAGTTGTGTCCGGCGTCAGACGATAGCTGTCTGCGACATTTGCCGCTCCGTCGGCTTCGCGATTGATCGACGTTGTCATTTTGTCGAAATCAAGAAGCGCTTGGTATCGGCTTGAATGCCGCAAAAGCGGGGTAGAACCGATCCAGGTCGACGTGCTCCTTTTCAAGACTGCTGCTTCGATACGCTTGGTGGTGGCAGCCTGATCGTAGAGCGCTGCAAGCCGAGCAAAATCGTCCACTTTCTGGAGGAGCGGATCCGCTTTCGATAAGTAAGCGTTTCGAAGACCTGCTTCGTCGGTCGATGACAGTTTTACGACAGGATTCTTTCGGAAACATCTGGACGTTTTATTGGAGAACGCCTCTTCGGGAATCGTGTAGAGCATGATAGACGTATCGTCGAAAAGTCCGAAAGCAACAGCACCGTAGTAACCATCGGATGAGGGAATCCGAATGAAGTTGGCAGCATATTGCTCTTCATTGTAGCCGTAATGGGCTTGTATCCAAGCCTTGTTGAAATCGTTGTCGCATAATCCGCGCTGATGCTCGTGCAGACATCCGAGAACGTGACAGAATTCGTGAAGGGTCTTTTCGCGAATTAGCGCATCCGTTGCCCCCGGTGGGAAAGGGAGGTTGACGTTAGCCAGCCGAGTTGAGGAAAGCAGCATTCGTCCGATCGAGGAGAAATAGTCGACGCTGTTATCTCCGTCGTCTAACAAGGCCTGCTTTGCTTCAAGCGATACCCTTATTTGATAAGCTTTGTAGCCGATCGCAGGGCAGGAGACGAACGCCCCTGGGGCGCCCCAATTAAATTTCACCGGCGTTAGGGCTGCTATAGAATCGGCGAGTTTCGCGATTTTTGCCTGCCTTAAGGGGTCTCCATTCCAAAAGCAGACGCTCAGCATCGATGTCGTCCAAGTTAATCGCTTCGCGACGTACGAGAAGAGCTTAGCTTGCGATGGCGCTGTCGCGGCTTGGGAAGCCAGCAAATCTTCAACGTCGATCACTTCCCGCGTCGCGGGGTGGATACTGGCTGGGAGATCATGCGCCTTTGCCGCCCCAAATATCGGTAGGGTACTGAGCAAGCTTGCCAAAGTTAAAGTCAAGATCGATAAGACACGCTTCACAACTCTTTCCCCTAAAAAGACTTGTATTTCGTTTCGGCACCGGTTTAACCTCATATGAGGGACGGTCAACGAAGGACCGTAGCGATTCTGCTGACTGCGGGGAAACCGTGAGAAAAATTTTGCTGAGCGCACCACTTCTATTGGCTGCTTGCACGAGCAGTTACGAGGGGATCCGACTGCCTTCCAATGCTAATTACAAGGGTTTGGCCGATAAACAGTCGGTGGGCGTACCCTTCACTCTCACGAAACCCGAGTTCACGATCAAGAAGATCGATGGTAGCGATCCGGAGCGGTACGATATCTCAGTGGCTTATGTGCCCGATCCCAACCAGCGCTATGCCCTGCGTATAAAACCAACATGGTTCTCTAAAATTGATTTCAATCTTGCGCTAGGGCCGGGCGGTGGCCTGACGAGTAGTTCAGCTGATATTACCGATCAGGCAATACCCTTTGCGACGGCTGTGATAAAGCTGGCCGCGAGCGTTGCCCCAGTGCTCCTAGCTCCGGCCGCTCGTCCTGCTGGAACCCGCGCGTGTCTTGGGCAATCCGGTCTCGCTGCTGTTGCAAAATGCGCCATTCAGGAGAGTCAGACACGAAAGGCTTGCTCGCAAGCAGATGGCGATGAAATCAAGGCGCGGCTGGACCGCGCGCTATTGACTGACAAGGACGACAAAGGGCCAGCACTCGATACGATCTTCGCCCGTACCGATGGCGAAAAAAAATGCTTCGCTGACGCTGCGGCTGATCTTACCATCGCGCTCAACGGCGAGACTGCGGATTTGACGACGGCACTCAGTAATGCAGAGGGGGCAGCTATTCCCACCGTCGCGCCGGTTACGCCGGCTCCGGGTGTGGCAAATGCCGGAGAGATGCAGCAGATTGCTGCAGCCCCTGCTTTGACACCAACAGCAACTTTGCTTGCACAGGCGGACGCTATTATCACGGAGGCGGCCAAAAACGGTGACGTCTCCAAAGCCAAAAAGCTCATCTATGCAACAGACCTCGCCGTGAAAGGCACGCCAAGCTATCTCAAGTCCTTTTTGTCGCTTGGCCAAGATCCATCGACCGGAGACGCTGCAATTTTGTGGAAGGTCCTCGTTGATACGAAGTTGGCAGCTGGGCGCGGGGCGGACCCAATCCAGGCAATCGCGACAGGTAACAAGGTGCAAAAGGCATTTTCTAGCATTGCGACCATGACGGCAGGACAGTGGCGCGCTCGCTATATACCTGTTCTGCAGTTTGAGCTCGCGGAAGCTGAGCGCACCACTCTCATGGCGACCAGTGCCAAAGATGGGGCTGCAGCCAAGGAGCAGGCGAGCGGACTGCGTAGAATGTTGGCTTCGATGGTCAACATGAGCGCAGACTACGAGCGCCTTGAAAAAATTGACGCGATTTTGGCCGAAGTTCCTGCCTTCGGCGTAAAGGACCGCCAGTCCCGGATCGCTGAATATCAGGGATATGTGAAAGAGGCTGCGGCGATCCGTACTGACTTGGCGACCAGGCTCTCTGCGGCGACCGCAACGGAGCAAGGCAAAACGAAGGATGCGGTTCTTCCACCGTCATTACCATGGGTCTCGCAGAGCTGCGTCACTAATTCCAAGGTCGACGGATGGATCTACACCGCCGGCGCGGACGCACCCGACTTTGTAATTGTGATGCGCAACGCTTCCGGCACCATTAATCCGCCAAGAGACACGCCCGAGGCGACGCCTAGTGCGAGTGTTTCCTTGCCGGAGTGCGGCGCATGACCCGCTCTGCCAGCGCCCTTCTCCTGGGACTACTGCTGCAGGGCTGCGCATCGACCATCCATAGCCATCAAGTTCAACCCGATCTCGTTGCAGGCCAACCCGTCGACGGTGTTCCGTTTCGCATACGCGATCGGTTTACAATGGAGTTGTATCGGAAAACGGACAAGGGCTATGTGCTGGTGAATACACAGCTTGCAACGCTTGCCGATCCTACAAGGCTTTACGTGCTTAACTTCACGGGTCAGGTTCTCGCGGACAGCTCCGTAAAATTCGAGCAATTGCCCGACGGCAGCTTGAGCACGGTCAAGCTCGGATCCACTTCACACGCAGCGGAAGCCGTTACCGCCGCGTCTAGTGGGGTCGACGCCTTTGTCGCGACTGACAAGGCAATCAAGGCGGCGAGAAAGGCCGACGCCGCCGACGCAAAGGCGGCGGCTGCTGCAGTAATAGCCGATGCAGACGCAGCCAGTGGACAGAGCCAAAGTGCCGTGGCACTTACTTACGCAGCGCGAGTCCTTGAGCAACAGCTTGCGGAACTGCCGTCCGATGCAAAACCATCCGAACGGTTGGCGTTGCAAGGGCAAGTCGATGTTGCCAAGATGAAAGCAGTTGCGGCGGCTGCTAAAGCTGGACTGGATAACCCCTTTCCTTAGACTTTCTGCTGCTCCTGGGAGCCATTGTGCCTTCACGATTTGGCGACGCTAGCGTTCTCTTCCCGCCTGAACAGTGCGGGCGCGATTAAATTGCGTTTGTGATCCTACTGGATCAATTTGTTCAACCACAGGGTTGAAACGGCAACTGTTGTTGCTAATTTGAAATGAACCTCTGTGGCCCCGCAGATGGATCTGCTCCGGGTATGCCAAACTCGGTCGTGTGGGTTCGAATCCCACCGGGGGCCGGGGTCATGCTGAATGAGGCTCGTTGCTCTTACCCTGCGCTGCGCTCAAAGCCTTCTGCAGATGTGGGCGATATGAGATTGCCTATGAAAGGCTCACTTAGTTTAAGCGCAGTGGCGTTAGACATGAGCAACTCATCGGATATGTCGAGATCACGGGGATCAAAACTCACAAAACCTAAACGCACTACCGAGTTACGCTCCGCAGCGATCGAGATACGTGGTATTCGATAGTCTGGGTCTAAACGATTATGGAGCCGCGGGGACGGTGATCATTAGGAAAAGAAGTTGCAGTGAGGCGTACGTGCCCTCGCCAGTTGTGCTGGCGTTGGCCAGTCAGTTTCTGGCCAGGCCTAGCGCACATTTCGACGTTGCTGCGTCGTGAGCATTGTTCACAAGGTGGCGGTGAATGGGCCAGCGACGCACGCGTTCCTCGTCGGCATCGCCGACTACCCGCACCTAATCGGCGGCAGCGGCCCGCTAGCTAGATGGGATTTCGGGCTCGGCCAGCTGACTTCCACAACAGTGTCTGTGCGAAGCTTGGCTGAGTGGTTTATCCGATCATTCGAATGCTCCGTCAGGCCGTTGTCAACAGTTTCGCTCGTCCTGTCAGAACTGGGTGCGCAGCAGTCGACCTTCACTAATCCGTCGACAGGCATTGTCAGCTCAATTTCTCGCGGAACGCAAAAGGAGACCCGCGACGCGCTGATCGATGTACTGGCACAAGTTGGAGGGCCCGACGACCAGTTCATCTTCTACTTCGCCGGTCACGGTCTCTCGGGCGGCACGAACGACTTCTACCTTCTGCGCGACTTCGGCATCGACCACAACGGGCCGCTTGACGCGATGATCAACTATGCCGACCTGCTAGCGGGCCTTCGGACACAATTGCCGAGCCACCAGTTCCTTGTCTTCGACGGCTGCCGGGACGTTCAGGAGAGGGCGAAAGCTAATCAGACCGGCGGCACTGGGCTCATCACCGCTGACCCGCAAATCCGCCTGGGTATTGTACAGCCCATGCTCCAGTGTAGCCTTCTGTCCACGGAGCGCGACGGTCTCTCCTACGGAAAAATGGGCACTCCGAGTGTTTGTGTGCAAGCGTTTCTGCGCGCGCTCAAAGGGGCGGCCGGCAAGCGCGGCAACAACGGTTGGAACGTGACCAGCGGGCGGGTATGCGAGGCGATGTCGGACTTTCAGACGCTCGGCTTCGGACCGAACGCCGGCATCGTCCAACGACCAGATCCAGCAGCTTACAAAGACTTTCCGATCCGGCGGCTGGCTGGACCGCCCCAGGTTCCCGTCTTCATGCGCCGGAAGGATGGCCAGTCACTCAAGGGCGCGGCTGTCACGTGCAAGGCGAATGGCGCAATAGTATGCAACGAGCCCTCTGTACCCGATAGCTACTGGGAAGGAGCGTTGGACATCGGACAACATGAATTTGAGGTGGTTCTACATTCCGGTGAGCGGTGCCTCCCTTACTCCGACGCAGTGTCACCCACCCATCTCCCGATCGATCTGGAGGTCCAATGAGTGCCTTCCTCAAATTAGAGATATCCAAGCTCTCTCCCAGATCGCGCGCGGGACATGGCGCCGTCGTCACGGTCCGGCAGGTCGCCGACGGCAACGGTCGATATCCTGATCAGCCCTTCGAGCTTTCGGTCCTCGTTGAAGGCAGGGAATCCACAGATCGCGCGATCGCCCTTCCCAATGGCCGATATCGCTTGGAGGCACGTCTCCCCGGCGGCACTGTAATTCGTACGACCGCAACGCTGACCGACGGCCAGCAATCTATCGTCCAGTTCGACCTAGGCAGCTCGTCACACGACTGGCTGGCTTGGCAGACGGTCTCTGGCAACGTTCCATCGGCGGATGACTACGAGCGTCGACGGCGCAAGCTCCAGTATCTGGGGGGGAGGCGGAAGAACGGGTCGCCGAGTTCCGACCTCAGCATTATGGGACTAGCGCTCACATTACCATCCAACTCGTTAGCCTATTCATCGGCCGAGAACGTTGAGCCCGCTCTGGTCCGGTCGCAGTTTCTATCAGCGCGATCGACGATGTCCGGTTGGTCGGACCACAAAGAAATTCAACCTGACGGCGTGATTGAAACTGACGACACGCTCGTGCTCTTTAAGGTGTCTTTCAACGATGTTCCTGCTCAGTGGGCAACACCCCTGGACGAAAAGGGTCAACCTCCCTCAAGGCTGATGATGCGTACCGAAGGCGAGGATGGCATCGACCTTGCGTTTCTACCTGCTCCGTGGCTGGATCGGGAAGGTGTCCCCGTAGAGTTTGAACTTCTCTACGATCTGACACGCTCAGACGGATATCCGCTGCGCGTGTCCGTGATCGACTCCGATCGTGCGGCGCTTCTAAGCTATTTGGGCGCCAGTCGCATGGTCGAGGCGGCTGTGGCCTTCGATGCTAGCCCTACCAAGTATCGAGATTTCGAGGGTCAGGTGATGGTGGAAATGGAAATGAAACGGAACAACCCGCTTGCTGCGGCCGCCGCCGCCTATGTCGGTCTTGTATTTCCGCCAGGGGATGTAAGACGCGATCGATGGTCGCCTTGGCTTGTCAATTTAATGAATTGGTTTCCAGGAATTCCTGACGGCGCGATTCTGTACGCGCGCGACCGTATCGATCGGGCGAAGACTGACCAAGATCTGAAGATGGCTCTTGAAGCGCTTGTTACGGCTTTCCAGCGAGGGCCTCCATATTTCTCCGCAGGAATGCGACACTTGCTGGAAGGTCTCAGCCTCTTCGTAGAAACGGCGGACCGCTATGGTTATTCAAAGCAGGATATCGCGCTGCTGCATGCTCATGTTTCCGGCATCGCTCTTATGACCGACCCAAGCCAAGCATTCACTGTGCTTACATTCCGTGGGCATACAAGCGATGCTTGAACTAGAAATGTTTCCCGCGCGGGACGGCGACGCCCTGGTCGTTACGTGGGGAGATGAACAGGATCCCAAGCGAATGCTGATCGATGCCGGTCGCGAGAGCGGGTGGTCAGCGATTAAAGCTGCCTTTCGGACGCTTCCAGAGAACCAGCGGACATTCGAGCTACTGGTCGTGACGCACATCGACGCCGACCACATCGCCGGAGTCCTGAAAATGCTCGCCGATCCTGGCCGACCAATCAAGTTTAAAGAGATTTGGTTCAATGCCTATCATCACTTGGTCGACGGAACTTGGGAATCATTCGGTCCTAATCAGGGAGAAGCGCTTTCCGATCTGCTCCAAGACTCGGCGCAGACGTGGAATCATCGTTTCGACGGCGGTGCAGTTGTCGTAGAATCGGATGCCCCTTTGCCCCGGTTTGAGATCGAGGGTCTAGAACTTACGTTACTATCGCCCACCAGAAGCAAGCTCCAAGCGCTTATCCCGGAATGGAAGGCCTGGCTCCGCAAGGAAGGCCTCGACCGGGGTGAGGTTCCGGCCCACGATTCGGCCCCGACGGGCATCGTACCGGACGGTTACGAGGCTTTTGGCCCACGACCCGACGTCCTTGCGCTCGCGGCTGCACCTGAGACCGAGGATCAAAGCGCACCAAATGGTTCGGCGATCGCGTTCGCAATCCAATACGGCTCGAAAAGGATCCTTCTCGGAGCCGACGCCCACCCGTCGGTCCTTACAACCTCAATTTCTGCGCTACCTGCCGAAGAGCGGCGATTCGATCTCGTCAAGCTGTCCCACCACGGCAGTAAAAACAATTTGTCGCGAGCACTGCTCAACATCGTTGACTGCCGGAGGTTTGCGGTCTCCACCGACGGAAGCCGACATCACCACCCGGACGCGGAAGCGATCGCGAGGATCATTTCGTTCAAGCAAGGCGAGAAGCATCTGCATTTCAATTACCGACATCAGGAGGCCGCGGTCTGGGACAACGCAGAACTCCGAGCAGAATTCTTGTACAACTGCTATTTCGCTTCGGAAGATCAGATGGGTCGATTAAGAGTTTCGCTTTAATCGCCTACTTCGGGAATGATCTCGCTGGCCAGGCGATACCACGGCAAGGCTGGCTGGCTCCGGAAATTAGCGCCGAAATTTCGATGATGCGATTAAAGGCCAGCATCATGCGATCGTTCGCAAGCAGCTGGGGCTTCAGCTGCGAATGAGCTATGCTTCATCAGACCGAATCCCGAGGTAGAAAATGGCGTTAACACCTGCTGCGACGACCGCCACGGAAGGCGATGTAGAGACGCAAATAGTTCTCCCCCTTTTGACGAAGCCAGAGCTTCTCGCGGTCGACCTAGAATGCGTCAGGAGCAAAGAGTTTCTCACCGCATTCGATATTGGCAAGGGGACGAAGGCGAGGAAGGGATACATTCCTGATTACGCCATTTACATCTTGGCCATGCCGGTAGTTGCCGTCGAGGTTAAGGCGCCTAGCGTTAATGCCGCGGTGGCTTGGGAAGAAGCATTACTCTACGCCCACGCTCTAAACAGCCGGTTCCGGTCCTCAATAAATCCGTGTAATTTCGTTTTGGCAACGAACGGAATTCAGCTCCTTGCAGGTAAGTGGGATGATCATCAGCCAGTTGTTGATTGTTTGGTATCCGATCTTGAAGTTGGGTCCGACAGTCTTGCTCGACTTCAAAAGCTAATGGGTTTTGATCAACTCAGTCGATATGCTGGGGTAGCAAGTGCATCACTCAAGCTCTTAAATTTCAAGCGCCCGTTTAATCAAGGCGATGGTCCCGCGTTACTTATATCTAAACTCGAGTCGAATACATTTGCGGCAGACTTGTCGCCGATTCTTCGGCGGTGTTTTACATCACGCGATCAAAACCGTGATCCAGAAATCTATAAAAAGGCTTATGTGTCCTCTAATGAGGTGACCAGCTACGATAAGAACTTAGAGTCGTTATTGCTGGACCGTCTCTCACGCTCACGTACACGGGTCGAAATTAAGACGACAAAGAGGCGAGCAGAGGAGGTTTCTAAAGTACTTACAGACTTGGTTTCAAGCAAGTCTCCGACGGGCGAGCTTCAGCTCATTACTGGCGGCGTGGGAACAGGAAAGTCGCTATTCGCTCGACGGTATAAAGAGTTCTTGCAGCCGCAAGCCCTCCGAGAAGCCACACATTGGGCGTTTTTAGATTTTAACTTTGCGCCCGATGATCTCACCAACGCTAATGATTGGGTTTTTGATACGTTCGTTAAAAGTCTTATTGATGAAGGCGCACCGCTAGACCCAACGCACGAAGAGGATCAAGAGCGTCTTTTTGCTCACGACCTCAGCGAGCGGGCATCATACTATTCGCGGGTTGATAGGGTTGAAGCTGGCCGGGGCAATTTGGAGCGCGCTCGCGACATCGAAGGTTGGCGACAAGACCCTGAACGTGTCGCCAGGGGCGCTTCGCGTTACTTGCAAGGTGAGCGGGGTGACGTGATTATTGTAGTATTCGACAACGTCGATCGCCGCGGCGTCGAAAGCCAGCTTGCGGCGTTTCAGCTCGCATTGTGGTTCATGGATCAAATGCGATGCATCATTATCCTACAGATGCGCGATGTTACATTTGAAGCCCATAAAAACGAACGGCCTCTCGACACTTACAAAACGGGACAAGTATTTCATATCAGTCCGCCGAAATTCATAGATGTTGTTAAACGCCGTTTAGAGCTAAGCCAGCTCGAATTATCCCAACATGCACCCGAAACAATACGGTATCAAACGCCTAGCGGATTGAATATTAGCTATCCAAAAACGAGAGCAGGGGAGTTTTTACAGCAGATATATCTTGAGCTGTTTTCAAAACCTACTAATATGTCGACGATCCTCGAAGCATTGGCTGGCCGAAACGTCCGAAAAGCCTTGGATATGTTCATGGCTATCATCACCTCCGGCCATATGCCTGAGGATTTAATCACTCGGGTAGCAGCCGGTCAAATTTCGCAACGATTTCCGGAGCACTTGGTTCTCAAGATACTTATGAGACAAGATTACCGCTTTTTTAGCGAGGCGAGCGGATTTGTTTCTAATATATTTTACTGTGGTCGCGAATGGGAAAGACCGTCCAATCTTTTAATCCCTGAGGCTTTGTTTTATCGCATTAGCCAACGCCGAGTTAATGGAGAGAACGGCCAATTGGGTTTCGTAGCAGTGTCACGCCTTCAGTCTCATTTGGAGCGCTTTGGATTTGTCGATCGTGATGTGATGAAAGCATGTCACTATCTTGTTGCAAAGGAGCTGGTTGAAGCGGATTCTGCCACTGCATCAACGTTATCATCGACTGACAGTATCAAAGCCACTGCCAGCGGTTGGGTGCACATGAGACTGCTTGCAGCGCGATCTGAGTATGTGTGGGGAGTTCTGCCCACGACATCCCTAAATGATCGCGCGCTTGACGCCAGGATTTTCGATCTCATGCAAACTGAGGCAAAGTACGGACATCTATACGCTTCTCAAGCAAACAATGTTTTGGATCACTTCCATAGATATCTACAAGCTCAATTCAATTCATTGAAAAGTCATCCGGGTTACAGCGCAGTTGGTCACTCGGGCTCACCATATATAATCCAGAAAGTCTCGGAGGCTATACGGCTCGAGCGCTCTCAGAGTGCGCAACCGGCTCAGCCCGATCTACTAGACATTTGAATTGTATGACGCGCTGACGAGTGTCTACCCGGCCGCCGGCCTGGAGGTAACAAGCGATAAAGCGGGAGATAACGATGGCGCGTAATCTGATCTTGCTGCTTGATGGCACGAGTAACGAGGTCAAGGACAACCTGACAAATGTCGTGAAGCTTTACCGCTGCGCCGAACGCACTGAAAATCAAAGAGTTTTCTATCATCCCGGTATCGGCACAGTACCGCTGATCGACGACTGGAATCCCGCTGCGCAAAGCGCGATTGCTACCTTCGGGCTTGCCACTGGTTGGGGTCTTGATGCCAATATTCTCGCCGCTTACCGCTATCTGATCGATACCTATCAGGCGGGGGACCAAATCTTTCTTTTTGGCTTCAGCCGAGGCGCATACACAGCTCGTGCGGTGGCCGGCCTGATACACCTGGTTGGCCTGCTTGAACGCGATCAGCGCAACCTCGCCAAATATGCGCTCAAAGCGTACAAGCGTGCGCATAGGGAAGACCGACTGGATATCGCTTGGCAATTTCGGCGAGTAATTGGCGCGCGCCGGGTGCCCATACATTTCTTGGGAGTTTGGGACACGGTCGCGTCGGTGTTCGTCCGCCCAGGCCTATTGCGATTTCCAACGCAATCCTTCCTTCCTTACACGAGGTCAAATCCCAGTGTGAGGACATTCCGGCAGGCTGCGGCAATTGATGAGCGCCGACGCATGTTCCGGCTGTACAATTGGACGCCCGACCAAATCTTCAAGCCCGATCCATTTACTGAAAGTGAGCTCTTACAAAACCAGCAAACCGTCTGGTTCGCCGGCGATCATTCTGACGTTGGCGGTGGCTGGGCCGAGACCGAAAGCCAGATCGCCAAATTCCCGTTGATTTGGATGGCCCGTGCGGCGCAAGCGCACGGGTTCGCACTCAATGAAGCTCTGTTCGATCATCTTGCCGAGGGTGCTCCGCTGCCCGGCGGCAAACGTATGTATGTTGCGCCCGACGCAAATGGCCCCATTCATAACTCCATGTCAGCCGCTTGGTGGCCACTTGAGTACTTTCCCAAGAGCCGAAAATGGAAGCGCTTCCCGGATAGGGTGTCGGGCGGCGGCTATTTTGTGCCACGCGGGGAGCCGCGCAAGATACCCGAAGGTGCGCTACTGCACACTCGGTGGTCGAGCGAATGGTCGCGGGGTATAGGCCGGTTAACCTGCCAACCCGATTCACGCAGGTGCAACCAAGTTTGAACGTAGCTTCGGATGCGAACGACCGATGATAGAACTTGTCGAGATCGCGCAATCGGGGTACTTTCACCAACGTAAGCGGACGCTGTCAAACGACGCAATAAAGCGCCTCTTCACGACGCTTCGAGCACACGCCCGCCAGCCTTCGCGAAACCTGTTCCGGGTCGATCGCGTGCCATACGGAAACGCTCGCTATTCGGCAATTTGCTTTTCGCACGAGCGCGAAGTGTCTTTCTTTGCACCGGAAGCTGGCGTCGTCGAACGAGTACATGGCTATGTGCTGCTCATCGAGCACGGCACGTACATTGCGGTCTTTAAGTCCGGTCTCGATCTGCCTTCCGCGTTCAGGACCGCGTATCTCGGCAAGGTTGCCAATGAGCGGATCGAGCGCACGATAGCCCTGGAGGGTGCCGTTTTCGAGAAGCTTCGCTTGCGCAATATGTCGATCTCACCGCTCGCTTTGCGTTCCAAATCACTCGAGGCACGCGACCTTGAGAACACCGTGGCAACCAGCAGTGCCAGCCGTTTCATCCCCCAATCCTATAGCGTTCGGCGAGAGGACGGCGTCTATTCCGCTACGCCTACCACTGGCCGGATCTCTATGCGCGCCAATCGCACTGGAATCGAGCGAACAGTTGCGTGGGCTATTGAGATCTCCGAGTTACTGGAAAGCGAGGGTGGTGCGGTCGCCGGCTTCATCCGAAACTTTGCGCGTCCGATTGAACTGACCGCGCTAGCAGCCAATGTGTGGCCCACCTTCGTTGGTTTCGACACGATGAGCCTAGCCGACACGCTGTTGAGCGCCGAGGACGGAATTCGCTTGATCCGTGACGTTGGCAATGGCGTCGAGGAGCTGTCGCACCCCCAAGCTGAGGCGGTGCTTGCGGCGCTTCAGCCAGCATTTCAGGTTTTCCGCAAGCGAGGCCTGCATGAAATCCGGGCCGCAGACGGTCTGACGCCAATCGCCACGCTGCGTATCGGCGCCACAAGGATCGGGCTGCGAGGCCTTAATATTCCACTACTTTCAGACATCTCGGTCGAAAGACGCAGCGAGCCGCTCGGCGAGGATGCCAACGCAGTGCCGCTCACAAGATATCTTGATCGCGAGAATTTGTTTACGATCCTCTTCAGCGATCTTGCCCTCGCCTACATCGACGGAGCACTATTCCGCGATGAGGCACTGGCGGGAGGCGGCGCGGCACTGCTCGCCCATCTCCGCGTCGATCCATCGCTTGCGAATACAACCAGTGAGAAAGGTACGTTCGCGCTCGGCCAGACCGCCTTCACGGAAAACTCAGTTTTCCGCTCGGTGGTCGACACGATTGCCGATGGCGACGACATACTGCTCTGCGACGATCTTGGCGACGAATGGGCTGACTTTATCGGGGTGAGTACAGAAAATAGTCCGACTATGATCAGTTTCTACCATGCGAAGCATGGCGACCAGTCGCTCAGCGCCTCTGCATTTCATGACTCGGTTGGCCAAGCCATCAAGAATCTCGGTCGCTTGAGTTTGCCCGCCAATATGCTGCCTAGCAAATTGGAGAGCTGGAGTAATCGCTATCGAAACGATGGCGTCCAGACCGACATAGCCCGCGTAATCCGCGGCGGCACGCCGCAGGAAGTATTTGAGAAGCTGGAGGTGGTCCGTGCTGCCCCCGATGTGCTCCAACGGGTGTTTATCGTGACTTCCTCGCTTAGCCGCGCGCAGGTAGAAGGGGTACTCGCGGCAGTCGCCCAAGGGACAGCGCCATCCCCCCACTTTGTGCAGCTCTATTGGTTATTGATGAGTTATTTTTCAGCCTGTGTTGAGATGGGGGTCCGGGGCTATGTGGTGTGTCGGCCCTAGACCATGCGAACAAGCTCCGATGCTCCATGCACCGGCTTACCCGATTGGTATTTGCAGTGAACTAAACTTCAGGTTTTGGCCGCTTTCGAAACGACACTCAGGCGCGAAGTTTTCACAGTCCCCCTTGTCAATGTTTCACTTATGTTCTCATCAGGGGCGGATGAAGACGAAATCGGCTCGCAACGGCTTGGCGCGTATAGAGACACTTGATCAAGTCGTCGCCCAACGTGTCAATCTCCGAGTCACATGCAAGCTATGAGCTCGCACGCGTGTCGTCCCTGCTGCCCCGTTCGAGGGGTTGGGGCGACTTCGACGATGGCCAGTCAGCCTGATCCCGCTTTCTTGCAAGCTTCGCTGCGGAACGTGCGGTGGTAAGTCGGTTGAGCTGAAAGCCACCACGGATGCGACCGATGGACCGGCAATCGGGCCGACGACCGAGCGCGAATGGCGGGCGCTCGTACGCCGATTGCGTGACTAAAGTAAGCGTGGCCTGAAGGCCGCGGAGCGATAATGACTGGTGGAAAGTGGATGCGAGCCGATCAGTAGCTTAGCACGATCCAGTATTTGGGATCAGCCTGAAGGATGGCCACCAGATCGAGATATCGCGATCGGGCTTCAGCATCTACGGGTGCCGCCTGCTTCCACGCCGAAAAGTCCGATGGCCTAATGATCGTATCGCCTTCAGAATCTTGGGTGTGAACCGCTGGCAGCGATTTGATGAGGGTCGCGATGTCGCGGTCCGGACCTCGCCTTACTGGATCCCATGTGGGATGTTCTAAGCCGTCGGTAGTCTCGACGACAATGTTCAGCCCCATTGCTGCACTCCCGAACGTCTACGAGAGGGAAATAGGCGTAATCGACGAACGACCGCAACAGGGGCGAATTGCGACATTGCCTATGCGGCTTCGGCGATCGTGGGGAAGTCGGGACGCCAGTTCCACGGCATGAGCTCGTCCCAGTGCGCGGCTGGCCAGTCGCCGGCGATCTTCGCGATGACGTCGGCGATATAAGCCTGCGGCTCGACACCGTTGAGCTTGCAGGTCTCGATGACGGTGTAGATCGCGGCGGCACGTTCGCCGCCTACCTTCGATCCGGCGAACAGCCAGTTCTTGCGGCCGATCGCGATGCTGCGGATCGCGCGTTCGGCGATGTTGTTGTCGATCTCCAGGCGGCCGTCGTCGATGAACTGCGTGAGCGCCGTCCAGCGCTTGCGGCCATAGGCGATAGCCTTAGCCATCTCGGACTTGGGCGAGAGGCGTCGCAAGGCGTCGTCAAGGGTAGTGCGCAAGGCCTCGATCAAGGGCGCCGTTCGTTCCAGCCGGCCTCGTCGACGGACGTCTGGCGGTGCCCCTCGGATCTCGTCCTCGATCCGGTAGAGGGCCCGGATACGCGTCAGCAGGTCGGTGGTGAGCGATGTCGGCTTGGTCGCGTGGATATCGAAGATCTTGCGCCGGAAATGCGCCCAGCAGGCGACCTCGGTGACGCGGTTGGTGCTGTAGAGCTTGTCGTAGCCGGCATAGCCGTCGGCCTGCAGGAACCCGGTAAAGCCGGCGAGCTGTTGTTGGGGGTGGCTGCCCGTGCGATCCTGGGTGAACTTATACCAGACCAACGGCGGTGTGGTGGCACCCGAGGCGCGATCATCGACGACGTAGGTCCAGATCCTGCCGGTTGCGGTCTTGCCGCGCCCCGGATCGAGCATCGGCACGGGCGTGTCGTCGGCATGGATCTTGGTGGCGGTGAGCCCGATGTCACGGATGCGGCTGACGATCGGATCGAGCAGCGCTGATGCCTGACCGGCCCATCCGGCGAGCGTCGACCGATCGATATCGATACCCTGCGCGGCCATCATCTCCGCCTGGCGGTAGAGTGGCAGGTGATGGTCGAACTTGGCGACCACGACATGGGCGAGCGTTCCGAACGTCGCCTTGCCGCGCGCGATCGCCTTTACGGGTGCTGCTGCCTGCACGATCTTCTCGCAGGCGCGGCAGCTATACTTGGGGCGGATGGTGCGGACGACCCGCCACTGGACCGGCACCGCGTCGAGCATCTCGTCGCTATCCTGCCCCAGTGGGCGCAATGTCCCGCCGCAATCGGGACAGGTGCAGTTGCCATGTTCGGGCTCGATCCGCTGTTCTTCACGCGGCAGATGATCCGGGAGCGCGCGAACGGGTGCCGTCCGGTCGAGCTTGGTGAAATCCGTGCGCCGCGCACTCACCGTGGCGGCTTCGGCCTCGAGCTCTTCGAGTGCCAGCTCAAGTTGGGCGATCTCGTGGCTGAGCTTCTCGGACGCCTTGCCGAACTGCATGCGCTTGAGGCGGGCGAGCTGCACGCGCAGCGTATCGATAAGGATATCGCGGGCGGTTATATCGGCGCGCGCGGTTGCCAATGCGGCTTCCAGCTCGGCGATCCGAGTATCCTTATCAGAGGCGGGAAGGGCTGCGTCCGACACCGCGAATATATAGCACAATGGGCACCGGCGAGCCAGAAAAAGCGCAGGAATCCGGGCGTTTTTAGCCTGCGAGTGACGGTGTATATGTGCGCTCCGGCCGCCGCCAATCGATGCCTTCCAACAGCATCGAAAGCTGTGCTGCCGTCATCGCGACCGAGCCAGTTGCGGTCGACGGCCATATAAACCGACCCCGGTCCATGCGCTTGGAGAACAGGCATAATCCCTGACCATCGTACCAGAGCAGCTTGACCAGATCGCCACGCTTGCCGCGGAACGCGAACAGCGCGCCGGAATGCGGACTCTGCTGCAGTGCCTGCTGCACCAGCACCGCCAGGCCGTCGAACCCTTTGCGCATGTCGGTCGCGCCACACGCCAGAAAGATCCGCGTCAGCGGGGGAAGCGGGATCATCGTGCCAGGACACCGATCACCCGCGACAGCGCCTCGGCATCGACTGATGCGTCAACGGTCAGCCGCACGCCCGACGGTAGCTCGATCCCGATCTGCCCGCTGCCCGGCCCGGCCGACGGCGGCGCCGGCAACATCGCTGTGGGCTCGCTGATCTGGACCTCGGCAAAGCTCGGCACCGCTGGCTTGGTGATCCCGGTCAGCGCCCCCGACATCGCCTGACGGCGCCAGGTATAGATCGCGCCGCTGCCGACCTCATGGCGCTCGATGGCCGCGCGGACTGAGCCCTCCGGCCCAAAGGCATCGCGCAGGATCGCCAGCTTCTGCTCGACGGTCCAGTGCCGTCGCCCTGACACCCGGGCGACAATCTCCATCCGAGTAGTCATACGAGACCTCGTATGACTACTCGCTCCATCGTCCGCTGACCCAATCTCGTCCGACATGAATGCCCCGCTCAAAGAGCGGCTATCAGCCCGTCGATGGCCCCGCCCGCAAGGCGGCCTTCAGGCCCCGCTTACTGACTAAAGGCGGGGCATTGGACTGCGGTCTCTCTCCGCTTCCGCTCCTGCAGACCAGCAAGCGCCGCACGCGATCGCTGGCCAAGGTTTGCTGATCATTTCGCGGACGCCCGAAGTCATATTCTCGCCCTAAGCGTGCGCAAGCCTGGCGGCTTCAAACTCGGAGAAAGTATTTGAGCAAAGAGCTGAGCCGCGAAGCGCTTTACGACCTCGTTTGGGCGACGCCGATAAGCGCACTCGCGAAGCAATTCGGCGTGTCAGACCCGACGCTGCGTAAAACCTGCCAGCGCGCCCATGTACCGCTACCGCAAGCGGGACACTGGGCAAAGATCGCGGCGGGAAAGAAGGCAAGTCGACCATCTCTCCCGACGAGACCGTTTGGACTGCATAACATGGTCACACCAGGCGCCGGCCGCTATCATGCGTATCACCGCCAGTGGACGGACGCCGAGCTGCTTGGCCCGATTCCCCCTGCGCCGTCGTTCGCGCCGGACATCAGCGAGGTTCGAGCCATGTGCCGCGAGATGGTCGATAAGGTGACGGTCCCCCGCGACTTCACCCGAGCGCACCACGCGATCGGCAAGCTGCTCGCGGCCGACGAGGAGCGTCGCCTTGCCCAGGTCGGCAGGGCGTACTTTTCGCCGTGGGATGCCCCGCGCTTTGCAAGCCCGTTCGAACAAAGACGATTTCGCATCCTCAACGCGCTGATGCTCGCGCTCGGTCGAGCCAGCGTGTCGGTCAAGCTGTCAGGCCGGAACGCCCGTGGCATCGACGTCAGGGTCCATGACGAGACCTTGTTCCTCAGGCTCGACGATGAAGCCGGCGTGCTGAGCAAGCCCGACGAATATTCACCGACGAATACGCCGCCTCAGACGCCGCTGCACCTTGCCATCCTCGGCAGCTATGGTTCGCCGCCCGTCATCCGGTGGAGCGACGATGCCACGGGCAAACTCGAGGCCAAGTTGCACGACGTGGTGGTCGAGGTCATTGTCCACGCAGAAGCAAATTACCGGGGCTCGTGCGAACGCCTGCATCAATGGCGGATCGAACGCAAAGCACAGCGGATCGAGGAGATCGAAGCCGCACGCCTCAAGGCCGAACGCGCAGAACTCGAGAGGCTCGAGCGGCTTAAGCGGGAGCGCGTAGAGCAGCTGCTGGAGGAAGCAAAGGCGTTTCAGAAGGCCGAGGCGATCCGCGACTTTGTAGGCCGCGTCCGACAGCGATACTCCCAAAGCGACGCCGAGGCCGTCGAACAATGGGCGCGGTGGGCGCTTGATGTCGCCGCCAGCATCGACCCGGTTCAGGACGGCGCATTTCTCCGGCGAGCTAGCCAGGAACAACCGGAGGCCATTCCAGGCCTGCCGCGCCCGGCCTGACTTAGATGCCGTCGGTGTGCCTGCGCGCCCGTCCAACACCACGAAACCCGCCTGCCCCTCGTCCGCCCGGATCACTGGAAGCGAAGCTGCCGACCGCGGCGCCGGTTTGGCTGTGCATTGGGGAGAACGGTGATGCGTAGCGGCGGCCGCTTATAGTCGTCGCTGGCCATGACCGCCTGCCACGCCGGGGACTCCGGGTCGGGATATGGCAGGTTGTGATAGGGCGGCATGTCTTCGGCTTCGAGACCGAGCCACTGCTCCCAGAGCCCATGTTCGTGGAGATGGACCTGGACCACGTCACCGCGAACGTTGACCACCATGCGCCGTTTGTTGCGAACCTCGACCACGACCAGGCACCAGCCGTCGTCATCGAAATAGCGTTCGCCGGCCTTTTCCTGGGTCAAGCGACCGATACCGATTCGCTGGTTGGGCGTAAAAATGGCCCGCATGTTGTCGTCGAACCGGACTGCCCGGGGAGTTTCGGAGGCATTTGGCGCCCCCATGACCATGGTCGAGCCATTTTTTTCCTCGAGCGCGCGGAACGCCTCGAGGATGAGGCGGGCACGACGTTCCTTCGATTCAAGCAAAGTCATAATAACACTCACGTTTGGAGGTGGGAGCGCCTGCGGCGCTTGAAACCGCGCGATCGATCCCCCGGATCGCGGCGCGGAAAGGGCTTGGGAGACCAGCACAGAAAAGCGGATAGAGACCCGGGACCAGCTGCTGATGCACGCGATTGTATAAGAAACGAGCAGGAATGTCAAGTAAAAAGTGGCGTAGAGGGCCCATATAACTGCCCTATCGATATCAAGCCTATGATCTCGAAGCGACATCAACTCTGATTGGTCAAGCCTTAGCTCTGTTCTTTTCGCCTAGGACTATAAAGCGGCTCTGATTTTGATCCCCGCCGACTATGGTCGAGAATGCCCTTTGGCCAAGCGCAAACGACTTTGACAGGGGTGCCGCCGGAGCCCGCGCCAAGCATTTGGCAGCTCCTGTTTGACACCGTCCTGCGGCCGACTGATCGACAGGTCAAAGGGCAGTTCGACGCCCGAAGAACACCCGTCCAAAGTTACAAAATGCTCAAAATGCAACATCCTGTTTTTTCTACCTTGTTTTTTTGATAGTAATATCAGTGGCTTATGCGAGGCTATGTGGCATTTTCGGGTGTCCTCGCAAGAAGCTCACTAAATGTGGCATTTTGCGAAACCTGCCCTTTTGATGGCCCGCTAGGGCCAATGACGGACGAAGTCCGGCAACGCGCCGAGGCGAAGCCACGGTTCTACGGGCGCGATGTCGGATCATGGCAGTGGCCCCCAGGCCGGGCGGCGATGCCATGCCGTAGCTCCGGAATATAACCGGATCCAACGAAATGGAATTTCATTTCTTGAACGTAATGTTATTGAAAGTTCTATCGATGTTATCACATAATTTTGGAGCGATAATCTGCGGAATTCACTCCCAAAAAGTGACACCTCACAGCAGACAAGTGTTATTCTAACTAACTATTGATGTTCAGTTTAGATAACATTGACTTCAGGGTTAACCGTAACAGGGCGCATCGTTTCTTTATGACACAAAATCTCTGCTTGCGAATCATCGATAGTTGCTCATCCTTATTGTCACGTCCACGGCAAGAAGGAGAGCATTCATGGGCTTCGACATAAAAAAGACGGAAACACCCCGCACCGGCGCGGCACCGCGCCACCCCGGCCGATCGGTCCGTACTTACGGCACAGGGTCTTATGATCGCCATGGCGAGACGGTTTCATGGGAACGGCGCGCCGCACTTGAACGCCTCGTCAAGATGCTGCCTTCCGATCCCGCTAACTCGAAACACAAGGCAGTGCGCAGCCAGGACCCGCCGCTTCTTGCCGGAAGCGAGGTACGCCACGGCGACACGTTCGAGCGAAGCCGGCGGGCCAAGATCATCGGCATGCCCGAGCTCAAGCGTGTCCTCAAGTACATCAGCCAGCGCAGCAAGCAGCCCGAGGCGGACACCTGCGTGTTCACGCTTGCCCACCTGGCGGGATTGCGTGCCTGCGAGATCGCGGGGCTTCACGTGTCCGCGGTCACCACGTCTAACGGCAAGATCGCGAGCGAGATCTGGGTGACACCAAAGACCGGCAAAGGTGGCAAGGGACGTTATGTCCCGATGCATCCCATCATAGAGGCAGCGATACGCACTTTTCGTAACCGGCATCCCAACGCCCAATATTTCGCGATTTCGCCTTTTCCTCCCTATGAGCCGCGAAGCTCGAACACGCTGCGCGTGTACATGGCGCGGATCTACAAGGAATGCGGACTGGAAGGCTGCTCGAGCCACTCGGGCCGTCGCAGCTGCATCACCATGATGGCACGCAATATCCACAAGACCGGCGGCTCACTCCGCGACGTCCAGATGTTTGCAGGCCACGCGCGGCTCGACTCGACCGAGCGCTACATCGAGCCAAGCAAACACCTCGTCGACATGGTACGCCTGCTCGGGACCTTCAGCGTGAAGGGAGCGCGCTGATGGGCCCCGAAGAGATCCTGCTTGGCGCAGCGCAGCTGCGCGTCGTGGAGCGCGTGACAATCGAAGCACGTCCTGAGATCCAGGCGCCGGCCCCGGCCGAATTCACGGCTGGAGCCACCGGACGTTGGCTCGAGGCGACGCTCGGAAAGGGCCGGCACCCGTGGCGCCACCAATCGAGCGCACTTGCGCTTATTGCCGCCGATAAGAACGTCGTGATCGCGACGAGCACCGCATCGGGCAAGTCACTCGTCTTCCAAGCAGCCGCCGTCCGCGAGCTTCTTAGTGGCGATGGGACGATCTTGGCGTTCTACCCGCAAAAGTCGCTTGCTAACGACCAGGACGAGCGCTGGCGGACGGTGCTTGCTGTCGCCGGTCTCGATCCGAAGCTCGTCGGCCAAATCAACGGCGACATACCCAACGCCGAGCGGGAACGCGTCCTGGCAGAGGCCCGGGTCATCCTCGCAACGCCCGACGTCGTGCACAGCTGGAAGATGCGCCAGACGACCTCCCCGTCGATACAGCTGTTCCTGAAGCGCCTGCGCTATGTCGTCATCGACGAAGCGCACGCACTCGACGGGGCGTTCGGGACCAACTGCGCTTTCCTATTCCGTCGTCTTCGCGCGGCAGTCCGTGCCCGCCGCGGCCGCGCCGCGCGCCTGCATTTTATCGCCGCGACCGCGACAATTGCAGACCCTGCCGGCCACCTGAATGCTCTAACCGGCTGCGAATTCGAAATCGTGGGCGAAGAACTGAACGGGGCGCCGAGCCGCGGCCTGACGCTGCTCCACGTCGAGGCACCGGAACACGGCCAGGCAGCTGAAGCAATGGCAGCCGACGTGATCGGCTGCATGGCCCTAGCCCTTCCTGAAGACATGGCCCTGTTGGCTTACACCGACTCCCGGCAAGGCGCAGAACGGATCACGCGCACCGTCAACCTGCCCGGGGTCGTGCCGTATCGTAGTGGTTACGTGGCGCAGGACCGTCGTGCCATCGAGCAGCGGCTTCGCAGCAGCGACCTGCAGGGGGTGGTCTCGACCTCGGCGCTCGAGATGGGCATCGACGTGCCACAGTTTACAGTCGGACTAAACATCGGCATTCCTCAGACGCGAAAGGCATTTCGCCAGCGGGTGGGCCGGATCGGGCGAGCGCAGCCCGGCGTGTTCGTCGTACTGGCACCGCCCAACGCGTTCGCGCAGCTCGGGAGCTCGCTGCGTGAGTTCGTCCAGGGACCGGTTGAACCGTCGCCGCTCTATCTCGACAACCTCTTCATACAGTTCCAGCATGCGCGCTGCTATCTCGACGAAACTGACCGCGCCGACGGCCAGCCCGTAGTTGATGAAGACCTCGGGTGGCCAGCGACCTTCGATCGGGCACTCGCGTTCGCGGAGCCCGGCGCACGGCGTCCCGCAGATCTCGACGCGATGCAGGGCTACGGGCTCGACTTGCCGCACTTGGCCTACCCGCTGCGACGCGTTGGTGACGCCGGCCTTGCGCTAAAAGATGCACGCTCGGGCGACCTTGTCGGAACGATAGATGCCGACAAGGCCCTGCGCGAAGCCTATCCGGGCGCCATCCACTACCACAACCGGCAAGCCTTTCGCGTCCGGGAGTGGCGTACGACGAGCTACGAAAAATCTATCATGCTCGAACGGCTGGCGCACGCACAGCCCACCAAGCCGCTGCTCAAGACCCTCGTCAGCGTGGCGTTCGCGCCCGACGAGATCATCGATCACCACCTGCTCTTGAATGGTGACAACGCGTTTGCTGAGGGGCGCCTGCGCGTTGTAGAGTCGGTCGAGGGATATCGCGTCGGGACGACGGTGCTTCCTTACAAGGACATCGCCGATCCCAAGATGTGCCGGAAGCAGCGCGAGTTCTCGACAACTGGCATCGTCCTGAAGGTCGCGGCGCCTTGGTTCGCCGGCACCCTGGCGCACCAGGTGGCAGCACGCCAGGCAGTCGCGACGGGTCTTGAGCGGCTGCTCACGCGGGAATACGGTATCTCGCCCAGTGACGTGCGCACCGCCCACTCGGGGATCGCGCTCCACGCGCAAAACGGTCCCACGAAAACCGACGACTGTGTCGTTCTGTTCGACGATGTGCCCGGCGGCCTCCGGCTCACTGCGCCGCTGTACCGTGACTTCCAAAAGTTGCTTGAGCAGCTGCGCCGCGCCGTCGATCTCGCGGGAACCGAGGCGCTCATCGACGGTGCCGCGATCGACAAGCTGAGCGAGTGGCGCGAGGCCCTCGGGTCAGGCGTCGCCAATCAGGGACTGGTCGATCCACGCGCCTCGCTGTCGGCTGACGAGGTCCTCATCTACGCGCCACAAAGCGAGGTAAGCGTCCGCTATCGTGGCTCGTTGATCGAGCGCCGGCTCCTCGAGCCGCAGTTCGTGTCGATCGGCGGTAGCGACCAGTTGATGTACCGCTACGAGGTCGACCCCGGCGTGCAGGCCTGGGTCGCGCATGATCAGGTCCAGGCATCCGGTCACGACTGGCGTCGCGCGATCTGGAACCCCTCGCAAAATAAGATCCGGGAGTTTGCCGCGTGAGCAACGTCATCCTCATGAACCAATACGCGCCGCGGTTTAAATTCACGGCATGCGCGACGAGCGCCGGCAAGCTCTTTATCGTAACGGTCCGCGATTCCCCCCGCGGGCTGGAACTTGTCTCGTCGGGATGCGCCGTGTTGGAGCTCGCGGACCGGACCCGGGAAGCAACGCGCCGTTTTCATGCCGAGTGCACGTCATTCTTCGAGCAGGCTCGCATCGATCTAGTGTGCCTTCGGGGGGCGCCGGGCGGCGGAAAAATGGCGGCTAGCTCGCTGACCTACAAGATTGAGGCAATCCTCGAGCTGGTCACCGGCGTGTCGGTCATGCTGATCCACCCGCTCACGGTGCGGGCTTGGGAACTCAAGACAGACCTCAATCTACCTGAACCACAACAGCACTTATCGAGCGCTGCCAAGGTCATTCAGCAACGCGCGATCGAAGTCGCATCCTGGATGGCGGAGCACGACTTTTGCGAGGAAGTGGCGCCGTGATGCGCGAGGACAAGTCCCCTGCACGTCCACGTATCGCCGCCGCTACTGGATGGAGCGCTGGGCCCGCCGTGCAAGAATATGCCACGCTCCCCGCTGGCCGGGCACCGAAACGCACCCGACGGTATGCCAGCCAACACCAGGTCGTGCGGGCAGTGCGGTCCGCTAAAGCCGCAGGGCTCCTGATCGATACGATTGACTTGCTTCCGGACGGAACGGTCCGAGTGAGTTCGGGTGCGGTGCACGAGGCTGCGGACCTTACCGATTTCGACGCCTGGGCGCGGGCGGGCAAGCTTTGATCAAGGGTCTGCACGTCGTTCGCAAGACACAGCCGGGAAAGCCAACCCGGTGGTACGTGTATGCCTGGCGGGGCGGTCCCTGCGTGTATTCAACGACAAGCCCCACTCGCCCGAAGCTCACGACCGACATCTTGAAGGCGATCACCGCGGCACGTGAGTCCGACCAACCGCCGGACCCCAAAAACTTGCTTTCGCTCGTTCGCGAATGGCGGTCGCTCGACCCGAACCGCCGCTCGAGCCCGGAGTGGGAGGCACTTGCGCCGGGCACCAAGAAGACTTGGGGCTCGGCGCTCGACCGGATCGAGAACAAGTGGGGCGAAACGCCTCTCAGCATTTGGAACGATCCCCGCATGACTGCCAAGGTCGTTGCATGGCGAGACTCCCGTGCATCTACCCCGCGCGCTGCTGACATCGGCGTAATGGTGCTCAAGATGCTCCTCGAGTTCGGGCGCCTTCGCGGCCGAACGACGATCAACGTCGCGACAGGCATCCCGACCCTTTATCGAAATGGACGCCGTGCCGAGATCATCTGGACCGACGCCGATATCGCGCGCTTCACGGCAGTCGCTGAAAAGCGACAGCAGCATCACGTCGTCGACGCCCTGCGCTTGGCCTCTCTGACTGGGCTGCGCCGCGAAGACCTCGTCACGCTCACCTGGGACCACGTCGGAGAGTTTGCGATCGTCAAAAAGGCTCTGAAGCGCAGTGCCGGCAAGCGCCGCCAGATGGCGATGCCCCGTATCCCTCCACTGAACCGCTTGCTGGAGGAATTGCGAACGCGCCAGCGAAAGGCAGACGTGACTACTGTGTTGGTCAACAGCTTCGGCAAGGCATGGTCCGGCGACGGCCTCGGTGGGTCATTCAACCGGGTACGCGATGAGGCCGGGATTGTTCACATCGACGACGACACTGGGGAAGAGACCAAGAAGCATCTGCACGATGTCCGCGGGACTTTCTGCACTAAGCTTATGACGGAAACCGACCTATCCGATCGGGAGGTCGCGGACATCATGGGCTGGTCCCCCGACCGGGTTGCTTCGATCCGCCGGGTTTACGTCGAACAATCAAAGGTCATAATCGCGCTAGGTAAGCGTATCGGGGGATAACAGCGTGGCGATCGACTCTGGCAAACAGACAGCTTTGTCAGAATAAGGAGAACCGGCAGCAAATAAGGGGGTTACGTGTCCTTCGAAGTCGCAATTCGAACGAGCAGTGGCGAGGCGCTTAACGCGCGTGTGGAGGCGGACGACCGCGGAATCGTCGTTCACAGCCGGAGCGGTGTCGATCGAAACCGTGACTATCGCGAGGCAGTCGAAACAATCCTGGCGCGTCTCGATGCAGCGAAAGTTGCTCCCGACTTTTATCTAGATAGCGGTCCCGTGCAGGGCCAATCCCACCAGACGCGTAAGCTTTCGGTCGCTCGCAGCGGTTCCGTTGCCGAGCGCTTCAATGAGCTCATACGCGCTATGAACGCAGGCACTTCTAGCAACGGCGCCTGGCGACGCTTTCTCATCGTCGCGCCCGAGCATTCGCCTGCAGAACTGGCCCATATTGTCTCGGAGCCCGTAGGTTCAGCTGACAGCTACGCGGGCCGTTTGCCTGCAGCAGATCTACGATTGGTCGCGAACCTGCATATTGATCACGCCGTTGAGCGCCTCCGTAAAGGAGAGGACGCACCGAATTTTAGCCCCTCACGCGACTTTGATCTTTTGGCGCCCGGCGGTGAGCGGCTGGCCCCAAAGAAAGTGTTCGGCCTAGCACTCGAGGAGGCGACAGGAATGACTGCTAGGCCCGAGCATTTTACGGCAGGGCTTGGAACGCCGTGCTTCGAGATACTCGAGCGAGCTGGATACCCGATCGTTCGCAAGTCGGACGTGATCCCTTCTGAAAACGTAGATCTTGTCGATCCCGATCTGGCGGCAGCTGAAGGGTCGATAAAACTCGTCACGCACCTTCGTCGCGAACGCAACGCCCCGCTCGCGGCGGCCAAGCGCCGCGCCACAATTGCCGAGCTCGGTTTCTTGCAATGTGAGCGTTGCAAGGTCGTGCCAAGCGTAGCACTGGGTACTTATGGGGACGCCGTCATCGAGGTTCATCATACCGAGACGCCAGTCGGAAAAATGACTGAGGGACAGGTCACCAGACTGGCTGACTTGGCGTGTTTATGCGCCAACTGTCATCGGATCGTACACAAAGAGGCGCGCATGTTGGCGAGCGAGTAAACCCGTTCTGCGGATCCGAGCGGGCGCTTTTGACCAAAGTAGCGTGCGTACACCCTCTATGCCGACTTTGCTGCCTAGCTGCCAGTGTGCCGAACGAGCCGCTTGAGCAATACCGCGTTACTCATCTGGGTCTTCGGTCTCGTCCCCTCCCCGCGTGGAGGTGGCAAAGATGCTCGGTACAGATCGCTGAGGGGCGACTAGCACTGGCCACCAAAATGGAGCGCCGCGCCAACCATCCTCTTGCGCCCCTTGCTGCTGAAGCAACGCAAGTACGGGAGCGGACCCATCCAATGACCGGAACGCCGCGCGCTCTTGATACGAAAGTGGCGCGTCGGAAAACCTTCCTCCCGTTCTCTTTCGGCTCATTGTCCTGCCCGCTACGACGTAAAGCCAACAGGCGTCTCGGGTTTCCGGCGGTGAGGCAATCCGCGAATAATACTCGATCGCCGCCCGCGCCGCCTCCCAGTCAAAGCTGTAACCTTCTTCAAAAACTAACGACGGCTCTAAGACGCTCAATATCCTGACTGCGAGATCGCATGTAATTTTCACAGGTTCGCTGGCCTGAAGCGCCTCGCTGGGGATAAGTTTTGCAATAGCGCTTCCGATACGAGCTAAATCGGTCGGCGATTTGGTTTGAAAACCGGCTGGGACTAGCGCGGCGTTAGGCCTCAGCGATACGATATTAGAAACTAAAATCTTGCTTGGCGCGCATGGAACGACACGGTTGCTATCATCTTTCATCACAAACGCGACGCCCCGGTCGTGAGCTCCCGTTTTGAAGGCGTGACGAAGTGCCGAATCGAACTCATGGATGCGCTTCAACGTGCTATAATTTGAAGGCGTTGTGTAAAACCGACTTACCGCCAGATCTGATCTTGGTCGAGCGCCGTACATGCGGGCATGCTGAAGAACAGTGTCTTGCTGCATTTTTTTAGGCGACCGGCCGTAAAAAAAGGCAAGTAAATTAGGCACAGTAATCCCACGATCGAGAATTTGCCCTCCAATAAAAACGTTAAATGGGGTCCTCAAACGAAGCTCAGCGTTTTCGTCGAGAAGCGCTTGAACGTCATTGTCAGAGTTGACCCGCTCGGTAACAACGCCACCTTTCACAAAAGCATCGTGAACGTCTTTCAATAGAACACTGCGGTCTGGCATTACCGTTCCGCTGGCGATGATGGATCGCTGAAGATCGTCAATCGACCGTTCAATAAGCTGGCCGAAGATGGCATCGTTTGCGCGAGCGGCGGCTGCCATGCCGTCAATGATCTCTTTTGCAACCGTATGCTGCCATGCATGGGATACGCGCGCAGTCTCCACATGGACGATCATCGAATAGCGCTTCGGAGCCGTGCCCTCCGCTTTCTGCTGTAACCGACGAAGCGCTGCAGCCGTCACGAAGGTCACTAATGCATGTCGCAGTGCCTCAGTTCGGGGCGATGACAGCGCCTCGTCCGAGCGCACGCGACGGCGATCCTCTTTCTTGAGAGCAGTCAGTTCGTCGTCAGAAACGGGATGCCAGAGGTAATACTCTGGTTCGTTTTCGTCGTGCTCGCCGAAATATTCGTCGCCGCCTACATAGCCGCTATGGATCGGGACGAGTTGGGTGAATACCGGCCGCTTGGGCTCGAACGTAAAGTTCTGACCGCTGGGCCGCTCGTATTCGTCGGGCTGGAGGTAAAGCGAGTAGGGCGTTGCCGTTACTTGAAGCACGGCGGGGTTGCTGAGCTCCCGCCGCAACTCGTCGATCCGATCGGCAATCCGCCCTTGCTCGACGTCGTCAGAACCCTTCTTTTTAGTGAAGCGGATCGAGGCGAAGTCTGCCTCGTCGTCTACAATTAGCACGCGCTTTGCCCGAAGTTTGGGGTGCGTTTCCGCGAACAGCTTGACCAGCCGTCGCATATTGTTCGATTCCTTCTTCGCCACGAAAATCAGCTTGTGGCTGTCGATCTCCCAATCGGTCAGGTTGGGGACGTTCATGATGTCGAAGACCGACAGTTCCTCGGCGTCGCGAAACACGCGATACTCTTTGGAAATGCGGTTGACGGTCTGTTGGGCAAGCGTTTTGGTCCCCTTGGTCAGGACGACCGCAACGTCGAAGCCGTTGTCGAATGCCGACGCAATGATGCCCAAGAACGCACGCGTTTTGCCGGACTGGATTTTGCCCAACAACATGCCCGGACGTCGCGCATCCGTCTCGGACGAGAGCAGTGCTTCGACGGTCGCTTCGACGCAGGTTTCCAGTTCTTCGCCTTCCGGCGACCCACCTTCGGCGCGCGACGTTTTGAGCCTGTCGTAGAATCCCCCCGTCACCATCACGCGCTCCTTGCTTCGGCGATTGCGTAGACCTTCATCACCTCGTCGCCGTAATGGTTGATGACCTTGACTGCGATTTTGCCAGTCGTGGGCGCTGGAAAGGATCTGGATACGGTGCTGTTGAGTACGCTCCACGCATCCTCATCGAGTTCGGCCTTGAGTGCCGTTTTCAGCTTTTCATAGGGGTCCTTGCCGCCCAGAAAATAGGCTTGCCGGACGAAGAAGCTCGTCTCGTCGTAATCGTCATCAATGAACCAGCAGGCCACGTCATCCTCGACCTTGCCCGACGATTTCTGCTCACCGGTGTTAGGGTTGAAGATGTCGACGCCCTTGATCTCGACCTCGTAGTCGCCGTCCGCTCGGACGCGAAAATTCATATCGGGCTCGCCGAACACGACGAACAGATTGCCCTGGTCGGCGGTCTTGAGCCGGTCGCCCATCCGCAGGTCCTGGTTCATGTTCACCTTGAGTACGGTCAGCCGCCCGAGCGTCATCGTCTCGGCCGAGGCATGCGCCTCAAATGCGAAGCCACAAACGATCAGTGTATCGAACGTATCGACGGCCTCGCGCGCGGCAGCGACGATCATGGCACGGGTCACGGTGTCGTATTCGGGGCCGATAAAGATCGCGGCACGGCGCTCGGGCGCACCTTCTGTGTTGCCTTCGGTATACCGGCCCTCGGCATTCACATAGCGTCCGGCAAACGGGCGGATCGCGGTGAAGCGCAGCCGTTCGCCCTTCTTGGTGTTGCCGACGCCGGCAACCTTCAGATTGTCGAGCACGACGCGCATGAAGTCGTCGCTCGCCTCACCGCCATCGCTCCGCGCTGCAAGACGGTGTGGGGCGGGGTCGTCCTCGCTCAGCGCCGCCAGCAGCATCGGATCGTCTTCGTCGGCAGGCAGAACGCGGTGTGGTGACAGGCTGTCGACAGTGAAGGGGCCGGCAACGCGGACGGTGCCTTTCAATTCAACGGGCTTGTCGACCAGATATTCGGTTTCGGCATTGCCGGCGATCGACTTGTCGATTTCCTGCTGCCGCCCGATACGTGCCTCCCACCAGTCGGCATGCGGTGCCAGCGCGGCGTCGGGCAGCGGATCGCCAGCATGTTCGGGCAGATCGTCGATGCTGAAGCTGCGGCCGAGCAGCTTGTTCAGCTCACCAATGGCCTTGCCGATCTTCTTGTCGTGCTTGGCGATGTCGGTGTCGTCACACTCTTCGTCCGCGCGCATCCGTTCGCGTTCTGCGATCAGTGCCTTGGCCTTGGCATGCGCCTTGACCGGTTTCTCGTCCCATGGGTAAATCGGTGGGCGAGGGATTTGCCATTCTTCCCATTCGGTATCGGCTGCAACGTTGAGAGCCGCGCGCAAAGGCTCGAGCCGCTCCTGCCACTGGTCCCAGATGACATCGATCGCCTTGTTGTTGGCGATCGATTTCAGCGTGATATGTGGCACGCGATTGAGAACGAGGCCGTGGGCAATATCGTTAGTGAAGGGGCCTGAATTGCGCGCCTCTGCGGCTTCGGCATCGGTCGGCTTGCGCCCCAAGCGTAATGCCTGTTCCTCAACAGCCCCGACCTCGCTGTCCTTGAGCGCATACCAGGGATAGCGCGCGCCCATCAGCCTTGTGCGCGCCAAGGTGAGCGCGACACGGCTGGTGTCGATGGTGATCCATCGACGGCCCCATTGCTCTGCGACGAAAGCTGTCGTGCCCGAGCCACAGGTTGGGTCGAGTACAAGGTCACCCGGATCGGTCGCCATGAGTAGGCAGCGCTGAACAATTTTGACGTTAGTCTGAACAACGTAAAGCTTATCTGCCGTAAATGATCCGGTCCCTACATCAGTCCAAACGTCATTAATCGGCGCAACATTAAAGTCGCTGAGTCTTCGTTGGAAACGCAGCGACATTTTTCCGGTAGGGTAGATGCGTCCTGCTTCCCTAAGACGCACCATTCCGACTTCGTTTGTCTTCCACCCGCCCTTACCTGGACCTATCGTTTCGCCGCAGAATGCGAGCTTAAACGTCGCACTTTCCGGTGAGCTTTGGCTAGTTAAGTTGTCTGGCATAAACAGGTGATCGCCGTCCTGCAGTTTTTGCCTGCCGCTCAACTCCTCTTCTAAGGCAGAGCGGTCAAGACCGTCGGGCGAAATGACACGGCGGTATAGATAGGCCGACTCCATTTCGCCCTTATCAAAATACAATTGCCGATACTTTACGATTGGTTTCGAGCGGGCATACCATAGCACTAGGTCGTGGACGCCCGCGAGCGTGAGAGTGCCGCCGCTTGGGCTTCCCGCGCCGCTGGTTGTTTTGAGCACGATCTCGCTAATAAAGTTGTCGCTGCCGAACACCTCGTCGAGGACTGCTCGCACCCGGTGGACATTCTCGTCGCCGATTTGGAGGAATATTGACCCCGTCTCGGTCAGCAGGTCACGGGCCACTGTCAGGCGATCCCGCAAATAACTTAGGTAGCTATGAATGCCATCTGCCCAGGTATCGCGAAATGCCTTGACCTGCTCAGGCTCACGACTGAGGTCGTCGGATTTTCCATCCTGAACCTTTGGCTTGCGCGTAGAAACTTGCCAATTTGAGCCAAACTTAATCCCATAAGGCGGATCAAAATAAATTGCCTGCACCTTGCCGCGAAGGTCTTCCTTCTGCGCGAGGCTCGCCATCACCTGAAGGCTATCGCCAAGGATCAGGCGATTGGTCCATTTCTGGGTGTGTTGGTAGAAATCGAGCCGGTCTTCCTCATCGATGCCATTGAAGTCGGCGAACAGGTCCGGGGCGTTGGGTTCGGGCGCACCCGTCGCCGCGCGCCGGCGGATATCATCGATGATCGCCTTGGGATGGATTTTCTCTGCCGTGTAGATCGGCACCGCATCCACGCTCAGCGGCTCCGCATCCTGCTCATCCTTACCTCGCCACGCCAATTGCACTGCCCCTCGTCCGTCTTCGGTATCCGCCCAAACCAATTGCGGGTCGAGCGCCTTGTTTCTGTCGTAGAGGTCCGGTTGCGCCGCAGGGCTGAACGCCCGCGCCAGCGTGACCGTCTCCGGCGCGGCTTCCTCGTCAGTGAGGAACCTCTGCAATTCCATCGTCGGATTGTTGCGCCTCCGCTGGCCGCGATGCTTGACCGTCGAAATCGACAGCGGCGCTTTTGGTGCCTTGGCCATGCTCAGGCCGCCATCGCAGGGACGGGCGGAAGCGCGGATTCAAACGCGTTCACGATCGTCTCGAATGCATGCGCCATGTCATACGGCCGCACGATCTCGATGGTTGGTCCCCAGCGTCCGAAACGTCCGTCGTTGTTTACCGCTTCGAGCCAATAGGAATGCAGCGTATCGGCCTTTGCTTCGTCCTCTGCATCGCGCCGCCCCTTAATCTCGACGACAAGTTGCAATGGGTCGGACCGGCCATCGTCCCAATGGACAATGAAATCGGGGCGGTAGCTGCGCTCCGCACCCATAAAGAGATATGGCACCTCGAACCCAAGGCCATGGTTCTTCACATAGCCGAGCACTTGAGGGATGCGCTCAAGCCGCTCCGCGAACGCGGCTTCCCAATCGCTGTCGTACACAACGTAATTCACCTGGCATTTCGCCGGATCGGTTTCGAGCAACGTGGCCTTGGCCGTATGCAGATCGACATATTTGCTCGACCCCTCGTTGTCGAACGGTTGCATGACGGGCAAGATTTCTTCCTTGCCGGCGCGGTCGAGCGCTTTTGCACAGGCGCGGACGATGCGATCGACGGCTTCGTCGCGGTAACTCGCAAAGCTGAGCCACCCTGCCGTCCGCCCGTCGGTCAATTGCAGGCATTCGGTCAGCCAGCGCCGTGCGATCGCCAGGAACTGCGGGAAGAGGAACAGCGGTTCCCCGCCCATGTTTTCGGCCATCAACGCCCAGCGCTCCAGCGCGCGCTTCGCGAGCATATAGGCGATTGTCTGCGTCCGGATCGCGTCGAGCTCGCCCAGGTCGAGCTTGTTGCCGAGTCCAACCAATGGGTCGGTCTCAGTTTCTTTCGGAATCGGTGTGTCCGCGCCAAGCCGCATCCGACTTTCATCACTAAAGGTTGCGTTCAGCCGCCCTTTTGGAAATTGGACGCGGTAACCGAGTACACGTGGAAAACGGATTTCGGGCGCGGCGCGCGTCTCATCGGCGAATACGCGGGTGCGAGGTTTGGGCGGCGAAAAGTCCTTCACCGAATTTGCCGGCATGAAGTCGAACGGTACACCGAGCACCTCGGCATATTCGGGACGGAACATGCCTTGGTCATCGGGTTCGTAGGAGACGCGACGCAAGGCGCGGCCGACGACCTGCTCGCAAAGCAGACGCGTGCCGAATGCGCGACACCCGAGGATGTGCGTCACGGTATTGGCATCCCACCCTTCGGTCAGCATCGACACCGAGACGACGCAGCGTACCGGGCCGCCGAGTTTTCCCTTCTGACCGACGGTGTTCATCACCTCACGCAGCAACTCCGCATCGGTGATAGCATCTGCATCGCGACCAGGGGTTCGGCGCAGCTCGCGCCGGAATGCCTCGATCTCGTCGGCGGCGACATCCTTGAACGCGTCCGAAATCGCGTCGCCACTGTCGAGCTCATGGCTGTCGATCAATACTGTGCGACGTCGATTGAGCTGTTTTCCATCCTCGACATTGTTGAACAGCGGCAGGTTACCCGCGCGCCAGCGACGTTTGCTGACATCCTCTTCTTCGGGATTTTCGCACCAGCCAGCGATCCAGTCGTGGATCAGCTTGGACGTGGACGTGTTGTTGGCGACAACAATGAATACAGGTGGAGTCTCCGCGCCTTTGGCCGTCCACTCCTCGAACCGCGCTGCATAGTCGCGGTAAAGCGCCCGCAAAGCTGCCTCAAGCTGCGCAGGCAGTTCGTTGGGCGAATATACTGCGGCCTTTCGCCTGCCTTTGCGCGGCAGGCTGTCCCGCACGTGCTTGTAGACGTGGCGGAAAATCGGCTCGTCGCGCTTGACCACGTCGTCGTGCGTCGGAACGCGCGGCACCTTCACGATTCCGGACTCGATCGCGTCCATCAGTGAAAAATCGGACGCAACCCAAGGGAATAGCTTGCCCTCTTCCTGGCCCGATCCCCGAAGGAAAAACGGGGTCGCGGACAAATCGTAAACTGTCTTGACACCGATGACGCGATCGACCGCACGAATGCCGTTGATCCAGACCCGCGCTTCCTTCCGCGCCTGCTCTGCTTCTGCCTCCGCCTCGGCCTGACTTTCTTCTTCGGATCTTGCCACCGGCCCTGATGCGCTCGCCGGCGGAGCTTCATAACAATGGTGTGCTTCGTCATTCATCACGATGATGCCGCGCCGCCCCATGAGCGGTGCCATGACGCGCTTAACCATGTCATCTTCGGTCTCGCGGAACCGCGCATCGAAGGTGTCTGGGTCTTCGCGCGCCCTAAGGACGCCAAGCGTGCCTTTGCTGATCTCGGTTTTAACTTTGAGCTGGAAGGCGTGGAAGTTCGTGACGACGATGCGTGCCTTTTTCAAATCGTCCATCATGTCTCGGGGGACGATCGAGAGCCGCTCGTAGATCGAATTTGTCGTTTCGGGCATCAATACGCGAAGGCGGTCCTTGATCGTAATGCCCGGCGCAACGAGCAGAAAGGCATCCGTGAAGATTTTCGATTGGGGCCGGCGGGACTTGTTGATCGCCTGCCATGCGATCAGCATTGCCATGACGGTCGTTTTGCCAGCTCCCGTCGCAAGCTTCATCGCTAGCCGGAACAGTCCGGGGTTTGCGGCTTCGCCAACCTCAGCGAAGTATCCAAGGTGCCCGCCGGCCGCCTTCGACGCTACCTCCGTCAGCCAGATTATCGTTTCAGCGGCTTCGACTTGGCAGAAAAACAAGGGTCGATCGCGATCCTTCGTCTCTCGCCAATGTTTGAGGAGGCGTGCCGTTTCATAGGTGACGCCCCATGACACCTCTGGCGATGCGCGCCATTTATTGACTTCGGCGCGGATTGCATTGATCCGGTCATTGGCTCGAGGCTCAACGACGTCGTCCTCGAATATCAGCTCTTCCTGTCCGCCCCGCTTACGCTTGGGTGTGGCAACAGCGACGATGTATTCCGATCGCCGACGCTCGGCGACAATTTCGCCGGTAGGTTTTCCTCCTGTGTCCAGCGCCCAATGCCTCGCCGGAGGAGCGAATGGTGAGTTCAAAATCGGATTACTGAGGATACTCATTCCTGTCCTTGTGCAATGGCCAACGAGAGCCGGCAATAGTTGCTGAGAGCTGCCTGGCACAAACGACCGCAGTGATTGCCCTCGGTCGCTGTCCATCTCCCTATTTCGCTCGTTCCGGACCAAGGTTCGCCGCTGCGTTCGACCGTTGACGTGCGTGGAAAAGATGGGCAGGTGCGACGCCAGCGACGATGAGTGTAAACCGGGCTGTAAACCAGCGCCCCATTTTCGCTCTAAGTCGTTGAAATGCGGGTGTAGCTCAATGGTAGAGCAGAAGCCTTCCAAGCTTACGACGAGGGTTCGATTCCCTTCACCCGCTCCATCACGACGACTGGCAAGGCGCGCTTGGAGGGCGCCGGATGCGCCAAGTGGCTCGGGCCACAAGCTAAGCTGATAAGAAAATGGTGGGCGTGGCAAGGATTGAACTTGCGACCCCTGCGATGTCAACACAGAGCCTATCTGCAAATACGTTGAATTTATGCGCATTGTATAAGTTACGACGCTAGAACAGACCAAAAACATAGCTGGCTTTTCACTGAAATTCACCCAACTTTCACCCAACTGCATGGTCAGCAATTTTGGAGTCCGATTTAGCGAACCCAGTTGAACGACCTACTCCGAGCTAACGTTACACCATCAAGCTAGCAGCTATCATCAGTCGAGTTCGAGGATGACCTGATCGACGGCCAGGCTTTCGCCCTGTGCCGCGCTGATCGCTTTGACCGTGCCGGTTTTGCCGGCGCGGAGGATGTTTTCCATCTTCATGGCCTCGATGACGGCGAGGGGTTGGCCGGCCTCGACCTTGTCGCCGGCGGCGACGTGCAGCGCGGTGAGCAGGCCTGGCATGGGCGAGAGCAGGAAGCGCGAGAGATCGGGCGGGATTTTTTCGATCATGTGCGCGCTGAGCGGTGCGACATGGGCGGGGAGGACGCGGGCGATGTGGGAGGCGCCGCGGGTCGTCAGCTTGAACCCGGCGCGTGTGCGCAGGATGCGGACGGCGAGCGGTGCATCATCGAGGGTCGCGTCCACGATCCGGTCACCGGGGGTGTATTCGAGTTCGATGTCGAGATCGTTGCCATCGACGGTGATGCCGTCGGTGCTGATCGAGACATCATGGTTTGCGCCGCCGACATGGACCTGCCAGTCTGCGGGTGGTTGCAACCGCCGCCCGAGCTGTCCGTCCACGCGCCGCGCGCGGTCGGCCTCGGCGGTGGCGGCGAAGGCAGCGATCGCGGCCAGCGCGCGGAGCAGTTCTGGCGAGGCGGGCGCGCCGTGGAAGCCTTCGGGATATTCCTCGGCGATGAACCCGGTGGTAATCTCGCCGCTGCGGAAGCGCGGGTGCTGCATGATCGCCGAGACGAAGTCGATGTTGTGGCCGACGCCCTCGATCTCGAAACTGTCGAGCGCTGTAACCTGCTTGTCGATCGCTTCGAGGCGGGTGGGAGCCCAGGTGATGAGCTTGGCGATCATCGGGTCGTAGAAGCGTGAAACTTCGCCGCCTTCGGTGACGCCGTCGTCGACGCGGACACCGTCACCGGCTTCGGGGGGATTGTAGCGCACGAGGCGGCCGGTCGAGGGCAGGAACCCGCGATAGGGGTCTTCGGCATAGACGCGGTTCTCCACCGCCCAGCCTTCGAGCTTAACATCGGCCTGCGTGAAGCCCAGCGACTCACCCGCCGCCACGCGGATCATCTGTTCGACCAGATCGATGCCGGTGATGCACTCGGTGACGGGATGCTCGACCTGAAGCCGGGTGTTCATCTCGAGGAAGTAGAAGCTTTCGCCCGTCGGGTCCGCACCCGACACGATCAGCTCGACAGTGCCCGCACTGAATAATAGCCCACCGCCCGCGCCAGCGCGACGCACTGCTCGCCCATTGCCTGACGCATCTTGGGCGTGACGAACGGCGACGGCGCTTCTTCGACGACCTTCTGGTGGCGGCGCTGGATGCTGCACTCGCGCTCGTTGAGGTAAAGGATGTTGCCTTGGCTGTCGCCAAGGATCTGGATTTCGATGTGGCGCGGGTTGAGGATGAACTTCTCGATGAAAACGCGGTCGTCGCCGAAGCTGGCGAGCCCCTCGCGCTTGGTCGCCTCGAACCCTTCGCGGACGTCGGCCTCGCTATACGCCAGCCGCATCCCCTTGCCGCCGCCGCCGGCCGACGCCTTCATCATCACCGGATAGCCGATGCCATTGGCGATCTCGACCGCGTGTTCGGTGCTCTCGATCTCGCCGACGAAGCCGGGGACGACGTTGACGCCCGCTTTCAACGCCAGCTTCTTCGACTCGATCTTGTCGCCCATCGCGGCGATGGCGTTGATCGGCGGCCCGATGAACGCGATGCCGTTGTCGGCGCAGGCTTGGGCAAAGCTGGTGCGCTCGGACAGGAAGCCATAGCCCGGATGCACCGCCTTCCGCGCCGGTCGCCTTGCACGCCGGCGATGATCTTGTCGGCGATCAGATAGCTCTCGGCGGCGGGCGACGGGCCGATATGGACCGCCTCGTCGGCCATCAGGACATGCGGGGACCGCGCGTCGGCATCCGAATAGACCGCGACCGTGGCGATGCCCATCTTCTTGGCCGTACGGATGACCCGACAGGCGATCTCGCCGCGGTTGGCAATCAGGATTTTAGTGAACATTTCAGCTATCCTAACAATGCGCGCCACCACGGCAGCCGATAGACTTCGACATTCACAAAGATGCCTCCGGTCAGTGGTTGTGGGTCGGCAGTCATATGTAATTCGTAGAGGGGCGCTCGTCGCCAAACCCATTCCCCGCTGGCGTTGGGCTTGGTCTTTGCGATTTTGGAGAGTTCAAGCTTCACAGCGTTCATGGTTGGAGCAACCGCGCCCGAGATGTTGAGAGAGCATGTCCACACGCCAGCGGTTACTGGCTGTCCACGTAGCAGGGTGAGATGTGGAAACTCCCAAACATCAAGATCAAGTTCGCGACGCGGAACTGCGGTTTGCGTTCGCTTTGCCTGCCACCCCGAAGAACTTAATGCCGCATCCCATGCACCCGGATCGCTAGCTCGATCAAAGCACTGTTGTTCGATGAAGCGACCGAGCGTCGAGACGTTTTGGTTCGTGTTCGTGGTCGATAACGCAGGCAACTTGGACGGCGGAGCGCGGTCGGCACAGGCGGCAGTCGCCATGCTGAGCAACCCAGCTAGTGCGACGGCGCTCGCTTTCATTCCGCCGCCTCGCTCAATCCTTCGGGTGGCATGTTATGCCCCAGCAACCGCAGCACATCCGCCGCGCATTCGACGATGTTGCTGCCGGGTCCGTAGATGCCGACCACGCCCGCGTCGCGGAGGAACTGGTAATCCTGCGGCGGGATGACGCCGCCGGCGAAGACCTTGATGTCTTGGCGGCCTGCCTCGCGGAGCAGGCGGATGAGTTCGGGGATCAGTGTCTTGTGTCCTGCCGCGAGCGATGACGCGCCGATGGCGTCGACATTGCGTTCGAGCGCCAGCGCCAGCGTCTCCTCGGGCGTCTGGAACAGCGGCCCGCTGATCGTGTCGAAGCCCATGTCGGCAAATGCGCTGGCGACGACATTCGCGCCGCGATCATGGCCGTCCTGGCCCATCTTGGCGATCAGCACGCGGGGCTTGTGGCCGAGGCGGCGGCCGGTGGCCTCGACGCCTTCGGTCACGCGCGCCCAGGCGGCGTCGAATTCATGCGCGCTGCCATAAATGCCCCGCACCGGCTCGGGCGTGGTCGCATAGCGGCCGAAGACGAGTTCCATCGCGTCGGAGATTTCGCCGAGCGTGGCGCGGGCGCGCGCGGCGGTGACGGCGAGGGCAAGGAGATTGGCGCCACTCTTCGCACCTTCGGTCAGTGCGGCGAGCGCCGCCTGGCACGCGGCTTCATCGCGCCCGGCCTTGGTCGCCGCAATCCGCGCGACCTGGCCTTCGCGGACCTTCACATTGTCGACGTCGAGGAAGTCGATGTTGTCGGCGTTTTCGGGTCTGTACTTGTTGACGCCGACGATGACGTCCTCGCCCTTGTCGACGCGGGCCTGTCGTGCGGCGGCGGCTTCCTCGATCAGGCGCTTGGGCATGCCGCTGGCGACCGCCTTGGTCATACCGCCGAGCTCGTCGACCTCGCCGATGATCTTCCACGCTTGCTCTGTGAGCTCGCTGGTCAGCGCCTCGACATAATAGCTGCCACCCAACGGGTCGACGACCTTGGTAATGCCCGTCTCCTCGGCCAGCACGATCTGCGTGTTGCGCGCGATGCGGGCAGAAAATTCCGTTGGCAAGGCAATGGCTTCGTCGAGGGCATTGGTATGGAGACTCTGTGTACCGCCAAGCACCGCCGCCATTGCCTCGACGGTGGTGCGGATGACGTTGTTGTAGGGATCGCTCTCCTGCAAGCTCACACCTGACGTCTGGCAGTGCGTGCGGAGCATCTTGCTGCGCTCGTCCTTGGCACCGAGGCCGTCCATGACGCGGTGCCAGAGCGTTCGGGCCGCTCGCAGCTTGGCGACTTCCATGAAGAAATTCATGCCGATGCCGAAGAAGAACGACAGCCGCCCGGCGAACGCATCGATGTCCAGCCCGCTGGCCATCGCGCGCTGGACGTATTCCTTGCCGTCGGCAATCGTGAATGCCAGCTCCTGCACCGCGGTCGCTCCGGCTTCGTGCATGTGATAGCCGCTGATCGAAATGCTGTTGAATTTCGGCATGTTGGCCGAGGTGTAGGCGATGATGTCCGACACGATCCGCATCGAGGGTTCGGGCGGGTAGATGTAGGTGTTGCGGACCATGAACTCCTTCAGGATGTCGTTCTGGATGGTCCCGTCGAGCAGCGCCTGCGGCACCCCCTGTTCCTCGCCCGCGACGATGAAAAAGGCCAGAATCGGGATCACCGCGCCGTTCATCGTCATGCTGACCGACATCTGGTCGAGCGGAATGCCGTCGAACAGGATCTTCATGTCCTCGACGCTGTCGATGGCGACGCCCGCCTTGCCGACATCGCCGACGACGCGCGGATGGTCGCTGTCGTAGCCGCGGTGGGTGGCGAGGTCGAAGGCAACGCTCAGGCCCTTTTGCCCGGCGGCAAGGTTGCGGCGGTAGAAGGCGTTGCTCTCTTCCGCTGTCGAGAACCCCGCATATTGACGGATCGTCCACGGCCGACCCGCGTACATCGAGGCGCGCACCCCGCGCGTGAACGGCGCGAAGCCCGGCAGGCCAGGGTCGCCCCCGTCCTCCGCCGTATACAGCGGCTTGATCGTAAACCCCTCGGGCGTCGCCCAGTCGAGCGATTTGCCCTTCACCTCTTTGGCGGCGAGCGCCTTCCAGTCTTTACGGTCGATCATGGGAAGCACCCTTCACAACGGAATATTATCATGCTTCTTCCACGGATTCTCGAGGCTCTTGTTCCGCAGTTTCCGTAGCCCCAGCGCGACCCGCCGCCGCGTCGAATGTGGCATGATCACCTCGTCGATAAATCCCTTGCTCGCCGCCACGAACGGGTTGGCGAAGCGCGCTTCATATTCCGCGGTGCGCTCGGCGATCTCTTCGGGCGTCTTGCCGCGAAAGATGATCTCGACCGCGCCCTTCGCGCCCATCACCGCAATTTCGGCCGTCGGCCACGCATAGTTCAAATCCCCGCGCAGATGCTTCGACGCCATCACGTCGTACGCGCCGCCATAGGCCTTGCGTGTGATCACAGTGATCTTCGGCACGGTCGCCTCGGCATAGGCGAACAGGAGTTTCGCGCCGTGCTTGATGATGCCGCTGTGCTCCTGCACCACGCCCGGCAGGAAACCCGGCACATCCACGAAGGTCACGATCGGAATGTCGAACGCATCGCAGAAGCGCACGAACCGCGCGGCTTTCTTCGACGAATTGATATCGAGGCACCCGGCCAGCACCATCGGCTGGTTGGCGACGATGCCGACGGTCCGCCCCTCGATCCGCGCAAAGCCGATCAGGATGTTGCCTGCGTGCGCGGGTTGCAGCTCGAAGAAGTCGCGCTCGTCCACCGTCTTCCGGATGACCTCGTGCATGTCGTAGGGCTGGGCCGCGCTGTCCGGGATGATCGTGTCCAGCGATGGCTCGATCCGGTCCCAGTCGTCCGCCGTCGGGCGCTCGGGCACCGGCGACCGGTTGTTCTCGGGCAAGAAGTCCACGAAGTCGCGCGCCGCGAGCAGCGCCTCGATATCGTTGTCGAAGGCGACGTCCGCCACGCCTGATTTGGTCGTATGCGTAATCGCACCACCCAGATCTTCCTGAGTCACAACCTCATTCGTCACCGTCTTCACGACGTCAGGACCAGTCACGAACATATAGCTCGAGTCTTTCACCATGAAGATGAAGTCGGTCATTGCCGGCGAATAGACCGCACCGCCCGCGCATGGCCCCATTATCAGGGATAGCTGCGGCACCACGCCCGACGCGAGCACATTGCGCTGGAATACCTCCGCGTAGCCGCCGAGGCTGGCCACGCCCTCTTGGATCCGCGCGCCGCCGCTGTCGTTCAGGCCGATGACGGGTGCCCCGACTTTCATCGCCATGTCCATCACTTTGCAGATCTTCTGCGCGTGGCGTTCGGACAGCGAGCCGCCGAAGACCGTGAAGTCCTGCGAAAAGACGAACACCAGCCGCCCGTTCACCGTGCCGCTACCGGTCACCACGCCATCGCCGAGAATGACGGTGTCCTGCATCCCGAAATCGGCGCAATTATGCTCGACGAACATGTCGAGTTCCTCAAACGAGTCCTCGTCGAGCAGCACGTTCAGCCGCTCGCGCGCGGTCAGCCGCCCCTTGGCATGTTGAGCGTCGATGCGCTTCTGCCCGCCGCCGAGGCGCGCCTCAGCACGGCGGGCTTCAAGGACTTCGATAACGTTTATCATGGCAATCCGCAAAGGCCGGCTCGAATTTACTGCCCGGTAAATTGGCTAATTTACCGGGCAGGAGTGCGCTTTGCTTCAGAACTTCACCGAAAACTCAACGAACACTTCACGTGGGTTGTCGATAAAGGCGGACATATCAGCGGTCACGCCGGTCGCCGTACCTGCGCCAGTTCCCCCGGCAAACGGAATATCATTCGCTGCCGTGACGACGAGCTTATTCGTCAAGTTGCGGCCAATGAGAGAGAGGGTCCAGCGGTCTTCAGGGCCTTTAAGCGCGATTGCCGCGTCAAGCTTTGTATAGGCCGGCTGCACGGCATCGGGGCGCAAAGCGTCTGAGTAATTGTAACTTGACGTATGACTTACATCGCCGCTCAGCCGCAGGCCGATCCCGCTTGACGTCACCGGCGTTTCAAAAGTGACACCCAATCGTCCTGAAAACTTGGGAGCCTTTGGCGGCGTTCTATTCTCATAGTCTTGAGCGTTAAATTTGCCCCCTGAGAACACCAGGTTGCATCCTTGAAGAACCGTCTGGCCCGCGTAACAGGCGCCGACGTAATTATGGAAACGAGCATCATTATATGCCGCAGCGCCGCGGAAGCTCAGCCCCTCGACCGCCGGCACGCGATAGTTGAAATCGGCTTCAACACCTTGAGTGCGAAGCTTGCCAGCATTACCGGAAACCTGCGAGATCGTGACGGGATCGAAAAACTGAACCTGCAGGTCCGAGTACTCGTACGAGTAGCCCGTGACGTTCAAGCTGAGGCGCCGATCGAGCAACAATGTCCGCAAACCAATTTCTCCGCCCTTTGCGGTTTCCGCCCGGTACCGGCTGCCAGCCTGGGTCGACGCTGCGGTGAGGCCCGCAGAAATGTTGAATCCGCCAGCCTTAAAACCTTCCTTGTAGGTTGCATAAAGCGTGGTATCGACCGTCGGCTTGTAGCGGAGCGTGACCTGCGGGGAGAGATTGGTGTCACGGTACCGGTCTCGCAGCGACAACCCCCCCGGAAAGGCCGCTGCGAGAGCTGGATGAGATGCAAACGAGAACTGATATGAATCTCGAGACTCGATGCTGTAGCGGGCACCGCCCGAAAGCTCGAGTTGCGGCGTAATCTTGAATGTACCTTCGGCAAAAACCGACATAGAGTCGTTAGAGAACCCATTGTCGCGCTGGAACGACCGATAAGTGTTCAAGACCGGATCAATTGGTACTGGCAATATGTACGCATCTGAGTTGAGGACGAACGTCCCATGAGCATAATATCCGCCAAACAGGACATTGAACGGACCGCTGAACTTCGACTGAAACCGAAGCTCTTGCGAAAATTGCTTGAAATCGACAAACTGTGTGAATGTGGCAGGGTAAGCCTCACCGCTCACATTGTTTAGATCTTCCTGCCGAAAGTGAGTGTATCCGGTGATGGAGGAGACATCGAATGGATCGCTTGTTACGTTTGCAGCTAGCACGACATATTGCGACTTGAAGTCAGCATACATCCGGCCGTCGCGGGCGTAACGGTAACCGGCTTGAGCGACTTCGACTGGGATAGAAGATTGGTCCGAACGGCCATTGACAACGCAGTCGGCGTTGGGACTCGGCGGTCTGCCATTTGCCGATAGCGGCGTTGTGCGGCCGCTGCCGCAAACGCGCTCGACCAGATCCGTGGCACCGCCATCAACGACACTGGAAATGCCGCCCTTTAGCTGTAGCGTAAAATTCGGAGAGACATCGAGCTCGGCAGTCGCGCGCAAACCGTAGTTTTCACCGCCCCCACGTCGTGGACCAGGACTGGTCCGGACCTGCGTCCCGATATAGTTTGTGTAAGTTGGCGCCGCCGTATTGGTGAAAGCCCCATCGCTTTTTCCGTAACGGCCTGCGAGCCGCAGTCGCAATGTATCGGATACCGGACCAGACACATACGCTTCGACGTATTTGTCGCGCGCTTCAAACCCGTACCCGGCCTTAACACCCGCCTCAAATTCCCTTGTAGGGTTGTTGCTCGTTACGCTGATAAGCCCGCCGGTCGTATTCTTGCCGAAGAATAGCGCTTGGGGACCTTTAAGAACCTCAACACGCTGAATATCGAACTGAGGCAAACTGATTTCGCGACCGCGGCTCATCGCGATGCCATCGATCACAAATGAAACCGATTGATCGAAGGCCGCGCTGAGCGCGGTTGATCCCACGCCGCGCAAGAAGATGCTGGCCGACGAGCCGGACGCCGCTCTTCCTGCGACCATCGATGGCACCAAGGTAACAAGGTCCGATACTCTGCTGACCTGATACTCGCTCAGCGTGCTGCCACTGACGGCCGTGATTGCCACTGGTGCATCGAGCAAACGTTCGGATTTTCGGCGAGCTGTTACGATGATGTCGTCAGGAGAATTATTTGACGCCTCTGCGCTGGCCGGGGTGTCAGGAGCGGTCTGGGCGAGCGCTGCCATCGGAACCAATGCGCTAGTTGTCAGCGACAGGACTGCGAGCTTCAATCTTACGGCCATCTAACCAATCTCCCCTATATCGCGCGCTATTCTGCGCACTTGTCGAATGTGTCGTGGTATCTAGATCAGCGACTGAATCGCCGTTCTGCTAAGGTCCGCGCGTGCCTGCATCTGCGGGTGTAAAAATGCCGCAACAGCGACACAGTCACAGAAGATCGAGCATCTGGCACGAGTTTGGGCAGTGCAGACTTAACGCATTCGAGCGCAGCCATTTCAGCAATCCTCGTCCAGCCCGGCTCTTCGACCGTGCCGATAACCTGACAATCGACAAACCTAATGTCAATAGGTAAACTCGGCTTGAGCAAAATCTAATGAACTTAGGTTCAAGCTTGACGGTATGGCATGGGATCGGCAGGCGTTTAGTAAAAAACAGGAGTGGCAAGAGATGGTACCTGAGCGGTTGCCCGTCATTGTGGCGGTAGGCGAACGAGTTGATCGGCCGCAACAGGTCGAAAACGCAATGGAACCCATTGCCCTCATGATGGCTGCGCTCAAGGCATGCGAAGAGGACGCGGCTGTGTCCCTTCTACCACACGTCACCCGACTCAGCCTCGTTGGCTTGATTAGCTGGCAATACCGTGATCCCGTTAGGCTGCTCTGTGATCGATTGAGCATCGAGCCCGCGGAGCGGATTAATGCGAGCATGGGTGGCGAGACGCCGGTGCGCCTCATTCATGAAGCCGCAATCGAGATTGCGCGGGGGGTCGAAATCGTTGCAGCCATCGTGGGAGGGGAAGCCAGTCACGCTCGAGGAAAGGCCCGCAAGCAGGGTGCGAAACTGAATTGGACACCCTCCGTTTCACGAGAAGACGGGGTAAAATTTCCATCAACGCGGCTGGCACTGAGTTCGTTGGCCAGAGAGCTAGGTGCTGGTGATCCCGCCAGTATCTATCCCTTTTATGAAATGGCCACTCAGGCGTCTTGGGGTGAAACGCCGCGCGAAGGTCGCGAAGCAGATGCCGAAGTTTGGGCAAAATATGCGTCTGTTGCGGCAGTAAACCCGAATGCTTGGATCCGATCGGCACCAAGCGCCGAAACTATTGCTACCGTTTGCGCAGACAACCGGATGGTTTCCTGGCCTTATCCAAAGCTCATGGTGGCCAACCCGGCAGTGAATCAAGCTGGGGCTGTGATTGTCATGAGCCTAGCGATGGCGCGCAAACTCGGTGTACCGGAAGACCGATTGGTTTACGTCTGGGGTGGCGCACACGCGGTAGAGCCAGAAGACTATCTACTCCGCGATCGGTATGATCATTCAACCGCGCAGGCCGCCGTTCTACATCGAGCTGTCGATATTGCTGGTGGCGATGTCGCGCGGATCGACCACATGGAATTATACAGCTGTTTTCCTGTCGTGCCCCGCATGGCCATGCGGGCAATGGGGCTGGATGAAAAGACGACAGTCCCCACGGTTGCAGGCGGCCTGACTTTTTTTGGAGGCCCACTAAACAATTACATGAGCCATGCGACTGCCGCGATGGTTCGAACCTTGCGCAACCATCCGGGCAATCTTGGACTGCTTTATGGACAAGGCGGCTATGTGAACAAACACCAGTCGCTGGTCCTCAGCACTACGCCACCGATCAGCCCGATCTCGCTCGATTCGTCTGTGCAGTCGGCTGCGGACGCTGCTCGCGGACCGGTTCCGCAGCTCGCTCCGAAATATGTCGGACCTGCTACGATTGAGACCTACACCGTCACCTACGCACGCGATGGTGAACCACTGCAAGGGGTCGTGATCGCCAGGACGCCGTCAGGTGACCGAACGATGGCCCGGGTGCCGGCTGGCGACGCACAGGGTATCGGCCTTTTGACGTCGCTCGATCGCAGCGCGATTGGTGTCGAAGGCGTCATACGGCGCGACGTTTTCGGCAAGCCGGTCTGGACTTTAGTCGGGACGGTCGCGGGCCGAACCCGACAATTCACTTATGTCGAGCGAGATGGGCCAATCACGGTCGTGACGATCAAGCGTCCCGAAGCGATGAATGCGCTTCATCCGGACGCTAACGCCGAACTTGCGGAAATCTTTGACGATTTCGCGGCCGATCCCGATCAGTGGATCGCCATCCTGACCGGAACTGGCGATCGTGCCTTCAGTGCGGGCAACGACCTGCGCGAGACGGTGCGGCGCATGTCGCGCGGCGAGCCGCTCGAGACTCCGACCACCGGCTATGCCGGCCTGACAGCGCGGTTCGATCTCGACAAGCCTGTCATCGCCGCCGTTAACGGCGTCGCAATGGGCGGCGGATTCGAAATTGCCCTTGCCTGCGATCTGATTGTTGCCGCTGATACGGCGATCTTCGCGTTGCCTGAACCACGAGTCGGTCTCGCAGCTCTCGCGGGCGGGCTTCACCGGCTGCCACGCGAAATCGGGCTGAAACGTGCGATGGGGATGATCCTTACGGGTCGCCGGGTCGACGCAGCAGAAGGTAAAGCTCTCGGATTCGTGCACGAAGTCGTCTCACCATCCGAACTTATGGTGTGCGCGAAGCGGCTGGCGACCGAAATGCTCGAGCTTTCACCCATGTCGTTGCGTGCGTCGAAGCAGATCGTGCGCCTGGGCTTGGAAAACGCGAACATTGCCGAAGCCTATAATGCCCAGGAAAGTCACCCAGCGCTAAAGGCCTTGTTTCGGTCCGTCGACAGTCGGGAAGGCCCCCTTGCATTTGCGGAGAAGCGCCCCCCGATCTGGAAAGGAAAGTAATGATCACCACCCGCTTCACCGAGATGTTCGGCGTCGAGCATCCGATCGCCCAGGGCGGCATGCAATGGGTCGGCACCGCAGAGCTCGTTTCGGCCGTTGCCAATGCAGGGGCGCTCGGCTTCCTGACCGCCTTAACGCAACCAACGCCCGAAGCATTGGCGCAGGAGATCGCGCGAACGCGGGACATGACCGACAAGCCGTTCGGCGTGAACCTCACGATTCTGCCTTCGATCAATCCGCCGCCATATGCCGAATATCGCCAGGCGATCATAGAGAGTGGCGTGAAGGCAGTCGAAACCGCAGGCTACAAGCCCCAAGAACATGTCGACGCGTTCAAAGCTCACGGCATTAAGGTGATCCATAAATGCACCGCGGTCCGGCACGCGCTGTCTGCCGAGCGTATGGGAGTCGACGCAATCTCGATCGACGGGTTCGAGTGCGCAGGGCACCCTGGAGAGGATGACATCCCCGGCCTCATCCTAATTCCCGCGGCAGCTGACAAAGTGACCGTACCGATGCTTGCCAGTGGCGGCTTTGGGGACGGTCGTGGCCTAGTTGCCGCACTCGCGCTCGGCGCCGACGGCATCAACATGGGAACGCGTTTTTGTGCAACAGCCGAGGCGCCGATACATGATGGTATCAAACAGGCGATGATCGAAAACGACGAGCGCGCGACCGAACTTCTGTTTCGGAGTTATCGCAATACGGCGCGCGTCGCCAAGAACAGCGTCGCAATCGAGGCAGTCCGTATAGAGCGTGAAGGCAAGCCCTTCGAGTCGATTGCTCACCTTGTCAGGGGTGCTCGCGGCCACGAAGGGTTGGTCAACGGCGATCCCGAGCATGGTATCTGGACGGCCGGCATGGTGCAGGGACTCATCCACGACATTCCAACCGTCAAACAATTAATCGAGCGTATCGTTAGTGAAGCCGAGGCGATTATCGACGGTCGGTTGCGGAAGGCTATCGGACAACTTCAAACCGCCTGAGAAGCGAGCCCTTAGCGATGCACCGTCTGGTCGCGACGTCTGTCCGCTTGGCTAGGCCAATGCTTCAGCTGTCTGGCGCGCAAGCGATGCCAGCAAGTCCATCTGCGCGACCATCGACGCGGCGTCTGCCGACGCGGCAGTGCCGCGGATCATGCGTCCCTTGATTCCGTGAATGATGGCGGCCAGTCGGAACATGTTGAATGTAAGATAGACATCGAGATCATCGATGCGCTCGCGGCCGGTTCGCTTACAATAAGCCGCTACATATGCGGCTTCGTCGGGAATACCGAGCGCTGCTAGGTTGCGGTCCGCTAGCCCCCAAGGAAGCGCGGAAGGTGTTCGATACATCATAAGGTTATTAGCGAAATCGACCACCGGGTCGCCCAGTGTCGCCAATTCCCAGTCGAGGACCGCGACAATACGGGATTCGGACGGATGATAAATAACGTTG
>CBDFKZ010000004.1:0-598350 GCA_965248965.1 Sphingomonas sp.
GACCAGAAGCTGGTCGTCTGCGCGCAGCACATAGATCCCGTCGCGCAGCCGCGCGTTGCCGTCGCTGCGATCAACGATAACATCGTCGCCCGCAGCGAGCGTCGGCTCCATGGAGTCGCCGATGACCTGGATCACCGACAGGTCGGCAATCGATCCCGAGGCGAGCGTCTTGAGCCAGCGCGTCTCGAACGCGATCGCGCCGAGCTTGGTCTCGCGACTGGCAGCCGCACCGTGCCCTGCCGATGCCCGGACATCGAGGACAGGCACCACCATCATCTTGGGCGGACGATTGGCCTCGGGTGCGCCCAGCACCGTCTCCTCAACGCCAAAATACCGTGCCAGCGTGCGCCGATCGTCCTCTGCAAGTCGCTTCGGCGTTCCGCGCTTAATGAACTGCTGGATATAGGCGGCGTTACGCCCGAGCAGGCGCGACAGGCTGGCAAAATCCTCGCCACGCTCGACGATCAACGTCTCGAGCGCGTATTGCGGGGAAAGACCGGCAAATTGGTTCATAGGATTATTCCTAGACTCGGTGACTGAAGCATGGAACATATAAAGAACATTGTAAAGCAATGAGTCGAAACTATGGACCTCCTCGACCGTCTCGAACGCCACATTGCCAGCGTCGGCAAAAGCGCAACGCGCTTTGGCCGCGACTTCGCTCATGACCCGCGCCTGATCCTCGACTTTCGAAAAGGCCGGCGCCCGCGCCGGGCGCTCAGTGCGCGCATCGTCCGTTACCTCGACATGGTCGATTGTAATGCCGGGCCTCAGGCCGGCGTGCCGGCAAGTGCGGACCAGGCAGCGAGGACCTTGGACACATAGTCCGGCGTCTCGCCGTTGCGCGGAATGCCTCCTGCCCTGCGCACGGCACCGGGACCCGCGTTATAGGCGGCGAGCGCGAGCGCGATGCTGTCGAACCGGTCGAGTTGCGCCCGCAGATAGCGCGCGCCGCCCTCGATGCTCGCAAGAATGTCGAAGCGATCGACGACGCCAAGGCTTCGCGCCGTGTCGGGCATAAGCTGTGCGAGACCTGCGGCGCCGGCCGCGCTGACCGCTTCTGGCCTGTAGGCCGATTCCACCGCGATCAGCGCATCGAGCAGACCCGCCGGCAAAGCGTGACGAAACTCAGCAGCCGTGACCAGCGGTCTGATCAAGGGGCGGAGCTTCAGCTTTTGACTGCGAGTCGAAGCAAATTTTGCGTTGCGCGTCGCGGAAATCGCGACGGGCATCGCGGCTTTTGCTGCAGGCGGGTGAGTCGCGCGATGCTCGAAAATCGAAAAAGCAGGAGCCGGGCCGGCCTCAGCGGCAGTTTCGGCGATATTCAGCAGGGGCTGATCCGGACTACCCACGCCTGCAAGCGCAGTCGTCGAGGCTCCAGCGACCAGCACCACGGCCAAAAACTGGATCACCTGTTTCATTCTCATTGCCTACTCCCTTGTCGTACGTGAGAACATTAAGCGAACACATAGCTGTAGGAAAATGCTCGCAGCGGGAGTGGAGGCCTCGCGGCTGAGCGGATGCAGGAGATCGGCACAGTGCGGACCATGGCAGAAGACGGGCAGCGCATTATCGATGTGCTGGGTGGTGAATGGGGTTCGCGCGGCGGCATGACGCGGTGCCCGGCGCATGCTGACGCGACGCCTTCGCTGAGCATCAGGCCTGGCAAAACCCGGCTGTTGTTCCATTGCTTTGCGGGCTGTTCGAACGAAGACGTGCTGCGCGCCCTCGCACGGCTGCGGCTCTCTTCGACCGCCCGCGTTCCAGCAGCTGGAAGTTCTGCCGTCCCGCGCAATCTCGGTCAGGCCGCTATCCGCCTGTGGCATGACGCCGGATCGGTTGTGGGCACGCTTGCCGAAACTTATCTGCGCAGCCGGTCGATCAATATCGAAAGCCAAGCGCTGCGCTTTCATCCCCGAACACCTTTCGGTCGCAAGCCGCATACCGTCTTTACGCCTGCGCTGATCGCAGGGGTTTGTGACGACACGAAGCTTGTCGCCGTGCAACGCCTCTTTCTGCAGCCTGATGGCAGCCGCTCGCGGACGATCGATCCGCCAAAGCGTGGCCTCGGCCTGCTTGGCAACGGTGCCGTCCGCCTTGCAGTCCCCGGCCGAACGTTAGGACTTGCCGAAGGCGTCGAGACAAGCCTGTCTGCGACGCGCCTGTTCGGTATCGCCTGCTGGGCAACGCTCGGGACTGACCGGATCCACCAGATCGCCATCCCCGAGTCAGTCGAAACGCTGGTCCTGTTTCTCGACAACGACGCTTCGGGTCGGCGTGCGGAGAAGCGCGCGCAGGACGCCTATGGCGAGCGATTGACGATCGTGCCCCGTTACCCCCCGATCGTTGGCGAAGACTGGAACGACGTGCTGATGCGCGAGATGGGCCAGGCGGGCGCCGGCTGACTGTCGAGAGGAGAGGCTTCGGGGCGTGACCGGCTTTGTCGGGCGAATGGTCGCTGGCGACAGGCCGGGAGACCGCCCCATGTCAATTGCTCTTGCCCGAAAGCCGCGCGCGCACACCGACGGCCTCGCCACCGCCGCTGACGCCGTGGGTCAAATCCTGAAATCGGACCCTTGCCTTACCGCCACCGATCTGTTCGGCATCATGGCCGAGGCCTACAGCTCGAAACGCGGCGACGGCCTATGGACTGCTCGTCACGCCTTCGACGTAAGCGAGCTTGGCGCGCTGCTTCACCTGCTCGATCCGGTAACGGTCCCGCTTTGCGATGCCGACGCAACGTCGCTCGATTTTCTCAAATCGCTGCAATCGCGCCTGCCGACGCAATCGGTGCGCAGCGAAGCGCAGATCGCGCTCCAACAATTTTCGACGCCGCTTGCGCTGGCATGGATCGCAGGACTGGCTGCGGCCCCTGGACCAAGTGATGTCGTCCTTGAACCCTCCGCCGGAACGGGACTCCTGGCGTTTCATGCCGCTCGTGTTGGCAGCCAGCTCATTCTCAACGAGATCGAAGATTTCCGCAGCCGCTGCCTGGCGATCGCCTACCCGCAAGCCCGCCGTTTCGCCATCGACGCCGAGCTCATCGACGATCTGCTCTCGGCAGACATCATCGCCGATGTGGTGCTCATCAACCCGCCGTTCGCCCGTTCGATCGGGCGCGGCGAAGATACGCATGCCGCATCGCGCCACCTAAGCGCCGCGTGGCGACGTCTGAAGAGCGGCGGTCGCACGGTCGCGATCCTGCCAGCCGGGTTCGACGCGTCGGCCTGGATTGCGACGCAAACCGATCGGGGCGTCATTCTACTCGACGCCCTTCTGTCGCGGGGTGTGTTCGCCAAACATGGCACCGGGATCGCTGTTCGCTTTGTCGTGATCGACAAGGCATCCGGGCCGACCCCGGCGGAGCTATCCCGCGAGGTGGCGAGCCTCGGCGATCTTCTGCAAGAGGTGCGCGCCCTACCGCCCCGGACCGGCAACTGCATCCCCGTCCATAAGCCGCGCGCATCGCTGGGCCTGTTCAAGCGGACCGCAACGCCGACTCCCCTGCCCCGCCCCGCGCTGCAGATGGTCCCGGCAGTGTCATCGGATGCCGTGCCGCTGATCGTTGAAGCCCTTGCCGAACCGGCACCAACGGCCGACCCGGTCGGTATCTATCTGCCGTGGCGTGCCAGCCGTATGATCATCGCCCAGGCTTGCGCGCACCCGACCCCCCTCGTCGAATCGATTGCAATGGGCTCGATCGGCGGACCCTTGCCCCGTTACCGACCGGTCCTGCCCGCCCGGATCCTGGCCGAGGGGCTGCTGTCCGCCGCCCAGCTCGAAACGCTCGTCTATGCGGGCGGCGCCTTCGACCGCGACCTGCCCGGCAGCTTTCGGGCAATCGACGAAGGTGCAAGGCTTGAGCCCATTGTGGACGGCGCGACCTATGCCGCCGGTTACTTTCTCGGCGACGGGACGGGTGCCGGCAAGGGGCGCCAGGTCGCAGGCATCATCCTCGATCAATGGCTGCAGGGGCGCAGGCGGCACATCTGGCTCTCGAAGAACGAAGCACTACTCGAAGACGCCCGGCGCGACTGGACCGCACTCGACGGACTTGCGCTCGACATCCAGCCGCTGTCGCAGTGGAAGCTCGGCAACCCGCTCACGCTCGATGCAGGCATCCTGTTCGTCACTTATCCGACGTTGCGCTCCGGGCGCGAGGACACCGCGCGCCTGCAGCAGATTCTCGACTGGGCAGGGGAGACGTTCGACGGGGTGATTGCCTTCGACGAGGCGCACGCGCTTGCCAATGCGGCAGGCGGTGAAGGCGCGCGCGGCAAGGTCAAGGGCTCCGAACAAGGGATTGCCGGCGTCCGGCTCCAGAACCTCCTGCCCCGCGCCCGGATTTTGTATGTCTCGGCGACAGGGGCATCGGATGTCGCCAACCTCACCTACGCCACCCGGCTCGGGCTTTGGGGTCCGTCTACGGCATTTGCCGACCGCGACGCGTTCGTTGGCGCCATTCGTTCGGGCGGCATTGCGGCCATGGAGCTTGTTGCGCGCGACCTGAAGGCGCTCGGGAGCTACACCGCCCGCGCTCTGTCGTTCGCTGGCGTCGAATACGATTTGCTCGAACACGAACTGACCCCGTCGCAGATCGCAATCTACGACGCCTATGCCGAAGCCTGGGCCATCGTGCATCGCAATCTGAAAGCCGCGCTCGAGGCGACGCGCGTCGTCGATGCCGAAACCGGCACGACGTTGAACGCCAACGCCAAGGGCGCGGCGCTTTCCCGCTTCGAAAGCGTCAAGCAGCGCTTTTTCGCGCAATTGCTACTGTCGATGAAGCTGCCGAGCCTCTTGCCCGCGATGGCAAGCGATCTCGCCGCAGGCCATGCCGTGGTGGTGCAACTGGTCTCGACGTCGGAAGCGATGCTCGACCGACGCCTCGCCGATCTCGACCCGGCCGAACGCGAGGCACTCGACCTTGACCTCTCCCCGCGTGAATATGTCGTCGATTATCTGACGCGTGCGTTTCCAACCCGCCAGATGCGCGTGTTCGCGGCAAGCGACGGCACCGTCGTCTCCGAACCGATGGTCGATGAGAACGGCCATGCGGTCCATTGCCGCGCAGCGATGGAAGCGCGCGATACGATGATCGAGCAATTGTGCGCGCTGCCCCCGATCGCGACCGCGCTCGATGCGATTTTGGGGCATTTCGGCACCGAGGCTGTCGCCGAAGTAACCGGGCGCACCAAGCGGCTCGTGCTGCTGCCCGATGGCAGCCAGAAGCTCGAACGGCGCACCTCCCGCGCCAATCTTGCGGAAACCCAGGCTTTCATGGACGGCACCAAGCGCGTGCTCGTCTTCTCCGACGCGGGCGGCACCGGTCGCAGCTATCACGCCTGCCTGAAGGCGAAGAATCAGGCGCGGCGGATCCATTACCTGCTCGAACCCGGCTGGCGTGCCGATGCTGCCATCCAGGGTCTCGGGCGTACCCATCGCAGCGCGCAGGCGTCGGCCCCGCTGTTCAGGCCAGTCACCACCGACGTGCGCGGCGAGCGGCGCTTCATCTCGACGATCGCACGGCGGCTCGATGCACTGGGGGCGCTCACACGTGGCCAGCGCCAGACCGGCGGCCAGAATTTGTTCGACCCTGCCGACAATCTCGAAAGCAGCTACGCCAAGGACGCGCTCAGTGCGTGGTATCGTTTGCTCTACGCCGGCAAGATGGCGTCGATCGGGTATGACGCGTTCCAGGAACGCAGCGGCCTCACGCTCGAAAGCCCTGAGGGCGGCTTACGTGACGATTTGCCGCCGATCCAGCGCTGGCTCAACCGCCTGCTTGCCTTTCCGATTGCGCTGCAAAATGCGATCTTCGACGAATTTCTGGGGCTGGTCGAAGCGCGCGTCGAAGCCGCCCGCGCGGCGGGAACGCTCGACATCGGCGTCGAGACGCTTGCCGTTGAAAGCTTCGCCATCGTCGAGGATCGGATCATCCGCACCGACGCGCAAAGCGGCGCGACATCGCATCTGCTCAAGCTCGAGATCGCCCGCCGCACCAAGGTGATGGCCGTCGACGAGGCGACAAAGTTGCTCACCCGTCAGGGTGCCGTAGCACTCGTCAATGCCCGGTCAGGCCGTGCCGCCGTTCGGCTGGACGGCAGGAGTCTGATGGACAGCGAGGGCGGTATCGTCCGGCGCTTTGAACTGGTGCGGCCGACCAAGCGCGAGCGCGTTGCCAGAGATGCATTCGGGGAAACGAGCTGGCAGCCCGTGTCGCAAGCCAGCTTCGCTACTGCCTGGACCGCCGAGGCCGACGAGGCCGCCGCGTCGCTCCACCGCGAAACGCTCTATCTGGCAACCGGCCTGCTGCTGCCGATCTGGGACAAGTTCGTTGGCGACCAAGTGCAGGTCGTCCGGATCGTCGACGCGACCGGGGCGTCGCTGCTGGGCCGCGAGGTTCCGGCGCTTGACCTTGCGACTTTCGGTCAAAAGCTCGGTCTCGACCTCGATCCAAGTCTCACGCCCGAAAACATCGCCACGCTTGTCATGAGCAGTGGCAAGATGCTTGCCGTTGGCACCAGCGGCCTGCACCTCAAGCGATCGCTCGTCGGCGGCGAACAGCGTCTCGAGATCACTGGGTTCGATCCCGCGCGCTTGCCTGAGTACAAGGCCTACGGCTGCTTCACCGAAATCATCCGCTACCAGACACGACTGTTCGTGCCGTCCCTCCCCGCCGCCGAAATTGTTAAGGCACTGACCAGCTAGCAACCGCGATCGGCAGATCGGGACCAACCCGCCGAAAGCAAATTCTGCCAAACGCCTTTTGCAAGGCGCCTTTCATCGGGCGCGTGGCGCAGAACCCACGGCCAAGGAGGAGAGGCAGCGGGTTGCTGTCGGGCCGGGCGGATGGCGCCCGTGTCCGGCAATCGGAGACTTTTCCCATGATCAGAAACATTCCTCTTAACAAGCTTGTCCCCTCGACGCGCAACGTTCGCCGATCGAGCGATCCGGCCGCCGACGCCGAACTCAAAGCCGATATCGAAGCGCGCGGCCTGCTCCAGAATTTGATTGTGACAGCAGCGAAGAAGCCGCGCGGCAGCTTTGCTGTCGAAGGCGGCGGCCGTCGATTGGGTGCACTTTGCGCGATTGCGGCTGAGGGCAAATCGGCAAAGGACGTCGGTATTCCCTGCCTCGTCCTCGACGACATCGGCACAAATGCCGCCGAAGCCAGTCTCGCCGAGAACTTCCAGCGTCTGTCGCTCAACCCTTGCGACGAATGCCTCGCCTTCCAGCATTTCATTGACGAGGGGTCGGACGTCGAAGGTGTCGCGAAACGTTTCGGCCTGACCGTGCGGTTTGTCGAAGGTCGCTTGCGCCTCGCCAGCCTCGCGTCCGTCGTGTTCGATGCCTTGGGTCGCGGCGACATTACGCTGGATGTCGCCAAAGCCTATGCCTCGACGCCCGACCGCGAACGCCAGGCATTCGTCTTCGAGCAGATGGCGAACAGCTATAATGCGGCACATCCCGACAGCATCCGCCGGCTGATGAAACAGGCGACGGTCGCGGCGAACGATCCGCGCGCCCGGCTCGTCGGCGAGGCTGCCTATGTCGAGGCGGGTGGCCGCATCGAGCGCGACCTGTTCGATGATGAGGCGACGACCCAGTGGCTCGACATTGCATTGCTCGAACGCCTCGCCACCGAAAAGATGGAAGTCGAAGCCGAACGGCTCGCAGCGGCATCAGGGCTCGCCTGGGTCCGGCCGTCGCTGGATCGCCATGTCGACTGGGAAATGACGCAGGGTCTCAACCGCGTCGATCTCGTCCGGCCCGAGCTCACCGATCAGGAGAAGGTTGCGATCGAAGCCCTCGAAGCCAGCGAAGCCGAAAACATCGCCATCCTCGAAAGCGAAGAGGCGACCGATGAAGAGCGGCAAGCCGCTGAAGACGAGATCGAGCGCATCGAACAGTCGGTCGAAGCGATAGTCGACAAGCCGCCGGTACTCGATGACGAGATGCGCGGCACGGTGGGAACATTCCTGGTGCTCGGACCTGATGGCAAGCCGACGCTCTACTCGAACTATTATATCGCGAGGCCCCCCGTCACGGAGGACGAAGGATCGATCGATAAATTCGATCCGAACGATGGGGGTGCGGCACCCAAAAAGACTGGCCTGTCGCAGCGGCTGACCGATGAGCTCGCCATCCAGCGCCGCGACATTCTCGCGGTTCATGTCGCTTCAGACCCTGATTTTGCGCTCGACCTCGCCATCTTCCTGATGGTCGACACCGGTCGCTATGAAAAGTCGGGTTCGTCGCTCGTCGCGCGGCGGCCGAGCGATCCTGTGCTCGACTTCAAGACGCCCGATGCAGCGGCAACAAGGACGCGCCACGAATTGACCGAAGCGCTCGACAGGTCATGGACCGAGGGTGACACGTTGGCGGCCCGGTTCGATGCGTTCCGCAAGCTCGACGCCGAGGCTCGCGCTGCCTGGCTTGGCCTTGCCGTTGCTGGAACGCTTGAGGCCTCAACCGCGCTACCGGGTGCAAGTTCGTGTGCCTTTCACGATCATCTCGGCACCTTGCTCGGGATCGATATGGCGGCATGGTGGCGACCGACAGCGACGAACTATTTCGACCGAGTCACGCGCGGCATGATGCTCGATGCCCTCATCGAAATCGAGGGCCCAGCGCTGGCGGCACGCTACGCCCAGTCGAAAAAGGCCGAGCTCGCCGCCGCATGCGAAAAAATCTTCACGGGCGAGTTCATCGGCGAGGTCGGCACAAAGCAAGCGGCGCGGGTCTGGTTGCCTGCCGCGATGCGCTTCTGCCCGGCTGAAGCGCCGGTCGCAGCCATCATTGAAAACACCGTGGCCGACCAACTGGACGATGCGCCTGGCGTCGCCCCCAAACACGCTGGCTCAGACTTAGAGGATCGCGAAGCCGCCTGACGTCTCCCCAGCGACGGCTTTGCGTGGGGCGGTCTCCTTTGCCGGAGGCCGCCCCTTTTCTTGGCGCTCCACCAAGAGAGGAGCCGGCGGGCACGCTTTGGAGCCGCTCCGGCTCGAAAAGAAGCGGAGACCAATGCGATGTCACATGCCAAGGAAATCAACAGGCAAAGCCCTGCTGAAACCATCACGAACGCCATCATTGCCCGGCTCGAAGCCGGGGTCAGGCCCTGGCGCCAGCCGTGGACCGGCACCGCGATCTCACGGCCATTGCGACACTGCGGCACGCCCTATCGCGGCATGAACGTGTTCTGGTTGTGGATGGTGGCGCAGGCCCAAGGGTTCGCGTCACCCTATTGGATGACCTATAATCAGGCGCAATCGCTCGGCGCCCAGGTTCGCAAAGGATCGGTCAGCACCGTCGCAATCTTCTACCGGGCCTATGTCGCCAGCGTCGACGATGCCGACACCGGCGATAGCCATGACGAAGCCCGACGCGTGCTCAAAAGCTTTCGGGTGTTCAACGCCAGCCAGATCGACGGCCTCCCTGATCGTTATTTTCCACGCGCTCCAGAGCAAGCAAACGACGTCCCTGTCGCCAGCGTTGCCGATGCGGTCCTCGCCGCCGTGCCGGCCGTCATCCGCGATGGCGACGGTGCTTGGTACGACCGGATCGCCGACAGGATTACGATGCCGCCGCGAGCGGCGTTCGGCACGCCAGAGCAGTTTAGTGCCACGCTCGCACACGAGCTTGCACACTGGACGGGACACACCAGTCGGCTCGACCGTGAATTCGGTGCCCGCTTTGGTGACGCTGCCTATGCGATGGAAGAACTTGTGGCTGAGCTCGCCTCGGCGATGATCGGGGCGGACCTCTGCTTGCCGGTCGACCATCTCGACGATCATGCGAGTTACATCGCAACCTGGCTCAAGGTCCTCAAAGCCGATCCGCGTGCGATCCTGACGGCGGCTGCCAAAGCCGAGGCGGCCACCGCTTTGTTGCTCAGCTACCGGTCCGGCGAGGCTGATGAGGATCTACGCGCTGCGGCTTAAATTGCCGCGCCGCCGCTTTTTTGGTGCATTTGAACAAAATCGTGCTATATCGTCCAATTGAAAGGACGCACCATGGCAACTGCCGCACTTGCCCGCGCCGATGACGACGAACGGATCATGACGACCGCGGTCGTCCGCGTGGCCGAATTTTGGGGACTGAGCAACGCCAAGCTCGGCGCGATCCTCGGGCTTTCGGCGTCCACAGCCTCGCGTCTTCGCTCGGGTCAGGCGCGCGTCGATCACGGATCGAAGTCTTTTGAAGCGGGGCAATATCTTGTGCGCCTGTTTCGTGGTCTCGACGCCCTGATGGGCAGCGATGACGCAGCGACGAAGCGCTGGCTTGTCAGCACCAACATCGATCTTCATGCACGACCGGTCGATCTGCTCGACACGTTCAAAGGATTGAGCAGCGTTTGTGACTATGTGGACGCCTACCGCGCTCGCGTCTGAGCACCGGCCTTATGCGTCGGGCGTCTGGCGCGTCGTCGAAGCACAGCACCGGATCTCGACCAACCGTCTTGCCGACGGGCTGGACGATCAGTCGCGGCTCGAGAGCCTCGCCGACGCTGTCAAACCCGATCTGCCGCTTTCGGCACAAGGCCTGCACTATCTGCTCGCCTCGCCCTTTCGCTATGGGCACAGCGTCGCGTCGCGGTTTCGCGCCGCCGACGTCCGGCCGGGCATTTTCTATGCCAGCGAAATCGAGGCGACCGCCGTCATCGAAACCCTTTACTGGCGGCTGCACTTCTATCTCCGCTCGATCGACTTCGCCCCATCGACCACGGTGAGCGAACACCTAAGCTTTCGCGCCGAGGTCAAAGCGACCCGTTGCCTTGACCTGACAACACCGCCCTTCGACGCGGAAGCCGCGCGCTGGACCGATCCGATCTCCTATGCCGCCTGCCAGGAACTTGCTGCCAAAGCACGGGACGCCGAGACCCAGATCATCCGGTCGACTTCGGCGCGCGACCCCCACGCCCGCGCCAATCTCGCCATTCTCGATCCAGCCGCCTTTGCTAGCAGCCAACCCCAGTATGGACAGACCTGGCACCTGCGGTTCGAAGGCGACCGGCTGACGGCTTTCGCCGCCTTTCCGTCGCACGAATCGATCGCGTTTAGTGCGCAGGACTTCGGGCTCGTCGCACCTCACTAGGACTCCATGAACTCGATGCCTTCTTCTTCGCAAAGAGGAGAGCACGCGGGCCGGTTTCGCAGACGCTTGAGCGTCTCGCCAGCCGGAGACAATCATGACCTATGACACTCATTTCCGCCACGCGCAGGCGCTCGACCCGAGCGGCCTCGACACCATCGCTGCCTGCCTTCACGCGATCCAGGCGGCGGCCAAGGATTGCCGCAATGCAGGCCTTCCTTTCGAAAGCGATCCTGCCGTCGTCCTGCTCGCGCGCCATCTCGGCTCGGTTGCGGCCCGCACCTTTCCCGACGGTCAGGCGTTGCGCGGTCTCTGCGCCGAAGCGCTCGCCGAGGTTCGCCGCAAGCCGATGCTGGTCGCCCTCGCGCGACGCGGAGTCACTTATGATGCCGATGCCAAGCGGGCGTTTCATGCCGAGGCGCGCAAGGCGCTGCGATTGCTTGCCGACGCCCTCGGGCTTGCGGCAGGCAGCTTCGACCTTCGCATCTGTGCTGGCGGACCGGCCGTTGCCGGTGAAGTCATACTCCATGCCGACCGTCTCTATGTGCAGGTTTCGGTCGGCAGCTTTGGCGGCCACGACGTGATGTTCCGCCGCTGCCGCGACCGGTCGGATTTTTGCGGCAAGCGCAACCATTGGGCACGCATCGAAGAGCTGCTCGACCCAGCGTTACTTGCCGCCCGGATAGCACGCGAGCTGGGAATCGAAGTGCCGGAGGTGGAAGCGCCGCGCCTCGTCGCCTGAAACGGTCCCGTCCTTGACGACGCGACAGATCACGGCGCGGGAGTGGCCGTGCCCGGCAGCGGCAGCCCGCGCAACCCGCGCGAGCTCTCGGCCCGTGTTGTCGCACCGTGCCGGTGCGCCTGCCCGCGCCAGCCTCGGCTGCGCAGGTGAGCCCGCCGGAGAGGCGGGTGCGCGGGCCGCCTCGAGTGCCGGGCCTTTGGCCTCCCGACGCCGGGATCGTCCCGCTCGCGTCACCTGTGGAGACCTGCCATGCCAACGACACTCGCCGCCCAGCTTGCGGCCCTCGAACTCGGCAATCTGACCGTCAGCCCCGCCGAGGCGGTGCGCGGTCTCGAACCGCCCGCCGCCGAAGCTGTGACCCAGACGCTGACCGCTGTCTGGTCCGACCTGTTCGCCTTGCTCAACGATACCGTCCTCGAGCCGCAGGCCGAAGAACTTGGCTGGGGCTTCGTCAATCTGTTCCACCGGGCCGCGACCAAGGCCTCGGCGCAGATCGACCGTGCCACCGACGAAATCCGGTTGCTTCTTGCCAATGCCGATGGCTCGGAGATCCACAACGGCGAACTTGAAGCCCAGATCGAGCGCGCCCAGGACGCCGAGAACGCCATGCTTGCGCTCGAAGCGTTGCGCGAAGCGGCTGCTGCGCTTTACCTCGCCGAGACCGGCTCGTCCTGGCGCCCTGCCGGCGGATCGCGCCTTAATCATGATACTAAGACCACGTCGGCCGTCGTCCAGGGCCGCGATTTTCTGCGTGCGCGCGTCGAGTCCCGGCGTCGTGCCACGATGCCGGTCGGCACGCCGGTCGTCTTTGCCGGCGGCCGTCACAGCTTTGCGACGAACGAGGACGCCAGTACCTTTGGGATCAATGTCTTTGCGACCCTCGACAAGGTTCGCGAGCATGTCGCCGACATGGTTCTCGTCCATGGCGGCGACAGCAAAGGTGTCGACCGGCTCGCCGCATCCTGGGCCGAGCAGCGCAAGATTCCGCAGATCGCCTTTGGCCTCGAAACACGGCTCGGTGCCCGCGCCGGGTTCCGGCGGAACGAGCAGATGCTCTCGCTCAATCCCCGTTACGTCGTCGCGTTTGCCGGCAACGGCGTGCTCGAGCGGCTCGTCATCGACGCCAAGGCGAAGCGCATCTCGGTCGTCGATCGGCGCGGACCCCTCGGCACCAATCCGAAGCTCCATGCCCGGCAACTCGAAACGGCGTGAGCCGTTGGCGGTGCCGCGCGGCGGTACCGCCATTCACCCTCGCTCTGGCAAAAATGCAGCCTAATGTACCAAGATGCGGACACCTGGTTTGTGGTGGCGCCGTCTTATGCCGCGATCGGTCGATAGGCGGATCATCGCGAACACATCGAAGGGGCCGCCAAGAACATGGGCTTTTGGAGGCGACATGATCGATCGCCTTTTTACTGCATTCTTTCCGTCGATGGTCTGTGCGACAGTCACCGATTGATGCTTCAAGCGGACACCCTGATCGACACATGACCCTATTGCTTGCCCTGTCGCAAATCGTCGCCGCAGGTGCGACCTTTACCTGCACGCCGTCGCCGTGTGGGATGGCGACGGCCCGATCTGGTGTGCCGAAGGATCAAAAATCAGGCTTGCAGGGATCGCGGCGCGCGAGATCGATGAGAGCTGCAAGCCGGGTCATCCCTGCCCGACATCGACCGGTCGCGCCGCACGAGACACGCTTGTTGCCTTGCTCGGCGGGGCCAAAGGCCGATTGCCGACAGGCCATGTCCGGGTCGCAGGGCGCGCGATGACGTGCATCTCGCACGGGTCAGGCAAAGGCGATCGCACGGCGGCCTTGTGCAGCGAACCCGGCGTCGGCGACTTGTCCTGCGCAATGGTCAGGAGCGGCACGGTTCTCGCGTGGAAGCGTTATGGTGGCAACCGGCTGTGCGAGGCTCGCAGGCGCTAGATTTTTGCCGTAGTCGATCGTGTTTCATCGGGTCGGCCGGTGCGTGTGCCAGGACCCGTACCCATCGACAGCCAAACCCCTATGGCCTGGAGCCGGGCGCTCGCAACCCGCTTGTCCAAGGCCCGTGTTGCTCGGCTGCGCCTCACGGCCCGCGCCAGCCTTGGCCCGCAGGTTCCCCTCGACTTCGTCTCGGTGCGAAACCCGTCGCCATTCCATGGCCGGGGTCTTGTCGATCGGGACGGTCCCGGCGACTTGAACCTGGAGACAACCCATGAACACCGTACTGCTCGTCGGCAACATCGGCGCCGACCCCGAGACCCGCAACGCACGCGGCGAAACCACCATCACCACGATCAGCGTCGGCACCAGCCGTCCCAAACGCGACAGCGAAGGCAAGGTCCTGAAGGACGCTGCGACCGGCTACACAATGAAGGACACCGAGTGGCACCGCATCACCTGCTTCAACGGGCTCGGCAAGACGATCGCGCAATATGCGACCAAGGGCATGCTCGTGTCGGTGCGCGGCCGCCTCCATTATTCGCAATATGAAAAGGACGGTGTCACCCGCTACGGCACCGAGATCATCGCCGAAGACGTGCAGTTCCTGAGCCGCGGCAAGCAGCCCACGAACGAACCGCAGAGCGACACGGGTCTCGACGACGACCTTCCCTTCTGATCAGCGCTTCAGGCCCCGGCGCTCACGCGCCGGGGCCATTTGCTTTGCTCATGGCGTGTCATGGAAACAGCCGCGCGACCATCGCATCGACCCTTCTTGTCAGCAACGTCGCCAGGAACATCGCGTCACGCTCGGCATCGAACGGATCGCGTACCGTGGCGCTGACGATCGCATCACGCAGCCAATAGCTGGTCGACGGATCGGCGAGCACCGCGACCAGTTCGGCAACATCGCTTGGAGGCTTCGAACCATCGCCGTCAGCCATTTGCGCCTCCCGTGCCTTGTACGCTCACGCGCTTGGCGGGGGTTGCGCTCGCTGCGGTGACGGCAGTTTCGATCGCCGCTTTGATCTGCCCGGCGGTCAGCGCAGCACCCCCCGCATCGAGCACCGCTGTGCCCAGTTCCAGGGCCGCCGCGGCCCGTGCTGCTGCGGCGCGTTCGGCGAGGATCTTTTGCTCTTCGATGAGTTTGTTGAGCGCCTTCAGCGCAGTCACTGTCTTCTTGGCCACGACCGACTCCTTATATGGTCGAAGCCCCTTCCAGAGATCACTCTGCCACCCTGAGTCGGGTGTAGGAAAACGGATTCTTCGTGTGGCGACGCGGACGGGTTGGCGGGTCGGGAGCGGCAGCTCTTTTGTCTGCGCAGCACTCCAGTCGGCCGTCGCGGGCATCGAGCCCGCGCCGACCGAGCTCTTCTGCTCGCTCGACATTTGGCATGGTAACAGCGCGAGAGGCCGGGCCTCAAGGACGACGGGGCCCCACCATTTTTCCGGCCGTCAGAGGTCGGCTCCTTTGCCTTGAGGTCAGCACGGCGGCCGAAAAAATCGTGACCCCCATCGCCGCAAGCGCGGCCGCTGCGCGGTCCTTGACCCCCGCCCTCTCACGCTGTCCCTGACGTGACCGTCTTTCACTTACACTCAAGGAGACGGTTCATGACCTACATTGCACAGATCGATATCCGGAACGCGACAACCACCGGGGCGCGCGACACCAAACGCTATCTGAAAGCCTATGCGATGGCGACGGAGCGGGCACCCTATAGCTACTTCGACCAGCACATCGTCCGCATGGATGACGGACGCTACTGGGTGGCAGACGAGGGCAGCTACGAGACCCTGATCCAGGACATGATCGACCGGATCGTCCACACCATTCCGGGCGGAAAATCGGACGACGGATAACGTCTCGGGGGAGGTCACTCTCCCCTTTTTTGCTCGCGAAGAGCGGGTTGCTTGAGCAGCAATATCGGCGCGAATCTCACACGGGAAGTGCGCTCAAACGTCCCAAGACAAGGCCCCGGCGGATCCTCCGGTAACGTGATTTCGAGCCGGAATATCGATCACGACTCTCAACCATCCCACATCCGGCACATGAGAACAGAACACGGGTCAGGCCTTACGCAGTGCGACCACGCTCCCTTCTCTCAATGGAGCCTCTATGTCGTACGAAACCATCATTGCTTTCAGGGTCAGCGCCGAGACGCGCGCAGCCCTCGACCAACTCGCCGAAGCGCGCGAAACCGACATCGGTAAAATCATGCGTCTGCTCGTCGCACGCGAGCTCGGCATCGTCCGCGACCCGCTCGCCGATCTGCGAGAACAAGTGCTGTTCGCAGCGCTCGGCGTCGACGGAATCCTTACCCACCTCGATCCCCAGCTACGCACCGAAGTCATGCGCCTCTGGCAGGATCGCATCATACCGGGAGGCTCGCATGGCGCATAAATTCACGAACTTCACGCGCGGCAGCCAGCTCATCGGCCACTTCGGTTTCATGTTCGCCGCAGGCGTCAGATTGCCGCTGATCCTGACTGCAATAACCTTCTCCGGAATGATCTGGTGGCGCCTGTCTGTCCTTCTCTCCGACCACCAGGCCTATCTCTGCTGGATGCGCGGCTACGCCTGGTTCTACAACTGGCTCGAACTCGATCCCGCCAAGCGCATAAATCTCGAACTGGCATCGGGCCGGCATCTCCTGACGCCGCTACGCACCCTCCCAGACCACCCGCTTGTCGCTACGGCATGGGCGCGGTTTATGACTGCCGTCGAACAGGGCAGCGCTATCGCTGCGCTCGTCAGCGTACCTGCCATTATCGGCTTCGCCTGGATTGCTGCACGGTTCGGACGACGGGCAAAAGAAGGACGTCATGAGCGCGGGGCCGAGCTCAGCACGCGCTACGAATTGCTTGCAGAACTCGCTGACCATAATGCCGACAAACGAGCGATCGAATATCGCCAGCGGCTCGGCAAAGCCTGGCGACTTACCTCGCCTGACGAGCGCCGGGCGGCTGGCCTTTATGAGCCCTACCGGATCGCCGGCGTGCCCTATCCATGGCGGCAAGAGCAAAGCCACACCATGCTGATCGGCACCACCGGCATGGGCAAAACTGTCGTCATGCGCGACCTCCTCGCGCAGGCCCGCCAGCGCAATCAGCGTGCCGTCGTCTTCGATTTGACGGGTGCGTTCATCGAGGCCTTTTATGACCCCGACCGCGACATCATCCTCAACCCGACCGACGCCCGCTGTCCGCAATGGTCGATCTTCGACGACTGCCCGGACGAGGCCACACTGACATCGGCCGCGGAAGCTTTGGTGCCGCAGGAAGGCGGCAGCGCCGACGGCTTCTGGGTGCTCGCTGCCCGCACGCTGTTTATCGAAATGTGCCTCAAACTGCATGACAAAGGACAAGCCACCAATGCGGCGCTTAGCTCGGAACTGATGACCGCAAGCCTTGCCCATATCCACAGCATTGTCGCGGGCACCGTCGCCGGCCCGCTGACCTCGCCCGACGCGCCACGGATGGCCCAGTCGATCCACAGCATTCTCACGACCAACGGCAAAGCATTGATGGCGCTGCCCACTTCAGGGCCGCAATTCTCGATCCGCGACTGGATCGGCGGCGCCGGCAAGCCGGGCTCGTTCCTGTTCGTCAGTTCGCGCTACGCCGACATGGCGATCACCTCGCATCTGCTGACCTTGTGGATGGACATCGCGATGATGGCGTTGATGTCGGGCAAAAGCACAACCGACCTGAAGACCTGGTTCCTGTTCGATGAACTGGGCGCACTCCACCGTATGCCCGCCCTCGAAAAAGGGCTGCAGACAGCACGCAATTTCGGCGGGGCAATCGTCGCCGGTGTCCACGCCAATGCCAAGCTGAAGGACACATACGGCGATAACATGGCGACGACGATCGCGTCGCTGACCAAAACGAAGCTGATTCTGGGGACCGCCGATCGTGACTCGGCGACGTGGTGCTCAGACTTCATCGGGCATCGCCAGTACCGGGAAATGGAAGAAGGCTATAGCTATAGCGCCAACAACAATCGTGACGGCGTGAGCCTGACGCCGAGGCGTTATAACGACCCGTTGGTCCTGCCCGATCAGCTTATGCGGCTCCCGCAATTGCGCGGGTATATCCGATTTCCCGGCAGCTTTCCCACGGCGCCGGTCGAGCTGACCTATGTGGCCTATCCGAGCGTCGCCGAGCCCTATCTAAAGCGCGACATCGGGGCATGGCGCAAACTTGCCCCGAGCAGCACCGATGGACCACCGCCGGCGCCCGGTTCGGGGTCTGCCCCGCTCGCTGACGACCAGGGGCGCGGCCCCGCCGCAGGTGACCTCACGCGCGCGCCGCCTCCGCCACTTGCGATACCGATCGGCACTTTCCTTCAAGCACAGCCGCCGCTTTCGCAGCCAGTTCCGCAATCGGAATTGCCACTGAGTTTACCTACGCCGCCGGTACTTCCCGATCCCGCAGGCGCTGGTCCACGCGAGCAGATTGCGCGTTCGGTCGATCCAGGAAGCGCTACATCTGCGAGTCCTTCGACGGCGACTGCGCCTCCTGTGGGAGCTCCAGCCCAGCCCTTGCTAGCAGCCCAAACACGGACTGCGATAGCCGCGCGCGAGCGCGATCACGACGCCGTGGTCGAACTCAAGACCGGCGGCGATGCCGGCATCCGACGGGTCGTCGAAGGCCCCGATCTCGAGCGCTAGGCCATGTTATCGGTCTCGTCGGTGAAGTCGGCAAAAGGCGCGGCGGGCTATTTTGCCGCCGACAATTACTACACCGCTGGCGAGGCCGAAACCGCGGGCGAATGGATCGGCAAGGGTGCCACCTTGCTCGGTCTTGAAGGCAAGGTCGAGCAGGCGACATTCGAAGCGCTGCTCGAGGGGACCCTTCCCGACGGCAGCCGCGTCGGTGTTGCCGGGCGGCACCGCGCGGGCGTCGATCTGACCTTTTCGCTGCCTAAAAGCTGGTCGCTGATCGCGCTCGTCGGCGGCGACCGGCGCATCGTCGAGGCGTATCGCGCCGCCGTCAAGGACACGGTTTCCTGGGCGGAGCGCAATGCCGCCACCGCTCGGATCGAAGTCAAGGGACGCGAACGGCTGGTGCCGACGGGCAACCTCGTCGCGGCACTGTTCGAGCACGATACCAGCCGTGCGCTCGACCCGCAGGCGCACCTCCATGTCGTCGTCGCCAATGTTACCCAAACCCCCGACGGAAAGTGGCAGGCGCTCAGGAACGACAAGCTCTGGTCGTTCAACACCCTGCTCAACTCGATTGCGATGGCGGGTTTTCGAGAGCGGGTCGAAGCCCTCGGCTACCGGATCGCCGACCGCAGCAAGCACGGCAATTTCGAAGCCGAAGGCGTCGGCCGCAATCTGGTCATCGCGTTCAGTCAGCGTCGCCAGCAGATCCTCGCCAAGGTCGCCGAGATGCGGTCGCGCTCGCCCGAAGCCTTTGCCACTGCGACCCTGATGACGCGCGATAAAAAGGCACCCGAGGTCGATCGCGACACGCTTTATACGGGCTGGCGCGAAAGCGCGCGTGCAGCCGGGCTCGATCTTCCGGCGCTCATCGCGGCGGCCGACCACCGCGCGCAAAACGAAGCGACGCCGTGGTCGCGCCTGCGCGACGCAGCCGGGGCGGTGATCGATGGCGGTCGCGCGCTCGTCGCCGCGCTCGCCGAACGCGTCGGGATCGGGTCGGGCGATCCCTATCTGCCCAAGCGCCTCACCCAGCAAAGTCCCGAGACGATCGCGGCCGCCCACGCCACAGTCTCGGCGTTACGCCACCTCGAACAGCGCGAGGCGGCTTTCACACGCACCGACATCTACAAGGCCGCGCTCGATACCGGACTCCCGGTCGGGATCGCCGCGATCGAGGCACGCGTTGCGGCGCTCGAACGTGCCCGCCTCCTGGTTCCGGGCACCGCCGGCCGCGAGACCGTCGTCACGACCGCCTTTGCGCTCGCCATCGAGCGCAAGCTCCTCGACGAAATTGACAGCGGTCGAGGCAATGGCGACCAAATCCTTGGCAGCGGCGATGTCAACGAACGCCTTCAGGCGGCGGCCATGGCCAACAAGGGTCTGACCCTCAATGCGGGCCAGGCGACCGCCGGCACGTTGCTGCTCGCTTCGCCCGATCGCATCGTTGCAGTCCAGGGCGTTGCGGGCGCGGGCAAAAGCACGATGCTCACGCCCGTCGCCACGCTTATCGAGAGCGAAAAGCGCCGCGTGCTCGGGCTCGCCGTGCAGAACACGCTGGTCCAGATGCTCGAGCGCGACACCGGCATATCGTCGATGACGGTCGCGCGTTTCGTGCAATCGCACGACAATTTGCTCGGACCCCGGGCCGATCCGATCGCATTGCACCTCGCCCGACGCGAATGGCGTGGGGCGGCGATCTTCGTCGATGAAAGCTCGATGCTCTCGAATATTGATGCGCTCAAGCTCGCGCGCCTCGCCAATCTGCTCGAGGTCGGCCGCATGGCGTTCGTCGGCGATGCCCGGCAATTGGGGGCGGTCGATGCGGGCAAGCCCTTTTCGGTGATGCAACAGGCAGGGGCACCGACCGCGCAGATGCCGACCAATTTGCGCGCGCAAGGCGAAGCGATCCGTGAAGCCGCATCTGCCGCGCAGCTCGGCAATGTCGAACGGGCCATGGCCGCGCTCGCCGACCATATTGTCGAAGCGCCGGGTCGCGGGGCCGCAGAAGCCGCCGATCGATGGCTGGCCCTGACGCCCGACATGCGCGCCCAGACCGCGATCTATGCGTCGGGCCGTCGGTTGCGCAGCGCCGTCAATATTGCCGTTCAGGAAGGCCGGCTTGCGCGCAGCGAACTCGGTCCGGCGCGCCTGTCGCTGTCGGTACTCGACCGCATCAGCATGACCGACGAAGCGCTGCGCTTTCCCCAGGCCTATGCCCCGGGCCTGGTCGTCGAGATCGGCATCCCCCAACGACATCAGCGGCTGCCACGTGCGCGCGCAACCGTTGAAAGCGTCGACCATCTCAATGGAAAGGTGGCGCTTCGGCTGAGCGGCGGCGGCCTGCGCACATTGCGGCCCGCCAGGTTGCAGGCGCTCAAAGGCAAGACACCGCTTCAGCTCTACGAACGCAAGGCGCTCGACATCTATGAGCAAGACCGCATCCGCTGGACGGCGAACGACCCCCGCCGCGGACTGTTCAACGCCGACCAGGCAACCGTCCTGAAAATCGATGGTGGTGCCGTCACGGTCGCGACATCGCTCGGCATTCGCGTGACGTTGCCGAAGGGCGATCCAATGCTCGACCGGCTCGATCTCGCTTATGCGCTCAACGCGCATATGGCACAGGGCCTGACGTCGGAGCACGGTATCGCTGTTATGGAGACGCGCGACACCAAGCTCGCCAATCAACAGACCTTCCTCGTGACAGTCACACGACTGCGCTCGGGCCTGACGCTTGTTGTCGATCGCGTGGACCAACTGACCCGTCAGCTGGCCCGCAACCCAGGCGGGAAAACCTCCGCGCTCGAAAGTACGGGCGCAATCCGCGATGTGACCAGGCCCACCACAACCGACAAAAATATCCGGCAGCCACTCCAGAAGACCCCCGATGACGGTGGCGGACGATCGCGCCCGCTCGATTTCGGGATGTAGCGAGGTTTGCAAAGCCTAGCCCCTATTGCCAGACTATCCATGTGATCGAAGACCGCGAACTCTGGGCGTGCGCCAATCTGCTCGTGCAGCAGCGCGGCGAAGGGGCGCGAGCGCATGCAAATACGCGCATCGCAGCCTTGTCGGGTCAGGGCGACTGCAAGGGTGTGGCGACGTGGCAGGCGATTGCCGATCGGATCGCGCGTCTTGGGGTTATGACATCCGGGGAGCCGCTGAATTGAGCGCATCAGCAGAAACCGCCAGCCGACGATCAGGTCGAACCAATTTGGGCGCGCTTTAGCCATGCCGATGGGGACGCATCATCGCGAGACCGGCCTGCTGATGATGGCACAGCGGGGTTATGAACTGCATGTCGATGGTGGCGGGGTCTGGGCGCTCGATGTTAATCGCAGCCCCAAGGCGCTGCTCGGGCAGCGCGTCACGGTCGAGGGCACGCGCGGCGGGTTCGACCTTCTCAACGTCCGCACGATCGAGGTCGCCGCTGGTCGTTAAACTACGGATGATTGGACGGTGCCGCCTGCGCGCCGCGCCGCGGCACCTGTCACCTTAGACGGGCTTTGCGCCTGGCGTGCCGCACTTGGCGAACTTGCCATTGGCACCCTTGCAACGGACCGGCTTGGTGGGGGCCGTCGGGCATTTGGTGAACTTACCTTTGGCGTCCTTACAGGGCGCGGCGTAAACGGGCGACGCAGCTAGTGTCATCACCGATGCAGCGATCAGAAATTTGCGGATCATTTTTCTCTCCATTTTAGGCTGGGGAAGCCCAGATTGCGCCGTTTTCGGGAGCGCGTCGAGACCGTAACGTTCTTCGGAGCATGCTGCATCAACCTCGACAAAGATTGACGCAATGTTCCTTCTATGTTCTCACTGCCCATATGATCCGAATCGACGAACACGAACTCGCCGCGCACATCGATGCAGCGCTCTGCACGACGCCAGCGCATTGTATTGCCCAGCTTGCCGCCACCGATACAGGCGAACGCGTCGTCGCCATCGGTGCGTTGACCAGCCGCCTTGCCGACCGGCTTCGCCGCAGCGGGCCGAGTCCCGGGCCTGACCTGGAGATCACCAGCTCGCTGCCGCTTTTCGAGCCACGCGTCCGCGCGCAATAGCGTGCCCTATGGCCGAGGACTGGCCCGACTATCCGCCTGTGCGCCATGTCGTCGAATGCGCACTCCATCGTCGCAACATCAAGCTGACGTGTAAACGCTGCCGCTATTCCCGGATCTTCCAGCCGCATGGGCTTTGGTGGCTGTTCGAGCGACGGCGCTGGGATGATGCCCTTCAGGTCGTGCCCTCACGCTTCTGGTGTTCGCGCTGCGCGATGGTCGCGCCGAAGAAAGTCAAAAATCCGGCTCTCGAACTGACCCGCGATGCCCCGACCGGCGAACCGCTGCCGATGCCCGAAGAGCGCGCCTGGAAGAAAGTCGTGTCGCGCTACCGGTCCTGAGCTGCCAGGCTGACAAGTTTGGCAACGCCTGTCATGCTGCGCCGCATGTGCAATCTCTACACCTCGAAAGTCACGGGCGCTGAAATTGCGCGGGCATTCGGAGCCTTGGAACCTGCGTTCGACTTTACGGGCGACAAGGACTTCTATCCGAAATCGATGGCACCGGTGGTGCGCGACACGAGCGAGGGTCGCATCGTCGACCTCATGCGCTGGGGCTTTCCGCCTCCAGCTGCGTCGCGCGCGGCTGTCACCAATGTCAGAAATCTCGCGAGTCCGTTCTGGCGTACTGCATTAGCCCGTCCCGACCGGCGCTGCCTCGTGCCCGTGACCAAATTCTGCGAATGGGAGGGCGAAGCCGGGAGCAAGGTCAAACGCTGGTTCGCCATCCCGTCGCGCCCGGTCTTTGCGTTTGCCGGCGTTTGGCGGCCGACCGAAACCGACCCTGCCTTTGCCTTCCTGACCTGCGAGCCAAACCCGATCGTTGCGCCGATCCATCCCAAGGCCATGCCTGTCGTTCTGCACGAGGAAGATTATGACGGGTGGTTGGCGGGGGAATTCGAACAGGCTTGCGCACTGGCCACGCCCTACCCGTCCCAGTTGATGACGGTCAGTTAGGCGGCGATGGCGCAACGCCAATCTTCGTCGAACCCCGCGCCGTTCCTGTGGGTCGCAGGGATCGCGTTCGTGCTGGGTCGCTGTAGTGTCGATACCACGCCACAGATACAGCAAGTGGCCGCGACTCCAATCGAAGCGGCCGCGACCGAAGCAGCTGCAACTTCGTCAGAACCACAATCACCGACAGCGGAAGTTGCCGAGCCAGCGGGCGTTGGTGCGTCGGCATCGACTGAACGCCAGTCTTTCGTGTCATCGCCGCGGGCTCAGGTCGATGATGTCTATTTCCAGAATTGCTCGGCGGCGCGGGCAGCTGGTGCGGCACCAATTCGTGAGGGCGAGCCAGGATATGCGCCAAAGCTCGACCGGGATCGGGATGGAGTGGCATGTGAATAGAATTCGGCGCGATGAGCTTCAGCGGCGAAAACTACCGCAGTTGTTTCAGGGCTGATGTTGGCCCTACATTTCCGGAATCGCCAACGTTGCTGCCTCCTGACCGGCATAACGAAGCCCTCGATAGTCGCCATACGTTCACTTGTTTGCGCCAGCCAACCCATAGGCCGGACTAAGCGATTTCTGGCACCACGCTATCGATTACGAATCACCGATATAGTGAGCACTTTGCTTGATCGTTGCCGGTTCATGATGGCGTGAATTTCGATGGGGCTTGCCGCGCGGCGCAGGACGTGGTCGCTATAGACGGGGGACGCTGAACGTGCTTGATTCCGCGCTTCAACGTGCGTGGAGCGGGAACCGCGGGGGAGTTTGCGGATGACGGCTACGCTTGGGAATTTGGTCAGCGGCGACGAGCTGCGCAGCGTGTACGGGCTGCGCTCAAAGCGCGTCGATGAGAAAACCGTCACAGCCGCCTCGGCGAGTGCGCTGAAGATGAAGCGAGAGGCCGAGGAGCATGACGGCTGGGAACTTGCCAAAGAAAACAAGCGCTCGCTGCGCATGCAGCGCGCCAAGCCCGAGGACCGGCAACTCGAGGACGATGTCTGGAGCCTGTTCTACCGTATGGGCTTCAAGGAGATGAATGCAGACCGGAACCTCATGCTCACCGGCAAGGACGGCTCTTCAAAGCGTCAGATCGACGTGTTCGCCAAGGATGACGAGACGGTGTTTATCGTCGAATGCACCCACTCGCGCGACGGCGGTGCCAAGTCAATCAAGGGTCTTCTTGACAAGATCGAGGCTGTTAGGGAGGACGTCATTGCCGCGGTGAAGGTTAAGTACGGTCGCAACAGCAAGCTCAAGATCAAGCTGGCTATCGCCACCCGCAGTGTCGATGTTCGAACTGCAGACCGGGACAGGGCGTTGACTGCGAAGGTGCCAATTATAACGGAGGTGGACCTCGAATACTTTCAGCGCCTGACTGGAATCCTGAAGATCGCGGCGCGCTACCAGTTCCTAGGACGATATCTTCGCGACGAGAGGGTGGAAGGTCTGCGCACCTCATTGCCCGCTACACGAGGGCGCGTCGGTGATACAATCTTCTACAGCTTCCTTATCTCGCCGCACGACCTGCTCCGCATCGCCTACATCAGCCACATGGGCCGGACGTCAAACGACGACCTCGAGACCTATCAGCGTATGGTGAAGCCCGCCCGCCTCAAGAATATCGGCGCGTTCATCGATCAGGGCGGCACGTTTCCCACCAACATCGTTGTGAACATCAAGCGGGAGGGCCTGCGCTTCGATGTGAAGGAGCGGTATGGCGAGACCGCGACCGGCATGCTCGAGCTTCCCGGCCAGTATGGCTGCGCCTGGGTCGTGGACGGACAGCACAGGCTCTACGGCTACGCATATGCCGGGCGCGGCGCCGACGAGGACCGGTCGGTTGTGTCCGTGCTCGCCTACGAGAACCTGCCAGCCCGTTCCGAGATCGAGATGTTCGTCGACATCAATACCAAGCAGGTGAAGGTCGCCCGCAACTTGGTTAACGAACTGATCTCAAATCTCAACATCGACGACGAGGATCCGCGAAAGCGCCTTGAGGCGATCTGCGCGCGCGCGGTGCTCAACATGGGCTCAGACAAGACCTCGCCGCTGAAGGACCGGATCCTAATGATTGGCAGCGAGAAGACCCACTGGAAGTGCCTGACGCTAACGTCGCTCGTCGACGGAATTGAGGGCAATAACCTCGTCGGAACCGTCCAGCGTCCGTCCGGCCGCAATGGTGCGGCGATTCTGCAGCCTGGGCCGCTCGGCCACCTCTCAGCAGAGCCAGCTGACTTCATCCGCAAGTCGCAGCGGAGTCTCCAGCTATTCTTCGCGCTGTTCGCCGAAGGCGCGCGCGACCACTGGGAGCTTGGCGACGCCAAGGGTGGATATCTGTGCACGAACCTCGGCCTGCGAACCCTGCTTGTGCTGTTGCGCAAGCTGATCGGATTCGTCGAGCGTGACGGCACTCGCGTTGTCTCGATGTCGCCCGAGGAATTGGTCGAGCTTATTGAACCCTACGCCCGCCCGGTGATCGAGTTCTTCGCCCGCGCCAGCGCAAGCGAAGTCGCATACTTTCGTAACCGGGGCAGCTCGCTGGCGAGCGTGGATCAGAACGCGATGCAGATGATGGCGATCGTCGCCTCGGCGAAGCCGAACTTTGACCTTCCGGAAATCAAGGCTTACCTCGATTCCCAGGACGCTGCGGGCACCGAGCAGGCACGCGACATGATACTCGAGATCCATAAGATACTCTACGACGACGTCGTCTCGACCCTAAAGACGCACTACGGCGAAGTTCGCGACGCTTGGTGGATCACTGGAGTTCCCAAGCAGGTCCGGATCGACTGCGACGTGCGCTACAACAACGAGGGCGACACCTCCCGCGACCGCTGGCAGTCGCTCAACCTGATCGATTACTCACAGATCGTAGTCTACGAGGATAACTGGAACCTCTTTAAAGACCGATACAACTTCTATGGCAAGGGCGCGAAGGCGAAACTGGCGCGATGGATCGGAAGGATCAGTCGCCTGCGCAACATCACGACGCATGTCGAAAAGGGTCCGCTCTCGCGCGACGAGGTCCAGTACGTGAGGGACGTTTACGCGTTGGTGAAGCGGCATATCGAGGGCGAAGAGCCGGTGGACGGCAAGTCCCAGCTTCTATTCGACGAGCCCGAGGAGCAGCGTGCGGCCACCTGAGGGGATGACCCCGACGTGCGCCCTCTTAAGTTAGCGCATATGCGTCGATCGATCGAGCCTACGTCCTACCGTGGGACTTGGGAATGGGACTATGAGCAGTCGCCTAAATCTCAGCTCGCGATTCTGTGCGGCCAGATAGTTAAGAACCTTCAGAAGATCCGAGCGGGTGGCTTCCCAGCGAAGCACACGGAGCTGGTTCACCGGCTTCGTGATGCCCGTACCGCCGAAAATCGCGTCAAGGATGACAAGCGCTAGGTCGAAGTAGTGGTACGAAAACTCCTCGTCTTTGGGTTTGCGGTCGAACGACACAGCGAGATATTGCGGCTCGGCGCGGCTCTTGCGGAGAATATCGCGAATTTCGTCGTCCTCCTCAAGCTGTCCCTGGATGTCACTGAAGAACTGACGCTTCGTGTTGGCCCGAAACTCCCCCCACAACTCCTCGAACGCGATGTCAAAGCGGGAGTAAGCGTGGTCTGGCGACCGCGGTTCAGGCCGCTTGAGCGAACGGCGTTTCGATGGCGGGGTCCCAGTTCCACGGCATGAGTTCGTCCCAGCGCGCTGCGGGCCAGTCGGCGGCGATTTTGGCGATGACGTCGGCGATATAGGCTTGGGGGTCGACGCCGTTCATTTTGCAGGTCTCGATGACGGTGCAGATGGCGGCGGCACGCTCGCCGCCGACGCGCGAGCCTGCGAACAGCCAGTTGCGCCTGCCGACGGCGATCCCGCGCAGCGAGCGTTCGGCGATATTGTTGTCGATCTCGAGCCGACCATCGTCGAGGAAGCGGGTGAGTGCGGCCCAACGCTTGGTGCCATAGACGATGGCCTTGGCCATCACCGACTTGGGCGACAGGCGTCGGAGCGCATTGTCGAGCGCGGTGCGAAGGTCAGCGATCAACGGCGTGGTGCGTTCCTGCCGCGCGCGGCACCGGATATCAGGCGGCTGCCCGCGCACATCGGCCTCGACGGCATAGAGCGCACCGATACGTTCGAGGATGTCAGTGGTCAGCGCGGTCGGCTTGGCCTGGTGGATATCGAAGACCTTGCGCCGGAAGTGTGCCCAGCAAGCGACCTCGGTAACGCGCCCGGTCTGGTAGAGCTTGTCATAGCCGGCATAGGCATCGGCCTGGAGATGGCCGGTGAAGCTGGCGAGCTCGGCTTGGGGATGCGCGCCGGTGCGGTCGGGCGTGAAGCGATACCAGACCAGCGGCGGCGTGGTGGACCCCGAAGCACGATCATCGACGGCATAGGTCCACAGCCTGCCCGTGGCGGTTCGTCCTCGTCCGGGATCGAGCACTGGCACGGGCGTGTCGTCGGCGTGGATCTTCGACGCCTTCAACCCTTCGTCGCGGATGCGGCTGACGATGGGATCGAGCAGCGCCGACGCTTGCCCCGTCCACCTGGCAAGCGTCGATCGGTCGATATCGAGGTCCTGTGCCGCCATCATCTCTGCTTGCCGGTAGAGCGGGAGATGGTGGTCGAACTTGGACACGACGATATGCGCCAGGGTGGCGAAGGTTGCGCGACCACGCGCGATCGCTTTGACGGGTGCGGGCGCTTGCACGATCTTGTCACACGCCCGGCAGCTATACTTGGGCCGGATCGTCCGCACGACGCGCCATGCGACGGGGGCGACATCGAGCTGCTCGGCGGCGTCCGCGCTCAACCGGCGCAGCGTTCCGCCGCAATCCGGGCAAGTGCAGTTGCCGCTGGCCGGTTCGACGACGACTTCGTCGCGCGGCAGATGGTCGGGCAAGGCACGGACTGGCACCGGACGCTCGGCCTTGGGAACCGGTGATGCCAGCGCGGTGACCGTGGCTGCGGCTTCGAGTTCTTCGAGCGCCAGCTCAAGCTGTTCGATCTCGGCGCTCAGCTTCTCCGACGATGCGCCGAACGCCATCCGCCGCATCCGGGCGATCTGGACGCGGAGCGTCTCGATCAACAGATCGCGGGCGGCAAGCTCGGCTTTGGCGGTCGCCAGCGCTGCGGTCAGAGCCGCAATCTGCGTGTCCCGATCGGGGTCCGGAATGACCGCTGCCGACATGGCCAGCGCATAGCAGAAAGTGCCCGTCGATACCATCAAAAACGCCTGAATCGCGTCGATTATTACCCCGCCAGCGAAGGCGTCCAGGTCCGTTCGAGACGTCGCCAGTCGATGCCTTCGAGCAACATCGAAAGCTGTGCGGGCGTCAGGCTGACACTGCCCGTCTTGGTCTGCGGCCAGACAAACCGGCCCCGGTCCATACGCTTCGAAAACAGGCACAACCCTTGCCCGTCATACCAGAGCAGCTTCACCAGATCGCCGCGCTTGCCCCGGAACGCAAACAGCGCCCCTGAATGCGGCGACTGTGCCAGCACCTGCTGGACCAGCACCGCCAGACCGTCGAACCCCTTCCTCATGTCGGTCGCGCCGCATGCCAGCCAGATCCTGGTCGCTCCCATCCCGCCCAGCACGGGATGCGGAAGTGCGGTCATCGGCTGACGACCGAGAGCACCCGTGCCAGTGCTTCGGCATCAACCCCGGCATCGACGCTCAACCGGATACCCGACGGCAGCTCGATCCCAATCCTGCCGGTTGGTTCAGGTGGTGCGGGCAACAGCGAAAGGGTCGGCTCGGCCTGCGCAATCTGCACCTGCGCGAACGCGGGTGCCGTCGGTCGGGTCACGCCGGCAAGCGTTCCCGACATCGCCTGCTGCCGCCATGTGTAAAGTTGGCCGCTCCCGACCTCGTGCCGCTCGACCGTATCGCGCACCGAACCGTTCGGCCCAAAAGCATCGCGCAGGATCGCCAGCTTCTGCTCAACCGTCCAGTGCCGCCGACCCGAAACCCGGGCAACAACCTCGATCCGACCACTCATACGACCGGTCGTATGACCACTCGTACCCTCAACAACCTCATCCGACACCGCGACACCCCAACACAAAGGGGTCAAGCATCGCCGCCGTCACGTCATAAACAAGGCGGCCCGCAGGACACGCTTACAAGCGGGACTTGCGCGGCATCCTAGCTTAACCCAGCGGGAAGATGGGCTGAGAACGCTGCGACTTGCTGGCAGAGCGATCTCGAGTCATGCGACCTTCGACATGATGCGGTCGACCAGGCTCTTCGCCGCCGAGCGGTTGGCCGAGCACTCGTAGATCAGCGAGAACATTTCTTCGTAGAACACGCGGCGGTCAGGGCTGAGCCTGTCGAGCGGCGAGCCCGCGGTGGCTTCGGTGCCGGCTAACTGCTCTAGTTGCGAGCGCAGCCGCGCCACCTCGCCACGGTCGCCGCCGTGCGGATCGTCAACCAAGTCGGGCTCGCCGAGCAGCTTCTCCGCACGCATAAGCGATAGCTCCACGGTCAACGCCATGCGGTCGCGGCTTGCGGCGTTGAGCCCGCCTTGGGCGAGCACTGCGAGGCCCTCCCGCGCGGCCGCCTGCTCGAGTTCCAAGTCGCGCAGCCGCTTTCGATCCCGCGAACTGGTGCGGCAGCGGTTAGCGACGTCCCGGCCGAGCGGCGCTAGGTGGTTCTTGACGTTGGCGAGGTGAACGTTTCGCTCGAAGTCGTCGCGCCGCCCGTTGGGAATGATCCGCGGGTCGAGGACGTGGACCTCACCGACGGTCCAGGCGTCAAAGCGCGTTTCGGGGAACACGTCTGCGAGCACCCCCGCCTCGCCTATCTGCACGTCGCCCGCACGGACTCGGAGGCCACGCACGCGCGTCGATGGGTGGATCGCTCCCTCGTAGTCGTGATGGGCAATCCACCCCACGGCCGCGATCCCTCCGTCGACCGACGGCACCTCGACGAACGCGACCTCGCGCAGCCTGAGCGGACGGCCGCCCTCGATCGGAAGCTCGTCGCGGAATGGGCGCGTAAGCGGCTCGCCGTCGTTTATGGTGATCACCAGGTCGCCCAGCGCCACTACGCCGCCGAGCCTCTCGGCAATCGCGGCGGCATACGTGAAAGACGGATCAAGCGGCACCGGAGCAATCTCGGTAAGGTAATCGGTGACGGCGCCCGGCGACATTACCCGGTCGTCGCCCTGCCGGGCCACGCCCTCAAGGCGCACCTCGAAGTAGGGTTCGCCGGCGTCGTCCGCGACGGTGGTGGTCGTGATTGCGTCGATGATCGACGCAAGGTCACGCGTGTCGGCCGAGTCCCGCAGCGCGGTGCGCAGCGCCTGGCAGTTCCATGTCATCGTCGAGACGCGCGCCTCGCCTGCGGCGCGCGATTGGAATGTGAGGGAGCGGGCGTAGGCGAGCCCCGACAGTCGGCCAACGCCACGGAACCCGCGGGCCTCGGTGCCGCGCTTCATGCTCGCACCGACCGAGGTCAGGACGCGCCGGAAGTCAGAGGCGGGGATGCCAGCAGCATCGTCGCGGATCGTCGCCGTCCTTGCGGCGGGGTCGAGCACGATCTCGATCCGGCCGGCGTCGTTGCCGCTCTCCCGGGCCTGGTCGATCGCGTCGGCGGCGTTCTGGACATACTCCCGGTAGATCGCGAGCGGATCCACGTACATCGCCGTGGACAGCAGCTCGAGGACGTCCTTACCCACGACCGCCGGACCACGCTCGACCACCTCTGACGCCTTCGCCAAGCGAATCGGCGCGCTCATGACGCCTGCCTCGCGCGTGCGGGTTCCGCGACTGTGACGATCGGCTCCTGGTCCGCATCCAGTCCGGCGTCCTCGACGCGTTCGTCCTCCGGCACGCCGAGCGTTTGGGCGACGGCGCTCCACTCGACCTGCCTGCGCCAGATCGTCATGAGCTCGTCCTTCGGGCGGGGCATGTAGAATTGGAGGATCGACCGGATTCCAGAATCGTCGGTCATGCCCGGCAAGGTGTGGTAGTGGCGCGGGTCACAGGACGACAGCAGCGTCTTGAGCTCGTGGCGGCGCTCGGGCGATAGCCGGTTCGCCTCTGCGAGATACTGGTCGTACTCGCCGCGGCCGTCGAACTTGTCATACCAGTCGCGGTTGAAGATCATGTCATGCGGCATCATGAGGATCGTCTCGTATTCGGCGACGGTGTCGCCGAAGGCGCGCCGGAAAAAGGTGGGCTCCCCGCTGACGACGCCGTGCGTTGCCTGCAGGATGATCTGCATCGAGCGGAGCTCGTAACGCGACCACTTATCGCCGATGTGCCCGCGGTCGGGCCGGTTCGTCGGCTGAAAGCGCATCGGGAACGACCAGACGCGGATGTCGAGCTCCTCATTCAGCGTGACGTTGAGACGCATGCGCTCGAACAGGTCGGCCGGATCGTCGTGAAAGTTGTAGAGCATGTAGTTCGAGAGCTCGGTCAGACCGTGCTCGTGCGCGTAGCGGACGGCCTGCTCGTAGGGCTTGCGGACGCCGAGATGGTCGAACGCGATCCGGAGCGGCTTCAGGCAGATCGTCGCCAGCTCGCGGAGGTACATCGGGTCCTTGCACAGGATCCGGGCGTCGACGCCCTGGTTGAAGTCGACGCGGCGCTGCACGGGGATTCGTGACCCCGGGCGCGTCAGCTTCGCGCCCGGGGTGAAGCCCAAGTCGCGGATCTCGGCGATGATCTCCTTGAACCGCGGGCTGGCGACCACGTTGTTGTCCATTAGGATCAGGTCCTTCTTGGGACCGTACATCTCGTCGATCGCGGTCACGATCGCAGTGAGCGATTCTACGTCGCGCTGCATGCCCTCGAGCTTGGGCACGCCGCAGAACTGGCATTTCCGGATGCATCCGCGCGACGTGTAGGCGAAGTAGGCGTCGCGGACTGGATACTCGTAGTCGATCTGCGACAGGATGCTGTAGTCGGGGACCATATCCTCTATCGCGGTGTTGCTGTAGTCGTCGGAGTATAGCTCCTCGGAGAAGTCATCGAGCTGAAGCGCTTTGGCCGGTGGGCCTGTTAGCAGGCCCTTGATGAATCGGACCCCCTGCCACCGCCGCTCCTCGAGGAAGCGCTCGTGCATCAGCGACGCGGCGATGCCACCGACGAACACCTTGTCGGCTTGGCCGTTCGCCACCTTGAGGGCGTAGTCGATGCTCGTCGAAATCTTAGGGTATTCGAACGAGAACAGGGTCGTCACGTAGATGCGGTCCCACGCCTGCGACAGTACCGACGGATCCTCGCCCTTCACGAAGGTGACGTGGTCGTTCTTGCCATTAGGCCCATGGTATTGGGCAATCTTCATCAATCCGAGTGGTGGATACTTGTTTTTGTAGCCGGGCTCGATGAGCAGGATGCGTTTGCCGGCCATCAGGCGACTGCCCGCAGCGTCTGGCGAGTGCGGATGCCGCGCAGCAGGGCGACCGCGGCCGCCACGCCGCCCTCTCCGCCAAGTCCCTTGAACGGGCCGTCCGATGACCAGTCGACGTCGGCCGCGAGGTCGGAGAGATGCGCAATCATCAGGTCACGGGTCAGTGCGCATCCACTTTCGCGCCACATGTCCGCGGCAATGTCCATGAGCGCATACACGCCGACGCCCTTCGCGAGCAGCGACCCTCGTGGCCGCGCCCAGTCCTCGCGCATTGCAAGGGAAACCGCGACCCAGAAGTCGAGCACGACCCGTGCCGTCTCTTCGACCGTGCGCTGCTTCAGGATGGCGGACCTGTTAAGGAACCGGCGGACCGCCTTCTGCAGCGTGCGCAGCGACGCCTTGCGCGTCATGCCGGACACCTTGTTGCCGCCGACGTCCAGCTGGCCACACCACGGCGACGCGGGGTCGTTCGACAGGCAGAGCGCGATGAAGAGCTCGGGACGGTCGTTCGCCAGATCCTCGCAGAGACGGGCGTCGTGAAAGTCGAGCAGGCTTCGACTGAGGCCCTTGGCCTTGCGGTTGATGACGGTGAATACCGCCATCTCTTCCTCGACGGTGAGGCCGACGAAGCACATGAACGGCAACTCGATATCGAGGTCCGCAAGGTGGCCAAGGCGATGCTGGCAGTCAACTTGCGCCATCACCGGCCCCGCTGCGAAATCAATGGTTAGACGCGCTGCGCCGGCGTCGCTTTCGACGAGTGTCCAGGCGCGACCATCCGTCGCGCGAAGGTTGAAGGTCAGCGGTATCGTCGTGCTTCCGGCCTCTCGGATATAGCGGCGGAAGTCGAGGCTGTGCCCGGAATTGAAGCGACGCTGGTAGCCTTCGCCACTCCGCTCATCGAGGACATCTGGGAAGCTGATCGAATGCAGGGTCGACGCGGGCGCGAAGCCGATGAGCACCCGACGATCGCCCGAACGTCCGCTGCAGCAGTTGATTTCGATCGGCTGCATGTGCTTCCCCGCATTGCGACGCTGCGCGATTTGCATCACAGGGATGCAGGTAGCGCATCGCCTCATCTCGATCTAGGCTGTTAATGTCAACAACCGACGCATTCTTTGCAGCCCACCTTCGACCCCGGGGCACGCCGAATCTGGCAGGATTCGATCGTGATTCCTGACCCTCTCGTACATTTTGATGCAGAAACCGCCGTTGATGACGGCGAGCATTAGCCGGAAGATAATCGCTGACGCGCTCAAGATCAGGCCAATCCGCTGGCAGCCTCAGGTAAGTGCACCTGAATCCAACATTGCCCGCTGCCACATCCTGCGTTAGCCATCGCTTGAGAAGCGCGCGTCGTCGTCCGGCGCGCGTCGAGCACAAGGGCGCCCACGCGCTCGAGGGGGACGATCTGGAACTTCGCAAGAAAGTACTCGCATTCCGAGATTTGCTTTGGCGGACCGGCGCCAACTTGCGACGTCCGGTGGATCGACTGCGGCAAGGTAATCGAGAGGCAGCACTGCGGCTGCCGACCGACACCGAGGACTTGACTGCATTCATCCTGCGCGCCGATCTCGCGCTGCGAACACCGGGTAGTTTCGTCTACATCGATACATCGTTTCTAATGTGGCTGATCAAGATCAGTCCCGCTTCGCGGGCCGAGTTTTTCGGATGGCTCGAAGGAGCGTGCCAAGGTCGCGTGGCCGTGCCGACTTGGTCGCTCCACGAATTATACCGGCACCATGTCGATAACAGAATAACTAAAGACCTGGACGAACACATCACGAAGCTGACACAAGCAGTCAGCGAAAGCTTTCCGACAATGTGGACTCTGTTCGATGAACCTCTCAAAGGCGCGTCCAGTGTCGCGCTGCAGCGCGAGCAAGCAAGAGACGCGCTCCGCGCGGTTAGGACGCTCACCGATCGAGCAACCGCGTGGAAGGCGAGCTACGACCGCAACGCCCGTGAGGTTGTCGAGTTCGCGAACGTGCGCGCGATTAAAGGCGGCGAGATTTTTGACCGCTTCGCGACGATAGAAGCGCTGGCCGATGCGCGCTTCACCGGTAGGGTGCCGCCTGGTTTCCAGGACAAGCGCAAGAAGATGACCGAGAGCGAAGATCAGGACGGCGAGGAAGTCGTGATTGGCAGCAACCGCTGGGGTGACCTTGTTTTTTGGCAAGAGATTTTAGAGCATGCCCGTGCGCACCGTGTCAGAACTATCGCGATTCTGACCAAGGACGTGAAGAACGACTGGCGGATGGGCGGAACACTGCCCGTCAGGGGAGATGGGGAAGGCAAGAACAGTGGCGTCCAGCCGCCGCACCCAATGCTCAGCTTCGAGGCGGCAAGAACGGCAGACGCGCAAGAGGTCATTCTTCTCGATCAAGACCGCCTGGCCGAGGTCATGAAGCGCGGTCCAGGCGACGTCGCGGGGTTCGTCGCTGCTGCGCAGCCGCCCAGCCTTCCGGCGCCGAAGACCGAGGCTGAGATGCGAAACGACGCGCGCGACCGTCATGAACGCGAGCAGGAAAGGATTGCAGCCGGGGCTGCCCGAGCGAGCAACCTCCGCTTTCTCGATCCCGGCGGCCTGAACGCCAGTGAAGCGATCGTTGGAAAGGCGCTCTATGTTTCGCGCGAGGATGGGGAGCCCATTCCGGCGGTCTCCACCCTTGAGGAATCTGTGATACGCGCGGCGGGATCACACGGCGTGCTCGATCTCCTCACCAGCGAGGTCGTAGCCTCGCTCGGCGGCCCGGGACTAGTAGCCTTCGCCCGGCAGCTTGTAGCCCCATCAAATGGTAGCTCCGAGCTTGTCGCTGCCGCGGGCGATCTGGCAGCGGCACTGGAAAGCTTCCCGCCAGAAACGGCCACATTCCTATTCATGGGGCTGCTCGCGGGCACGTATCTTGACGGCAAGAACAAGCTCCTCCGTGCGCCAAATGGCATCATCGCGCAGAAGCTGTTCATGTTTCTTGACCGCCCGCTGGCTCGCTTTCCAATTGATCAAATTCGAAAGAAGGCAAATTCGGCTTCCCAACTTCCGCTCTTTCTTCCCTGCGATCCAATGCCCATAGTGGCGGAAATCAAGGTCGACACCGAGCTCGATCGTCAAAATTCTATCCGCTCGGTCTGGCTCAGCGGGCGAGAGCTGCTGTTACAGATACAGTCCGACGCGACGCTCCAGCTTGCACGGCGCTTTGGCACCAATCCGCTAACGTCCCAACTCGTGCTTGACCACATCGCCGACCTTTACACGTTGCCACGCCGACATCTGGCCGCCAGCGGGTTCGTAAATGACAACGGCTATACCTACGACAAATATATGGGGTTTCGTGCACCGCAGAACGTGTGGCGCGAGCGTTCCGAGGAGAATCAGCAATGACTGGCAGCCGCGAGATTCAGGTCGTTCCTCACTTCGGCGGCTTTGTCCTCGAAACGCTCACGATTGGCATGTACGAAGAGACAAAGAATGCCATACGTGAGTATATCCAGAACGGCTTCGACTCAATCCAGCGTGCTATCACGAAGCTCCATCAACTAAATGCCGGCGACGGCCTCATCCGCATTGTCTATGATGAAGATGGCGATGGTATCCGCATCCGTGACAACGGCGCAGGCCTTTCCGCCGAGAAGGCTGTTAGCACGCTGACGTCAATCGGAGCCTCTTCCAAGGACTTTTCGACCGACGCTGGATTTCGCGGCATTGGCCGGCTTGCAGGCATAGCGTTCTGCAATACGCTCACTTTCACAACTAAGGCCGCCGGGGAGTCGGTTCTCACCGAGGTCGTATACGACGCTCGCAAAATGCGAGAAATGATGTCGCCAGAAGAAGGTAGCAAATATGCGGCTATCGAACTTCTAAAGGCGTGCGTGACGGCGCGGCAGAGCGACATTGCCGCGTCCGAGCTTCCATTTTTTGAAGTAAGCATCCGGTCACTGGTTGACGCGCCGATCGAACTGACATCTCCAGACTACATGGAAATATTCGTCGCTCAGGTGTCTCCTGTCGATTACCGCAGCGACTTTCCTCTTCTACCTCAACTCAAGGAATATGCGCGATCCGCCCCGGTACCAATCGAGACTGTGACAATTGTGATCGAAGAGCCCGGCAAGGTGCCGCGTCCGATTCGCAAACCCTATGGAGCGAAATACGCGGTCCAAGGCGCTCCGGAAAGGATCGAGCTGAGCGACCATAAATTCTACACGTCACCTACGAACAAGTGGTGGGCTTGGGTTGGCAAAAAGGATGCGCCCGGTTCCTACCTCGACGAAGAGGTCCGCGGAATCCGAATGCGCGCTAAGAATATTCAGATCGACGGTACCGCAGTTGTCCGCGAAATATTTCAGCGCCAAAACAAGTCGACCGGTCGCTACCAAGATTGGTTCATCGGCGAAATTTTCGTTGATCCAAAGGCGATCGTACCCAACGCCAGGCGCGATGGCTTCGAGGACGACAAGACGTGGAAAGCGATCCGGGGGGAGATAGGCAGCACGATATGCAAGGACGCTGGAACCTGGGCACAAGAGGTGTCCGATGAAAGCCAGCTCACCTTGGAAAAGCTGACTGATAAGACCAAGAGAATCACTGATGACCTGGCATCTCTGCGTCGAACCAACTTTCGTGATTCTGACCGGACGTTGAACGTGTCGGCAGCGATGAGCAAGCTGCAAGCGGAGGTTGGCCGAGCCTCTCGTAATGCAGAGGCGTCGACGTTGAGTTCGCTACAGGCGCTCAACTCGCACATACTCGACATGAAGGCAGAGGCGATGGGCAAGCTAGTGCCCCCCGCACCGGAGATCGATACGGATAGGATTGAGAACGAGGCCCGCGATGCCCTGCTCGGCGAGTTGATGGCAGTATTTGAACAGCATCTCGAGTTACCCTGTCTGAACGCCGCACGAACCGTCGTCCGCCGCGAGTTTGGCTGGCCGCGGTCCTGACCTGCTCTGAAGCCGGCCTTGGCTGGATAATGATTGGACCGCGTAGTTCGAGATGGCGTTCTCGCCGGGCGGCCAGGTGGGTCTCAGGAAGAATGGTTTTCGGCAACTGAGCGCCAAGCGGTACTGAAGGAGGTGGCGCGTGCAATATTGGGGAACGCTGAAACGATATACGAGCACACTTGCAGCGCTCGACACGCTAATCAACCGCCGCATAACGCTGCTGAATCCGAGTTCATGGGCGGATCGCAACGACCGCGAGTTAATGGCGCTCTTCGCCAGCACGACGCCCGGACGCGTGTCCTTTGCCTACTGCATGGCCGAAGGAAACGAAACGGCACACCATTGGCAGGTCTTCGCCGATCGTGGCTTCGGCGTGTGCATCGCGTTCGACAAAGCGCGCCTCATAGAAGCGGTTTCGCTCGACCCCGCCATCAAGCACTGTGCGGTGAGTTACGTGAACTGGCGTGACCTGCTCTTGAAAGAACCGCTTAACCGTCTCCCCTTCGTCAAGCGACAAGTCTACCGGGCCGAGCGAGAGTACCGGCTCATAGCTGTTCCGGACGCAAAATACGACGAATCCAGCTACAACCTCGCCATCCCGCTCACTTGCATAACCAGCATCACCATGAGCGGGGAGGTACCGGTCGCCCATTTCGAAACATTCAGGCGCTTGGTTCGCGGCATTCCCGAATGCGGCAGGCTTTCCGTCCGTCAGTCGGGACTGCTTCGTAATCACCGCTGGGCCGCAGCTCTCAATGCAGCTATCGCGGATCATACTGAATACAACGCTGGGCCTGATCAAGGCTAAGCCAATTTACACAACAACCGTTACCACCATGAATATTCGCATGTTGGCCGAGCTCTCACGAACTATGAACCCTTCCGCCTAGATTTAGAAACGTAGACAGAACTCCTGTTCGGGCAGGGCGAAATGTCGTTTGAACGTCCAACTTGAGGGCATATGGCTGTTGTTGCAGCTACCGATGAATGTAACGATATGTCCCGTCGATTGGCCAACATAAGCGAAAGAACCGATCCGCTCATCGGTCGAAATTTTGAGACCTTGCGGGCGGAACCTCTGGGAGGCGCGCTCTGTCCGCGCCTTGCGCGGCGCAGGGCGCGGCAGTTGGTGTCGGTTCCGCGCGGCTCTCTCGTCTCTCTCATGGCCCGACGCCCGCTGGCGCACTAGCGCGCGCGCAGGACGTCGGTCTGGCTTCGCGCCGACGAGGGTGCCGCTTTAGCGCAAGGCCGATCGTCCAAAACACAGTCGCAAACTCAGAGTAAAGGGTGCGGCTTTCGAGCGAGGTGTGATATGATTGCCATTGTGAATTATCCCGATCCATCCGACCATTTGCGCAGCGCTGAAGAAGGCTACCAGATGGAAATCGCCGGCAAGAAGGTCGGCGGGACTTTGGACGCCAACCCAGACCGCGCGCAGAACGATCTTACGAACCGGTCACCGCGGCGAGCGATAACTGGCGAAAAGTTTCTAATGCTACTCGGAATTGTAGCCGTAGGATTTGGCGTAGCGGCACTAATGATCTTTTCATGAATTCGGGCTGCCCTCTATGGACGCAGCCTAATCACCACGGATTTTAGCCGGGTCGATGGGTATCACCCGCAAGCGCTCAGAACCGGACTGTACGTCGCCGCGCTGACCAACGACAAATTTCTGCCCCTTAGCGAGCCTTTCGTCTACCTGCCCCCGAATAGCATCCGATGCGGCCGATGCGCCGTGCACAACGACCCCTCCCATCTGTGGCTGCCTTCCGGACGGCGAGACGTTCCCAATGCGGGGAGAGCTGATACCTTCCGAATTTGGCGTGGCGAGTTGAGAATCGACTTCAGCGCGAATGCTTGCCCCCGACGCCTGCACATAGCGAGAAATCAATAGGTCTCGCTCCGCCGCCACAGCAGGGTCGGTGCTATGCCAGTCGGCAGCATTCGCTGGATCGAAATGGCTGTAGACCAAGGGAGTGGACGCAATTTCTGCTCGGGCGAAATTCAGGAAGGCATCGCTTGTGTTTAGCGATCCAGACACGCCGCTGCCGTCGCTTATGGACCAGCGCTGCTCAAGTCGGTCAGCTGCCTCATAGTATTTGCGCGCTTCGCGGCTCTGAGTCTCGGCGTTGGTTGTGCTCGAACTTATCCCGGAAGCTTGGCTTGTTACGTCCGAACGAGAACTGGTCGAAACCGAGCGATTAAATGCGTCACGATTGTTCGACCATCCCCGGTTCGTCGACCATTGCTCCAAGGCCCCATCCATGCTTGACGCATCCCTCGACACCGAAGCCACATCGCTTGCATTCCATCGTTTCCCTATGCCCGCCGTCGCGCTGGCCTTGGCGCTCGCTTCGGCGATGCCCCAATTCCCGCCGACTCCAGCAGTGACCGTTGCCTGTCCATTGACGAACTTCTCAGTCGCGATCGAGTCTGCAACCTCGCGGCGAATCCCGAATCTGTTCTGCAACATGCGCGACGCCTGATCCACCTCACTGAAGCTCGACGAGATGTTGGCGCGATCCTCATTGCCGTAGCTGTTCGCGACCGACTGATCGTTGCTGACCGCATGCCGGAATTCATTGAAACGGGTGACGGCTTGGGTCGCACTCTCGACCGCCTGATTGGCGATGGTTTCACCGCGGGTCCGCGTTTCGCTGGCGACGCGGGCGGCTTCGGCCGCGACCGACTGCGTGACCTGCGGGGTGAACGGCAGCTTCGAGACGGGCACGTCGAGGATCTGGTTCCCCGGAAATGTCGTCGACATCGTGCCAGTATCGCCGAACGCGCGCGTTTGCGCGGCGCCATAGGCAAAGCTCGGCGCCTGGTTCCACTGATCGTGCTGACGTGTCTGAACGGTCTGGTTGTCGAAGCTCGCATTGCCGACCCCGATATTCCCGGTCGAGGCCTCGCGCGCCGCTTCCTCGGCGGCATTCTGCGACGGATTGAGATAGCTCGTCGCCTGGCTCGAAATCGCGAGCGCGCCCTTGGCAATGCCGCCCGCAAGGAACGGGATCGAGGCAACGAGATATCCCGCCAACATCCCGACGTCGTCATTGATCTCGCTCATCGCGGCAAAGCTCGCGAGCGTTAGCCCGCTGCCACCGCCTGCAGCGGCGACCTCCCCTGCCCCTTTGAACATCAGGATCATGTGCAGGACGACATAAAGCGGTCCCCATGCCGCGAGATAGAAAAACCCCGTCGCATAGCCTTTGAGCGCAACCGGTCCGCTCCGTGGCATCAGAAACAGCGGAAAGAGCACCGGAAACAGCGCATAGAACACGACCGTCAGCACGATGTTGAGCAGCGGCACCCATTTCATCGCAGCGTGCGCGATGGAGCCATAGGTGTTGCGCGTCTGAATCTCGGCGCGGGTCTGCGCGTAGACGTCGATGCTGGAAGTGCCGGATGCACCCGCCATGCCGTGCATGGCTTGCGTCAGCGCATTGATAGCGAGACTTTGCTTCAGGATCGAACTCGCCGACGACGAGACGCCAGTCAGATATTGATAGGCGACGGGCAGATCGGCGAAGAGCTTGGCCTTTGCGAGATCGGCAGCCTCGCGCGGATAGAGCTGCCGCCCGAAGACTTTCCCCAGATCGTCGATCATCGCGGTCCACTGCAGATTGAGCGCGGTATAGCCCTCGCGGCAGGTTACGATCGACGACGTGACATTGCCGCCGGTGTCGCGGGTCAGGAAGCGCTGCGCGCGCGACTGGCTACCCGGCGCGATCGCCGCCCAGATATCGGGCGCGTCGGCCAGAGACTGCATCGAATAGCGGCCCAGCAGCACATCATAAAACACGCATTGCCGGAAATGCTCGTCGAGGTTCGACGCAAATTCGGGATCGCGGATGCGCAAAGACTGCGTCGCCCCGAAAAGCCGCGAGGCGTAGATCATGCCGTTGCGGCTGTAATCGAGATCGCCGGGCAGTCCGAACACCAGTTCGGACGAGCGAACCAGATAATCGCCGACCTGGCTGGTGAAGCTCGCCATCATGGCCAATCCCAGCGGGACATTGGCGACCTGCGCAGGCGCGAGTGACGGATTGATGCGATCGGTGACCTGCACGTCCATACGCGGGACCATCAGCACCATGTACATGAGCGTTGCCTGCAGGAACCAGTTCAGCCAGGCGCGCCAGTCGGCATTGAACGCGACAACGATCACCGAATAAGCCAGCCCCATCACCATCACGACCTGAAGCAGACTCTTATAGCCGCCCGAGCCGGTCCATGCGGCGACCGCGTTCAGGACATTGACGATGTATTCGCCGCCGCCGATCGTGAAGAGTTCAACTGTCGCCATGCTCTTTGTCCGATTATCCGTCAGAGGTATGCGCCGTCGGACGCGGCGTGGGCCGCGCCGGCCGGCCGCAGGCCTAGTTCAATCCCCGCGTCGCCACGCCGCGCGACCAGTCGAGCGAGGCAGCCATGCCGGGCGACATCGACGAGGCGAGGACATTTTCCAGAAACTGGGTTTTCTCGATGATCGCCATGATCGCGGTCACCCGCGCCTGCGTCGTCTGCTGTCGGTCGGCCAAACCATTGCGCGCCGCCGTGATCTGCGCGGTCCAGGCCGCAAGTTTGCCTTCGTCGGCGGCAATGAAGCTCGCCTTGGTCTTGCCGACCTCGCTCATCAGCTGATCGAGAATGGCGTAAAGCAGATCGATCGAAGCGATTTCGGCCAGCGTCGCGCGGTCGTCGGTCGCAAGCCCACGCGAATAGGCCGCCTGCACGGTGAGTATCTTGTACAGCGGTACCGAAGCGATCTGGAGCAATTCCTTTTGCGCCGGCGTGATCGCGGTGTCGGTGCGTATTGCGTCGACCATGCCGTCGATCAGCGCTGTCACCCGCGGGCGGATTGCCTTGGCGACAGGAACACTGAGCGGTGCCAGCGACGGATTGAGGCATTTTTCCTCATCGTCGCAGCGGTAGATCTGGACGCTCCCCGCCGTCGCTCCGTCGAGCAAGGCGGTGACCAGGGTCGAGGACGTATCGCCCGATAGGGGCTGGAACTTGCCCGGGTCGCTGTCGGTCGGGGGCACATAGATGATCGTGCCGACGAGCGTCATGACATATTCGGCAAGCTCGCGGTCGAAACTCCCGCCCTCGTTGAAGAACTTCGACGCCTTCAGAACATGCCAGGTGTAGTTGCGCGGCACCGCGGTGTTGACCGCATCCCATTTGGACGGGTCGGCGCGGTTGATCGTCGACTGGCGCTCACCCTTGTTGCCGCAGCCATGCTTCGACGCGGCATAGTCCGAGAAGATGCCTTCCGAGTTACCGATCGCTTCGCAGATTGCCTTGTCGGCAAGATCGCCCTTGGGCCAGACCGCACCGACGAGACCTTGTGCAGCCTCGCAGCTGTTGATGTTCAGGGCGTTCATCATCTGCGCCTTCTGCGCAAACTCATCCATGACCTTCGAGCATTCGGGGCAGACGGTGTCGATCGCGAGCTTGAAGGCGAAGCCGACTGCGTTGTTGGCGACGGCTTTCAGCATCGCGACGATCTCGCTTGCGTTGATGAACGAGAACGAGCCTGCAAACAGGTCGATACCGCCGCACCCTGCCCGCGCGCGCGGCAACTGGAGATTGGCGAGATTGGTCGTCTTCTGGGGAAAGCGCGTCCAGATATTGCCGAGACTGTAATAGCCTGCCGACTGGCCCTGGAACGCACTCGGTCCGGTGACGCTTGCGGCGGCTCCGGCATCGCGCATGAAATCGTCCATCTCGCGCGCAACATCGGCCTGCGCGGGTGCGACGGGCAGGATCGCCGAACCGAGTGTCGCTGCCAGCGCGAGAGGTGCTGCGAAACGCGTCAGGCGGATGCGGCGGTGTTTGCGATGAGACTGTTCGAGTGACGTCATGCTGTCTTCGGAGGACGCAGGGGTGCGATCAATAGTCACTGCCGGCCTTTCGTTGGGTGAGGAGGAAGATGCGGTCCTGGAGTTCGTCGGCAGCAAGAATGCCGTAGCCGATCGGAATGGCCTGCCACGTGACGCTGTCGAACAGCACGACCGCAGGCGTTGTCCTGGCGGTCAAGCCCATGCGGGTGCGCTGGTCGGTTTCGACAGTGTAGCGCCCAAAGGTCTCCGACGGCCCGCCATCGGTCGAGATCGCGCGCACGGTGATGCGGTGGCTATCGGCAACCGCTTTGACGATCGGCGACATCACCCGGCACGGCGCACAGGTCGAGGCGAAGAAATAGAACAGCCCATAGCGCTGGCTCAGCCGGTCGAGCGCGGCGTCGCGCTCGACCTTACGCGCATCGAGCCAGGTCTGTTTGGCCACCGTGCCGACAGGTCGTTCGAGCGTATAGTCGAGGTCGGGCGTCTGCCAGACCGTGCGCTGCCAGACATCGCCGAACAGCGACGCGCGGTCGAGCTGCGCCCGCTGATACCGGATATATGCCGTCACATTGGCCGGACTCGGCTCGAGAATGGCTTTGGCCTTCAGTTCGCGCAGTTCGGCAGTCACCGCGTCCAGTTGCACGACGGCGCTGGCGGGCGGCGCTGCGGGCGCGGCAGCTTCGGGCTTCACCGGCTTCGGACGGTCGCAATAGAACCAGGTGCCGAGCTTACGGTCGGCGCAGTAGAAGCGGTCGCCGGTCTGCGTCGGCGCTGGGTCGGCTGCCACTGCCGTGCTGCTCGTGAGCAACAAAACGGCTGTGAGAAAAATGCGGGTCATCAACGCCTCCCATTCTGCGCATAGAAATCGGCGATCTTGGTCTGGAGCGCTGCAGCGGTGGCGAGTTCATCGGGGAGCTTGGCTGCTGCCTCGAACTCGGCATAGATTTCCGAGAAATCCATGCGACTGAGGTCGAGCCTCGCGAACTCGTCGATCGTGAATCCGCGACAGGTCTCGGTCTTGGGACTCGCCCATTTCAGGCCGAGCTGGGCGCGCCCCTGCTCCTGAAGGATGCGGCTAAGTTTGGATTCAAAGCAGCAGTAGACCTTCTTCTTGGTCAGGCAGATGCCGAGGAAACTGTCGGCACAATAGCTCCCGACATAGGCGCAGAACCCCTTGGCATCGCGCTCATGGGTCAGGACTTCATCGCGCCCGCAACCGAGCGCCACGAGAATGGCCGACCCCGGCAGCAATGGAAACGCCTTGCCGCGGCAACAATCGAGCAGGCCGAACACCGCCTGTTTGCACGAATTGCGCGTGCCCTTGAACAGTGACAGATTGCCCGGGTCGAACTCTTTGGTTGCCTGTGCCGCTGCATGCAGCGCGACCGTCGCATCCTTGAACTCGGTGTTGGCTTCGCGGTCGATCGTCTCGCACTCGCCGCCAACGCAGTAGATGTCGCCATCGCAGATGAACTGCGGCCCCGAAGGTGCGGTCGGCGGTACCGGGCAGCGATAGACGCGCTCTTTGGTCGGGCACGGCGTCTCTTCGGTCAGACAGGATTCGCGAAGGAAAGTGCAATTGCGATTGGCGTCGAGCGCGCTGCAATCCTCCGCCGCCCGCGTCCGATTGCACTGGTAGCTGCGCGACCAGGCCCAGCAGGGCTTGGTGACCGACACGCCGTCGATGACCCGCGTAACCGGATCGCTCGACGTGCAGATGTCGGGATCGGCGCTGCACCCGCTGTCGCTCGCAAGGCCAGCACAGCTGCTCTCGTCGCGCCGCTCGACGGGAACGCTCGCGACTTCGGTGCCTTTCAGCGTGCCACCCGGCACCTGAGCGTCGCACGACAATTCAGTGACGGGTTCGCCGGGTTCGGTACAATAGGGCTCACGACCCTGGAGGCAGCGTCCGGGATGTCTTCCCGTCTGCATGCACGACGCATTTTCGAACGTCGCGCAATCGTCGACGCCGTTGAATCCTGCGTTGAAGTCGCTGCACCAGTAGCGGTAGCGCGTGGTGCGCTCGATCGTGACATTGAGATTGATCGTACAGCTCTCGGTCGTCCGGTCGAGCGCGACACCGGTGTTGCAGGTCGCCTCATAGGTCCCGGCACTGGAGCCGATTGCCGGCGGTAGCGGGCGGCAATTGCCCTGCGATCCGCCCATGCCGCTCACCAAAGTCATCGGGTCGGCAGAGATCGCCTTGCTGCGCGCGATCGTGGTCTCGATGTCGACAGGGGCGACGCGCGGTCGCGCCGTCATGCTCGAGCGCACCGTGCGATAGGCGTCGTTCGACGACGCAGCGGCTGCTGCTGCGCCGGTCATACTGTCGGGGTTGGCAAACAGTGCCCCGCCATTTGGCGCGGCCGCAGTCGAGGGCAGACTGGTCGGATCGGGCGCGGTCTTTGTCGCGTCCTGCGCCGCTTTGCCGATCTCGGTGGCAAAGGCCTTGCCTTCGTCGCGCGCCGCTGCCGTTTCCGACGTCTGGGCGCGACCAACGCTGACGCCCAGCCCTAGCAGGGCGAGGACAAGCGCGACTTCATAAGGGCGATTGTTCCGCATCACTCCGAGCCTTTCGTGAGCCGCGCCCGATAGACTTTCGCGACGGCGGCGCCCGGCCCGTCGCCATCGGCGATGGTGTCGAGGACGAAGCGAGTGGTGACATTGCCCGACACCCGGTCGTGCGGGGGGAGCGCGGTGGTGCAGTCGAACCCGTCGCAGAGATCGAGCCCGCTCGCGGTCACGACATAGGCTGGCACCGCTTCGACTCTGAACGCCCGGAACAGGCGCGGGTCGATCCCGACCGAACTGGCCTCGCCAGCGGGCAAAACCTTGGCAATCGCGGTCGTGAATATCTTCGCCGAGTTCCCCGGCAGCCCACGAAACACGACGACCCCGCCCGCCCTGCTGACGTCGGCGATCATCGCTTTCAACGACGCTTGCGGCATCGACAAACTGGCGAAGGCGATCAGGCGCGGGGTTTCATCCGGCTCGGCCGCCTTGCCCGCACTCGCGACCATCGCGTCGAAATCGAACACGCCGCCTTTGACGGTTGGTCCGGAGACATTTGCCTCACGAAGCCGCGCCCTGGACGCCGCTGCGGTCGCGACCGCTTCATCGCGCAGCGCATCGCCGCGCTTGGCAACGATCCGCGCGAGGCTCTCTGCGTCAGCTGCATTGGCTGCCGCCCGCGCGCGCACCTTGGCGAGATCGAGACCTTCGACCGTCTGCGCGCCGACACCGGTGGCGACTGCAAAGGCGAGCCCGGCGAGCGTGCCGGTCGCGGCCAGCATGAATGTGCGACCCCGGCTCATAGCGCGCAACAATTGCGTTTGCGCCAGACCAGATAGCCCATGTCTTCGCCGATCGCGGGATAGACCTGCCCTGCCGACATGAACGTCGTCGACGCGCCGATCGTCGCGCAGGCATATTTGCCTTTGGTCTGCGGATTGGGGTTGGTCGCCTGGAACCGGTATTGTTGCTTGCGCATCACCGGCATCAGATATTTACCGCAGAGACCCTTCGACCCCATCGTACCCCAGGCGATGAGCTCGCGGTGGAGCTTGTAGGCAAAGCGCGCGAGCGCGAGCCGCGAGGCCTGAACATGGCCGATCGAGGCGGCGACGTTACCATTCAGCGGATACATCGTGCCCTGGCAGCCCGCGCACCAGAACAGCGGATCGGTCGGCAGGCGTGCGGTGGCAGCAATGCAATCGACCGCACAAGCGGCAAGCGCTGCGGGATTGGCGAACAGCACGGCTTCAGGGTTGATGATCGCGGTGAGTTCGGAATCCTGCCAGAGCGGATCGATCTCGGTGATGTAGAGAATGTCCATCGACCCTGCCTCGAGGCACAGGAAGTCGGTGACGATCTCCATCCAGTAGATCAGCGGATAGGCATACCAATGGACGTGCCAGCCCGACGTGTTTTGCGCTTTGCCGCCGACCGCCGAGGGTCCGGCGATCGATTTGAACCCGATGTCGAAACCTGGATCGAGTTTCATGCCGCCCAAGTTGACGAAGCACCACGGCTTCATGCTGACATCGGCCAGACGCACCGGCTCCCAGAACCCCATGGCGATCCCGAGCCGCAACCCGCAGGCGCAGACCGGCAGATCGGGATTGTCGGTATCGGGGCGCCCTGCAACCGACGGCCAGATTTTGAGCCCTCCGACCGACATCGGGAACAGGCAGCTCCAGCAGATATCGGTCAGCGGATTGACGAAGCGCCCGGTACATTTGCCCGGCGTTCCTGCCGCTTTGGCTGGAACAGCGGCAATGAGGCTCGCGAACATCGCGAGCAACACCATCAGCGCGAACCAGACACGGCGGCGCTTGCGGTGCTCGTCAAAGCGGGCGCGTGCGCTGGCCAACCAGGCGCGGTTCGAGGGCGCGCGGATCATCGCGAGGCTCCTTGGATCTGGGGAAGAACGATTTCGCGGATGCGCAACTGCCGACCCGCCTGCTCGACAACGGCGGGCACGGCGCGAATGCCGAGCCTGGTCGTCAGCGTCCCGCCCTGGTCGAAAAAGAAACGACGCTGCGCCGATTTCATCGCCGTAAACGGCGAACCACCGACGAGGATCAGCTTGGCATCGAGCGCCGTCGAATTGCTCAGCGCCCATTTGAGCTGCACCGGATCGTCGGCGTTGAGGAAGATCAGCCGTTGGCGCAGACCGACCGTATCGAGCGGATTGACGCGGGTGCCAGCGGCCACCAGCACGACCCCGCGCGCATCGCGCAAATCCTGGCCGACAGTGATCGTCGGGTCGTAAATCCAGCTGCGCGGGGTAACGGCCGTGACAATCCCAGCGACTGGCGTCGGTCGCTCGACCCGCGCACGCGTTCGAGCGGCGAGCTTGCGGTTCATAGCCTCAGTCGCGCCCGACGCCTGCATCGCTTCAAGCCGTCCCCGGATCACGCTCAGCAGATCGGTTTCGACGACCGGGAAGACGGCGCCCGCCTGGCCATAATCCCGCGCGAGCGCGGCGTGCGGCATGACGGCAACGAGCACCGCGACGTTCATGAGATGCCGCACGCTCACAGGATCGCCTTTCCGACACCGAGAATGCGGTCGCGGCAGATCCACCCGATCGCTGCATAGCGGCTGTCGAAGCTGTCGGGATTGGGGGTGCCGACGAAATAGCAGCCCCGCGGCAACACCCCGACCGGTCCCAATTCGAGCGGCTCGCCGCGCTTCGAGACGGGTTTGGCATGCGCCACGACGCGTCCGTTGACACTGTAATCACGTCCCGCGCGCGTCACGCGGTCGCCGGGCACGCCATAGACGATCTTGCCGAACGGCTTCGGCGCACTGCCGAAATGTGCCGTCAGCAACGCGCTCAGTGGCGGATCGAACATAATCGTATCGCCGCGCTGTGGCACGCGGGTCCGATCGAGCAGGAAGGCCCAATTGGGCAGGCTGGTGCTCGCGTTCACAAGGATCGCATGGCTGTCGCGCCATGACGACAGCGCGGTCAGCCCGAGCGCCGCAGCACCGACGATGCCGAGCAGAGCAAAGCGCTTCAAGCGGGTCATGGGTTCAGCGTGCATCGCTGCCTCCCAATTGCCGGGCGAGGTCGGCGCGGACTGCTGCGGTGCGATCAGGGACCGAACGACCGAGCGTGGCTTCGCTGACAAGAACGACGGTGCCGTCGAGCCCGAGATTGGCGACCGCCTTGTCGATGGCGGCGAGATAGGCCCGCGTCCGCGCTTCAGTGCTCGCGGCATCGCCGCCGTTGCGTGCCTCGGCCTTCACGAAGTCGCCGACCAAAGTGGCAAGGCTGACCGTGACGATCTGACGCTTACCGAGCGCCAGGATCTCGCGCGTTGCCCATGCCGACCAGATAAGGTTGGCTGCCATCAGTACCGCGAGCAGGACGCGGCCCCAGGGCCAGCCCGCAATTGTGCCGGTTTGGGTTTCGGTGGTCATTGTTCGTTTCCGGATTGGAGGTCGGCGCGCAGCCGCGCGATGAAGAACGGCGCACGCATCATGAGCGCGAGACCGAACACGGCACCGGCCAGCAGACCGACGTTCTGGTTGAATTCAGTCCGTGCCTGGGGCGCGGCATCGAGATAATGCTGCGACAGGTTGGCGAACTGCGCGGCAAGCGCCTGCCCGTCGGTACCCGACGCGAGCAGCGCCGCGATCGGCAGCAGCCCGAGGCAGCCGAGCAACGTCGTGGCGAGCCAGAGCGCTGTCGTCAGCACGACATGACAGGCGTCAGCGAGAAAGCGGCGCGCCGTCATGACCGTGTCCCTGCGGCAACCGCCGCAATCGCCTCGGCGGTGCTGGCACCGTCTGCCATCTGCGCTTCGATCGCGGCATAGGTGTCGGGCGATGACGAAAACAACGTCGCCGAGAAGCGGTCGAGGACGAGCCGCCCGAGTGCCTGGACCTCGGGCCCGCGAATGAAGACTTCGGAATATTCATTGCCAGAGCGCTTGAGCGACCGGATCAGGCTTTCGGTCCGGTCATCCATATCGAGACGCTCGGACTTGCGAAGATCGGCGATCGTCTCGGGCTTTTGCTGGAGGATAAGCATCCAGTCGGAGTTTTCGAGCGCCGCTGTCGCGCCGTCGGACTTGTAAAAATCGTTGAGCGATTGGGTGGCCGTCGCCAGCGCACCGCCATATTTGCGCGCGGTGCGCGCATAAGTCTCGACGAACTCGGACATCGAGCCGCCCTTCAAAAGGCTCCAGGCCTCGTCGATCAGCAGCAGCTTCTTGATGTGGCGCGGACTCTTGGTCATCGCCTGGCTGGTCATGAACATGATCGCGGTGAGCACGACCGCGCGCAGTTCCTCGCGGGTCGCGAGATCGGACATCTCGAACACCGTGAACTCGGCTTCGAGCTTCAAGGTCGCCGGACCATTGAAGAAAGCGCCATAGGTGCCGCCCTTGCCGAACGGTGCGAGCGCAATCGCAAGGTCGATCGCTTGCGCATTGCCGCTGGCTTCGAGCGCGCGCGCCACCGCATCGATCGACCCCTCGCTCTGAGCCTCTTCCCAGACCCGGTTGACGGCTTGGTCGATCAGGCCGCGCTCGGTGTCGGTCAGTTTCTCGGAAAAGCGCGCCATTTGCGCGACGATGGCTTTGAGCATTGCCATACAGTCCAGCCGGTAGTCCTCATCCGTCGCGAGCCGCTCGGCCTCGATCATGTCGAACGGGTTGAGGCAAAAGCCGCTTGCGAGCGTGAACTCGACGAAATGGCCGCCCTGCAACCGGCAGCTGTTCATGAAGCTGCGCCCGTCGTCGATGACGACGACATGCGCGCCCGCGCCCACCAGTGCTGCGCACATCTCCTGCAGCAGCACGGATTTGCCCGACCCCGATTTGCCGAGGATCGCGACATTGTGGTTGCCGGCAGCATTTTCGAACGGCGACCAGAAGAACGGCTGCCCACGCCTGCCGACAAAAAGCAGGTGCGGGACACTGCCGCCGAGATATTCGCCCTGGACCGGCGCAATGTTCGCGGCTGTTGTCGAGAGCATCGTGCGCAGCCGCTTGCAGCGGTCGAGATCGGACGCGAGCCCGTCGGCCAGCGTCAACGGCATCGCGGCGAGCAGCCCCTGGATCTGGAGGTAACGCTCGTCGGCCAGATCCCAGCCCGCCGATTTGTAGAGCGACTTTATCGTGCGCTCGTGCGCGTCACCCAGCCCTTCGGGCGAGAAGCTGGTGACGCCATAGAACGCCCGGACCAGACGGCGGCCCTCTTGCAATTGCGCCTGAACCTCGCGCCATTCGGCGGCCTGCTCGTGCAATTTGGGCACGTAGCGCGATGTCCGGCCTTCACTCAGCGAAGTCGAGCGCATGAACTTCATGCTCGCCCGGGCCGAGGCCGCTTCCTGGTCGGGATAGACCAGGCACAGGATCGTCGCCGCCGGGCACGGGAAGCGGAGCTTGTCGGTGAAGAGATCGCCGATCAGCCGCGCGCTTTCCCAAGGCGTCCAGCGCGGTGGCATGTTGCGTACGCCGAAATGGCGAACGTCGAAACGGTCGGGATAGATTTCACCGATCTCAGGCGCACCCCCGTCCTCCGTTGCGCCAGTCGGTCGGAACCGCTCGGTGCGCAAAAGCATCCGGCTGTCTTCGACAACCAGCTCGATATCGCGGCGCAACGCCTGCTCGGCGATCGGGTCGAGCGGATTATAGTCGATCCGGTCATCGCCGCTTGCCGTCGTCGGTGAAGTCAGCTCGTCGAGAAAGGCGATGAGCTCGGTCGGTGCGACATCGCGCGACGGCACATCGAGCGATCTGAGCAGCCCGGTCAGGTTTTCGCGCAGCGCGACGATCTCGTCATTGCCAATCGTGCCCGAGGGCACGCCCACCGAAATGAAAATCTGGTGGTGACGGGCATGGAAGGGCGCGCTTGCCGACCCGCTAGTCCAGACCAGATCGTGGAAGGCATCGACCCGCTGGCGCGCGATCGCTTCGAACACGCCGCCCTTGGCATAGCGCGGCGCAAACCACGGCGCGATCGTGCGGCCGATCCTGGGCGAGGCCCAATGGACGATCTGCACGCAGGCGCCGGGCGGCAGCCCTTCGGAAAAGAACTGGCCGAGCAGATCGCCGGTCCGCTCGTCGGCTCCCACGAGAGGGGCCACCGCCAGCACGAACCCGGTCGACCGCGCATTGAGGTACAGCCGCTGCGACGGCTCGAACACGCGATAGGGCAAGAACCCCGACAGCATGTCGAGTGCGAACACGGGCCGTGCGGCTTCGTCGCGTTCGGCGTCGCCGAACAGGCCTTCGGCAACCGTGTCGTAGAGGCGGCGGAACGAAAGGCTCATCGCGGCGCACCTTCGGCAGGAGCATCGGCGATGCTCGTGGCGGATTCCGACTGCCCTTGCGCCTGCACGATCAACGGTGCCGCGAGCGCACGGACCCGGGCTGCTGCCAAGGCCTTTTCATCGGCCGGTTTCGGCACGTTCGTGCCCAGCAGGATGCGGCCTTCGTCCGCGCGTTCTTTCGGGAGCAGCGGCGGCAACAGGCCAGGGCGCTGGATCCGGTGCCCCTTTCGCGCGGCAGCCAGCGCCGAGGGCGACGGCATGAGCCTCGGTGGCAGCGGCGAGGCCGCATCGATACCGTTGAGGGGATGAGGGACCCGGGCGGGGGAAGACCCGGGCCCCTCGGTCGCCAAAGCTGTTGCTTCGGCGAGTCCCGCGCGCAGCGAGGAAGGGGCGAAACTGCGCACGAGATCGGGAGAATTGGTTCGGGCCGCCAAGGTCCAGCGCGGCGCTTCGACGACGGCATGGACCGTTGCTGCATCGTGGAGCACGCCGTCGCCATCGACATGGGCGGGCAGCAAGATGGTCAGCGTGCGTTCCCCCGTTCGTAGCGCCACAACGCCGCTGGTCGGGGCTATCGCTGCGGCGGGAGCAACGGGCACGATCCCGAGATCGGCACGCCGATCATCGGCATCTGCCATATGCGCGACAGCACGGGCATCGATGGCAGACATCGGCGCGCAGTCGCCCTTGGGCGCGCGGCACGCGAAGTCGCCGCGCACGCTGCCGCCGATCGTGGTGCAGCCCGATGCCAGAGCCAGCAGGCTGGCCAGACCCAGCATTCGGCGGGGTGAATTCAAGATATTCATGATTTGTTCCCCTTCACAAAGGCGAGCAGCTGCTCGGCGCTTCGATATCCTTCGGCGACGGTACCGTCGGCGCGGATCACGACCGGGGTGCCGCCGAAAGCATGGCGCTTGGCGAACGCCTCATTGGCATCGAGCCCGCTCGTGTCGCATTTGCGCGGCGCCGCGATCGTGTTGCTGTCGTAAGCGGCATGGAGTGCGGCGACCGGATCGGGTGCACACAGCACGCGCTCGGCGGCATGGCGACTGGCTTCGCCGAAAATCGAGATCGGGCGTTCCTCGACCCGGAACCCGCCACGCTTAAGTTCGGCCGAAAGCTTGCGGCAATAGCTGCAGGCAAAGTCGCTCAGGACGACGAGCCTGGGTCCGGTTTCGGGACCCCAATGGATCGCGCCACCTTTGGGCAGCTCGGCGAGATCGACCTTGGCGGCGGGTGGCGGTTGCCCAGCCTGATGCTCGCCTTGCGCGCCGGCATTGTCGGCTTTCGCGGCACCCGCGACGAGCGCTTGCGGGTTGAGCTCGAGCAGCCGCGCGGCTGTCACATCGGCACGCGTCTCCATGTCGTAGAGCCGTCCGATCATCAGATAGCGCGCTGCCGGATCGACATAGAAGAGCGTTGTCCCGGCAACGACCTCGCACATGCCCCCAAAACCGGTGCAGTTGATGCTCGTCACTTTGGTCTTGGGCAGTCGCGCCAGCAGCGCCTGCTTGACTTTGGTCGTATCGGCACCGCCGAAGATCGGCGTGCCATGCGCGGCGTTGGACAGCGCGCCGAGCCCGACGCCGAGCGCCAGTGCGCTGACCGCAATTCCGGTCCAGGCGCGCCAACCCGTGGTCGGCTTCGGGCGCTCTGCTGCCTCCGCGGCGCGCGCCGCGTTCAATTCGTCGATGGCCGTGATCATTGGCTTTTCCTCACATAAACGCCGTCCAGAAAGACGATTTCGACATCGATGCCGGTCGGCATCTCGATCACCGGCTGATATTGCTCGGCGCGTTCGATCAGATATTTGGAGACGGTATCGGCAGCATCGCCGATGCCCTGGCCCAGCCCGCCTTGCGCGATGTCCCCGCCCGACAAGGTCGAGCGCTTGCCCGACGCATCCGTCGTCAGGCCCTGGAACACGCTGTTGGCATTGGCCGAGAACCCGCGCCCGAACCCGCCGACAACGCCGGCGAGCAAGGCCTGGGTGACGAGATTGCCCTCACGGCTGACGACCCGTCCGCGGACGCCGGTCTTGCCGGCAAAACTGATGAAGCCCTTGACCTCCGAGACCGCAACACGCCCGCCGGGCTGGTCGCAGGTCATCTTGGCAAGCTTCACATAGACTTTCTCGGAACTGAGATCACCGCGTGCCGCGCCGTTGACGACGCAGCCCTGGAGCCGTGTCGACAGCAGCTTGCCATCCTTCACGACCGAGCGCGCCGGCCCGGTAATCCGCAGCACCACCGGCAAGGGATCGGTCTGGCTCGCGACCCCTGCCGAGGCATCGACGCCGACGATAACGCGCGCCGGCGCATAGGAGTTCGGCGGCAGATAATCGGGCGAGTCCTCGACCTCGAGGGTACCCTGCGCCGGACGCGTTCCGCGTGCCGGGCGCGTGTCCGACGCCCCTGACGTAAAGCTCAGCGTTTTGACCTCGCGTTGCGGCAGCGGATCGGGTGCTTCAGCGGCGGCAGGTGCAGCCCCTCCCCGCGCTGGCGGCGGCACATTGGCGGCGGCCTGCGCTTCGGCGCTCTGCCGGAGCGCGGCATTCTCGGCCGTGAGCGCATCGATCGTGTGGGCGCCGTCCGCCTTCATAGCCGCGTTCTGCGCCGCGAGCTGGTCGAGCTGCGCCTGTAAGGCTTTCGGGTCGCCACGCGTGTCTTCGAGCGCCTTTATCTGGCGTTGCTGCGCGTCGAGCCGATTGCCGTAGATCGCCACGAACTCGCGCTGCGACAGGTCGCGATTGACCAACCCATCGGTCTCGATCTTGGTCGGTGCATCGGCCTTGGGCGTCGTGCTCGTGCCGGTGCCGAACACCGCCCAAAGCGCCAGCACGGCCGCCGTCCCGCCGCCGCCGAGCAGCAGCATGCGTTGCCGCGCGCGGGTTTTAGCGTTGAGCACGCCGAGCGGCGACGGCATCGTTTCGCCACCACTTAGAGGCAGAGCTGCGGGTGCAGCGGTTTCCTGAGGTGTCGTGCTCATGCGCCGGCTCCCGCGCGTTCGACGACCCACAGGGTCGTCGCCTGGCCCTTGGCCAAGGTGTCGGTACCGAGGCTGAGCGCGACCGAGGCTGTCGCGGCAAAATCGCCGGGCGCGAGCTTGGCGGGGATGTCGCCGAGATTGTCGATCCGGACGACGCGGCCGATAAGACTCGCGCCACGATATTCGGCGATCGACTGGATCTTCAGATCGCCGACGCGCGATACGCGGCCCGGCGCTTGCCGGACACGGTAGCCATCGGGAAGTTTCGAGGCGGCCATTGCCTGGATGAGTCGGATGGCCTCTGCGCTGGTGTCACGCGGCCGATCGTCGCTGGCAGCGGGCTCGGCTACGACCCCGGCATTGCTCACGAAGATCTGCGCCGCCGCCGTATCGCCCAGCACGCAGGCGAACTTGTAGACATTGCCCTTCTTCGACGTGGCAAAGAAACTGATACCCGGAGCGGCAAAGCCGGTCGCCACGGACACATAGATGTCGCCGCGCACGGGCTCGTTGGTAACGGTGAAGTCGCTCGCCGGATCGCCCGTCGTGATCTTGCTGACACTGGCAAAGGCATCGCCGACCAGACTGATCCGCGTCAGCTCGCGCGACGAGATTGAGCAGCGCACCTCGCCATTGTCGGCGGTCTCGACGAATTGGTCAGCGAATGCCGGGGTCGCTTGCAGAGCCAGCGCGGCACCGAGCAGCATAACGCCGAGTGGATTGCGCGCGCGATCGAGCGTGCAACGGCAACCGCTCGCAAGCGTAAAAATCGAGAAAGTCATGACTTGGGTTTCCCTTCAGGGACGAGGGCGAAACTTTCGAGCGAGAGCGAGAGTCCGGCGTAAATCCAGCCGAAGCGGAACCGCTTCTTCTCGCTGGCGATCACCTGGCCGCCGACAAAGGTCTTGAGATCGCCATCGACGACCGAAACCAGACCCTTGGGATCGACCGTCATGCCGGTGATGACGAACGCTTGCGCCACGTCCGACCCGCGCTGTTCGGTTACGATCCGCATCAGCTCGGCGCGCAGTTTTCCGTATGCCGATGGATGCGCGATCTTGAGGATCGCATTCATCCAATAGTCGAGACCTTCGGGCGTCCGGTTGAGCAGCATCAAAGCTGTGTCACGGGTCACGAACTCGAGATAGTCGGCGCTCACGCCCGAGGCGCTGATCTGCAATGCCCGCGGTGCCACCGGCTGCAGGATCACTTCGCGGTCTTTCGACGTCACCGCCACGCCGAGCGCGACATTGACGACGAACGAGAAGGCTACGGCGGCAAGCAGCGCCTTTCGCTGACGCAGCAGCGACTGGCTGCGCTGATGCGCAATATCGGCTAGCATCTCATGAGCTCCTTCAACCGGCGAGGCGGCGCATGTGCGAGGGCGGAGTGGCACGCATGCGGACAAAGCTCTCGCCCAGATACCAATAGGCGGCATGGATGACCCAGGCGCTGGCACGACCTGCCTTTGCCTTACGCAGTGCGAACCACGCGACGCCTGCACCCATGATGCCGATCACTATATGTTGAGCGAGAATTCCCCAGGCGAACGGGATCACCAGCCCCATGAATTCATCAAGGGTCCAAAGGCCGATGAGCTCAGGATCGTCGAGACGCCGGGGAACTATGTATTTGTCGAGCATGCGAACCGCTCCGCCCTCTTGTCGCCGCGCCTAGATCAGCGCGGTGATGGTGGAGGTGACGATCGGGACGCCTGTGCCGACACTGATGCCGACGCCGACGGGCAGCGCGACCTGGCCGAGACTGAAGCGGCCCGACGCCATGCCGATGATGCCCCCTGCGAGACTGAGCACGGTGATGACCTTACCGCCCGAGCCTTCGAGGAAATCGGTGAACTTGGTCAGCGCCGGGCTGAAGGTGGCATCGGCACCGGCATAGGCCGCAGTTGCACAGGCAAGCAGCGCAATGGCCGGGATTGCGTAATCGGCAGCGCGGCCGAGCGATGGACGGGGAAGCGATTTGAGGGACATCATGGGGAAGACAACTCCGCGAGGTGGTTAGTCGCGGCCCGAAAGTGCGACCGCCGATTGACCTTGCGAGTGGTCGCCGGGTTCGGCGAGCAAAAGGAACATAGAACGAACATTTAGGCTGTTTTGTCGCCTGATTGGCGCTCTGCGTCGCGGTTGCTACGAGGCAATTTCCTAGAATTGGCGCTGCGCGATGCGAGCGATCAGGTAGCTGTCGCGGATTTCGCGACGCGCATCGCAACGCCACGATTCCGCATGATTCGAGCGGATTGAAAGCCCACGTACGCCAAACTTCGTCTCGTATTCCCAATCTGGCGCGATAGGATGTTCTGGTTTTGTTTTCCTACAGGCACGTGCCTTGGTAGGTGCGAGTCGAAAGGTGATGCATATGCAAATCCAGTCGGACCTTCCCCCCCGTCAATCGACCGTTCGGTCCGCGCCATTGTAAGCGAGCTGGTCGGCTCGACCCGACGCCCCCAACGCGAACTCCTCGCGCGGACCGGGCTGAGCAAGGATCAGCTGAGCCGCGCCCTGCGCGGTGTTCGCCAAATGGAGCTCGCCGAAGCCGTCGCTATATTGGGCGCGGCTGACTTTCCAGCACGCGGCGCCTTGGCGCTGGCGCTGTTCGAGCGGCCCGACCTTGCAATTGAATGGTCGCACTCGGGCATGGCTGCGTTTTTCGAAGCGCTGATCGCGGCGCTCCCTGAAGCTCTTATTGCCGAGCTTGGCGAAGATTTTGATCGGATCAACCCGCGCTGGGGCGCCCAGACTGCCAAGTTCGTAGCGCAGCGCCTGGCACTTCATGTCGAGGAATTGATCGAACGCGAAGAACGTTTGGGAGAGTTCCGGCCACCCAGAGCGCTGCAGAGCGATTGAATCCAAGATTGGAGGGGAGGCGGCGAGGCTGGATCGGGCGAGCAGCACGTCACGTATGAAGCTGAGGTCACGATGCGCTTCCCTAATCCTGTTTCTACCACACGACTTGGCCAAGTCGTCTCGAGGTCATTGCAATGACCGTCCGCCGAACACCGGCTGAGGCGATCATCGACCTCGACCGCAAGGTCTCACGTGCGCTGGAAAAAGGAAGGGGAATCGGACTCAGCGCCGAACAGTTGGACGTCCTTACCGAGATCGGTCTCGTCGAACGTCTGGCTGAGGCGAAGGCTTCAGTTCTCAGGGAACAAGCGCGATGCCGACAGAAAAAGGTGGTGTCTACCAGCGAGGCGGCTTCTGGCTCGACCTCGCTCGAGGTGCCGGAGGCAAACCTATCAGCCCCAAATGGTATATCTGGTGGTACGATCCCGCCCGGGGACGGCAGCGCCGGAAGAGTACGGGCACGGATGATCTTCGGTTAGCTCACACCAAGCTGGACGAGCACTATCTCGCGACACTCAGGCCAACGGACAACGACCAAGCCGTCTACGATGTCAGCACGGCAATAGCCGACTATTACATCGAGCATGGCGCAAAACAGGCCAGCGCTGAGGCCATTAAGGCTCGCCTGAAATTGTTCAGCAGATTCTTGGATGCAGAGGCAGATGCCGGTCGCTTATCCGACCCGTTCTTGCCTGACCAAGTCGACAACCTCTTTCTTGACAGGTTTCGCAATTGGGCTCTGGACGACCCCATCGTGGCAAGAAAGAAAGATCGCGATGGCAATTGGGTCGATGGAAGTTCACGACCGCGTCAGGCATCGACGGTCGAGGAGAGCGTCATACAGCTGAAAGCTGCGATCAATCATGCCTTGAACAACCGCCGCATCCGATATGCGCCGCCGATGAAGCACAAGACACGGGCCGCCGTAACGCCGGTGCGCACCTACCGACTGACGATTTCCACCCTCGCGGAGATGCTCGACTTCACAATGCAGGGAAGCGGTCGATATGCCGGTCACGCCGCTCTGCTCGTTCCGCTTCGTCGGTATCTGATCGGAGCAATCTGCACGCTGGCACGGCCAGACGCCATTCTCGACATCAGTGTGGAGACGGAGCGAGCACAATGGATGCGCGATGACCGGCGACTAAACCTCAACCCAGCGGGGCGGCAGCAGACAAAAAAGCACAGGCCGATCGTTCCCGTGAATGACCTGTTGCACGAGTGGCTGTCGGAGACGGATGAATGGTTCGTCTGCAAAGAGCGAATTTCGCTCGACCCCCACGATCAAACACCAGTCGTCGAACAGATCGGGGTCAAGGCTGTGCGTTCGGGTTGGGACAGCATGCGTCAGTGCCTGAACATTCCGGACGGCTGGGGACCGAAGCTAATTCGCCATTCGATGTCGAGCGAATTGCGTAAGCGTAGGGTCGATCCTTGGGAACTTTCAGGGCAGCTCGGGCACCGAGTTTTGAAGACGTCAGAGACCTACGCCATCTACGATCCGGACTATCTGGGCACGGTACAAATGGGGATCAACGACGTGCTCGCCGACCTCGAATTGGCCTGTGGAAGCTCGATTCACCCAACTTTCACCCAACTTTCCCGCGCCGAAACTCTGCGATAGCCAAGAAAAAACCCGGCTAACTCGTTGAGTATGCCGGGCTTTTTATGGTGGGCGTGGCAAGGATTGAACTTGCGACCCCTGCGATGTCAACACAGTGCTCTACCACTGAGCTACACGCCCACTCGATCGGGGTAAGGCGGCGTCCCTAGCGATGCGGGACGCGGGTTGCAAGCCGTCAGAGACGGCCCGCCGTTGCCCCCTCGAACATCCGGTCGACTTCGAGAACGAGGTCGCGGAGGTGAAAGGGCTTGGACAGCACCTTCGCCTGCGGCAGCGCCTCCCCGGCGCGCAGCGTGACGGCGGAAAATCCGGTAATGAACATCACGCGAGTCGCCGGCGCGATCACCGACACGCGCTGTGCCAGCTCGATGCCGTCCATGCCGGGCATGACGATATCGGTCAGCAGCAGGTCGAAACTTTCGCCGCCCTCGACATGGGCAAGCGCGTCGGTGCCGCATTCGACCGATACCACGGCATATCCCGACCGCTCGAGCGCCCGCGACAGATGCTGCCGCATCGCGCCATCGTCTTCGGCAAGCAATATGCGGATCATCTTCGGTCCCTGGCAGCGGTGGCGTCGTCCCCATGACTTCGCCGCAACGCTGTATGCCGCCAGCAGTTAAGAAATTCCAGTGCACAGCGGCGCGCGCCACCCTATGCCGGGCAGATGCCCATGGTACTCGAAAATCTGAACGAGGCGGCGGCGCGCGCCGTCGTGTTCACCGTGCCGCATGCCGGGCGCGACTATCCGCCATGGCTGGTCGACCGGCTGGCGGTGACGCTCGATCGCATCGCGCCGCTCGAGGACCGGCTGGCCGACCTGCTCGTGGCGGAAGTCGTCGAACGGGGATGGCAAACGCTCATTGCCCGGCAGCCCCGGCTGCTGATCGACCTCAATCGGGCGGAGACCGATTTCGACGCGCGCGCCGTGTCGGGCGCGCGCAATCCGGCGGCGCGGCCGTCGCACCGTGCACGCGGCGGCCTGGGCCTGGTACCCGATCGCCTGGGCGGCACGGCGCTGTGGCGGCATCCGCTGACCGCGGCGGAACTGGCGCAGCGAATCGTCTCGACGCACCGCGTCTGGCACGCCGCGGTCGATGCCGCGTTGACCCGCGCCCGCGAGTCGCACGGGCAGGCGATCCTGGTCGATCTCCATTCCATGCCGCCCCTCCCCGGGCTCGCGCCGGCACAAGTCGTCATCGGCAATCGCCATGGGGCCAGCGCGCCCGACGCCGTGGTGCGGATGGCCGCCGCCTGTTTCCGCGATGCCGGTCTGCGCGTCGCGCTCAATGCGCCCTATGCCGGTGCGCATATGCTCGAGCGGCACGGGCGCCCTTCCCATGGCATCTCGGCGATCCAGGTCGAAATCGACCGGCGTCTCTATCTCGACGCTGCGCTGCTCGGCCCGGGCGCGGGCATGCCCCGCCTGCAGGGCGTCGTGGCCGACCTGGCGTCACGACTCGAAAACATGGCGGGTCGACAAACTTGCCCCCTGGCCGCCGAATAAAGCACCACCGCGTGTTTTCACACGCGGTGGCCAGGTTCAGGGAGGAGGTGCATCCGTGGATGCACCAGCCGCGCGCGAAAGGGGGAACGCGCAAGCGGCTATAACAAATGTAGTGCAACCGGCCCGCAGCTACAAGGGCGCGATCATGCCCGCGTGCCGGAATTATTTACCGTGTTTTCAGGCCGCGGCGACGGGCGGAAGGACGGTCTTGCCCTGAAACACCTGGCGGCCGAAGATCTCGCGCATCGTCTGCAGCGAGAACAGATGGGCATGGATCAGCGGCAACATGCCCGACTGCATCATCTTGCGCAGCACGTCGCCCCGCAGGTCGCGCAACTTGGCTTCGTCGACCATCTGGAAGCCGCGATAGATGAACGGCTGGCTGTTGCCGTCGGGCTGGATCGAGACTTCGCCGTCCATCAGCAGGCCATGTTCGGCGAGCTCGGCCATGAACTGGCCGGTCTTCATCCCCGATTCCTCGAATTCCTGGCAAAAGCCCAGGACGCGCGAAACCGACGCGGCCGGCTGGCCGTCCTCGAACAGCACTTCGCCCTCGTCGAATTCTCCGAGAATGCCCGCGGTGGGATCGAAGCACAGCGACAATTCCTCCGCCTCGGGACGAAGCTTGGCGAGCAGGAAGGGGTAGCGCCGCAGATAGGCGGGCAGATACACGGCCTCCGCCACCTTGCCTTCATCGTCGACGAAGGTGTTCATGCCTTCGTTCAGGCCCATCAGCGCTAGCGGGACCGGATTGTCGCCCACCGAAAAGATGATCGGGAAATGGCGCTGGGCCAGGGGGAACTCGTCGACCGTGATCGGAATGGCATGCTCGCCCCTGGCAAAGGCCAGGCTTTCGAGCGCGCGTACTTTCCACGACGCATGGTCGATCGACGACAGGGGCACGAGGTCGCGGTACAAGAGCGGCAGGCCGGCGTTCTGGGGGGCCGTGCTGGCCATGATGTCTCTCCGAAAGCAGATCAGGTAAAGGTGCGCGCGTCCCTATGGGCAGAGCGCGGCGCGCGCAAGGTCACAACAATTTCCCGGGGTTCATGATGCCCTTGGGATCGATCGCCTGCTTGATGGCGCGCAGCGTCGTCATGCGCACCGGATCCGACAGGCGGGCCAGCTCGTCGCGCTTCATCTGGCCGATGCCGTGTTCGGCCGAGATCGACCCGCCGGCCTCGGTGACCAGGTCATGGACCAGGCGGCTGGCCGAGGCGCCGACTTCGGTGCGCCATCGCTCGGGGTCGACGCCCTCGGGCGCGCCCACGTGAAAATGCACATTGCCGTCGCCCAGATGGCCGAACGCATGTGCCGACACCCCGGGAAACGCCGCCTCGACCAGCTTGGCCGCCCGAATCATGAAGCCCGGCATGGCCGCCACCGGGACCGAGATGTCGTGGGCCACCGTCGGGCCGTGCGCCCGCTCGGCTTCCGAAATCGAATCGCGCAACCGCCAGAAGGCTGCGGCCTGCGCGCCGTTCGCGGCGACGACGGCATCCTCGGCCAGCCCTTTGGCCAGCACGTCCGCCATGAGCGCCGTCAGACCGGCATCCGAGTCGGGGCCCGCATAATCGACGAGGGCCAGCCATGGATGGGGCACCGCAAATGGCGCGCGCGTGTCGGGCACGTGTTCGAGCACGAGGTCGAGCGCGTGCTTCGGCACGATTTCGAAGCTTTCGATCGCCCCGGCCGAGCGCTGCTCGAACGCGCGCAGGATTTCCAGGGCCTTTTGCGGGTCGGCGACGGCAAGCCAGCCGGTCCCGGTTTCCGGGGCGACGGGCACGAGTTTGAGCGTGGCCGCCGTCACCACGCCCAGTGTCCCTTCGGCGCCGATCAGCAGCTGGTTCAGGTCATAGCCGCGATTGTCCTTCTTCAGCACGTCGAGCCCCCGCCAGACGCCGCCATCGGGCATCACCGCCTCCACGCCCGCGACCAGCGACCGCATCGTCCCGAAGCGCAGCACCTGCGTGCCGCCCGCATTGGTCGAGACCAGCCCGCCGATCGTCGCGGAGCCGCGCGCGCCCAGCGTCAGCGGAAAGCGCATGCCCTGTTCGGCGACGGCTTCGTGCAGGGTCTGCAGCACCACGCCCGCCTCGACGACGGCATGGCCGGCCGCCGAATCAATGGCGCGGATCCGGTTCATGCGCCGCAGCGACAGGATCAGCGCCGACCCGTCCGCCGGCGGCGTTGCGCCCCCGACCATGCCGGTATTGCCGCCCTGCGGCACCAGCGGCACGCCATGGCGCGCGGCCTGGGCGACGATGAATGCGGTTTCCTCGGTCGTCGCCGGCGACAGGATGGCCCTTGCGGCGCCATGGTAACGCCCGCGCCAGTCGGTCAGCCACGGCGCGATGTCCTGTGGCGAAGTTGCCACAGTCTTTGCGCCAAATCGTTCTGCAACAGCGGCAATTACCGCCTCGACAGCTTCATTCGCCAAGATTAATCGCCTGTTCAAGCCTGTACCGTCATCGCCCCGAGCACGATGGATACCCTCGCGTGACACCGATTGCCTATGGCCTGCTCGCACTGGCAGCAAGCGCGCTGCCCTTGCCGCAGCACGCCGGTGGCGTGGCGTCGGCCCGGACCGGCGACGACGTCCAGATCGCGCAGATGATGATTCAGCAGCGCATCATCATCCGCGTGCCGGCCATGGCGCCGCCGCCGCCGCCTCCCCGGCCGATCCGCTGGAAGGAGGTAAAAGGGCCGAAATGCGTGGCTCTGAACCAGTTGGCCGGTGCCTCGATCGGCCAGAACGATACCGTCGACCTGTTCCTGCGCGGCGGGGCCCGCCTGCGCGCGCAGCTCGACGACGACTGCCCGGCGCTCGACTATTACTCGGGCTTTTACATCAACCCCACTGCCGACGGGCAGGTCTGCCAGCGCCGCGACATGCTCCACACCCGGGCGGGGCAGCAATGCCGCGTCGAACGGTTCCGCCTGCTGGTCCCGAGCCGCTAGGCCATGCGACGGCCTGTTCGCGCGAACGGGTCGTTCCCCTTGACTCGGACGGCCTTGCGCCACAGGCGGGCGGCATGAGCTTTGCCGACCTCGGTCTGTCCGACGAACTTCTCCGCGCCATCGACGAATCGGGCTATACCGAGCCCACCGCGATTCAGTCGCAGGCCATTCCCAGCGTCCTGATGATGCGCGACCTGATCGGCATCGCGCAGACGGGCACCGGCAAGACCGCGGCGTTCGTCCTCCCGATGATCGACATCCTGGGCAACGGCCGCAGCCGCGCGCGCATGCCGCGCAGCCTGATCCTCGAACCGACGCGCGAACTCGCCGCGCAGGTCGCCGAGAATTTCGAGAAATACGGCAAGTATCACAAGCTCTCGATGGCCCTGCTGATCGGCGGCGTGCAGATGGGCGACCAGGTCAAGGCGCTGGAAAAGGGCGTCGATGTCCTCATCGCCACGCCCGGCCGGCTCATGGACCTGTTCGCGCGCGGCAAGATCATGCTCAACGATTGCAACCTGCTGGTGATCGACGAGGCCGACCGCATGCTCGACATGGGGTTCATCCCCGACATCGAGGAAATCTGCACCAAGCTTCCCGGCAACCGCCAGACGCTGTTGTTCTCGGCGACCATGCCGGGCCCGATCAAGAAGCTTGCCGACAAATTCCTGTCGAATCCCAAGCAGATCGAGGTTGCGCGCCCCGCATCGACCAACCTCAACATCGAGGCGCGGCTGGTCGAGTGCACGTCGCGCACCAAGAAGGACACGCTGATCGACCTGCTGCGCGCCGAAGATGTCAGCAGCGCGATCATCTTTTCCAACCGCAAGACGACGGTGCGCGAACTGGCGCAGAGCCTGTCGCGGGTCGGCTTCAAGTCGGGCCAGATCCAGGGCGACATGGACCAGAGCGAGCGCATCCGCGAGCTCGACCGGTTCAAGACCGGCGCCATCACCGTGCTCGTCGCGTCCGACGTCGCGGCGCGCGGCCTCGATGTGAAGGGCGTCAGCCACGTCTTCAACTATGACGTCCCATGGCATCCGGACGATTATGTCCACCGTATCGGTCGTACCGGCCGCGCCGGCGCCACCGGCAAGGCGTTCACCCTGGCCACGCCCGACGATGCCGAAGCGGTCGCGAACATCGAAAAGCTGACGGGCACGAAGATCGAGCGCGTCGGCGGCGCGGCCAAGGCCGCGCCGCGTGAGGATGCCGCCCCGGCCGAAGACAAGCCGAAGCGCGCCAGCCGCAGCCGCGCCGAGCCGAAACCGCGCCCCGCGCCCCGGTCCGAAGCGGCGCCGGTGCGCGAGCCGCGGGCGGCACCGGCACCGGCACCCCGCCAGCCGGTGCGTCAGATGCACGACGACGAACCCGATGACGGCTGGAACGGCCCGATGCCCGGCTTCCTCGGCGTGAAGCTCTCGGGCTAAGCCTGCCGTCAGTTCGGCGCTTTCGGGGTCATAAATTTACTTTTTGTTAACCTTTTGGCGCGCTTATAGGCGTTAACGAATTCTTACCTCCGGGGGCACTGGAGAGCGGAAATGGCGCGGTTCACGGTTGCACTGCTGCTTCTACCGACGCTGCTCGCGGCGGGCTGCGCACGTCACAGGTCGGTGCCGGCGACCCATGCCGAAGTCGCCGTCCTGCCAGAGGAAGGCATTCCGACCGACTGGCGCCGCGTCGCCCATTCGGCCGATCAGAAGCAGCTCGACGCCATGCCCGCCCTCTGGTCGGTGGCGCTGACCGAGGCCGCAAAGCTCGACAGCCGCGCGATCGCGCAGGAAGGCGACCTGCTTCGCGGCGACGCGGCGCTGCCCCGCCCGATGCCCACGCCGGGCCTGTACCGCTGCCGCACGATCCGGCTGGGCATGCCGGCGTCGCCACCCCCGCCCCGGGCGCGCGCGCTCACCAAATTCAAGCCGTTCGACTGCGTGATCTCCGACGAAAAGACCTCGCTCGGCTTCACCAAGGTCAGCGGCACGCATCGCCCGGGCGGCTATCTGTGGCCCGACGGTGACAAGCGCATGATCTTTCTCGGCGGCACGGCCGAGCACGACGGCGAAGGGGCATCCGCCTATGGCGACGATGTCACGCGCAACCGCGCGGGCGCGCTCGAACGCATCGGCGAGTTCCGCTGGCGCCTGACCCTGCTCGGCCAGTCGCCGGTGGCGCGGCTCGAAGTCATCGAACTGGTGCCGGCGGTTGCGGTGCCGATCCCGGTGGTGCCGAAGAGCCCGGCCCCTTCCGGCCGCAGCTGAAAAACGGAAATCGCGAGGCAAAGGACACCGGCCTTGCGGCCGGCAGTTGACCAGGCCACGCCGCGCGACCGGTCGCCTCCCCCTTCTAGGGCCCGAGACGGTTCGAATGACCCGCGTCGACGCTTTTTGCGTCATGCAACGCAACGGGCACGACTACCGCGGTCGGCCCGCACCCGCTATGGCGCCTCCATGCCCGCACAAACGAACCCCTGGCGCGCCGAGGCGCGGGCGCTGCTTGCGCTGGCGATGCCGCTCATCCTGGGCAATCTGGCGCAGTCGATGATCTATGCGACCGACCTCGTGCTGCTCGGCCGCCTCGGCCCCGATGCGCTGGCCGCCGGGTCGCTCGCCGTCAACATCTACGGCCCCTTCATGATGCTGGGGACGGGGCTGTTGTCGGCGCTCGCCCCGATGATCGCCAGCGAACGCGGGCGGATGCGCCACTCCGTGCGCGACGTCCGCCGCTCGGTCCGGCAGGGGCTGTGGGTTGCCGCCGCGCTCACCCTGCCCTCGTGGCTCGCCCTGTGGCACGGCGAGGCGATCCTGCGCGCCCTGGGGCAGGATCCCGCCTTGTCGAAGCAGGGCGGGCTGTTCCTCCAGATCGTGATGTGGAGCCTGCCTGCCTATTTCGTGCATCTGGCGCTGCGCTTCTACATTTCGGCGATGGAGCGCGCCTTTGCCGTGTTCGCCGTGCTGTTCGCGACCGTCGTCGTCAACGGCGTCGCCAGCTGGGCGCTGATCTGGGGACATTTCGGATTGCCGGCGCTCGGCTTCGCCGGGGCCCCGCTGGGCAGCGTGATCTCGACCTACTTCCTGTGCTTCGGCCTCGTCGCCGTCGTGCTCACCTCGCGCCATTTCCGGCGCTATCGCCTGTTCGGCCGCTGGTGGCGCGCCGACTGGCAACGGTTCGCCGCCATCTGGAAGCTGGGCTTGCCGATCGCCGTGATGATCCTGCTCGAAATCGGCGTGTTCAACGCGGCGGTGTTCGTGATGGGCCTGATCGACCGCGCCTCGCTGGCCGCGCATGCGGTCGCGATCCAGATCGCCGCCTTTGCCTTCATGGTTCCGATGGGCGTGGCCCAGGCGGCGACGGTCCGCGTGGGCCTGGGTCTCGGCGCCGGCGACAAGGGGCTGATCACGCGCGCGGGCTGGCTGGCCTTCGTCCTCGGCGTCGGCTTCATGTGCACCACGGCGCTGGTGCTGCTCGTCTTCCCCCGCGCGCTCGTCGGCATTTTCCTCGACCTGAACGATCCGGCCAACGCCGTCATCGTCCCGCTCGCCGTGTCGTTCCTGTCGGTCGCGGCGCTGTTCCAGATCGTCGACGGCGCCCAGGTCGTGGGCGCGGGCGTTCTGCGCGGGCTGCACGATACCCGCTGGCCGATGGTTTATGCCGTCATTGGCTATTGGGTGATCGGCGTCGGCATCGGGGTGACGCTCGCCTTTCCGGTGGGCTTGCGGGGCTTGGGTATCTGGCTCGGCCTTGCCAGCGGCCTTGCGGTGGTCGCAGCGCTCGTCCTGTGGCGCTGGGTCCGGCGCGAGGCGCTGGGCCTGACAATTCAGAGGTAGTTGGCGAGGGTAAAATTGTGGCCGCCGATGTCGACCGTCGTCCCCGCCGGCCCGTTTAGCCCGGCAAGGAGCTCGTCGAACCGCGACGCGCGCATGCCCGCCGTCACGCCGGCTGCTGCGGCCGGGCTCCCCGCGCCGACCGCCTCGACCGAAGCGCTGCCGTCGGCCTCGCGCTTCAGCCAGATGCCGGACCGGCCATAACGGTCTGCCTCCGGCTTGCGGATATTCCGCTTCAGCCAGATCTTGCTCCTGCCGACGTCCAGCGACCAATCGAACAGCGCGATCATGGGCAGTCCCATGACACCGTCGATATCGCCGAAGGCCGGATCCAGGGGATCGGAGAGCGTGACGAAGGGGCGCTTGAGCACCAGCGGGCCGAATTCGAGCCGTGTCGCACGCGTCGTCCGCGACAACCGCCGTGCCGCGCCGCCGAAGCCGCTCACGCGCTGCGGTGCCCAGGTCGGCGCATCCCACAGGCCGCTGCGCAGCGTCGCGCGCGGAAAAAGCATCAACGACCGCGGCGACCCCGTATCGACCATCAGGCGATACGGCTTGCCGTCGATCTGCACCGTCACGGTTATCCGCTCCGAGGCCTCGCGTTCGTGACGGCGGCTGATCGTCGTTCCGTCGATCAGCCGGCCATCGGGGACCGTCGGGCGACCGTCGAGCCAGATGCGCCAGGTGGCCAGGGTATCGCCGAGCAGCAGGTCGCTGTCGTAGGATGTGATGAGCCCCGCCGCCAGAAGGCCCGCGGCATCGTCCGGCATGCCACGCCCGAAATCATACAGCGAGAATTGCATGCGCGGCTGCCGCACCACGCCGCCGACGACGACGTTGCGCGCCTCGGCGCTGCCGGTCACGCGCGACTTGCCGCCCACGCCCGTCACGGCATTTCCCGCCGACACGTTCGTCATGTGCAGGGACTTCGCGATTTCGGGCCGGACGAAATTGCCCGCTGCGCCGGTATCGACCACGAAGCGCAGCGGCGTGTCGCCGATCAGGGCGGCGATCCACAGGCGCCCATCCTCCACGACCAGACGGGCTTCGATCGCCGCCCGCTGCGCCAGGAGCGGAACGGGCAGGGCCAGCAACGGCAGCGACGTCACGAACCGGCGGCGGGAGAGGCGGGCATGGGGCATCACGGCTTCATGCAGCCGAGCGCGATGCCCTGTCCAGATAGCGCGTCCGAAATCCGCTCGCCCATCCGGCGAGCGTTCCGGTCGCGATCGCCCCGCGCAGGCCCGCCATCACCTGCTGGTAGAACCACAGATTATGCTCGGTCATCAGCATGGCGCCGAGCATTTCGCCCGACCGGACGAGGTGGTGCAGGTAAGACTTGCTCCACGCGGCCACGGGCGACTCCGGGTCGAGCGGCGTCATGTCCTCGGCGAACTTCGCATTGCGGATGTTGATCGGCCCGTCCCAGGTAAAGGCCTGGCCGTTGCGGCCCGACCGTGTCGGCAGCACGCAGTCGAACATGTCGATGCCCCGCTCGACTGCGCCGACGATGTCGTCTGGCTTGCCGACGCCCATCAGGTAGCGCGGCTTGTCGGCAGGCAGCATCGGCACGGCGAAGTCGAGCACGCGGAACATCTCCGCCTGCCCCTCGCCCACGGCCAGGCCGCCGACGGCATAGCCGTCGAAACCGATCGCGGTCAGCGCGTCGGTCGACAGCCGGCGCAGGTCCTCGAACATCGACCCCTGTTGGATGCCGAACAGGGCCGCCCCATTGGTCAGCGCGTCGCGCGACCGCCGCGCCCATCGCATCGAGCGTTCCATCGAGGCTTGCGCGACCTCATGCGTCGCCGGAAACGGCGTGCATTCGTCGAACGCCATGACGATGTCGCTGCCGATCGCCGCCTGGATCTCCATCGAGCGTTCGGGGCTCAGCATGTGCCTCGAGCCGTCGAGGTGCGACTTGAACGCCACGCCTTCCTCGCTCTTGGTCGTCAGGTCGCCGAGCGACATGACCTGGTATCCGCCGCTGTCGGTCAGGATCGGCCGGTCCCACTTCATCCAGGCGTGAAGGCCGCCCAGCCGTGCCAGCCGCTCCGCGCCCGGCCGCAGCATCAGGTGATAGGTGTTGCCCAAAATGATGTCGGCACCCAGCGCCCGCACGTCGCCGGGCTTCATGCCCTTGACCGTCCCGGCGGTGCCCACGGGCATGAAGGCCGGCGTGCGGATTTCGCCCCGCGCCGTGCGCACGGTTCCGGTGCGCGCGCGGCCGTCGGTGGCGGTCATGGCGAAGCTGAAATCGGGCATGGGCCGCGCCCTTAACGCTGGCTTTCCCGCTTGGCTATCGTCGGCCGTTCACGGCTCGCCGTGGAATCCGCCCGCAACAGCCAGCCGGCTGGCGTCATGGCGGCGTTGTTCATCTGCCCGAAAGCATCGAGTCCACACCCGGAACGTCGACGGGGGCAACCGATCGGAGGACCGCCATGTATTTGACGTCATATAAATCACGCGCCGCACTGCTTTTGGCGGCAACCTGCCTCGCCATACCGGCGGGCCTGTCGGCGCAGGAGACCAACCCGCGCGACAACATCACGGTGACCGGCGTCCAGCCCGCGCCCGAAGCGCAGCCGACCGCCCCGGGACCCGAGGTCAAGGGCATTATTTCCGCGCGCAGCGGCAATCAGATCCGGGTTACGGCTGCCGACGGCACGATCTCGACCATCACCCTGACCGACAGCACGCGCATCAGCGGCAGCACCGGCCTGTTCGGCGGCAACCGCGCCCGCCTGTCGGCCAAGGACCTGCTCAACGGCCTGCCGGTGACCGTCAGGACGCTCCAGTCGGCCCCGGGAGCCGGCGACCTGGTCGCCAGCCGGATCAGCTTCCGCGGCAGCGACCTCAAGACGGCGTCGATGATCCGCAACGGCACCAACCAGCGGTTCGACGAACAGACTGCCGCGACGGCGGCGCTGCGCGGCCGCATGGGCGACATCGACAACTACAATGTGAAGGCCACGACCAACGTCAATTTCGACACCGGCAAGGCCGTGCTGTCCGAAGAAGCCAAGGCCCGGCTCTGCGCGACCGCCCAGCAGGCGGAAACGACCAGCAACGCCCTGCTTCTCGTCGTCGGCTATACCGATTCGACGGGGAGCGAGGACTTCAACCAGGCGCTGAGCGAAAAGCGCGCGGCAAAGGTCATCAACTATCTGCAGCAGGCCTGCCACTGGAAGCCCTATCGCGTCCTGACGCCGACCGGCATGGCAGAGGCCGACCCGCTCGCCGACAACACGACGCCCGAAGGCAAGGCCCAGAATCGGCGCGTCGCCGTGAACGTCCTGGTCAGCAAGGCCGTCGACGGGATCGACGTCGCAAGCGCACGCTAGCCGGCCCCGGCGCGAGCCTCAGGGGAGTAACAGGCTCGCGTCGCCATAGCTGTAGAACCGGTAGTCCCGTGCGATCGCATGGGCATAGGCGGCCTGCATCCGCTCGCGTCCCATCAGCGCGCTGACCAGCATGAACAGCGTCGATTTCGGCAGGTGGAAGTTGGTGACCAGCCCGTCCACCGCCTTGAACCGGTAGCCGGGCGTGATGAAGATGGCGGTGTCGCCCTCGAACGGCGCGATCGTGCCGTCGTCGCGGGCGGCACTTTCGAGCAGGCGGAGCGACGTCGTGCCCGCCGCGACGATCCGTCCGCCCGCTGCGCGCAGGGCATTGAGCCGGTCCGCCGTCGCCGCATCGATCCGCCCCCATTCGGCGTGCATGACATGGTCGGCGGTATCGTCGGCCTTGACCGGCAGGAACGTGCCCGCGCCGACGTGCAGCGTCAGCGTCTCGCGCCGGATACCCGCCGCGTCGAGCGCACCGACCAGCGCGGGCGTGAAGTGCAGCGACGCCGTCGGGGCCGCCACGGCGCCGTCCTTCTGCGCGAACATCGTCTGGTAATCGCGGGCATCGCGGTCGTCGACGCCGCGCTTGCTGGCGATATAGGGCGGCAGCGGCATCGTGCCGGCACGCGCGAGCAGCACCTCGACCGGGTCGTCGCCCTCGAACGCCAGCAGCGCACTGCCGTCGCCGGCACGCTCGGTCGCGACGGCGGCGACATCCGATCCGAAGTCGATCCGGTCGCCGTCGCGCACGCGGCGCGCGTTCTTCAGGAACGCCCGCCAGTTCCGCAGCCCCTCGCGCTTGTGCAGCGTCGCCCCGATCGTCGCCTCGCCGCGCTTGCCGACAAGTTGCGCCGGGATCACCCGCGTGTCGTTGAAGACGAGGCAGTCGCCGGCGCGCAGCAGCGACGGCAGGTCGCGGACGCCCCGGTCGTGCAGCCCGTCCGCATCGACGACGAGCATCCGCGCCGCGTCGCGCGGGCTGGCCGGCCGCAGGGCGATCCGGTCCTCGGGCAGGTCGAAATCGAAAAGGTCGACGCGCACGCCCTCGCGCCTGCCTAGAAGATGCCGAGGACCTTCTTGCGCTTCTTCTCCGGCGCGGGCGCAGGCTTGGCAGCCGCCGGCGGGGGCGTCGCCGCGGCCGGCGCCGGCGCGGTCAGCGAGGCGGCCGGCAACGGAATCCGCGCGGCATTGGGGCCGTCGGCCTCGATCCAGGCGCGCACGATCTTCGACGGATTGGCGGGCGGTTCGCCGCGCTCGACCAGGTCGACGAAGTTCATGCCGCTGACGACGCGGCCGATGGCGGTGTAGTTGTTGTCGAGCCGCAGGGTCGGCATGAACACGATGAAGAACTGGCTGTTCGCGCTGTTCGGCTCGGTCGCGCGCGCCATCGACACGGTGCCGCGGACATGCGGCATGTCGTTGAATTCGGCCTTCAGGTCGGGCAGCGGCGAACCGCCCTGCCCCGTGCCCTGCGGATCGCCGGTCTGCGCCATGAAGCCGTCGATCACGCGGTGGAACAACAGGCCGTCGTAAAAGCCCGCACGGGTCAGCGTCTTGATCCGCTCGATATGGTTCGGTGCCTTGTCGGGCCGCAGCTGGATGACGACCTCGCCGCCGGTCGACAGCTGCAGGTGCCACAGATTGTCGGGCGTCGGCACGGGATCGGGCACGATCGCGGCAACGGGCGCAGGCGCCGCCGGGGCCTTGACCTTCTTCTTGGCAAGCCCGGGACTGGCAATGGCGAGCAGCGCCATGAACGCGGTGAGAAACTTCATTTAACCCTTGTCTCCAATCTCTGCTGCGCGCCTCTAGCGTCCCGAGGTGAGCCGCGGCTGAACGTCAACTGCCCTTGCGGCCGAGCATCGCCACGCGGGCCGCGACGTCGTTCGCGACCGCAGGCGATACGAATTTATCGATCGCGCCGCCATAGAAAGCGATTTCCTTGACGAGTCGACTGGCAATCGGCTGCAGCGCGACATCGGCCATCAGGAACACCGTCTCGATCCGGTCGTCGAGCTGGCGGTTCATGCCCGTCAGCTGATACTCATATTCGAAGTCGGTGACGCCGCGCACGCCGCGGATAACGATGCTCGCCCCCTGCTGGCGGGCGAAGTCCATGAGCAACAGGTCGAAGCCGACCACCGTCACCCCCGGAATGCCGGCACATTCGCGCTCGACCATCGCGAGGCGTTCCGCGGTCGTGAACATCGGCGACTTCGCCATGTTCGTGGTGACCCCGATGACCAGCCGGTCGACGAGCTTCGCTCCCCGCTCGATGATGTCCATATGCCCGCGCGTGACGGGGTCGAAGGTGCCGGGATAGACCCCGACCCGCTCACCCCGGATCCGCTCGGCGTTCACCGGTCGCGCTCGACGGCATAGCGCGCGATGGCGCGCAGCAGGTCGGCTTCGGGACCATGGCTCGCCAGGTGCGCGACTGCCTGGTCGACCAGCATCCCCGCCTGCGCCCGCGCGCGCTCGGCGCCCATCAGCGAAACGAACGTGGCCTTGCCCTTGGCCTCGTCCTTCTTCAACGCCTTGCCCGCCAGTTCCTCGTTGCCCTCGATGTCGAGCAGATCGTCGGCGATCTGGAACGCCAGCCCGACGTCGCGCGCATAGCCGCGCAACGGTCCCCGTCCTTCCGGGGCCAGGCGGCCCAATATGGCGCCGGCCTCGACCGAGAACGCGATGAGCGCGCCGGTCTTCAGCGCCTGCAGGCGGGTCACGGCCGTCAGGTCGAAGTCCGACGTCTCGGCGGCGATATCCATCATCTGCCCGCCGGCCATGCCTGCCGGTCCCGACGCGCGCGCCAGTCCCTCGATCAGTTCGACGCGCACGAACGGATCGGCATGGGTTTCGGGATCGACCAGCAGTTCGAAGGCGATTTCTTGCAGCGAGTCACCGGCGAGAACCGCAATCGCCTCGTCGAATGCCTTGTGCACCGTCGGCTTGCCGCGCCGCATGTCGTCGTCGTCCATGCACGGCAGATCGTCATGGATCAGCGAATAAACGTGGATCGCCTCTACCGCGCAACCGACACGCAGCGCCGCCGCATGGTCGACGTTGAACAACCGGCTCGCCGCGATCGTCAGCAGCGGGCGCATGCGCTTGCCGCCGCCGATGGCGGCATGGCGCATCGCCTGGTACAGCGGCGCCCGCGCATCGTCCGGTACGGTCAGGATCTGGTCGAACAGCCGATCGACGTCACGGGCGACGTCGGCCAACGCCTCTGCCAGGATCGACGGCATGGCGCCCATCGCGGCCCTCAACCTGCGTCGAACGGCGCGGTGCCGACGGGGGTCCCGTCGCTGCCCAGGACGATCCGGTCGATCTTTTCCTGTGCCGATTTCAACCGGGCCTCGCATTGAAGGCGCAGCTTGGCCCCTTCCTCATAAAGCGTGATCGACTCGTCGAGGCTCGCATCCCCGCTCTCGAGACGCTGGACGATCGCCTCGAGCCGCTTCAGCGCGTCCTCGAACGACAGGGTGGAAAAGTCATCGGCCATGGCGGAACGGCTTGTGGCGAGCGGGGGCGCGGGGGTCAAGCGGCGGCCTTTGCCCGTTCCTCGGCGACCAGCTCCTTGCGGCTGAGCTTGCCGACCAGCGTCTTGGGCAATTCGGTGCGTATCTCGACGGCGGCCACGCGTTCATGCTTGCCCAGCTTGGGATTGAGCCACGCCTTCAGGGCTTCGCCCGACGCCTCGAACCCGGCGTTCAGCGTGACGAACGCCTTGGGCATTTCGCCGTGATAGGCGTCGGGAATGCCGATCACCAGCGCCTCCTTCACCGCGGGGTTGCGGTACAGCACGTCCTCGACCTGGCTCGGGAAGACCTTGAACCCGCCGACCGCGATCATGTCCTTCAGCCGGTCGACGATGCGGATGTAGCCGTCGCCGTCGATTGTCGCGACATCGCCGGTGCGCAGCGCCTGGCCGATCGATGTCTCGACGAAATCGCCGCCTTCGCGCGCATGCCCCCAATAGCCGGCCATGACCTGCGGGCCGCTGACCACCAGTTCGCCCGGTTCGCCGTCGCGGGCGGCTCGTGTCGGGTCGTCGCGATCGACCAGCAGGACGCGCGTTCCGGGCAGGGGCTGGCCGATCGTCCCGCCCTTGCCGGCCCCTTCATAGGGATTGCAGGCGACGACGCCGGCGCTTTCGGTCAGGCCATAGCCTTCGACGACCTTGGCGCCGGTCAGGGCCTCGAACTTGGCCTTCAGGCTCTCGGCCAGCGGCGCAGCGCCCGAAATGCAGACGCGCAGCGACCGGAAATTCGTTTTTGCGCAATCGGGGTGGTCGAGCAGCGCCTGGTACATCGTCGGGACGCCGGGCAGCGCGGTCGCCTTCACCCGCTGGATCGTGCGGAGCGTGTCCTTCGCGCCGAACCGCGGGAGCATCGCGATCATGCCGCCGGACAGCACCGTCCGGTTCAGCACGCAGGTGTTGGCGAAGACATGGAAGAACGGCAGCACGCCGACGATCCGGTCGGGCAGTTCGGGGTGCGGATCGATGGCATGGACCTGCCGCGCATTGGCGGTCATGCTGGCATGCGTCAGCATCGCCCCTTTCGGGGTGCCAGTGGTACCGCCCGTATACTGGATGAGCGCCACATCGTCGGGCGTGACGCTGACGGCGGGCGCCGGTCGCGGCGTCGCAGTCATCGCCTCGACCCGCACGATGCGCGGATCGCCGTCGCCGATCTGCGCCACTTCGGCAGCACGAAAACGTCGAAACAGCCAGCGCTTCACCAGTGGCAAGCGTCCGGAAAGATTACCGACGATCAGCCGGTCGATCTTCCCGTCGTCGAGCAATGCCTTGGCCGTCTCGAACATGGCGGGCACGTCGGTCGTGACCACGATCCGCGCGCCGCAGTCCGCCGTCTGGTGAGCCAGTTCGGTACGGGAATAGAGCGGCGACATGTTGACGACGATCGCCCCGGCCTTCAGCGCGCCGTAATAGGTGATCAGATAGTCCGGCACATTGGGCAGGAAAAGGCCGATCCGGTCCCCCTTGGCCAGGCCCCAGCCGACCAGTGTTGCCGCAAATGCCGCGGCCTTCGCACCGATCTGCGCATAGGTCAGGCGTGCCCCCAGGAAGTCGGTCAGGGGGGCGGGGCCATGCTGCGCAACGGCGGCGTCGAACATGTCGCACAACGTCATCGGCGAAAACGACGTATCCCATTGAATGGGATGGATATATCGGCTCTGCCAGATAGGTGACGGATCGCTCACGACAGCGGCTCTAAGCGGCATCGCGCCGGGCGGCAATCACGTCAGCCGTCACGCCGCAGAATAATAGCGGACCCCGTCGCGCAGTTCGAATGTCGCGCGCCCGTTCACTTCCAGATGCCGCAGATGGGCGAGCGCTTCGCCGGTCGCCAGGCCCAGGATGCTGTCGTCGATCGCACGGCCGAACAGCACGCTGAAACAATCGACGGCGCGGCGCGGCGTTTCGGCCAGATGCGCCTGCAACCGATCGAGGCTGGTCCGGTGCCCTTCTTCGAGCCGGTCGAGCCGCGCGTGCAGGCCGTAGAAGGGCTCGCCATGCGCGGGCAGGACGAGCAGGTCTTCGGGCAACGCGCGGAATTTCTCGATCGACGCGAGCCAGTCGCCCAGCGGATCGCCCTCGGGCTCGGTGATCGTCACGGAAACATTGCTGGTGATGCGCGGCAGGATCTGGTCGCCCGCGATCATCACCTTCCCCGCAAAATCGATGAAGCAGACATGCTCGGGCGTGTGCCCGCTGCCGATCCACACCGTCCAGTCGCGTCCGCCGATGCGGATGACATCGCCTTCCTTGATGCGGACATGCCCCACCGGCATCGGCGAGACGATTTTCGAAAAATTGCCCCAGCCGCGCGCCTTCATGGCGGCCAGCTGCGCCTCGCTCCAGCCGGCCTCGACCAGCTGGGTGACCGCCTCCTGCGGCGGCGCGTCGCGGACATCGGCGATCAGCATCCGCGCGAGCAGATATTCGGTGCGGTTCATCCACAGCTTCGCACCGTGCTTGTAGCACAGCCAACCGGCCAACCCCATGTGATCGGGGTGAAAATGCGTCAGAAGCACGCGCGTGACGCGCCGCCCGTCGAGCGCGGTGCGCCATGCGGCGCGCGACTCCTCCAGCTTCAGGCCCGTGTCGATGACCGCGACGCCGCCGTCTTCCTCGAGCAGCCAGACGTTGATGTGGCGCAGCGACCCCGGCACGGGCAGGCGGGTCCAGCCGAGCCCGGGCGCGAGCGGATGCACCACGCCATAGTCGGGCGCGAACGTGCCCATCGGATAGGTCAGGCCGCGCGATTCGAGTGGCTCGAAGCCATGGTCGGTAAGCGACATGTCGGGCGCGGGCGCCGCAGGCTCGGGGGTCAAAGCAGTTGCCATCTGCAACGCTTAAGCACAGGTTCCTGCGCGACAACAGCGTGAAGCGCACCGGGGCCAGCTTATGAAACGTCGTTTCGCCATTGCCGTAGCGTCAATGATCTGCCTGTCTGCCCAGGCCTCCGCCGGCGTCGCCGACCAGGGCGAAACCCTGTCGCCGGCCATGCCCGTGGTCATGCCCCTGCGCGAACAGGCACGGCTGCGCGATGCCTGGCTGGCCGAACGGCTCGACACGCTGGTGCCCCGGCTGATGCGCGAAAGCGGCGTCGACATGTGGATCCTCGTCGCGCGCGAATACGCCGAAGATCCGGTCGTCTCGACGATGCTCGACGCGGAAAGCTTTCACGCGCGGCGTCGCACGATCCTCGTTTTCTTCGATCCTGGGGGCGGCAAGCCGGTCGAACGAATGACCGTCAGCCGCTACGGCCTCGGCACCCTGTTCGCTTCGGCATGGAACCCCGACACGCAACCCGACCAGTGGAAGCCGCTGGCAGAGATCGTCTCGGCCCGCAATCCGGCCAGGATCGCGGTCGACGTCTCCCCGGCATCGGCCCTCGCCGACGGCCTGACGCACAGCCAGTACGAGGAACTGAAAGCGGCGCTGACCCCGGCGCAGCGCGACCGCATCGTCGCTGCCGACGCGCTGGCGATCGGATGGCTGGAAACCCGCACCCCTGCGGAAATGCGGCTCTACCCCCGCATCGTCCGCACGGCCCATGCAATCATCGCCGAAGGATTCTCGACCAAGGTCGTCACGCCGGGCAAGACGACGGCCGACGATGTCGTGTGGTGGTACCGCGAACGCATTGCGGGGCTGAAGCTGGCGACCTGGTTCCATCCGTCGGTCGGCATCTACCGCAAGGGCGTGGCGCAGCAATTGTCGGGCGATACGGTTATCCGGCCGGGCGACCTGCTGTGGACCGATTTCGGGATCACCTATCTTGGTCTCAATACCGACACCCAGCACATGGCCTATGTGCTGCGCCCGGGGGAAACGGCGGCGCCCGCAGGCCTGATCGCGGGCATGGCGGCGGCCAATGCGGTGCAGGACGCGGTCACCTCGTCCTTCCGCATCGGGCGTACCGGGAACGACATCCTGCTCGACGCGCGGGCAAAGGCACTGGCCGCGGGGCTGAGCCCGTCGATCTATTCGCACCCCCTGGGCTATCACGGCCATGCGGCAGGTGCCGCGATCGGCTTTTGGGACGACCAGAAACCGTCGCCGCGCGGCGACCGTCCCCTCCACGCCAATACGGCATGGTCGATCGAGCTGGCCGCGACGCACAAGGTGCCCGAATGGGACGGCCAGGCGATCCCTTTCCGGCTCGAAGAGGACGCCTTCTTCGATGGCGCAACGATCAGGTTCATCGACGGGCGACAGACGGGCTTTCACGTCATCGGCCGTCCGAAACCCTGACCACGCACCGTCGCGCTTGACAGTTTGTTCTATTTATGTTCTGATGTCGGGAGACGTCGTGGTGGAACGCGCTGCGCCCACCACGATGTCCATGGTTTCGGTTCGTCGACAAAATGCAACGCTTCGACGGCGTTTTTGCACGAACTCGTGGGACGTTCGTGACCTTTGGCGGTCGCCGGTCAGCGCTTGAACGGGTCCACGAAGCTGCCGATCATGGCAGGCGATTCCATCTCGCCATTGGCAATGGCCTCGGCGACGCGCGCCGCCTCGACCCGCTCGTTCCGCAGCTGGTCGATCAGCGCCTCGCGGTCGCCGTCGAGCTTGGTGTCGACGATCGGCTCGAGGCCGGCCGCCTTGGCGGCCTTGGCGACGATCGCATCGAGCTCGCGCTGCGAGCACAGGCCGAGCGTGACCGGGTCCTTGGGCACGATGTTGGCCATGTTCCAATGGCTCTTGTCGCGGATCGCCGAAATCGTGTTGCGCGTCGTGCCGATCAGCTTGCCGATCTGGCCGTCGCTCACCTCGGGATGGTTGCGAATGATCCACGCGATGCCGTCGGGCTTGTCCGACCGCTTGCTGACCGGCGTGTAGCGCGGCCCCTTTGTCCGCGTGGCGGCTTCCGGCTCGCGGTCCATCTTGAGCGCGTAGTTCGGGTTGGCCTGTCCCTTTTCGATCTCCGCCATCGTCAGTTCATGGGCACGAATGGGGTCGCGCCCCGTCAGCTTGGTCGCGGCGGTGTCATCCGCGATCGCCTGCACCTCGAGGATGTGGAGGCCGCAGAAATTGGCGATCTGCTCGAACGACAGCGAGGTATTGTCGACCAGCCATGAAGCGGTCGCGTGGGGCATGAGCGGCTGGGCCATCGCGTGTCTCTTTCTTGACGATAATAAAAGGGCCGCCCCTTTCGGGACGGCCTGATCGTCGGTCCGTCTAATCCGAACTGCCCGGCGGGGCAAGCGTCACGCCGCGCGCGCCATCTGCGGATGCGCCGAAACCAGCGCCGAGACGAACTGCGTCGCACTCGCCGCCCATGTGTAGGTTCGCCCGTAGAAGGCGCAGTCGGCCCGGTCGCGGGTGAGTGCGGCGGCGATCGCACGGTCGAGATCCTCGTCGAGCGCACCCGTCGCCGGCGTCACGATGTCGATGGGCCCGCTGACGGGAAAGGCGGCGACCGGCGTCCCGGACACCAGCGCCTCGATCATGACGAGTCCGAACGTATCGGTGCGGCTTGGAAAGACGAAGACGTCGGCCCCGGCATAGCTGCCGGCCAGATCGGCGCCGGAAAGCGCGCCGAGGAAAATGGTGTCCGGATATTTTGCCGCGAGCGTCGCGCGCGCAGGCCCGTCGCCGACGACAACCTTGGTGCCGGGGTGCGACGAGGCCAGGAACGCCTCGATGTTCTTTTCGACGGCAACCCGGCCGACGTAGAGCTGGATCGGCCGCGGCAGATCGGCAAAGGCGGGGTGCGGTGCCGCATCCGGCGAGAAGGCGTCGAGATCGACGCCCCGGCTCCACGCCACGCTGTGCGCAATGCCGTGCGCACGCAACCCGTCGCGAACCGACGCCGTCGAGACCAGGACCGCGCTGGACACCGAATGGAACCAGCGGAAATATGGCCACACCCACCCCGCATCGATCCCGGTTCGCGCGGCGAAGTAATCGGGGAACTGGGTGTGATAGGCCGTGGTGAACGACCAGCCCTGGCGGAGCAGCCACCGCCGTGCTGCCAGGCACAGCGGCCCTTCGGTCGACAGGTGCACCGCATCGGGCATGAACGTTGCCAGCCGGTCGCCTACGCTCGCGGATGTCGCGACGGCGAGGCGTATTTCCGGATAGGTCGGGCAGGGAAGATTGGGGTAGAGGTCGGGCGAGACGACCATCACTTCATGGCCCATGTGCTCGAGTTCGCGCCGCGTCGCCTTCAGCGTGCGGACGACGCCGTTGACTTGCGGTTCCCAGGCATCGGTGATGATCGCGATCCGCACGGCGCGTCCCTTCAGGCAGCGATTTTCAAAACCGGCCGTGCACCTTCGCGCTTGGCCATTTCGTCCACCCAGTGGAGGATCTCCATGCGCCCGTCGAAATGTTCGACCAGGGCGGTGCAGCCCTCTACCCAGTCACCATCATTGTAATATTCGACGCCCGACAGCGGGCGGAATTCGGCATGGTGGATGTGGCCGCAAACCACGCCGTCCACGCCCCGCGCCGAAGCCTCATGCGCCACGGCGTGTTCGAACCTGCTGATGAACTCGACCGCGTTCTTGACCTTTTGCTTAGCGGTCTTCGACAGCGACCAGTAAGGCTTGCCCATCCACCCGCGAACCTTGTTGACCGCGTGGTTGCACCGCATCAGCGCCCCATATGCCTGGTCGCCGAAAAAGGCGAGCCAGCGGTGACTGAGCATGATGGCGTCGAACTCGTCGCCATGCACCACGAGAAGGCGACGTCCGTCGGCAGTGGTATGGATGGCCTGCCGCTTGATTTCCACGCCACCGAAATTCATGCCGGTGAACTGGCGGAACATCTCGTCGTGGTTGCCCGGCACGTAGATGACGCGCGTGCTGCGCTTGGCCCGTTTCATGATACGCCACACGATGTCGTTGTGCGTGTCGGGCCAGTAGAATTTTTTCTTGAGACGCCAGCCATCGATGATGTCGCCAACGAGATACATGGTCTCGCTATCGGTAGAATCTAGGAAATCTATCAACAGGTCGGCGGCACAGCCGCGCGTGCCAAGATGGACGTCGCTGATCCAGATCGTCCGAAACCGCCGCCGCTTTCCATCACTTTCCGGCTCAGGAACCGATGGCGAAGATGCTGAAAATGCATGAATTTCAGCATCGAACGGCAGACGTGTGATCGAGTCCATGGACCGCTCCCAAGGCGATTTCGGGTATTCGCTCCAACGCCTATGAATCGGTAATGTTACAGCTTGCGATCATTCTCATGCACTAATCGTGACATGTCCCGGATGTCCGGCCACCCGATCGATCCACCCTTGGATGGCAGGATAGCGTGACAGCTTGAACCCGCCCTCTTCGGCCACGTGGGTGTAGGCGTAGAGGCAGATGTCGGCCAGCGTCATACCGTCGCCGACGAACCAGTCGCGTTTTTCGAGGTGCTTTTCCATCAGGCACAGCGCCGCTTCCCCCGCCAGCCATTTGGTTTCGAGTTGCGCCCGCTGGCCCTCGTTGAGCTTGTCGAGGCCCAGGAACGCCTTCCAGAAGCGCATGGTCGCGACGTTGGGTTCGTGGTTGTACTGTTCCCAAAACATCCAGCGAAGCACGTCGGCGCGATCGAACCGATCGACCGGCAGCAGCGACGACCCTTCCGCCAAATACCAGCAGGCGGCGTTGCTTTCCGGCAGGAATCGATCGCCGATCTGCAGCACCGGAATGCGACCATTCGCGTTGACGCCGGCAAGGAATTCAGGCGTCCGCGTCTCGCCTCGCATGATGTCGTATTCGCGGCGATCGAGCGAAAGTCCAAGCGTCGCCGCGGTCAGGCGGATCTTGTAGCAATTCCCCGACTGGGCATATTCGTGAAGTATCAGCTGCTCGGTCACAATCGTGCTCCCTTCGTTCGGGCTATAGCCCGCCAGGCAAGTGTTCGGGAATGACATTCTGCGCGACGCCTGCTACGGGCGCGCCATGCTCAATCTCAACGGCATCACCGTGCGCCTTGGCGGGCGCACCATCCTCGATCGTGCGACGGCCGCACTGCCGACGGGTGCGCGCGTGGGCCTGATCGGTCGGAACGGCGCGGGCAAGACCACGCTGATGAAAGTGATCACGGGCCATTATGATCCGGATGACGGCGGCATCGAAATCCCCCGCAAGAGTCGCATCGGCTATATTGCGCAGGAGGCGCCGTCGGGAACCACCACGCCGTTCGAGACCGTTCTTGCCGCCGACACCGAACGTGCGGCGTTGCTCGTCGAGGAAGAGAGCACCGAAGACCATCACCGGATCGCCGAGATTCACGAGCGGCTGATTGCGATCGATGCGCATGCCGCCCCTGCCCGCGCGTCGCGCATTCTGGTCGGCCTCGGCTTCGACGAGGACATGCAGCACCGTCCGCTCGATAGTTATTCGGGGGGCTGGAAGATGCGCGTGGCGCTTGCCGCACTGCTTTTCAGCGAGCCCGACCTGCTGCTGCTCGACGAGCCGTCGAACCACCTCGACCTCGAAGCGACGCTCTGGCTCGAGAATTTCCTCAAGAGCTACCGCGCCACGATGGTGGTCATCAGCCATGAGCGCGACCTGCTGAACAACGTGGTCGATCACATCCTCCACCTCGAGGGCGGCAAGACCACGCTGTATGTCGGTGGCTATGACGCGTTCGAGCGGCAGCGTGCCGAGCGCCTTGCCCAGCTTGCCAGTGCACGTGCCGCGCAGGAGAACCAGCGCGCCAAGTTGCAGGATTACATCGCGCGCAACTCCGCCCGGGCCTCGACGGCCAAGCAAGCCCAGTCGCGGCAAAAGGCGCTCGCGCGGATGCAGCCGATCGCCGAAATGGCGACCGACCCCACGCTCAGCTTCGATTTTCCCAGCCCTGACGAACTCAAGCCGCCCCTGGTGACGCTCGACATGGCCGCCGTCGGCTATACCGAGAACAAGCCGATCCTGCAGCGGCTGAACCTGCGGCTCGATCCGGACGACCGGGTCGCGCTGCTCGGGCGCAACGGCAACGGAAAGACGACGCTCGCTCGCCTGTTGGCGGCACAGCTGCCGGCCATGGAAGGCGCAATGAGTGCCGCGGGCAAGATGCGGGTCGGCTATTTCACGCAATATCAGGTCGAGGAACTCGACGGGGACGACACCCCGCTCGAGCACATGACGCGCGCGATGCGCGGCGAAACACCGGGCGCGGTGCGTGGGCAACTCGGCCGCTTCGGTTTTTCGGGCGCGAAAGCGACGACGCAGGTCGGCAAGCTCTCCGGCGGCGAGCGCGCACGGCTGGCGCTGGCGCTCATCACGCGCGACGCGCCGCACATGCTGATCCTCGACGAGCCGACGAACCATCTGGATGTCGATGCGCGCGAGGCGCTGGTACAGGCACTGAACGACTATGACGGCGCCGTCGTATTGGTCAGCCACGACCGCCACATGCTGGAGCTGACGGCGGACCGGCTGGTTCTGGTCGATGACGGCACGGCAAAGGAATATGCCGGCACGCTCGACGATTACACCGACATGATCCTGGGCAAGGCGCCCAAGTCCGAAGGCGGCAAGGGCAACAAGAAGGAGGACCGCAAGGCAGCGGCCGCTGCGCGCGAAAAGGGTACGGCACTCCGCAACGCAGTGAAGACGGCAGAAGCCGACATGGCAAAGTTGACGGCCACGCGCAGTGCGATCGAGCGCGCCATGTTCGACCCGTCGACGGCGCTGCCCGAACACGCCAAGCTCACCATGTCAGACCTGATGAAGCTGCGGTCGAGCGTCGAGGCAAAGCTCGAAGCAGCGGAAGCGGCATGGGTAGCGGCAAGCGAGGCGCTCGAAACCGTGGCGTGACGGCGAAGCGGTCGTCCCATTGTCACAACCGACCTGACCGCCTATCGCCCATCGTGTCAGCCACCTGCGGAAGGTAAGCTGCGGGCATTCGCGCGAGGGCGACCAAGCAATATGTATGTTTGCACGGCGGTTGCGGCTTGGCTCCTCGCCAGCGGGACGGTGCCGGCCGCGGGACCGCCACCTGGAGGGCAGCCTTACGACCAGCAGCCGCCGCAGGGTGCCGCCACCGCCATGCCAAGTGCGGCAACCTCCCCCATGCCGCCCGCCGTGCCGGCAGCGCCTCCCCCCGAGACGCCGCCCGCCAGCGACGATATCGTGGTGTCGGGTAGCAGAAGGGCCCCTCGCGAAGATCCGATCCAGGCGATCAACATCAAGTCCTATGCTCTTACCCAGGCGCTCGATACGACGGTCGTCGCCCCGGTCGCCCTCGGCTACAAACGCGCGATACCTGAGCCTGTCCGCGCCGGAGTCCGCAATTTCTTCAACAACCTGACCCTGCCGGTCGTGTTCCTCAACGACCTGCTACAGCTGAAGCCAGGTCGGGCCGGCAAGACGTTGGTGCGTTTCACGATCAATTCGACGGCGGGCATTGCCGGACTTGTCGACGTCGCCAAGCGCAAGGGCATCCGGCTGCCCCTGCGCCGCAACGGCTTTGCCGACACGCTGGGCTATTACGGGATCAAGGCGGGACCGTTCCTGTTCCTGCCGCTGATCGGGCCGACCACGATCCGCGACCTGATCGGGCTGCTGGTCGATCGCGCCTTTCTGCCGACGGTGGTCGGCAAGCCTTTTACCCAGCCTGCCTATTCTCTGGGTGCGTCGCTGGTCGGCTCGATCGACTATCGCGCCGAATATGACGCGCAGCTGCGCACATTCAGGGCGGAGCCGAACCCCTATGCCGCGGCCCGCAGGAATTACCTGCGGCTACGCCAGGAAGAGATTGATGCGCTGCATAGCCGGCATCCGGTAACGGATGACGCCCCGGCTCATGCGACCGACGAACCTCGGTGATTATCGGGCGGGGGCATAGTCCGAATAGGACGTGCGGGTTCGCAAAGTCTGCGCACTGCCCATGAACGAACCGGCAAACTCGGTTGCGACGCTGTCGTTGGCCGGGCGGCCGTCAGGCAACAAGCGATAGGCGGCCGTAAAGACAAAACTTTCGACCTTGGCCACCATCATCATCCGGAACGGCTCCCTGGATGTGAACCGCGCGCGCTCGACATAGGGCACCTTGCCCGCCGTATTGACGATCGCCTCGACGGCCGTGTTGGCCGAGGCGTCGTACGGCCCCAGCATCAGCGCCCCTTTCGGCAGGGCGGCAAATCGATAGGTGGCATGAGTCGGCGTCGTGGCCACGCGCGTCGCGGGTGCGCCGAACCACTCCGCGATCCGCCCATATGTCGCGACCTTTGCCTTGGCGCGAAACTTGACCGACGACGCACTTTGCCGGGCCGTCGGCGGCTTGCCGTCGACCGACAGCAGCGTCCATCGGGCGGGCAGGCGCGGATCATAGCGTGCGACGCTGGTGTTCGCCGGCTTACCCGCGCGCTCGGCGCGAGTCGTTTCGGTAAACGCATAGTCGTTGGGCCCGACCGTGCGGGCCGCGGCCAGCACCTGTTGCTGGAGGGCATCTGCCCGCGCCGTCACCGGCGCAAAAAAGACCAGCGAAACCGCGAGCGCCTTCATAGGGTCATGTCGAGCACGATCTTTCCGACATGCGCCCCTGAATCCATGAGGGCATGCGCGCCGGCCGCGTCGCTCAAGGGAAACACGCGATCAATGACCGGTTTGAGCCGACCGCCTTCGACGTGCGGCCAGACGGTCCGCGTGATCTCGTCCGCAACCAGTGCCTTGAACGACAGTGATCGCGCGCGCAGCGTCGAGCCGGTAAGCGTCAGCCGCTTCATCATCACCAGCGGGATGAAAATTTCCGCCTTCGGCCCGTTCAGGACGGCGATCGAGACATGCCGGCCATCCTCGGCCAGGCATTGCAGGTTGCGCGGCAGATAGTCGCCGCCGACCATGTCGAGCACTGCGGCGCATCCCTTGCCACCCGTAATTCGTGCCACTTCGGCAACGAAGTCCGCCGTCTTGTAGTTGATGGCGAAAGCTGCGCCGATCTCGAGCGCCTTGGCACATTTTTCATCGCTGCCGCAGGTGACGATGACCGCCAGGCCGAACAACCGGCCAAGTGCGATGGCCATTGTGCCGATGCCGCTCGTGCCACCGTGCACCAGCACAGTGTCGCCTTCGGCGGCATAGGCTCGCTCGAACAAGTTCGTCCAGACGGTGAACAGGGTCTCAGGAAGCGCCGCCGCCTCCACCATCGACAGGGACGGCGGAATGGCCAGGCACTGGCCGACCGGCGCTGCACAATATTGCGCGTAGCCGCCCCCTGCGACCAGCGCGCACATCTGCTGGCCGACGAGGGCGGTTTCGACACCCTCCCCCACCGCCACGACTTCGCCCGCGATCTCGAGCCCGAGGATCGACGGCGCGCCCGGCGGCGGCGGATAGGCACCCTTGCGCTGCAGGACATCCGGCCGATTGACCCCGGCGGCCGCCACCCTGATCAGGACTTCGCCGGCGGCAGGGATGGGAACCGGACGTGTCGACGTCACCAGAACTTCGGGGCCCCCCGCTGTCGCGGGGTCAACTGCCTGCATCATCGCTGGAATTTCGGTCATTCAAGCCCCCTGTCGTGAGGGCCTCCTAGCGGACCAGGACCGGCGCTGTCAGCAAGGATATGCAACGCGCCTGATGCGACGTCACTTGACCATTGAGCCCGACGCGCCCACGACCGTTACCAATATATGACGATTTTGGGTCGCTACGGTTGCACTATCCACGTTTGACCGGGCCGACGACGGAAGCTTGAGAGGCCGTTCGATGAAGCCGGTGCAACGCATTCAACAAAATGTCCTGGCCGCAAACGAGCGCCGCCTGCTAACCTGGCTCGCCGCACGGATGCCCCCTGCGGTCACGCCCGACCGGCTGACTTCGGTGGGTTTCCTGGGCGCCGTGATCGTCGGCGGGGGCTATGCGCTCAGCACATTCGACGCCGACTGGCTGTGGGTGTCGATTGCCGGTTATTTCATCAACTGGTTCGGCGACTCGCTCGACGGCAGCCTGGCGCGATTCCGCAAGATCGAACGACCGTCGTTCGGATATTTCATCGATCACAGCACTGACGCACTCGGTAACCTGGTGATGCTGGTCGGGCTCGGCCTGAGTCCCTATTTGCGGCTCGACATCGCCCTGTTCGGGCTGGCGACCTACCTTTTGCTGTCGATACACACTTTCCTTGCCGCCCGCGTCATCGGCGAATTTCGTCTCTCCTACATGGCCGGCGGGCCGACCGAACTGCGCATCATGCTCATTACGATGACCGTGGCGATGTTCGTGCTGGGTCCAGATCCGATTTTCGGGACGCCATTTTCGGCGTTCGACTGGTTCATCGGGGCGGTCTCGGTCATCTTGCTCGGCCTGTTCGTTTTTCAGACGACCATCACGGCGCGCGCACTGCTGCGTCGCGGCGAGTAGCTCGACACCTCCCTGTTGACTCGGGGCGACGGGCGCGCGAACCTTCGCCCATGGACACCGACGACATCGCACCGCCTCCGCGCGCTGGCGATCCTGTGACGCTCCTTGCACGGCAGGACCTCGACCCGCTGTCCGTTGCCGAATGCGACGCGCGGATTGCCGCGCTTGAAGCCGAGATCACGCGGACGAAACTTCGCCGCGACAAGGCCGTTCACCATCGGGCAAGTGCCGATGCCATATTCAAAAGCTCATAAAGGTGATGAAAACGCTTTCGTCTATAAGGTCTTGTCGGGAAGGTTCGGGCACCCGACATTAAGGTCCAAGTGGGGCCGCGCCCGGCGGCTCCGGTTCAGGAAATGATCATGCCGTCCTTTGCCCGCAATCTAGAGACCACCCTTCACAACGCGCTTGCCGCCGCTGCCGGTCGCAAGCATGAATATGCCACGCTTGAGCATCTGCTGCTTGCCCTTGTCGACGACCAGGAAGCTTCGGCCGTCATGGTCGCTTGCGGCGTCGACACCGGCGAGTTGAAGAACACCGTCACCCATTATCTCGACAGCGAGCTCGAAGCGCTGCGGGTCGAGGGACAGACCGATCCGTCGCCGACGAGCGGATTCCAGCGCGTCGTCCAGCGCGCCATTCTCCATGTCCAGTCATCGGGCCGCGACGAAGTGACCGGCGCGAACGTCCTCGTCGCGCTGTTCAGCGAGCGCGAGAGCTATGCCGTCTATTTCCTGCAGCAGCAGGACATGAGCCGCCTCGACGCCGTCAGCTACATCAGCCACGGCGTGGGCAAGGGCGCCAACGCGCCCGAGGCGTCGACACCGAAGGGGGCTGACGAGGAAAAGCCGACCAAGGCCGATGGCGGCAAGAAGGCCGAAAGCGCGCTCAAGCAATTCACCGTCGACCTCAATGAAAAGGCCCGCAACGGCAAGGTCGACCCGCTGATCGGGCGCTCGGCCGAAGTCGACCGCACCGTGCAGATCCTGTGCCGCCGGTCGAAGAACAACCCGCTCTACGTCGGCGATCCCGGCGTCGGCAAGACCGCGATCGCCGAGGGACTGGCGCGCAAGATCATCGAGGGCAACGTACCCGAGGTGCTTCTGCCGGCCGTGATCTATTCGCTCGACATGGGCGCTCTGCTCGCGGGCACCCGCTATCGCGGCGATTTCGAAGAGCGATTGAAAGCGGTCGTGACCGAACTCGAAAAGCTACCCGACGCCATCCTGTTCATCGACGAGATCCACACGGTGATCGGTGCGGGCGCGACGAGCGGGGGCGCCATGGACGCTTCGAACCTGCTGAAGCCGGCGCTCAGCGGCGGCACGATCCGTTGCATCGGGTCGACGACCTACAAGGAATTCCGCAACCACTTCGAAAAGGACCGAGCCCTGCTTCGCCGGTTCCAGAAGATCGACGTCAACGAACCGACGGTCGAGGACACGATCAAGATCCTCGCCGGGCTGCGCAGCGCGTTCGAGGGACATCACAACGTCAAGTACACGCCGGACGCGATCAAGTCGGCAGTCGAGCTCAGCGCGCGTTACATCAACGACCGCAAGTTGCCGGACAAGGCTATCGACGTGATCGACGAGGTGGGCGCGATGCAGATGCTCGTGGCCCCCAACAAGCGCAAGAAGGTGATCACCCCCAAGGAAATCGAAGCGGTCATTGCGACGATGGCGCGCATTCCGCCGAAATCGGTGAGCACCGACGACACGAAGTCGCTGGCCTCGCTCGAGACCGATCTGAAGCGTGTCGTCTTCGGCCAGAATGAAGCGATCGAAAAGCTGGCTTCGGCGATCAAGCTCAGCCGCGCCGGCCTGCGCGATCCGGACAAGCCCATCGGCAACTACCTGTTCACCGGTCCCACCGGGGTCGGCAAGACCGAGGTTGCGCGCCAGCTCGCCTCGATTATGGGCATCCCGCTGCAGCGCTTCGACATGTCTGAGTACATGGAGCGTCATAGCGTCAGCCGCCTGATCGGCGCCCCTCCGGGCTATGTCGGCTTCGACCAGGGCGGCCTGCTGACCGATGCCATCGACCAGCAGCCGCATAGCGTTCTTCTGCTCGACGAAATCGAAAAGGCGCATCCGGACCTCTTCAACATCCTGTTGCAGGTCATGGATCATGGGCGTCTGACCGACCAGCACGGCAAGTCGGTCGATTTCCGCAACGTCATCCTGATCATGACGACGAATGCGGGCGCGAGCGACATGGCGCGCGAGGCGGTCGGCTTCGGTGCCATGACCCGCGAGGGCGAGGACGAAGAGGCGGTGAAGAAGATGTTCACCCCCGAATTCCGCAATCGTCTCGATGCCATCGTCCCGTTCGGCTACCTGCCGACCGAAGTCGTCGCACGCGTGGTCGACAAGTTCATCCTGCAGCTCGAACTCCAGCTTGCCGACCGCGAGGTCCACATCAAGCTCGACGACGATGCCAAGGAATGGCTGACGGCAAAAGGCTATGACAAGCTCTACGGCGCGCGACCGATGGGCCGCCTGATCCAGGAAAAGATCAAGCAGCCGCTCGCCGAGGAATTACTGTTCGGCAAGCTGGTCCATGGCGGCGAAGTCATGGTGCACCTCAAGGACGAAGCGGAGAAGGGCAAGTCGCTCAGCTTCGAAATCACGCCCGCTGCCCCCCGCAAGGGCAAGAAGGGCGGCAAGCCGAAAGTGGATGTCGGCGCCTAGGCCGCGTTCGTTCAGCAACGCGAAAGCCCGGGTGGTGGAACCGGGCGGCATGAGGTTCATTCTGAGTGCCGCCCTGTTCCTTGTCCCGACCCTCGCCGCTGCCGAAACAGTGACGCGCTGGACGCCCGAACGTATCGAGGCGGCAAAGGAAGCCGCCGCGGCGCGGCACATGAATGCCGACACGACCGTCGAGAACGGCGTGCCACGCGACCGGCAAGTTCATGGCGAAGTAGGTGTGGCGATCGGCACGGGCGGTTACCACTCGGTCTTCGGCGCTGCCGCCCTGCCCCTGGGGCAGGATGGCATGTTGGGATTGTCGTTCGAAAATAGTCAGTTCGGTCAGGGAAGACCGTATCGACGCAGGTAACGCCCGCTGATCGCGACGCGTGAAAAATTATTCATTGAACAGCCATGTGGTTGGCTTATTTAAACCGGCGTCGAAACGAAGGGGTTGCGGGCGTGAGGGCGAAGCACAAGCAGACGCTCGTCTTGGCGCTGGCAGGCGTGGCGTTGCTCGCCCTGTCGGGCGGTAACGGCGCCCAGCTGAAACTCGCGATGGAAGATCGCGCCGATCCCAATCCCCATCAGGTGGCGCTCGGCGTCGAGCTGGCAGGCCTTTGCCTCGGAATCGCAATCAGTTGGAGCGACCGGCTCCATCACGCTGTCGACTGACTTTACAGAACGATCTGCAGGCCCAGCTTCGCGGCAAGGTTGTCGCCGTCGCGGCGATCGATCGTTTGCAAAATGACGCCATCCAGCCGGGCGTGCGACGTCAGGCGGTAATTGAGACCCACGCCCGTTTCCTTCCACACCGTCTCGATACCGCTGTCGCCGATCGCGTGGGCAAGGCGCGCGCCGACGCTTCCGAATTCCTGTGGCCGCGCTCCATTGCCGCTTGCCGCGACCATCGCGCCATAGGCCATGAGGCGTAGCCGCTGCTCCGCCCCGAAACGGTGTGAGACGACCGCGCCCATCGTCCCTGCGAACCCGGTATCGGCATTGTTGCCCGAAAACGGGCGCGGGCTGGTCGTATTGACGAACCGCGCCGTATCGATGTGATTGTAATCGAGCGATATGAAGGGTGCGATCTGCCAGGCGCCGGAGAGGCGGAGACCGAAGCTGCCGGTCGTTCCGACGCCAAGGCCATTGCCGTTACTTGACAGCGTCCAGCCGCTTGCTGGCTGCCGCGACGAAAGGGTGTCGAAGCTGCGGTGACCTGCCATCGCCTGAAGATCGAGTTCGACCCGGCTCTGCGGCTGCGCGGTCAGCGCGACGGCGATCGACGTCGCATCCGATGCGGCCAGTGCCGGGAAACGATGGCGTCCCGGATCCGCAACGACACGTGACCAGTCCTCGCTACGGTTCGTCGCACGAAGGTCGCCGCCGGATACCGCCACGGGTCCATCCCGGCCGGCGTGCCGCTGCAGGTCGAAGCTGAACGGCGTCGTGGCGGCAAGCGCGGGCGCCCCGACAACCACGGCATTAACGGCAGCAAAGGATAACCAGCGGCACATGATGATAAACTAACGTAATTTCGGACACGAGGGCTTAAGCAACATGGTTACGAACGACGTGCAAAGTCCCTTTGCCGCCCCATCGCGCCGAAATTGCTCGCGCCGTGTCGCCTTTCGCTTGAAAGCCGACGTCATTACCCCGATATTTGCTTCATCCGGCCAATTGCGGTCGGGCAAAGGAGAGCTTTGAGATGGCCAATTGGGATCCACGGTCGACTGCGGCAGCAGCCGCCGCTGCCTCGGCCGGAACGCAGGCTGACGTCCGCGACGCCGGTCTGCGCAGTTACATGTTGTCTGTTTACAACACGATGGCGTCGGGTGTCCTGCTGACTGGCATCGTCGCGCTGCTGTTCGCGCGATCGGGCCTTGCCGAGCAGGTGCTGACGACGCCGCTGCGCTGGCTGGTCATGCTGGCGCCGCTCGGCTTCGTGATGGTGTTGAGCTTTGGCATCAACCGCCTGTCCACGACGGCCGCACAAGGCATCTACTGGGCGTTCACGGTCGTGATGGGCCTATCGATGTCGTCGATTTTCCTGGTCTACACCGGAGAGTCGGTTGCAACGACCTTCTTCGCGACGGCGGCTGCCTTCGCCGGGCTCAGCCTCTACGGCTATACGACGAAGCGCGACCTGTCGGCGTTCGGCACTTTTCTGATCATGGGTGTCGTCGGGCTGCTCGTGGCGATGGTGATCAACATCTTCGTCCAGTCGACCGCGCTGCAAATGGCGATCAGCTTCATCGGCGTCCTGCTGTTCGCGGGTCTGACCGCTTATGACACGCAGAAGATCAAGAGCATGTACTTCTATGTCGCGGGCAGCGACATGGTCGGCAAGTCGGTAATCATGGGCGCGCTGACGCTCTACCTCGACTTCATCAACATGTTCACCTTCCTGCTCCAGTTCATGGGCGACCGCCGATAGGCTTCGGCACATCGAGGCGGTCGCCCAGGCGATCGCCTCCACCGCAAGTCGGCAAGGCAAAGGCCCGGTGGAACATCGCACCGGGCCTTTTTTTGTCACCCCTGCTTTGGCATCAGCGCCGTGTCGATTTCCTTCGCGCGCTTGTAGGCGGCGCGTTCGCGGAACGGGCCGACATAGTCGTGGAACGCCTGTCGATCAGGCATCGACTTGAAGAGCAGTCCCCAGTCGATCTGCGACCCGACATAGACGTCCGCCGCGCTGAAGCGGTCGCCGGCGACGAATTTGCGGCCTGCGACGGCACGCTCGAGCGCATCCATTGCGGCATCATAGCTGCCATAGCCTGCCATCATCGCCTTGTCGGCCGGCGCTTCCAATCCCAGTGCATGCGCCGTCACGGCGGTTTCGACCGGACCCGCCGCGAAAAACATCCAGCGGTAATAATCACCCCGGGCCGAAACATCGGGCGCCAGCCCGGCGGATGGAAAGGCGTCCGCGAGATAAGCGCAGATCGCCGCCGCCTCGGTCACGACTACATCGCCGTGCTTGATCGCCGGGACCTTCCCCATCGGGTTGATCGCCAGATATTCGGGCGCCTTCATCGTCGTGCCATAGTCGAGCAGAACCTGTTCATAAGGCTCGCCAACCTCCTCGAGCATCCAGCGGGCGATCTGTCCGCGCGACATAGGGTTGGTATAGAATGTGAGCTGCGTCATGATGGGCTCCCGAATCGTTGCGATGCGAGAACATAGATCGAACGATTTGAGCTGTCACGCGTATCAGAGAGGACATGTTCGCTTATGACCGACCGTCTGCCCGAAACCGAAAACTGGGTGAAATCAACGCAGATCGACCGCCGCCACGCCCTTATCGGCGGTGTTGCGCTTGCCGGCTACGCCCTTGCCGCGCAACCAGTGGAAGCTGCGATCCAGACGTCGGCCGACGGCCTCGACGCAGGCATGACGACGTTTCCGGCGAGTGGCGGGCTGCAGATGAATGCCTATCGCGCGCGCCCTGCCGGCAAGCGCAATCTGCCGGTCATCATCGTCGTGCAGGAAATATTCGGCGTCCACGAGTGGATCAAGGACATGTGTCGTCGGCTGGCGAAGGCCGGCTATTACGCCATCGCTCCGGATTATTACCAGCGCCAGGGCGACGCCACCAAGGTTGCCGACATCGGCACGTTGTTCACGACGATCGTGGCAAAGGTGCCCGACGCGCAAGTCATGGCCGACACCGATGCGGCCGTCGCTTTCGCCGCGAAGGACGGTGGAAGCGCGACGCGTTTCGGCATCACCGGCTTCTGCTGGGGCGGGCGCATCACATGGCTTTATGCCGCCCATAATCCCCGGCTCAAGGCCGGCGTCGCCTGGTACGGTCGACTGGCAGGCGCGGGGACCCCCCTGACGCCCAAGCAGCCGATAGACCTCATTCCCGCCATGCGTGCACCGGTGCTCGGCTTTTACGGTGCGCTCGACAAGGGCATTCCCGTTACCGACGTCGACAAGATGAACGCCGCGCTCAAGGCAGCAGGCAAGCCCTCTTCGCTCTTCGCCTATCCGCAGGCCGACCATGGCTTCATGGCGGACTACCGGCCCAGCTATAATGAAGCAGCAGCAAAGGACGGATGGGCCAAAGCCTTGGCACATTTCAAAAAGTACCTCTGATCGGCAACATGGACGGGCAAGACGAAATAGGGTTCGCCGAGCAAATCCGCATTGCCCGCGAGGCGCAGCCTGCTAACCCTGCCGCAAGATAAAAAATCCAGGGAGAGAGCATTGTCCGACACGCGCCCCCCAGCGCCGGAAATCGTCGCACCGCGCGCGGCATCGCCGGCCTATGCGAACTATGTCCTTGTCGTGCTCACGATCGTCTATGTTCTCAATTTCATAGACCGGCAGATCCTGAGCATTCTTGCCGCCGATGTTAAACGCGACCTGAAGCTTACCGATGCCGACATCGGGTTTCTGTTCGGCACGGCGTTCGGGGTTTTCTACTCGCTGTTCGGCATTCCCCTGGGGCGACTTGCGGACAACTGGCACCGCGTTCGGCTGATTACGCTTGGCCTGGCAATATGGTCGGCCATGACCGCATTCTCGGGGCTTGCGCGCAACGGTGGACAACTGACGCTTGCCCGGATCGGCGTGGGCATCGGCGAAGCGACCGCCAGCCCGTGCGCCTATTCGCTGCTGTCCGACTATTTTCCGAAGAAGAACCGCGCCACGGCCCTCGCCATTTATTCGTCGGGCATCTTCATTGGCGGCGGCCTGTCGCTGTCGATCGGCGGGCTTGTTGTCGACAATTGGAATCATGCGTTTCCCCAAGGAAAATGGGGACTCGTCGGCTGGCAGGCCGCGTTTATGGCCGTCGGCATTCCCGGCCTCCTGATGGCCCTGTGGGTCGCGAGCCTGCGCGAACCGCTGCGTGGCCAGTCGGACGGTATCATCACGCCCGCGCAACCCAATCCGTTCCGGGATTTCTTCGGCGAGCTGATCACCATAATCCCCCCCTTGACGCTGATCGGCGCTGCCCGACGCGGCATCGCCCCATTGCTCGCCAATCTGCTGGTGGCGGGAGTCGTGGCGCTGGCTTCCTGGGGGATGATTGCAGCCACCGGCAAGGTTCCGCAGTGGATTGCCATCGGGGGCGGCGTCTACGCCGTATTTTCGTGGGCAAGCGCGTTGAGGGCGCGTGACATGCCGACGTTCAAGCTGATCTGGGGCACTCCGTCCTTCATCTATGTGACGCTCGGCTACGGGCTGATCGCCTTTGCCTCCTACGGTCTGGCCGCTTTCGGCGCCCTTTATGCCGAAACCATGCTCGGCCAGAGCAAGACGGTCGTCGGCCTGTTTCTGGGCGGTGGCGCTGCCGCAGCCGGGTTTATCGGAATCGTGTCTGGAGGCCGGATCGCCGATGCTCTCAAGGCGCGTTACCCCTGGGGTCGCATACCCGTCATCATTGTCGGGACGCTCGGTCCCGTCATCCCCGTGCTCGTCGGCTATACCACGACAAGCCCGACGATCTTTTACATCGGCATGTTTCTGGCAGGCATGCTTGCCCCCGCCGCCCTCGGCGCTGCAGGTGCCACGACCCAGGATCTCGTTCTGCCGCGCATGCGGGGAACGGCAACGGCCACCTTCTTCATTGGCACGGCTCTCATGGGGCTCGGTCTTGGTCCGTTCATGACGGGGTTCGTATCGGAAGTAACGGGCAGTCTGCGGACCGGCATTCTTTCCCTGCTGCTGGTCGCCCCGATTTCGACGATCTTCCTCGTGTTGGCATGGCGAACCGTTCCCCGCGCCGAAGCAACCGTCGTAGAGCGGGCACGCGCAGCCGGTGAACCGATCTGAGGCGAATTTCGGCACGCGACATTAACCACAAATCAAGGCAGAAGCCCTAGCTGAAGTCCATGTGCTGCAGGGCGAAAAATCCGTGAAAGTCATGACGATCTTCGGGACGCGGCCTGAAGCTATCAAGCTTGCGCCCGTCATCGCTGCGCTTGAAGCGACCCCGGGCATCGTGTCGCGAACCTGCGTCACGGCTCAGCACCGCGCGATGCTTGATCAGGTGCTGGCCCTCAACGAGATCGTGCCCGATCACGACCTCGATCTGATGCGTCCGGCCCAAACACTTGACGCGATCACGGCGGCGCTTCTCACGGGCATCGGCGACGTCCTCGATCTGGAAAAGCCCGAGCGCGTGATCGTTCAGGGCGACACCGCGACCGCCATGATCGGCGCGCTGGCGGCCTATTACCGTCGAATTCCGGTCAGCCATGTCGAAGCCGGCCTGCGGAGCGGCGATATCTATCGCCCCTGGCCCGAAGAAGTGAACCGGCGCATCGTGTCGACGATCGCCGACCAGCACTTTGCGCCGACGACGACGGCAGCCGAAGCGCTGTACCGAGAGGGCATCGACCCCGTGTCGGTGCACGTGACGGGCAACACGGTAATCGATGCCCTGCTCGCGACGCGCGCGCGGATCGCGCGTGCGCCTGAGATGACGAAGGGCCTCGACCTGCTGTTCAGCCGTTTCCGGCAGCGCCGGATCATTCTGGTGACCACTCATCGGCGAGAGAATTTCGCCGCGATGACCGCTGTTGCCGAGGCGATCAGTGCCATTGCCGAACGCCGCGACGTCGCAGTGATTTTTCCGGTTCATCCAAATCCGAATGTCGCAGGCGTCATGGAAAGGATGCTGAAGGGGCGCGACAACATCGCCATGATCCCGCCGCAGGACTATCCGCATTTTGTCGCGTTGCTCGATGCCTGCGACTTCGTGTTGACGGACAGCGGCGGCGTGCAGGAAGAGGCCCCCGCGCTCGGCAAACCGGTGCTCGTCATGCGCGATACGACCGAGCGGCCCGAAGGCGTCGCGGCCGGTACCGCGCGCCTCATTGGCACTGATCCGCGGCGCATCCTGGCCGAGACACATGAACTGCTCGACAATAGGGATCGGTATGATGCGATGTCGCGCGCGCACAATCCCTTTGGCGACGGACAAGCGAGCAACCGAATCGCCCTGCTCGTTTCGCAAACATAATAAACAAGTTATGATCGGCTAGCATTGCGCTGGCCCGGCCCTGTCGCTATTCGCCGCCCATGGCCCGAGTAGGCCGGATCAAAGACGGGCTATCGGGTGACAAGCGAACTTCAGTTCATCGTATATTTGCTCGGAATGATGTTCTTCTTGTTGATCGTCGTCGGCTTTGCCACGTACAAATTCAGGAAGCGTGCGTACGAACGCCGCATCAGACAGCATTTCAAGTCGAAGACTCAGCCGGGCCGCCCGACACAGTCATAGGCGATGCCCAGCGCCTCTACGGTGGCGCGGTCGTAGATGTTCCGCAAGTCGACCAGCAAGGGCGTTCGCATCACGGCGGCCATGCGATTCAAGTCGAGTGCCCGAAAAGCATCCCATTCGGTAACGATCGCAACCGCATCCGACCCTTCGGCAACGGCATAAGCATGTTTGCACATCTCGACGCCGGGCATCATGGGCGCGGCGAGCTCCATGCCTTCCGGATCATAGGCCTTCACCGAGGCGCCGGCATCGATCAGCGCCTGGACGATCGACAATGACGGCGCGTCGCGCATGTCGTCGGTATTGGGCTTGAAGGTCAGGCCAAGTATGCCGACCGTCTTGCCCCGCACGTCGCCGCCCATGGCGGCGACGATCTTGCGGCCCATGCCCCGCTTGCGGCTATCGTTGACCGCGACCGTTGCCTCGACAATGCGCTGGGCCACGCCCTCGTCGTTCGCCGTTTTCAGCAACGCCAGCGTGTCTTTGGGAAAACAGGATCCGCCATAGCCGGGGCCGGCATGAAGGAATTTGCTGCCAATGCGGTTGTCGAGGCCGATCCCGCGCGAAACATCCTTCACATCTGCGCCGACCGCCTCGCACAGATCTGCGATCTCGTTGATGAACGTAATCTTCACCGCCAGAAACGCGTTGGCCGCGTATTTGATCAGCTCGGCCGTGCGCCGTGCGGTAAAGAGCAACGGCGCCTGGCCCAGCGACAAGGGCCGGTAGATGTCGCGCATCACTTGCTCCGCGCGCGCGTTTTCGCAGCCGATGACGATGCGGTCGGGCCGCTTGAAGTCGCCGATGGCCGCCCCTTCGCGAAGGAACTCGGGGTTCGATACCACGGCCACCTCGGCGTGCGGCGCGACCTCGCGCATGATGCGCTCGACTTCGTCGCCGGTCCCTACGGGAACGGTCGATTTTGTCACAATGACGCATGGTCCGGTCAGCGCGCCTGCAATGTCCCGAGCAGCCTGGTAGACATAGCTGAGGTCGGCGTGACCGTCGCCCCGGCGCGATGGCGTGCCGACCGCAATGAAGATGGCGTCGGCACCGGCAGCGCCCTGAGCAAAATCCGTGGTGAACGTCAGGCGCCCGGCGTCGACGTTGGCCTTTACGAGTTCGGCAAGGCCGGGCTCGTAGATCGGCATGCGCCCGGCATGCAGCGCGTCGATCTTATCTTGGCTGACATCGACGCAAACCACGTCATGGCCAAAATCGGCAAAGCACGCACCGGAGACGAGCCCGACATACCCAGCACCGATCATCGTGATCTTCATCAAAGTCTTCCGGAATGAACGCCCCCGCGCGTCCCTATGGGGAGGCAGGCGGTGATGCAACCGCAAGGAATCCACCGCGGTGGTCGCCCTGCACTCGGCTGTGCGCGGTCGTGATCACGCCCGGGGTGGCGCGTCCGAGCCTCGGCGCACCAGGGTGAAGTCGAGCAGCGCGTCCTGCGCAGCTTCGATCTGTCCCGCTCGCAAGGCCGTGATGCGCCCAACCAGCATTTCGACTGCGGTCCGCGACATCTGGGCGATGGGCTGATGAACCGTCGTCAGTTCAGGCCAGATCGACTGGGCGAAATCGGTATCGTCGAAGCCGCAGACCGTCAGGTCGCCCGGCACGTCGAGCTGACGGCGGTGGGCGACCGCCACGGTAGCTGCCGCCATATCGTCATTGCTGGCAAAGATCGCGGTCGGACGTTCCTCCAGACTGAGCAGCGCCTCGGCCGCCATGAGTCCGGACCGATAAGTGAAGGCCCCCTGAACCACGTAAGCCTCCGGGATGTGGAGCCCGGCCGATCGGGTCGCCGCACGAAACCCCCGCTCTCTCTGTTCGCTCGCCCTGTGGGCGGGATTGCCGACGATGAATCCGATGCGACGATGTCCCAAGCCGATGATATGATTTGTCATGGCCTCCGCCGCGGCGTGATCGTCCATGCGCACGACCGAAATCGCCGTATCGGCACGGGCATTGGCCACGATGACCGAAGGAACCGGCGCCCGTTCTAGCAGTGACAGGATCGCCGGCGCGTCTGACATCGGCGGCGAGAGGATGAGGCCATCCACTCCCGACCCAATCAGCTCCGCCACGGTGGCTTCCTCTTCGTCCGCGCCCCCGTCGCATTTCTGGATGATCAACTGCGCATGGCTGAGCCGCGCCTGCTCGAGGCCGCCGAGCAGGTAACGACTGAGATAGGCTGCACTGGGATTGCTGTAGAGCAAACCAATCCGGATCGGCTGCGCACCTGCCAGTGCGCGGGCGGCCTGGTTAGGCGCAAAGTCCAGGTGCCGGATCGCCTCCAGAACGGCATCCCGCGTCGCTGCCCGCACGTTCTTCTCGCCGTTGATCACGCGCGACACGGTCATGAGCGAGAAACCGGCCCTCGCTGCCACATCGGCGATTGTGGGCGCTCCCGATCGCGATCGCGGAAATCTATGCGTCATCCGTATACCGCGCCTCATTGTGTCATTCCGTAATGGCACTTTTGTCCCCGCATGAGAAATCGCGTGCGTCGAGTCGCCGCCATCGACGATTCACACTCGCCTTTCGTGTTTTATCCAAGTAATACAGTCACGGATATGAACGACCGGGTGGACATTCTCGATCCTTGGCCCGCCGCAGCTCGTCGCGAGGAGCCCGTGGACAGCCGCGAACCGCTGCCCTCTCGCGATCCGGGCCTACTGCCGCCGCCTCGCCGCCGGAATTGGTGGCGCTGGATCCGGCGCGGCATGCAGGGGCTCGTTCTGCTCTTCATCGCGACGTTCGTCTGGCTGGCCTTCACCGCGCCCTTGTCGAAATCATTGCAGCCGATGGTGCCGCCGAGCGTGACGCTGCTTGCCGCCGACGGCCAGCCGATCGCGCGCAACGGGGCAATCGTCGACCGCCCCGTCAGGCTTGCCACCCTCCCCCGCCACGTGCCGCAAGCCTTCATCGCCATCGAGGACCGGCGCTTCTACAGCCACTGGGGCGTCGATCCGCGTGGCTTGGTCCGCGCCTTCTGGAACAACATTCGCGGCGGCGGGACGCAAGGCGGCAGCACGATCACCCAGCAATTTGCTAAGATGACGTTCCTCACGGCCGACCGCAATCTGTCGCGCAAGGCGCGCGAGATGCTGATCGCCTTCTGGCTCGAGGGCTGGCTGACGAAGAACGAAATCCTCGAGCGCTATCTGTCGAACGCCTATTTCGGCGATAACGTCTATGGTCTGCGCGCCGCCGCACGACACTATTTCAGCCGTCAGCCCGAGCAGCTGACTTTGGCGCAAGCGGCCATGCTGGCCGGTCTCGTCAAGGCGCCCTCGGCGCTCGCGCCGTCGCGCAACCTTGCGGGCGCACAGGCCCGGTCGAGGCTGGTATTGGCGGCGATGGCAGAAACGGGCGCCATCACGCCGACGCGCGCTGCCTCGACGCGTCCGGCCACGCTCGATCTCTATAACCGGAGCCAGTTGCCGACCGGCACTTATTTCGCGGACTGGGCGATGCCGCAGGCCCGCGGAAAGGCCGAGGATGCCTATGGCGATGCGACGATCACGACGACGCTCGACACCCGGCTGCAACGGCTGGCCCGCACCGTCATCGGCCGTGCGCCCCTCGGCAAGGCCCAGGTCGCGCTGGTCGCCATGCGCACCAATGGTGATGTCGTCGCCATGATCGGCGGGCGCAGCTACGACGCCTCGCCGTTCAACCGGGCGACGCAGGCCCGGCGCCAGCCCGGCTCGACATTCAAGCTGTTCGTCTACCTCGCCGCGCTGCGCGACGGGATGTCGCCCGACACGATTGTCGATGACAGTCCCATCGTCGAAGGGGGCTACAGACCAAAGAACAGCAGCGCCCATTATCGCGGCAAGATCACGTTGAGACAGGCCTTCGCGCGATCGAGCAACGTCGCCGCAGTCCGGCTTTACCACCAGCTGGGGCCCGAGAAGGTGATCCGTGCAGCGCGCGACCTGGGTCTCACCAGCCCCCTCGCGGCCGACCCGACGCTGGCCCTCGGATCGTCGGGCGTCAGCTTGCTCGAGCTGACATCGGCCTATGCGGCGGTTGCAGCGGGGCACTGGCCGATCCAGCCGCACGCCGTCGAACAGCCCGATCCCGGTCTGCTCGACCGACTGCTGGCCGCCCGGCGGAGCTTCGGCGACACCCAGCACGACATGCTTCTCGACTTGCTGCGGGCAGTCGTCACCGAAGGTACGGGGAGGCGCGCCCGTCTTGCGATCGATGCCTATGGCAAGACGGGCACCAGCCAGGACAACCGGGACGCGCTGTTCGTCGGCTTTGCCGGGGACCTCGTCGTGGGCGTCTGGATCGGCAACGACGACAATACGCCCTTGAAGGGGATCAACGGCGGGACCGTCCCGGCACAGGTCTGGCGCGAGTTCATGATGGGCGCCCTGCCCGGCGCGCGCATCGCCGCGCCTGTCGCAAAGCCCGATGATGTTCCCGTGCCCGACGTTCCGACCGACCTCGCCATCCCCCTAGGCAACGACACCGAGTTGCAAGTCGAGAACGGGCAGGGCGTCACCCTCCGCTCCGACATCGGCGGCGCCAAGATAAATCTGCGGCTCGACCGTGACGGCTTTTCCGCAGGGCCTGCGCCTCCCCGGCGCGACGAAGCAGACCGACGCGAAAGCGCGCCGCGACCCTGATCGGTCAGGCGCCTGATTTCCTCGTGGCCGTCACGACCTTGGCTCGCGCCGACTGCGCTTGGGCATAGCTGACACGCCAAACCGTGTTGCCGACGTCGTCGGCAACGATGAGCGCGCCCGTACGGTCGGTAGCGACGCCCACCGGCCGGCCGCGCGCCTTGCCGTCCTTGAGGAAGCCGGTCACGAAATCCTGCGGCGCCCCGGTCGGGCGCCCGCCCTTGAATCGGATGAAAGCAACTTTGTAGCCATGCGGCTCGGTCCGGTTCCAGCTGCCGTGCTCGCCGACGAACGCCCCGCCCTCGAACGCGGCGGGAAAGCTGCTGCCCGTGTAAAATGCCAGGCCTAGCGCCGCGACATGCGACCCAAGCGCATAATCCGGGCGCACGGCGCGCGCGACCATCTCCGGGCGCTGCGGGCGGACGCGCGGATCAACATGCTGGCCATAATAGCTGTAAGGCCAGCCGTAAAAGGCACCCGGGCGCACCGACGTCATGTAATCGGGCACCAGATTGGGCCCGAGCTCGTCACGCTCGTTGACGACCGTCCACAGTGTGTTCGTGCCGGGGTAGAAGGTCAGTCCGTTGGGATTGCGCAAGCCCGTAGCCATCAGGCGCATCTGTCCCGAATTCGGATCGACCTCGAAAATGCAGGCGCGGTCCTTCTCCGCTTCGGCACCGCGCTCCATGGCATTGCTGTTCGATCCCACGCCGACATAGAGCCGCGACCCGTCCGGACTTGCCGTCAGGCTCTTGGTCCAGTGATGGTTGATGGGCCCGCCGGGCAGGTCGACCACCTTTGTCGGAGGCGCGGTTATCCGCGTCTGGCCCGGGACAAAGGGGTAGCGGACGATGGCATCGGTGTTGGCGACGTACAGGTAGCCCCCACTGACCGCGATGCCGAATGGCGCGTTCAGGCGGTCGACCAGCACGGACCGTCCTTCTGGACGACCATCGCCATTGGTATCGCGCAACAGCGTGATCCGATTGCCCTTGTCGGCACTGTCACTCTTTGCCGGGCCATGGGCGAACGACATGACCCAGTCACGTATGGGGTCCTTGGGCCGCTGGACCGGCTCGCTCCCTTCATATTTCGATTCGACCACGAGCACGTCGCCGTTGGGCAGCGACAGCACGTTGCGCGGATTGTTGAGGCCCGTGGCAAATGCCTGGATGCGGAAGGCGGCGGGCACCGTCGGCGTCTCGCCCGGCTGCCAGCCGATGACCTTGTAGACGCCGACGTCGGCGATCAGCTGCTCATGGGGCGCCGGGAGCACCGGGTCGGCTCCATATTGGCTGCTGGGATCGATCGCCTGCCCATTGCTGCAGGCGGCCAGCGGCAAAAGGCCGGCAAGGAAGCACACCCTGCGGTTCAACGTATGTCTCCCGGTGCATAGCGCGCCGATTGCCAATACCATCCGGCAACAAGACTGAGGACCGTGGCAATTGCCGACAGCGTCAGTCCCGCCGGCACGACGGCCGTCCAGCCATCGCGGGCGTGAACAAGCGAATTGAAGACTTCGACCACCCATGCGGCGAGAAGCAGTCCGAAATGCAGGAACAGTGCCGGACTGCGTCCCTGCCCAAGCCGCACCATGTCGATGATCAGGACAAGCCCCGCGAATCCACCGGCGACCAGCCCCACCAGCAGCAGCCAGCTGGAAAAATCGATCCACATCATATCGGGGTTGCCGACATAGGCGAGGTCGCTCGCCAGGGCACCGATGAAACAAATGATCGGGATCGGCAGCAGCGCCGAATAGACGGGATGCGCGAGGCTGCCGAGCGGCGTCCCCGACGAACGATTGAGAACATCTGCCATTGTGCGCATCCTTTGCGGCCCCGGCACATACGATTGGCGTCAGGGTCGGTTCCGGATGTTTCTTCGTGCGCCCTGGAAAGCGCGCCGGTCAGCCGCGCGTCTTCAGGCGCAGGCTGTCCCAGCTGATGTCTCCGGTCCAGCCGCCATCGACCGGCAGGCTGACCCCGTTGATGAATGACGCAGCCTCCGAAGCAAGGAAGGCGATGGCTTCCGCGACATCTTCGGGCTGGGCAAAGCGGGCCAGCGGTACGCGACTGACGATGTCACGATCGTCATAGGCGCCAGAGCCCATGTCGCGTTGGTCCATTTCGGTCTTGATCCAGCCGGGGCAGACAGCATTGACCCGCACGCCGCGTCCGCCCCATTCGCCCGCCAAGGTGCGCGTCAGACCGATCAGCCCGTGCTTCGAGCTATTATAGGCAGCACGATGGATCACGCCGCCAAGGCCCGCCACCGACGCGACATTGACGATGGAGCCTTTGCCGGCCGCAAGCATCTGCCGACCAAAGGCCCGGCAGAGCAAAAACGGCCCTTGCAGATTGACCGCCATCATCGTCTGCCACTGGTGCAGCGTGGTTTCTTCCGCAGCCTGGATCAGGCTGATCCCGGCATTGTTGACCAGCACCGCAGCGCCCCCGCAATCGGTCGCGACGCGCTCAGCCATCGCCTCGACAAAGGCCTCATCCGAGACATCGCCCGTGATGCCAAGGGCGTCGGGGCCGATCGCGGCGGCGGCACTCGAAACGTCCTGTATGTCGGTCAGCACGACGCGGTAACCGGCGACGGCAAGGCGGCGCGCCGTCACCAGCCCTAGGCCCTGTGCCGCGCCCGTAACAACTGCAGTCTTCACAGAAAGTCCTTCGTTCTCACGGCCGCGACGCGGGCTCGGCCAACAGCTGTGCCAGGTCGGCTTTCCAGAATTTCGCCCAGGTATGCGTACCGTGACCCTTGGTCTCCGCGCTCGCTGGAATAAGGATGAACCGTGCGCGCGACATGCGTTTCACATCCCCCTGCGCCAGGCCGAGTTCGGGCGGGTTGATGAAATCGTCCCCCGAATTGATCCAGAGCACCGGCACCGTGATCCGGTCGAGCAGCGGATGGGGATTATAGTTTCGCGAGGAGTCATACTGGTAGATGATGTCATTGGCGTCCTGCCCCCCGGTTCGCTGGGCAAGACTTTCGGCAAGCGCCCTGTCGGCCAGCTCGCGCGTGGGAAAGCGTGCCTGCAGGGCCACGGGATTGCCGCCGGCCAAAATCGACAGGTCATTGGCCGTGCGCAAGCCTTGCACGGGCGGCGTCGTGTAATTGCCGCCGTCCCACAACGGGTCTGCCTCGATGGCGTCGATCGCCATCTTGCGCCACATCCGGTTGCGCCCGGCAATTTCGCGCGTGTTGCAGGCAAAGGGGGCCAGCCTCTCCGCAAAACCCGGGTGCGCTGTTCCCCAGACAAAGGCCTGCATACAGCCCATCGACGTTCCGATGATCAGCTTCAGCCGCGAGACGCCGAGGTGTTCGACAAGCAGGCGTCGCTGGGCTTCGACCATGTCGTCATAGTCATAATGGGGAAATCGCATCCTGAGGCCGTCGGAGGGTTTCGACGAACGACCATGCCCGATCCCGTCCGGCAGGATGACGTAGGTCGTTCGCAGATCGAGCGGCGCGCCGGGCCCGAACAATTCGTCGGCAAACGCAGGGTTGAGGAGCGAGCGTCCCGACCCACCCGTGCCGTGCAGGCCCATCACGGCATTGGTGATGTGCCCCGTGCGATCGCGGACAGGTGTGCCGAGCGTGGTATAGCCGAGCTTGAGTTCAGGCAGGGCTTCGCCCGAGCGGAACTTGAACTCACGGATTGTATAGCTGCCCTGGGTATCCACCCATTTGGCGGTCGGTGCCGCGGCGGACACAGCGACAGGCTGCGCCTGCGCGAGCACCAGCGTCGGGATGGCGGCCATCAAGACCACGAACGAACGAAACATCGACATTTGCCCTGTTGAACGAACGCGAACTGTACCGTCAGCCGCGTCGATGTCTCGCACTGTTTTCGGCGAGCCCGTCGATGGCGTTCGGCGGCTCGCCCGATGTTCGACACGTGCGACTTGGGGACCGTGTTTGCGCAAACCCAAGCCTGCTCCTATCCGGCGTACATCAGGGGGAACCGCACGATGGCCCGAAAGCACACGAAGTATGACGTTCTCGACGATGTGCCGGTCGCGGAAGAAGCCGCGGCCGGCCCTGTCGCCTGCTGGCTTTGCGGACGTCCGCTGGGGAGGGTTACCGTGTGGCATCATCCGATCCCCAAAAGCCGGGGCGGTCGCGACACCGTGCCCATGCACCCGGTGTGCCAGCAGACCCTGGTCGCGAACTTTACGACGTCCGAACTGCAGCGCCACGGCATGGACGTCGACGCCTTGCTGTTGGACCCGAGAGTGCGCAAATTCGTGGACTGGGTGGCAAAGAAAGAGCCGGATTTCACTGCATCGCCTACGAAGAAGCAGCGTTAGGTTACATCGCTCGAGCAGCCGGTTTGCGCGACGCCGCGGGATGCGCACTACGCCGCGGTCCGCCCGCTTCCGGGACGAACCCGAGCGGGCCTTGCCAGTCGTCCGGGATAGCTTACGCTACACGCAGGGGGGACACATATTTTGATCGCGACCAGCCGGCCCGCTGCAGAACCTGGCGGACATCCAAAAGCGCTTTATTTCCTTGCTTTCACGGAGCTGTGGGAACGGTTTTCCTTCTATGGAATGACGTCCCTGCTTACCCTTTACATGGTGAAGCAGCTCTTGCTGCCGGGCCACTCCGATCATGTAGCCGGGCTGGCCGGCCTGCGCAGCATGCTGGAAATGCGCGGACCGATGACCAACCTCGCCTTCGCGTCGTTGATTTACGGCTGGTATTCGGGGCTCGTCTATTTCACGCCGATCCTCGGCGGCTGGATTGCCGACCGGGTGCTGGGCGCCAATCGCACGGTGATGCTCGGCGCGGTGTTGATGAGCGCCGGACACCTGGCAATGTCTTTCGATTTCAGCTTCCTGCTGGCATTGGCGCTGCTCATCCTCGGCTCGGGCTGTCTCAAGGGCAATATTTCCGCGCAAGTCGGTGCCCTCTATCCGCCCGACGCTGAATCGCTGCGTGCGCGCGGATTCACGATCTTTTCGACCGGGATCAATATCGGCTCAGCCGCAGGGCCGCTTGTTACCGGCACTGTTGCGGCGCTCTACGGCTGGCATGCCGGCTTCGGCATTGCGGCAGGGCTCATGCTGATCGCGCTCGTCACCTACATCTTCGGGCAACGCTACCTTCCCCCGACCCGGCCGCTGGGCGAGCGGCGCGTGCGTCGGGCGCCGCTTACGCCGGCAGAGCGCCGGCGGATCTGGGTGCTGTTCGCGATCATCGCGCTGACCATCCCGGCCGAGATCGCCTATCCGATGGTGTGGAGCCTCGGCATCATCTGGGTCGACCAGCAGGTAAATCTCCAGAGCATGTTCGGCACCGTTCCCGCAAGCTGGTTCAATTCGGTCGATTCGATCGGCAGCATATTGGCCGCGCCGGTGCTGCTCGTGCTGTGGCGCTGGCAGGCACGCACCGGCACCGAGCCCAACAGCTTGGGAAAGATCGCGATCGGGATGGTCATCATCGCCGTGGCAGCCGTCGTGCTGGCGGCGGGCAGTGCGCTTGCCCCTGCCCCCGGCCAAGTTCCCGTATGGTGGGCACTCGGCGGGTTTCTGGTGATGGGCCTGGCCTGGATGTATTACTGGCCGACGACGCTCGCGCTGGTCAGCAAATCGGCGCCGCCCTCGGTCACGGGGGCAATGATGGGGGCGGCGTTTCTGTCGCCTTTCATTGCCCACACCCTGGCTGGCTGGGTCGGCAGCTTCTACGACCAGATGACACCGGCGACATTTTGGATGTTGGACGCCGGCATCGCCCTGTTCGGAGCGGCGCTGATGTTCACGCTGCGCGGCACGCTCGGTCGCGTCCTTGACGAGCCGTTGGAGCCGCATTCACGCGAACCGGGCATGTAGAGCGGACGGTTTGCGTCGCCCGAACCCACTGCACTCAAGGCTTCAGCGGCGATCGCCCTCAGGGCCAGTAGCGCGCCGAGGCAAGAGCCGCACCTTCCGACAGCGCGGCGAGCTTGGCCCAGACGACCGCCGGATCGACGCCACCCGAGCCTGCGTGGATCGAAAAGCCGCAATCGCACCCGGCGATGACGTTTTCACGGCCGACGCGCTCGGCGTAGCGGCCTATGCGCTGGGCGACCAGTTCAGGATGCTCGATGTAGTTCGATTGGCATTCGATGACGCCCGGGATCAGCACCTTGCCCTCTGGCAACTTGACGCTTTCGAAGATCGCGAACTCGTGCGCGTGACGCGGATTGGCCGCTTCGAACTGTATGGCGTGCGGCCGGGCCGTCCAGATGAGGTCGATGACATCCTGGAAGGGAACGTCGTGGTGATGCGGACCGGGATAGTTCCCCCAGCACATGTGCATGCGCATCCGTTCCGGCGGAATGTTGGCGGTCGCGCGGTTCAGCGCCTCGATGTTGAGTTCCATGGCCTCGCGGAAGCCGTTCAGGTCTCGGTCGCGAAACTGGGTGTGGCGACCCATGGCGAGGTCCGGGCAATCGACCTGCAGCATGATGCCCGCAGCGGCGATCGCCTCATATTCGTGGCGCAGACCTTCGGCGAGCGCGAATACATAATCCTCATGCCGGTCGTAATATTCGTTCGCGAAGAACAGCGCCGTGACCCCCGGCGACGCGGCGCTCATGAACGATTGCCGATCCGGATGCCGGGCCAGTGCCCCCTTGAGCGCGTTGGCGTCCTCGGTCACGGCTACCATGTCCTTGACAGTGATCGGCGCATTACAGGCCGGGGCCTTGCGGTGCTTGCGTCCGGCATCGGCGAAGATACGCTCCTTGGTTGCCGGAAAGTCTTCGATATCCTGGAAGGCGTAGCTGTTTCCTGCGCCGCCGAACCCGTTGAGACGGTCCTTGATATAGGTTGCATAGCTCGGCTTCGACTGTTCGCCGTCGTTGATGATGTCGATGCCCGCCGCCGCCTGGGCGTCGACGACATGTTGAACGGCAATGTCGATCCGCCGACGCACGGCTTCGGCCTCGAGCGGCAACCCAGCTTCACGCGCGAACATCAGTTCGATCAGGTCGGGCTCGCGCGGCAGGCTTCCCACATGCGTGGTCAGAAAGCGGCCTGCAGCGGCACTGGATACGGGTGGGTTGGACATGCTGATCCTTTGCAAAACTGATATTCAGGTCGAAGCGAGGAATTTGTGGATCGCGGCATTGAACGCCGCGGGTTGTTCGATGTTCGGCAGATGTCCGGTCTCGTCGAGCATGACCAGGGAACCCCGCGGTGCCACTTCGGCGAGATAGCGCGCACAGGCAATCCGCCACGGCGTATCCCCGGTACCGCTGATCGCCAGCAGCGGCATAGCCAGCTGCATGATGTCCGAAGCAGTGAATGGCGGAAGCGCTGACGGCGCGAGCAGGTCGCGCGCCTGGTAATCGGCGACGATGTCCCGGACGAGGGCGCGCGCAGGCGCCTGACCGAGACGCATCAGGGGATGCGCCATCCATTCCTCGCGCAACTGCGCAAGCGCCGGCCGGCGCGCCAGCATCGCATAGCGGTCGCGCGGAATGTCGTCGGGATTGTCGACAAGCCCGGCGAGCGGGGCCCCGGAAAGTATCAAGCCAGTCACCCGGTCCGGAGACGCGATGCCAAAGGCGAGCGCGACGGCCCCTCCCTGCGACACCCCGGCAATCGCGAGCCGCTCATGCCCAAGGGCGTCGGCAATCCTTGCAATGTCGGTCAGCTCTTCGGTGAGGTCCGGCGGGGCGGCGGATCGCCCGAAGCCGCGGCGGTCGGGCATGATAAGGCTGAACCGAAGTCCCAGCGCGGCGACTTGCGGCATCCACATGCGGTGGTCGAGCGTCCACGCATGCAGCAGCAGCAGCGGCGGCCCCTCGCCCACGACCGAGACGGCCAGTTCGCCGTCTTTGACGGCAATTCGGACATCGCGGCCGGCATCTTGCGACTCGCGCGAACGGGACGAAATGGCCGGCTGCATTCTAATCACCCCCCCGGACGATGCCGTGCCGCCGGCCTGGCATTGGACAAAGTCAGGCCACGGGTGCGGTCAGATGGCGAACATCGTTGTTCGGACGGTGGTCGCCACCGAGCCAGCGCCGCAGCTCATCATGCGCGTCTTTCAGGCGCAGGGCGTTGACCTGGTCGGCGTTCGCGGCATCGAGCGTGAATTCGACGATCATTCCGTCGGGATCGACGACATAGACCGACCGGCAATAGCCGTGCTCCAGAACATAGGTCTGCGGCTCGACGAAGCCTGCGGCAGCGATGCGGCGCTCGAGCTCGGCCTGCGTGGGTCCGTCGACATTGAGCGCGACGTGCCGAAACGGGCTCGGAGGAAGGGGCGGACCAAATTCCGCATCGTCGTTCGCATCCGCGAACTGGAAAAAGGCCAGCGCGCTGCCATCCGCGAGTGCGAAAAAGCAATGACAATAGGTCCGCTCCGACCCGAACAGCTCTTCTTGCTCGCACCACGTCGCCACCAGCGGGAAACCGAGAATGTCCTCGTAGAAATGCCGCGTCGCTTCCAGGTCCTTCACGACATAGGCGGTGTGGTGCAGTCGGCTGGGCAAATGGGCAGTCATGTCAGCTCCTGTCGGCTTGGTGATGCATCGGGTCAGGCGGCAAGTTTTGTCGCGATTCCGGCAACATGCTGCCCCTGAAAACGGGCGCCCGCCAGTTCGTTCTCGCTCGGCATGCGGCTGCCGTCGCTGCCGGCAATGGTCGTTGCGCCATAGGGCGTGCCGCCGCTGATCGCGCTCATCTCGGCATTGCCGGCGAAGGTATAGGGCAGCCCCACGATGACCATGCCATGGTGCAGCAATGTGGTGTGGAACGACGTGATCGTCGTTTCCTGTCCGCCATGCTGGCTGGCGGTCGAACAGAAAACGCTACCCACCTTACCGACCAGCTTGTTCTGGAACCACAAGGGCCCGGTCTGGTCGAGGAAATTGCGCATTTGTGCGGCCATGTTGCCAAATCGCGTCGGCGTGCCGAAGATGATGGCATCGTAATCGGCGAGATCGCCCGGCGTTGCGATCGGCGCCGCCTGATCGAGCTTCACGCCGGATGCGGCGGCCACGTCATCCGGTACGAGTTCCGGCACGCGGCGGATATCGACGGACGTGCCGGCAACGCTCGCCGCTCCCTCGGCAACTGCATGCGCCATGGCTTCGATATGGCCGTAGCTGGAATAATAGAGGACGAGGACCTTGGCCATTTGGGCTCCCTAGAATTTGTAGCTGGCTTCGATGCCGAACCGGCGCGGCTTGGCCTTGAACACGAACCCGCCGGGCGAAAACTCGGCATTATATTTCTTGTCGAACAGGTTCTGGGCAAAGGCCGTCACGTTCCACTTGCCGACCGTTGCGCCCAGGCGCGCGTCGAACAGGTCGACGGGGTCGCGCGACGTCGTGTTCTGCACGTCGAACCAGGTGCGGCCGATGCGACGGTACTCGAGATTGGCATTGAGCGTCACCGTGTCGCTGACCGGTGCCGAGTAATTGATCCCGGCGTTGAGCGTGTCGCGCGAAATCAGCGGCGCCTGCTTGCCGACGACGGCAGGGTCCGGGAAACGGTTGATGCGGCTGTCGGTGTAGCCATAACCCAAGGTCAGCTCGAGCCCGCGCGCCGGCCGCAGGGTCGCGTCGATTTCGAAACCCTTGAGGCGTGCCTCGGGCACGTTGCCAAGATTTTGCGTCGAGTTTGCCGCAAGAAACACGAAGAAATAGCTGTTCTGCGACTTGGTGGTGTAGACGGCTGCGCTGGCGCTCAGCAGGCCGTCGCTCGTGCGGCCCTTTATGCCTGCCTCGAACGTCTTGGCCGTCTCCGCTTCGAAGATGTCGCTGACCCCGACGATGCCGGCGGCCACGGCCGACGCACCGACGCCCGTCTGGTTGAAGCCGCCCGAACGGAACCCTTCCGAATAGCCGCCGTAAAGCGTGAGGCTGGGTATCGGCTTGTAAGTCAGCGTCAGCTTGGGCTGCCACGCGCTGAAGTTGCGACTGCGGACCTCGCCCAGCCGGCCCGATGGAAAGCCCGGCGCATTCAGGAAATTGGCCGGCGTCAGCGTCGTGTTCTCGCGATGGTCGCGGTCGTAGCGCAGCGAGGCATCAACCCGGAACTGCTCGTTGAGCTTCCAGATCGCATTGGCATAGAGCGCCCAGGCGAAATTGCTTTGCCCATCGGCCAGGAAGGTCGTGCTCGGGTTGAGCGGGTCGGTGCTGGGCACCCGGAACAGCGCAGTCACGCCGTTCCCCGTGTCGAGCAGGTTGCCCGTCGAAATGAAGCGCTTCGTCTTGATGAAATAGCCGCCGACGATCGCCTGGAGGGGGCGATCGGCGGGAGATTCGTACCGCAGATCCTGGCTGAACGCCGAGACGTCGAGATACTGGCTCTGGTTGATGTCGATCCCGAAAAACTGGAACAGCAGCGACTCGCGGATCGGTTTGAAGTCGAATCCGTCGCCGGTCAGGATCTCGCTGACCGTATCGTAGGACGTCGTCGACGAGAAGGTTCCGATATCGGCCTTGTACGACAGCTTGAGCGCGATGTTGTTCATGTCCCTGTTGTCGATACCGCGGTTGTTTACCCGCACCGGCAGCGAGACGTCGTTCACATCGGTGACGATGTTGTAATAAAATGCCCGCGTCTTCAGCCGCGAAATCGCGCCGCGCAGGTCGACCGACAGCTCGGTCGAAGGCGTCCAGAGCAAATTCGCGCGCAGGTTGAGGTCTTTGACCGGATCGGCCTTCTCGTTCAGGTAAGTGTTCGTGATCAGGCCCTTGGTGTCGTACCAAGAGCCCGCAACGCGGAATTTGACGTCAGGCGCGATCGGGCCCGACAGGCTTCCGCGAAGATAATAGCCGAAGCCGTTGTCCACGCCGCCGGTGAACTTGCCCGACAGCGTATCGCTCGGCGCCTTGCTGCGGATGATGATGGCGCCGCCGATCGCGTTGCGGCCGTAGAGACCGCCCTGCGGACCTTTGAGAACTTCGATCTGGTCGAGGTCGAACAGTTCCTGGTTGAATTGCGCGGGGTTTACCTGCTGAATGCCGTCGACGACGACCGCGACCGACGGCTCCGAATTGCGCGCCTGCGTGATGCCCCGGATGATGACGAATGAGGTGCCGGCGTTCTGCGTCTCGACGAAATTGACGTTGCTTGTCAGCGAAATGAAATCGAGCGGCTTTTCGATGCCCGATGCTTCGATCGCGCGCGAATTGAAAACCTGAACGGCGGCGGGGACGTTTTGCAACTTGTCGTTGCCGCGAAGCGCCGTGACGACGATTTCGCCTTCGGCAGGTGCCGGCTTTGCCGAGCGGTCCTGGCTCAAGGCGGGCGACCACGCGGTCGTGCAGAGCAGCAGGAGTGCTGCGGCGCGCTTGCTATGTCCAGTCGTCGTCATGCCTTCGTCTCCCCCTGCCGGCGCAATGCGCTCTCATTATCGCAAGAAGGCTAGGTCATTCGAAATACGAAGTCAAATTCGATATGCGAAAACTTTAGGTCGGATTACCCTCGGTCAAGGCGTGCAGCAATGCCGGCCAGCGCCGCATGGCCTCGTCGATTTCCCGCGCTGCCGATTGCAGCAGCGGCAGCCGTGTCCGGACCAGTTCGTCCTGCGAGATGCGCGTCGTCGACGTCGAACAGTTGATGGCGGCTATTGCCCGGCCGTGCTTGTCACGGATCGGAACCGCGACCGACACGATACCGTAATCGAGTTCGTCGAGCGCCGAATCGTAACCACGCTCGCGCACGAGAGTGAGCCGGTGACGCAGCACGTCGGGATCCGTGACCGTACGTTCGGTAAACCGGGCGAGCGGGCCGTTCGCCAGCAAGGCCTCGATCTCGGCCGGCGAGCGGAAAGCGACCAGCGCCTTGCCCATCGACGTCGCGTGGAAAGGATATCTTGTGCCGACCCCGGTGGCCAGCCGGAAGCGCCGCTCGGTCGAGACATGGGTCACATAGAGGATGTCGGCGCCCGAAAGGACCGCGAGCGAGGCGCTGTCGCCGGTCTGGTCGCGCATGTGCTGCAGCGGCGGCAGGCAAAGCTGGTCGATGTGCATCGACGAAAGGAAGGCCGATCCGAACATGAGGACGGCAGGGCGAAGGAGAAATTGGCGGCCGTGCTGTCCGACATAGCCGAGTTCGACCAGTGTATTGAGGCAGCGGCGCGCGACGGCAGGGCTCAACCCGGTCTGCGCCGCGACCTTGCTCAGGGTCATTTCCGGATGGTCTTCGTCGAAGGCCCGAAGCACGCGCAGTCCCCGCTCGAGCGTCGACAGGTATTCGGGATCCTTGGGCGCGCGCGGCATGGTCAGGCTTTCAACGGCGGGAACACCTCGTCGTTGTGCTGGCCCAGCACCGGGGGCGCAACCACCGATGTCGCGCGGACGCCATCGAAGGACAGGGGCAGCCTGATGGTGCTGAACGGTCCGTGAGGGCCTTGCGGATCGGTCACGCACAGGCCCAGCGCCGTCGCCTGTTCGGACTCCAGCACTTCGGCAGAAGTTCGGACCGGCGCGTGCGGGACTTCGAGACGGACGAGATCGGCGCACCAGTCGTGCCGCGACCGCGTCGCAAAGATCGGGGCAAGATAGGCGATCACGTCGTCGTAATGCGCGATGCGCGCCTCGCGCGACGCGAATGCCGGCTGAAGAAGCATGTCGGGCCGGTCGATGGCGGCCGCCAGGTTTTCCCAGAATTTGGGCGGCGACGACATGTGCAGCGCAAGCCATTTCGCGTCGGCACATTCGAACACATAGGACTGGGAAACATGCGGCCGGCTGTAGGGCCCCATCGTCTCGCCTTCGGACAAGAGGTGCGTAAAATCATCGAGATTGAAGTGGCACATCGCCTCGAACATCGACGTTTCCACGAGGCGGCCCACCCCCGTCGCGTGACGTTCGCTGAGCGCGGCGAGGATGCCCAGCGCTGCATAAAAGCCGGTCATGGCATCGGCGATCGCCGGTCCGACGACACGCGGGTGTTGCGGGTTGACCAGCAGCCGCAGGAAGCCGCTTGCCGCCTGCGCCACCGTATCGAACGCCGGCCTGTCGCGATCCGGTCCCTCGTTGCCGAAGCCCGAGATCGACGCATAGAGGAGGCGGGGATTCAGCTCCCGCAAGCGCGCCGCATCGACATTCAGCCTGGCAGCCACCCCTGGCCGGAAATTCTGGATGAAAACGTCGGCCGACGCGATCATCGCATCGAAGCGAGCCAGGTCGGCCGGCTGGCGGGTATCGAGCGTCACGCTCTTCTTGTTGCGGTTATACGTCTGAAAGTGCGGACTGTAGAGGCCGCCCTTGAACGAACGGAACGGATCGCCGGTCCCCGGCTGCTCGATCTTGATGACCGTCGCGCCAAGGTCGGCGAGAAGCATCCCTGCTGCGGGTCCGGTAATGAACGTGCCCATTTCGAGGACGGTAATGTCCTTCAGGGGGGTCGCCGCCATATCCGATGCACCTTTTCGCCTTCCGCTTGACACATTCCTAGGTAGTTCGAATAACGAAATCAACTTCGCTTATCGAAAGACCATTTATGCGCATTGGCAAGCAGGACAACGCCGTGACATCGATCTGCACGTCGGACCCGGCAAGCATTACGGTCCGCGGCCTCGACTTGTGCCACGATATCATCGGCGAGATGGACTTCACGAGCTATTTCTGGCTCCTCGTGACCGGGGCTCGTCCCGATGACACCCAGCGCATCCTTGCCAATGCGGTGCTCTGCGCGATTGCCGAACACGGCCTCGTCCCGAGCGTCGTCGCAACCCGCATGACCTACGCCGCCGCGCCAGAGGCGTTCCACGGCGCCGTCGCCGCCGGCCTGCTCGGATGCGGGTCCGTCGTCCTGGGCAGCGCGGAGGTGGCCGGAAAGTTCCTGGCCGGGTGCCTCGAGGGCAAGGCTGATCAGGGCCTGACCGACGACGAAAGCGCGCGGCGGCGCATCGAAGCGCTTCGGGCAGAGCGCAAGGCCATACCCGGATTCGGCCATCCGGAGCATAGTGGCGGCGACCCGCGTGCCAATCGCCTGCTGACCCTTGCACGCGACCATGGCGCGGAAGGAGCGCACATCGAGATGTTGCGCGCTGTCGAGCGCCAGATCCCTGAAGTCATCGGGCGGCGACTGCCGATCAACGTGAACGGCGCCATACCTGCTGTCATGCTCGATGCTGGATTTCCGATCTCGGCCCTGAAGGGCATTTCACTCCTCGCGCGAACGGCAAGCCTGATTGCGCATCTTCAGGAGGAAACGGAACGGCCAATCGGCTTCATCATGGCCGGGGCGGCGGCCGACCGGATCGCCTTTGAACAAACCGATTGAGGATCGGTCACCTAGGCAAGCTTGCGGCACGCCAGAGGCAGTTCGATGCCGCCTCGAAAGCGCGAACATGTCCCCCCGCTCGCGTGAGCGGCTCGGGCACGAAAACCGCACCTGGCGCTGCCTAGCGCTCCGCCACGATGCCTGCTCGTCGCGCGAAAGAGGCGGCGACATCGGGACCGACGCACCGTTTGATGCAGCCGGTCCGGGCTATCGGTTACGCCCCGAGCGTCAACTGCTCGAAGCGATCCAGATGGAAATCGGCGCTGCCGAACTGGTTCTCGATCATCGTGCCGCGCTTGAAATAATGGCCGATGGCAAGCTCCTGCGTGATGCCGATGCCGCCATGCGTCTGGATGGCGTTTTGCCCGACGAAATTGATCGAGCGCGACACCTTCGCCTTGGCCAGGCTGACCGCCGCCTTGCGTTCGGCGGCCGGTAGATCGAGCTTCAGCGTACCCATCAGCGTCATTGAGGCAATCTGTTCCACCTCGATGAACATGTCCGCCATGCGATGCTGGAGCACCTGGAATTTACCGATCGGCACGCCAAACTGCTTGCGCTGTTTCGAATAGTCGAGCGTGCCTTCGTGCAGCTTGCGGCTGACGCCGCAAGCCTCGCCGCACATGGCCATCGTCGCTTCGTCGATAAGCGCCTCGATCAGGTCGATGCCGCCGGTGAGCAGCGCATCGCCCGGAATGGCTGCATTCTCGAAATAGATTTCCGAAGCCTGAAAACCGTCGACCGTGGGATAGTCGCGGCGGACGAGGCCCGGCAGCTTTGCATCGATCAGGAACAGGTCGACACCGTCGCGTTCGCGAACGCTGCCGCCGGTGCGCGCCGTCACCAACAGATGCGTTGCCCAGGGAGCCGCATAAACGACCGATTTATGGCCGTTCAGCACATATCCAGCGCCGTCTTTCCGCGCGCTGGTTCTGATATTCGCGAGATCATAGCGGCCCTGCGGCTCGGCATAGGCAAAGGCGATTATCGATTCGCCCGAAATAATCTGCGGTATGACGGCATCGGCCAACGCCCCGCCGACATGCCGCATGGCGCCGCCGCCGATCACGACGGTCTGCAGATAAGGCTCGACCGCAATGACCTTGCCCAGTTCTTCCATCATGATCATGTTTTCGAGCGCGCCGCCGCCCAGTCCGCCATGATCCTCGGCGAAGGGCGCGCCCAAGATGCCGAGCTCCGTGGCCAGTGCGCGCCAGATGCCCGGATCGCGCCCTTCCGGACGTGCCAGCATCGCCTTGCGCTTTTCGAAATCATAGGTGTCGGCAAGAAATCGCGCGAGCGTGTCACGCAGCATGTCCTGCGTTTCGGTATAACTGAAATCCATCGGTAATTCTGTCCTCTCGGGGGCGCCGCCTTGGCGGCGGCGCCGTCACAATGTCAGAGCCCCAGCACCATCTTGGCGATGATGTTGCGCTGGATTTCGTTCGAGCCTCCATAGATCGTCGTCTTGCGGACGTTGAAATAGGTCGGCGCCGCGCGGTGGGCATAATCGGGCCCGATCGGATGCTCGTTGTCGCCTTCGCCGAAGCCGCGGAAATAGGGCGCGCCATAATGGCCGACGGCTTCGAGCGAGAGCTCGGTCAGCCGCTGCTGGATTTCGGAGCCCTTGATCTTCAGCAGGCTCGATTCCGGCCCGGGCCCCTTGCCGGCGCTCTCGCCTGCCAGGCTGCGCAGTTCGGTGAATTCGAGCGCGGTCAGGTCCATCTCGAGCTCGGCGATCTTGCGCCTGAAGAAGGGGTTGGCGATCAGCGGCCGGTCGCCGTCCATCTCGGCGCGCGCGATCGCCTTGACCTTTTCGACCCCGCGCTTCGACGCGGCAACGCCGGCAATACCCGTACGCTCATGCGCGAGCAGGAATTTGGCGCAGGTCCAGCCCTTGTTTTCCTCGTAGACCCGGTTCTCGACGGGGACGCGCACGTCTTCCAGCCACACCTCGTTGACCTCATGCTCGCCGCCCAGCGTGATGATGGGGCGGACGGTAACGCCGGGCGACTTCATGTCGATCAGCAGGAAGCTGATGCCTTCCTGTTGCTTGGCGTCATTGTCGGTGCGGACGAGGAAGAAGCCCCAGTCGGCATGCTGCGCCATCGTCGTCCACGTCTTTTGCCCGTTGACGATATAATGTTCGCCCTCGGCATCGGTGCCTCGCACTGCCTTGGTGCGTAGCGACGCCAGGTCCGACCCGGCACCTGGTTCCGAATAGCCCTGGCACCACCAATCGTCACCCGACAGGATGCGGGGCAGGAACTTGGCTTTCTGATCGGCCGTCCCGAACGTGTAGATCACCGGCCCGACCATCGACAGGCCGAAGGGCATCAGGCGGATGCAGTCGGCGTGCGCCGTTTCCTCCGACCAGATGTATTTCTGCGTCGGCGTCCAGCCGGTGCCACCATATTCGACGGGCCATGCAGGCGCGACCCACCCCTTTTTTGCCAGAACCTTGTGCCAGGACAGAAAGTCCTCTTTCGTCAGCTCGTCGCCTTCATCCTGCTTGCCGCGAAGCTGCGCAGGATAGTTTTCGGCGATGAAGCTGCGCACTTCCTGCTGAAACGCCAGGTCTTCCGGGCTGAACTCGAGATGCACGTGTTTTCTCCAGTAAAAAATCTAGAATCACAGAGCTACCGACGCGCTTCGGCACGACGCCTCGGCCGACGACGAAGTCGCTCGTCTGCCCGAACATATACGCGCTTCGGGCGGTATCGAGCGTGGCCATAACTCAGGCAATGCGCAAGCTAAAGGCGTTCGTTCGCCGGTCGCGGGCATGCCATGGGCGAACCGCCCGTTGGCTGGGCCCGTCGCTTCGCGACGATCTCGACCATATCGGCGCGGATCGCGTCCGACATTGCCGCGATCGCTCGGCCTAGGCCGCCATGAACAGGCAATTGGCGGAGAGGCAGGGATTCGAACCCTGGGTACCCTCACGGGCACGCCGCATTTCGAGTGCGGTGCTTTCGACCACTCAGCCACCTCTCCGCAGAGGGACGACGCCCTGTTGAGAGGGCGTCGGCGAGATCGAAGCGCGGCGCATAGCGCCCGCACTGCGGCTTGCCAAGCCCGTCCGGCATGGCCGCGCGGAGGATGCTTGTCTATTGGCGCCGAACGCCTAGATTGATCTTATGAACACGATATCCCAGCATGACCGGAAAACCCCGGCACCCCCTGTCGCCAAGGCGCGGTTCGGATTGGGCGAGATCGTAAAGCACCGGCATTTCGAATTTCGCGGCGTGATTTTCGACGTCGACCCGGTCTTCGCCAACAGCGACGAATGGTATGAATCGATTCCCGAAGCGATCCGCCCGCGCAAGGACCAGCCGTTCTACCACCTGCTCGCCGAAAATGCCGAGTCGAGCTACGTCGCCTATGTCAGCCAGCAGAATCTGATCCCCGACGACAGCGAGGAGCCTGTCGAGCACCCGGGCATCGCGGGCATGTTCGAAGCGTTCGACGGCGTGAAGTATCAGCTGAAGGCGAGCCGCCGGCATTAGGCCGGGGCGGCCACAATCGCCACGAGCTGATCGTGCAGACACCGCCGTGTCCGACCAGCTTCGCTTCTGCACGAACTGACGGCCTGGCTTTGCGACGTCCGGACGGTCGTCGTTCAAGAAGCCCCGGCGGCGAAGCCGCGCCGACGGCCCCTGGCGCCGCCAAGTCCGGCTGACGCTTCGGCGAGACCGGGATCAGCTTGCGCTGACCCCGGCCGCCTTGCTCAGTACTTGATGCGTAGGCGTGCGTAGTAGAACCCGCCGTTCATGCCGAAAGGCCCGCCCGAACGCGGGTAGACCTGGCCGTCGTTCAGCCCGCCCGTCAGCGCGTAGATCGGGTTGATCGGCGATGCCTTGATCTTGTCGGGGAAGGTATTGAACAGATTGTTCGCGCCCACCGTCAGCGTGAAATGGTCGGCAAAGGTATAGCTGACGTCGAGGTCGAACAGCGTCTTGGCGCCGAAGATCTGCGCCGCCGGCGGCGCCGGGAAGGGATTGGCTGCGGTCGCGGGCGTCGCTGCGACGAGGTTGTACTCGAGCGCATTCGACCATTCGCCGTAATAGTTGGCGCGCGCATTGATCGTGAAATTGTCGATCTGCCAGTTCGCCGAAGCAGTTATGCGGTTCTGCGGTGCCAGATTGGCGATGTTGTATTGTTGCTGCGAGCTGACCAGCGGCGTCTGGGCCGTCGACAGCTTGATGTTCTTCGCCTTCAGGTTGTTGTAGCTATACGCCAGCGTAAAGCTCAGCGGGCCGCTCAACAGCGAGGTGCGATAGTTCGCTACGGCCTCGATGCCCTTGGACGACACGTCGAAGCCGTTGGTGAAGTAATTCACCACGCCGCCGAGGCCCACCGATGCCAGCGACGGCAAGGCTGCGATATCGGCCGCCGTCACCGTGAAGTTCTGCGAAATCCCGATGCGGTTCTTGATTTGGATAATGTACCCGTCGACTGTCAGCGACAGCGCGCTTGTCGGCTTCAGCACGATGCCCGCGCCATAGTTGGTCGACCGCTCGGGATTGAGCAGCCCCGCGCCATAGAATTGGGCGATCGCGCTCGACGTCGGATAGGTGCCGGTCTGGACCTGGTTGCCGCCCAGGAAGTTCGTAGTCACGACCTGCGTGTTGTTCTGGCCAGGCGACGGTGCATGGAAGCCGGTGCCGACCGTTGCGCGCAGCGAGACCGCCTCGGTCACGCGGAACAGCGCGTTCGCCTTGCCGACGACGACGCCGCCGAAGGTATTGTAATGCTCGTACCGTCCGGCAAGGCCGACCGTAAAGGCCTTGGTGATGTCGGTTTCGGCACCGACGTAGAGCGCATAGCTCGACTGCGTGGACACGCCCGCGAAGTTCGGGCTGGTGCCGCCATAACCGCTGGCGGCCGGCGACTGGGTCGCCGTGATCCCGGCCGGTGCATAGACTGCCGGCGTTGCCCCGGCCGCCGGGGTCACCAGGTTGTAAAGCACCTGCGACGCATAGGGGCCCGCGCCGTACGACTGCACGTCGCCGGTGGTCTTCTCGTAGCGCTCGCGGCGATATTCCGCGCCTGCCGACAGCGTGACCGGGCTGGCGAACCCGACTTCGAGCGGATAGGTGAAGTCGGCGTTGAGCGTGATCTCGCTCTGGATCAGCTTGCCGAACTTGAAGCTGGTCTGGCTCGCCGGGCCATACGATGCCGACAGCGAGTTGGTCATCGACAGGTCGAGCGAGTTGCGGCTGAGCGACCCCGAGAGATCATAGGTAAAGCCGCTGTCAGCCTTGCCCTTGAAGCCCAGCGTCCCATAGGCCTGGTCGACCTTGCCGATGAAGCGCGGCGTAAAGCCGCCCGGGTAGACCGTGGTGAAGCTGAAGGTGTTCGCGTCGTTGACGAAGCCGCCGGTCGGGCAGGTCGCAGCGCTCGCCGCCGGGCACGGGGTCAGGAAGATCGGGTTGAACGATCCGTTGCGTCCCAGCGATACGGTCGCGTTGGACGTGCCGTCGAAACGCACGAAGCCGCCGTTGGTCTGCGACGGACGATAGTTGAAGCTCTGGTTCGTGTCGCTGTGCGCCAGGTTGCCCGTGAAATAGACCTGGCTCTGCGCGCCAACGTCGAGTGCGGCGTTGAGGAACAGCTTGTAGCCGTTGCCTGGCGACGTACCCCAGATCTGCGCCGGGTTGGGCACCGAAAGGCTCGGGTTGTTCTGCTGGATGACAAGGGCGCTGGCACGCGTCACGCCGCGGCTCGTCTGCCCCTGGTCGTAATATTCCCCCGCCAGGCTGATAAAGCCGCGGTCGCCGATCTTCAGCCCGCCATAGCCCGACAGGATCTTGCTCTCGCCGTCGCCGCGATAAGTCTTGCCGTACAGCGCCTGCGCCTCGATGCCCTGGTCGCTGCGGATCGAATAGTTGAGCACGCCCGCCAGGGCGTCGGCGCCATATTGAGCGGTTGCGCCATCGCGCAGCACCTGCAGGTTGCCGATTGCGATCGCCGGGATGTTGCCGATGTCGGCGCCCTGCGACCCGAACGAGAGCGCCGTGTCGGCACCCGTGTAGACGTTGACCAGCGCCGAGCGGTTGTAGCGCTTGCCGTTGATCATGACGAGGATCTGGTCGGCACCCAGCCCGCGCAGCGACGGCGCACGGACAAAGGTCGACGCGTCCGAGATCGTGTTCTGCGGCACGAAGAACGACGGCACCAGGTTGCGCACGGTGTCGAGGAGGTTGACCGACGGCGACGCCGCGAGCTCGGTCGCCGCGATAACATCGATCGGTGACGCCGAATCCGTGACCGAACGGTCGGTGCGGCGCGTGCCGATGACGATGATGTCCTCACCCTTGGTCGCGGCGTCGTCGGCGGCCTGTGGCGCAGTCTGTGCCGAAGCCTGTGGCGCCTGAGCGAAAGCCGGCGTTGCCATCACGGCCATGGCCGACAGCGAAGCGAGCATCATTGCGCGATAAGAAGTCATCTGCGTTCCCCCCAAGGAATTTGGCGGCCGTCATAGGTCCGTAACCATAGTTGGGGCGCTGGGGGTTTGGTTGCAATAATGTTTCAGCGACCGCGGCCGGATTGCACGAAATGTGTTGCTGCGCAGCAACACTGGGGATTGTGGTGGTGGATTGTTGCGTGCACGTCTCTCGAGCCTAAGCCATTGAGCCACGGTCGTCCGCACTCGTCTTTCCTACGCCGTTCGCTCCCGTTACGTTCCTCGTGGCCGATTCGGACTCCGATCGAGAAATGGCAGGTTCGGCACGCGATATACGTGTACTTCTTGTCCAGTCGCCGCGAACGGCGTCGCCCGATTGCCGTATTTTTTCTCTTTTTCGAGAGGGAGAGCGGGACACGGGAGTGACCTTCGTGTGACTTTTGGGGCGCTGGGACCTGCCATCTGCCTTGACAGCGGCCCTGCCCCTCCGTATCGGCACCGTCTTTCCCGGCGGGTTCGCTCCTCGGGACAATTGTTTTTGACTGTGAAAGACTAGAGCCATGTTCGCCATCGTGCGCACGGGCGGCAAGCAGTATCGCGTTGCCGCAGGAGACAAGATCGTCGTCGACCGCATGGACGGCGAAGCCGGCGCGCGCGTGACGCTGGGCGATGTCCTCTTCACGTCGACCGGCGAAACCGGGCTGACCGTGGCCGCAGAGATCATTGCTCAGGCGAAGGCCGACAAGGTCATCGTCTTCAAGAAGAAGCGTCGCCACAATTATCGCCGTCGTAACGGCCATCGCCAGCAGCATACGATTCTCCAGATCGTGAGCGTCGGCGCGGCCGAAGAGAAGAAGTCGGCCCCCAAGAAGGCGAAGGCGCCTGCCCCCGAGGCAGAGGCCGCCCCCGCCGTCGAAGCAACCAGCGCGGAGTAATCTCAGATGGCACATAAGAAAGCTGGCGGTTCGTCGCGCAACGGTCGTGATTCGGCCGGTCGTCGTCTCGGCGTCAAGAAATTCGGCGGCGAACATGCGCTCGCCGGCAACATCCTCGTTCGCCAGCGCGGCACGCGCGTGTGGCCGGGCCGCAACGTCGGCCTTGGCAAGGACCACACACTGTTCGCGCTCGTCGAGGGCCGCGTCGCCTTCCACGAGGGCAAGCTTGGCCGAAAGTACGTGTCGGTCGACACGATTATGGCAGCGGCGGCAGAATAACCGGCGGTCCGAAATACGGGTCGCCTGATGGGTGACCCGAAGGACTGGCGAGCCGGTCCGTGAGGGAGAGAAGGTTACCCTCCCCCTTGTAAAGACTAACTCTCTCGAAGCGTCAGCGCGGTGTCATAAACCGCCGCTACTGGCCCGGCCAAGGAGAGTTGTCAGTGTTCATAAGAACCGAAAATCTGCTGTTGCGGCCCGGCTGGGTCGATGACGCCCCGGCGTTGACCGAGGCGTTCGCCCGCGAAGACGTGGTGATGACGCTGGCCAAGGCGCCCTGGCCCTATCGCCTCGACGATGCTGTCGACTATCTGTCGCGCGAGCGGTCCTCGCACGAGGCCGACCTGCTCATCTTCCTGCGCCCCGCGCGTGGTGTCGGCGGCACGCCCCGCCTGATCGGCGGCGTCGGCATTGCCGACCGCGACGGCGCGTCGGAACTCGGCTACTGGATCGTGCCGTCGCTCTGGGGCCGCGGCTATGCGACCGAGGCGGCACGCGCCGTCGTCGCCGCTGCGCGCCACTCGCTGCGCATCGATCGGCTGGTTTCTGGGCATTTCATCGACAACCCGGCGTCCGGCGCGGTGTTGCTCAAGCTCGGTTTTGTGGCGACGGGGGAGGAACTACGCGATTGTCGCGCCGCCGGCATCGTCAAGCCGTGCCGCACCTACGCGCTCGAACTCACGCCCGCGCCGGCGCTCGCGATGGCCGCCTGAACGCCGCCCGCCCGCCCGCGAGTTCGGCAAATGGCTGGTAGCCGCAACGCTCGGCGACCTTGGCCGACGCAATATTGCCATGGTCGATCATGCAGCGCGTCTCGGCGATGCCCGCCATGTCGGCCCAGGCCGTGACGACGGCCATGGCTTCGCTGGCGATGCCCCTGCCCCAGCTTGCCGCGGCAAAGGCCCAGCCTGCTTCGGGATAGCCTTCGAGCTCGGCTATGCCGCGCTTGAAGTCCGACAGGCCGGCGACGCCCAGGAAAGCGCCGTCCGCCTGGTCAATCACGGCCCAGTTGCCATAGCCGACGAGCCCCCACATCGCGGCCGCCTGCCCGAACTTGGGCCAGGCGACGTCGCGGGGACGGGGCTGGCCACCGATAAAGGCCGTGACGCGCGGGTCCTCCCACATCATGGCATAGGCTTCCCAGTCGGCCATGCTCAGGCCGCGCAGGGTCAGGCGTTCGGTGCTCAGCGTGGGGGCGTCCATGCCCCCGGCTTAGGCGGCGAGGGCCGCGCCCTGCAAGTTGGCAGCCGCATAGTCGCTGTCATACTTGCCAATCAGCGCGCGGTCGTCGTGATTCCACGGGTGGAAACCGGGCATGAAGAAGGCGAGCCACGGCAGCGCTAGACGCCGCACCGGCCCCGGATTGCCCATCAGGTACCAGGCCAGCCGGGCCTTGGCCTTCCAGCCGGTGATGCCGTCCTGCGCGAGCAAGTCGAGCGTGGCTTCCCAGCGCTTTGTCCAGAAATTCTTGGTGACGACCAGCATCATGATCGTCTTGACCTTCCACCGCTTCCAGCGGCTCCAGTCGCGGGTAGCGTGCAGCCAGGTGTCGTAGGCGACGCCCTTGTGCTCGATTTCCTCGATCGCGTGCCACTTCCACATGTCGGAAAGTTCGGGATCGGCACCGGCAAACGCCTTGGGATCGCGCAACATCTGATGCGCCATCATTGCGGTGTAATGTTCGAGCGCCATGGTGACAGCGAGGTTCAGGATCTGCGGCCGGTTCTTGGTCAGCTCAAGGCTGTCGGCCACCACCTTTTCCAGATGCTCTATGCGGTAGCCCGCATCGGTGACGCGCTTGTTGAACGAGACATGCTCGCGGCTGTGCATGACTTCCTGGGTCACGAAGCTGCGTATCTCGGCGGCAAGCTTGGGATTTGCCCCTTCGCGGAAGGCCTTGACCGATTCGACGAAGAACGCTTCGCCGCGAGGAAAAGTGATCGACAGGGCATTGTGATAGGCCGATCCGATGGGATCGCCGCCCAGCCACCAGCGCTTTTGCGCGAGGGCGCGACCGAATCGACGGTCACGCGGGGTAATGGTGAGGTCCACAGGTGTCTTGTCGCGTCGTGCCATGCTAGGGGCTCCCTCTTGTACCTTTGAACTAGAGCTTACTTACACTGATGTCAATAGAACGTAAACGCCTGACGCCCGACGAAAGTCGGACCGCGGCCCTCGACGCCGCCCGCGATATCCTGATCGCCGAGGGGCCTCAGGCTGTCACGCTGAAGGCCGTGGCGACGAAGGTCGGCCGCACCCACGCAAACGTGCTTCACCATTTCGGCTCGGCGCTCGGCCTGCAAAAGGCGCTTGCCGCGATGCTCGCCGAATCGGTGTGCGACAGCATCGCCGCAACCGTCGTCAGCGCCCGCCGCGGCGAAGCAGACCCGCGTCTGATCGTCGATATGACCTTCGACGCCTTCGACCAGCAGGGCGCGGGCGCGCTTGCGACATGGATGATCATGTCGGGCAACCGCGATGCTCTCGACCCGATCCTGTCGTCGATCCACCATCTCGTCGACGAGCTGGCCGACGACAATGAAGACGGTCTGATCAAGGAAGACACGCTGACGCTGGTACTCATGGCGCTTGGCGACGCGTTGCTCGGCAAACCGATGGCCGATGCCCTTGGTCTCCCACGGGAAGCCGCGCGCGACATCGCGTACAAGCAACTCATGGCGTCTCCCGGCGTCATGGCGCGAATGGCACAGGCCTGACATGCATTTCCTGGATCAAGCCAAGATATATCTGTCTTCGGGGACCGGCGGTCCCGGCGCGGTTGCGTTCCGGCGCGAGAAGTTCATCGAATATGGCGGCCCCGACGGCGGTAACGGCGGCAAGGGCGGCGACATCATCATCGAAGCCGTGCCGGGCCTGAACACCCTGATCGACTTTCGCTACACCCAGCATTTCCGTGCACCTCGCGGCAAGGGCGGGGCCGGCAGCAACATGACGGGGGCCGGCGGCAAGGACCTGGTCATCCGCGTCCCCGTCGGCACCCAGGTGCTGAGCGAGGACAAGGAACATGTCCTCGCGGACTTCACCAAGGCCGGCGAACGCCGGGTGTTCCTGCGCGGCGGGGACGGCGGGCGTGGCAATGCCAGCTACAAGACGTCGACCAACCGCGCGCCGCGCCAGCACGGTACCGGCTGGCCGGGTGAGGAAGCCTGGGTCTGGCTCCGGCTGAAGCTTCTCGCCGACGTCGGCCTTCTGGGATTGCCCAATGCCGGGAAGTCGACCTTCATCAACGCGGTCACCAATGCGCAGGCCAAGGTCGGTGCCTATCCCTTCACGACCGTGCGCCCGCAACTCGGCGTCGCGACGCACAACCACCGCGAGATCGTCATTGCCGATATTCCCGGGCTGATTGCCGGTGCCGCGGATGGCGCCGGTATCGGCGATCGTTTTCTCGGCCATATCGAGCGCTGCCGCGTACTGCTGCACCTCATCGACGCGACCGGCGACAACCCGGTGAAGGCCTGGCGTACGGTGCGCAAGGAACTGGACATTTACGGCGCCGGACTTGCCGACAAGCCAGAGGTCATCGGGCTCAACAAGATCGACGCGCTCGATCCTGCCGAACTCAAGATCATCACGGCCAAGCTGAAGCGTGCCGCCAAATGCGAGATCATGCCGATGTCGGGCGCAGCGGGCACGGGCATCGAAGCGGTGCTCGACCGGTTGAGCGACGCCATCCCGATGCCCGAGGCGGTCGCGCGCGCCGCCGGCGAGGTTGAGGGCGAGTGGTCGCCGGTGTAGGTCCGGATGAATCATAAGCCGACAGGAGGATTCGCCATGAAAAAGCTCGCCGTCACGCTGTGCGCCCTTGCTCTGAGTTCGCCGATTGCGCTCATGGCCGCCCCGAAGGCCGACCCTGTCGCAATGGCTCTCGCCAGCCCTACCCGTCCCGACGCCGACAAGGCGCGCGACACGGCGCGCAAGCCCGCCGAACTCATGGCGTTCGCCGGCATCAAGCCGGGCCAGAAGGTCGTCGATTTCGTGATGGGTGGCGGTTATCTGACGCGGGTGATCGCCGGTACGGTCGGCCCCAAGGGGGTGGTCTACGCGTTCCAGCCCGCCGAGTTCGTCGGTTTCCGCGCCCAATACGGCATCGACCAGGACACGGTCGCAAAGGCATTGCCCAATGTGAAACCGCTGCGTTCCGGATTCGCCGCACCTGCTGTCCCCGAGCCGGTCGATGTCATCGTAACGGTGCAGAACTATCACGACCTATTTCTGGCGCCCTTCCCCGCCGACACGGCTGAAAAGGCAACGGCCGCGCTCTTCAAGGCGCTCAAGCCGGGCGGCACGCTGATTGTCGTCGATCACGTCGCGGCTGCAGGAACGGGGCGCGAAGCGCCCGAAAAGCTTCATCGCATCGACCCGGCCTTCGCGCGTGCCGAGATCGAAAAGGCCGGCTTCAAATTCGACGGCGAGCTGAACAGCTGGCGGCAGGCGGCGGACCCGCACACCGACAGCGTTTTTGCCCCGGCGATCCGCGGCAAGACCGACCAGTTCGCCTATCGCTTCCGCAAACCGAACTGATGGCCAGGGACGAGCGGTTCGAGCGCCATCGGCAGCCATGGACGAGCGACGAGGTCCAGAAGCTGCATACCCTCGCCAAAAAGGGCCTGGCGCTGAAGGCAATTGCCAAGGCGCTGACCCGCAGCGAGGAGTCGGTAAAGGAACGAGCGAAAGGCGACGGGCTGGGGATTGCGAAGCTGCGATGAGCGGCATCGATACGCGCTTGGCAGTGTACGGTACACTCGCGCCGGGCAAGTCCAACCATGACCAGCTCGACGGCTTGCAAGGCGCCTGGCTGAACGGGGTCGTCCGGGGACGCCTGATCGAGCATGGCTGGGCCGCGCGGGATGGTTATCCGGCGCTGGTTCTCGACCCGCGCGGCCCGAGCGTCGCCCTCCAGATCTTCATTTCGCCCGACCTCCCCGATCATTGGCAGCGACTGGACGCATTCGAGGGCGCGGACTACCGGCGCGCGCCGACCATGGTCGAGATCGGCGACGACCGTGTCGAGGCATGGATCTATGCCGCAGCCGGGTAGCTTGGCCGCTCGGGTGGCATTCTTCGCTGCAGGCGGTATCGCCTCCGCCGCGATCGCCGCCGCTGCAAAAGCCGGGGGCTTCGTGGACGCGTTCCCCGAAATCCGTATCCAGCCGATTGCCGAGACCCTGCAGACGTCCGATGACGACTATCCCCCCGAAAGCCGCCGCGCGGGGCAGCAGGGCACGGTCAGGCTGCTCATCACCGTCAGCCCGGCAGGCCGGGTAACGGCGTGTTCGATCTATCGGTCCTCCGGCGCCACACCGCTCGACGCGCGAAGTTGCTCGCTGGCCATCGAGCGCTTCCGCTTTTTGCCTGCACGGCGCGACGGCATACCGGTCGAGGACACGGCGATCCTGCCCGTCGAGTGGCGGCTTCAGGACTAGCCGACTGTCGGTCGGCCGACAGCCGGCCACCAAAAGCGCGGCCTGCGCGCGATCCCGTCTACAATGGAACCATATGGAACGGGGGATCGGCTTTTGTTGAGCGAAAGAGCAAGAGAAACCATCGATGCCGCGCATTCCGGCGAACCGGCGGAATCGGCCGATGTCGCCGACCTGGGGGATCACCCCTTCCTGCCGATCATCAGCGCGATCGCCGACATCCTTGCCGACGGCCTTGACCACCCCGAAGTTTGGCGCGCCGTGGCCGACGCCGCCGACCATGATGTCAGCGACCTTCGACGTCTGCTCGCAGTCCTGCGAACGACATCGACCGGCACCGCGCTGAAGTCGGTCTTACTCGTCGACAGCATTCTCCATGCATTGACCGACGACCGGGAAGCGGGGCTGGCAATGCTTCACCGCCTGCTACCGGAACACCCGCATTGCCCGCAGGTCGCCGGCGCCATCTTCTTTGTCGATCGCCATGGCCGGGACGGCCCTTCGGCTGACCTCAGCGGACGATTCTGCGATGCGCCTTTCGTCAAGTTCGAAACGATCATGGACGGCACGGTCGCCCCTTGCTGCTCGATCTGGACGCAGCAGCGGCTGGGAAACCTCGATACACAGACAGCCTCTGAAATCTGGAACAGCCCCGAAGCCCAGACGATGCGCGCGAGCATCCACGATGGCAGCTTCCGCTACTGCAACAAGTTGCGCTGCAGCCACATTATCGACGACGCGCTGCCCGTTGCAGCAGAGATCACCGATCCCGAAATGCGGACGATCATCGACGAGGCGCAGGTCGCGCTCGAGACAGGTCCGCGCTGGGTGTTCCTGGCGCACGACGTCACCTGCAATCTCAGCTGTCCCTCGTGCCGCGACCGTATCCTTGCAGCAGACGAGGCACAGGAAGCGCGGTTCGACGTCATCGAGCGCGACGTGTTGCGCCCTCTGCTGACCGGTCGAGGGCCGGTGAGCCTTGCCGTATCCGGACAAGGCGATCCCTGGTCGAGCCCGCATTACCGATCCATCCTGCGCTATGTCGCGGACCACGAACTCGATATCGAGCTCGATCTGCACACCAACGCGCTGCTGATGAGCGAAAAGCGCTGGTCCGACTATGCGGGTCTCGACAGGTACCGGGCACTCGTCAACGTGTCGATCGACGCCTGTACGCCGTGGGTGTTCGAAACCGTCCGCCGACCCGGCAAATGGGAAAAGCTGCTCCCCAACCTCGACTTCATCGCCGCCAAGCGGGCACGGGGAGAGTTTCGCGCTTTCCACCTCAACGCCACGATACAACTCGACAATTTCCACGAGATGGGGGCGCTGATCAGCTTCGGCGAATCGCTCGGCGTCGATAGCGTGCGCCTTTACATGATCCAGAATACCGGCGGGCACCTGGCGTCGGGCTACGCGAGGTTGAACGTCGCCGACGAAAATCATCCCCTGCATCTCGCGTTTCTCGAAACGCTGCGCGATCCGCGTCTGGCCTCGCCTGGCGCGCATCTTTACGACGTGGCGAACTGGCGCACGCGCTCCCGGGCGATGTCGCTCCCATCGGACAAGCTTCGACGGAGCGATTGTCGCCAAGAGCTCGACTCAGCGCTGCGCGAGGCCCATTCGCGCCCGGCCGAGATCGTCGCGCTGTGCGCTGCAGGCCGGATCCGTTTCCCGACCGATTTGGATCTGCCCCTGCACGAGGCGCGTGCACTGCAGGTGCTCGGATTCGGCGAGCAGGCCCGATACCGGCTGAATGAACGGCTGGCCTTGGGCGGCGAGGACATCCGGCTAAGCTGAGCGGCGAAAGCTCATCAAACGCATGTCCGGTTGCCGCGTAACACCGCCGCCGCTAACCGCAGCGCATGGCCTCCAGCCCGCCCCTTCGCCTGATCGTAAAGGTCGGTTCCTCGCTGCTTGTCGATGCAAGCGGGGCCGTTCGGCGTGACTGGCTAGCAGGGCTGGTTGCCGACATCGCCGCGCGAATTGCCGAAGGCCAGCAGATCGCGATCGTTTCGTCAGGCGCGATTGCACTGGGCGCGCGGCGCATGGGACTGGCAAAAGGGGGGCGCGGGACGCTCGAGGACGCACAGGCGGCGGCGGCCGTGGGGCAGATCGCCTTGGCCGGATGCTGGGCCGATCTGCTTGGCGGCCACGGACTGACAGCCGCACAGATTCTGGTCACGCTCGACGATCTCGAGGACCGGCGGCGGTATTTGAACGCGAGCGCCACGCTCGACCGACTGATGTCGCTCGGCATGGTTCCCGTCATCAACGAGAACGACAGTGTCGCGACCGAGGAAATTCGTTTCGGCGACAATGACCGGCTTGCCGCGCGGATCGCGCAAGTCGCCGGCGCCGGACAGGTCGTGCTGCTTTCCGACGTCGATGGGCTCTACACGGCGGATCCCTCGCGCGATGCCGGCGCGACGCGGATCGCGCGGGTCGAACGGATCGATGCACGGATCGAGGGCTTCGCGACCGCCGGATCGCGGTCGGGCATGGGCTCTGGCGGGATGGCATCGAAGATCGCGGCCGCGAAGATCGCCACGTCGAGCGGCGTCGATCTCGTCATCGTATCGGGACATGAGCCCTACCCGCTGACGCGGGTCGCCGATGGCGCGGGAACAGTGTTCGTTGCGGACAAGCGGGCGCGGTCGCGAAAGGCCTGGCTGGCAGGTCGCCTGACTGTGAAAGGCGCGATCGAGGTCGATGGCGGCGCTGCGAATGCGCTCGCCAAAGGCGCGAGCCTGTTACCTGCCGGCGCGCGGCAGGTAACCGGCAAGTTTGCGCGCGGCGATGTCGTGGATATCATCGGCCCGCTTGGCAGCCCGATCGCGCGCGGGCTGTCCGAATATGATTCCCAAGAAGCCATCAGAATCGCAGGCCTGAAGTCGGCAGACATCGAAGGCGTGCTCGGCCACAGCCCGCGCGCCGCTATGGTCCACCGCGACCATATGGTCATGCTATGAAACTGGCGATCACGGGCACGACGGGCTTTCTGGGCGGCCACATCCTGCGCCGCGCCCTTGAGGCAGGACACGGCGTACGCGCACTGGTGCGCAAGCCGCAGCCGCCGCGCGCGGGCGTCGACTGGGTGGCCGGGTCACTCGATGACGAGACGGCGCTGTTGGCACTGTGCGAGGGCGCCGACGCGATCGTGCATGTCGCGGGCGTGGTCAACGGCGATGCCGAGGCGTTCGACCGCGGCAATCGCCTTGGCACGATGGCGATGCTGCACGCGGCCGAAGCAACCGGCGTCCATCGGTTCGTCCACGTCTCTTCGCTGGCGGCCCGCGCGCCGCAGCTCTCGCTTTACGGTGCTTCGAAACGTGCTGCCGAGGATGCTGTCGTGACGTCGGCCCTCGATTGGCGGATCGTTCGCCCTCCGGCGATCTATGGCCCGGGCGACACCGACAATCTCGAGCTTTTTCGTTTCGCCCGGCGAGGAGTCGTGCCGCTGCCGCCCGGAGGACGCCTGTCGGTGATCCACGCCGACGACCTGGCGCGGCTGATCATCGCGCTGGCCGAAAGCGGCGCGACGCACGGTTTCTACGAGGCGGATGATGGCCGCCGGGAAGGCTGGAGCCACCGTGAATTCGCACGGGCCATCGGCGCAGCGGTCGGCCGAAAGGTCATGACCATTGCGCTCCCGGCAGCGTTCGTCCGGACGGGTGCCCGTCTCGACAAGGCGCTGCGGGGGCCTGCGGCCAAGCTTACGGCCGATCGCGCTGCATATTTCTGTCATCCGGACTGGGTAATCGATGCAGAAAAGCGCCCGCCGCCGGACTTGTGGACGCCGCAGGTCGCTACACCGGCAGGGCTGGCAGCAACGGCGGCATGGTACCGGGCCGAGGGTTGGCTGGCACCGCGACCGACGCGCCGCGGAAATTAGGGCCCACCTAACTTCCGGTCGCACCGCCCTGCCCGACTCCCGCCGCAATCGCTTGGCAGTTGGCCCTGTCTGTCGTTAAGGACGAAGAATGACCGACCGTACCCAGATTTACGACACCGTCGCCGCGCAGATCGAGCCGTTCAACAAAAAGGGCGTCGCGCTGACCGAAGCCACCACTTTCCAGAACGATCTCGAATGGGATTCACTGACCGTGATGGATTTCGTGGCCGCGATCGAGGATGAATTCGACATCATGATCACGATGAACATGCAGGCGGAAATCGAAACCGTCGGCCAGCTGGTCGACGCCGTGATGAAGCTCAAGTCGTGAGCGAGGCAGATCCGGCGCAGGGCAGCTTCGCCAAGCCCGACCTTTTTTCCAAGTTCGACCCGCTGATCCAGCAGCGGGAAGCCTTGCTTGCCACCGGACAGCGCGACCCATTCTCGCTCGTCATGGAAAAGGTCCTGTCGCCGACCCGCGCCATCTGCAACGGGCGTGAAACGATCCTGCTCGGGACGTACAACTACATGGGCATGACGTTCGACCCCGACGTGATTGCGGCGGGGAAGCGCGCGCTCGATGACTTCGGCAGCGGGACGACCGGCAGCCGGGTCCTCAACGGCACGTACAGCCCGCACCGCGACTGCGAAGAGGCGTTGAAGGAATTCTACGGAATGGACCATGCGATGGTCTTTTCCACAGGCTACCAGGCCAACCTCGGCATCATCTCGACGATCGCCGGTAAGGACGACTACATCGTCCTCGATGCCGACAGCCATGCATCGATCTACGATGGCTGTTCGCTGGGCAATGCGAATATCGTGCGGTTCCGCCACAATGATGTCGCTGACCTCGACCGGCGGCTGGGCCGGATTCCGGCAGAAGCGGGAAAGCTCGTCATCCTCGAGGGTGTCTATTCGATGCTCGGCGACGTCGCGCCGCTGACCGAGATGATCGCGGTGGCCAAGAAATACGATGCGATGATCCTTGTCGACGAGGCGCACTCGATGGGCTTCTTCGGCCCCAACGGCCGCGGTGTCGCCGAGGCGGAGGGTTGCCTCGACGATGTCGATTTCGTGATCGGGACCTTCTCGAAATCGGTCGGGACAGTCGGCGGATTCTGCACGTCGAACCATCCGAAGTTCGAGATCATGCGGCTGGTGTGCCGCCCCTATGTGTTTACCGCCTCGCTGCCGCCGAGCGTCGTCGCGACGGCGGCGACCTCGATCCGCAAGCTCATGCACAGCGGCAACAAGCGTGCGCATCTCTGGGAAAATTCGAAGACGCTGCACAAGGGGCTGCGCGATCTGGGCTTCGAGCTGGGCACGCCCGAGGCGCAGAGCGCGATCATCGCCGTCATCATGCCCGACCTCGAAAAGGGCGCGGCGATGTGGCAGGCTCTGCTCGAACACGGCGTGTACGTGAACTTGGCCCGCCCGCCTGCCACGCCCGCCAACATGACACTGCTGCGCTGCTCGCTGTGCGCCGAACATTCTTCGGACGAGGTGCAGACGATCCTTCAGCGCTTTGCTGCCGCAGGACGCGCAACGGGCGTGATCGGCTGACGCTTTCCCCGCAGGACGACCTCAGCTAGAAGTCGGCCCGATGCAGGAGGACGCGACGGACACCGCGCGCTGGCGCTCATGGCTATGGCTGGTCCTGGCGGCTGGCGGCATGGCTGTGCTGATCTTCGCGCTGGTGTTCTGGCTTGCGCGAGCAAATCGGGCCCGCGACGCTGCCCTCGAAGCGCAATCGAACAGCGCCGAGCGCATCATCCTCGCCGCCACGTTCGATGCGACCATGGCGCGCAGCGAGGCGGCGTTGGGCCGGTTCGTAATCAGCGGCGACCGGTCGCTCGGCACGCTGTATTCCGACAATCTGAACAATTCGGGCGTGCTGCTCAGCAGGCTGGAAGCGGCGGCGCGCGACGACAATATCCTGCGCGAGCGCGTTGCCCAGCTCCGCATCGCATGGAAGGCACGCACCGCCGAACTCACCGAAACGGCAATCCGGACGAGCTACCGCCAGAACAATGAAGCGCTGTCGACCTATTACCGGATCAGCGTGTCGCCGGCGCTCGAACGATTGAACGCCTTGACGGCCGACGTCATCGCCCATGAGCGCGCGGTACTCGGCAGCCGGACCACGGCCGCGGATGCGCGTACCGATCGCGCGAACATGCTGACGGTGATTATCTCCGTGGTCGGCATCGCGCTGGTCGCCGGTGCCGCATTGCTCGCTTATCTGGGGCTGCGCGCAGCGGAACGCCGACGTCGCGAGGAAGAACGTACGGTCGAACTCGAAGGCGCCGTCGCCGAACGTACCGCTGAACTGAGCGCCGCCAATGAACGGCTGATCGGTGAGATGGCGACGCGCGAAGCCGCCGAAGCGCGGCTGCGTCAGGCCCAGAAAATGGATGCAGTCGGGCAGCTGACCGGCGGCATCGCCCATGATTTCAACAATATGCTCGCGGTCGTCCTGGGGGGCGTCGAGCTGGCGAAGCGCCGCCTCACCGACGGGCAAGAAGACCCGGTCCGGCATCTCGACAGCGCGATGGAAGGGGCGCACCGGGCGGCAGCGCTGACCAAGCGCCTCCTTGCCTTTGCCCGTGCCGAGCCGCTGCTGCCCAGCGCGGCCGATCCTGATGCCCTGATCGTCGGCATGTCCGACTTGCTCGACCGGACTCTGGGCGAGCGGATTACGGTCCGGCATCTCGCCCGTGCGGGAGGCTGGCCAATCTTTGCCGACCGCCACCAACTGGAAAACGCCCTGCTCAACCTTGCCGTCAATGCGCGCGACGCGATGGAAGCGACCGGCAAGGGAAGCGGCACGCTGACGATCGCCACGGCGCAGGTGACGTTAGGGCGCGACGAAATACCTGACCTAGAGGCAGGGGACTATGTCCGGGTTGCGGTCAGCGACACGGGCACCGGCATGGAGCGCGCCGTGCTCGATCGGATTTTCGAACCCTTCTTCACCACCAAGGCATCCGACAAGGGCACGGGGCTCGGCCTGAGCCAGGTCTTCGGCTATGTGCGCCAGTCGGGCGGCACGGTGACCGTCGACTCGATGGTCGGCACGGGGACGACGGTTTCGATCTATCTGCCGCGCCATGTCGCCGAGGCGGCGTCTGTCGATGACCGCAGCGGGGACGATGCCGGCACGAGCGCCGCTGCCTCGGCCAAAATCCTCGTCGTCGAGGACGACCACCGCGTGCTGTCCGCCACCACCGACGCGCTCAGGGAACTGGGGCACGAGCCGGTCGCCTGTCTCGGACCCGAAGAAGCCGCCGCACAGCTCCGCGCGCACCCGGATATCGCCCTGTTGCTGTCTGACGTACTGATGCCCGGGCAGACCGGCCCGGAACTCGCGGCCGATCTTCGTCTCATCCGCCCAGACTTGCGGGTCGTGTTCGTCACGGGATTCAGTGGCGACATCGCCAGTGCCGAGGCGTTCGGTCAGGACTTCGTACTGCGCAAACCCTTCACCATCAGCACGCTGGGCGCAACGGTCGAGGCGGCGTTGGGCGAGGCGCCGACGACGACGCTGGAAACCCGCGCCGCAGCTTGATAGGGGCCTTTATGTCGTCCTCCCGACGTTCCGGAATTGTGTGACTTTTTTTTCCGCCACCGATCGCTATCTGGCGCGCCTGATCTTCCTTCCGCTGGTGGGTTCGCTGGTCGTTGCCGCCATGCTGCTGGTGCTCGACCGCATGCTGCGCCTGTTCGACTTCGTGGCGTCGGAAGGCGGGCCGGTAAGCGTCGTCTGGCGGATGCTGGCCAATCTTCTGCCCGAATATCTGTCGCTGGGCATTCCCATCGGCCTGATGCTGGGCATCCTGCTGGCATTCCGGCGGCTGGCACTCTCATCGGAGCTCGACGTGCTGCAGGCGGTCGGACAGGGCTACAACCGCATGCTGCTCGTGCCCTATCTCTACACGATCGTGCTGGCCGCGGTGAACCTGGGGATCGTCGGCTATGTCCAGCCGGTTGCGCGCTTCGCTTATGAGGAGCTTCGCTTCGAACTGCGCTCGGGCGCGCTGGGAGCGTCGATAAAGGTCGGCGAATTCAACAAGCTCGGCAAGGACATGACCTTGCGCATCGACAAGAGCGAAGAGCAGGGCCGCAAATTGTCAGGTATCTTCGTGATGGCGCGGCAAGCTGGCGGCAAGTCGCTGTCGGTGGCCGCCGAACACGGCCAGTTCATGGCAACCGACGACAAGGACGTCATCATCCTGCGCCTGTCGAACGGCACGCTCGTCCATGATCAACCGGGTTTCCGCACCCCTCGGGTGCTGACCTTCACGTCGCACGACTTGCCGATCGATCTTCCCAAGATGGAGGCTTTCCGGAAGCGCGGCGAGAAGGAGACCGAGATGACGCTGCTGCAACTCGCCCGCACCGGCGGCGACAAGGGCGTGCCGCTGAACATCCGCAACGAAGCGCGGTCCAACTTTCACTATCGGCTGGCCGAAGTCATGATGATGCTGTTGTTGCCGCTGCTCGCCATTGCGCTGGCCGTGCCGCCGAAGCGATCGACGTCGGCGCTGGGCGTGTTCGTGTCGATCGTGATGGTCGTGACTTATCACAAGATCAACGAATATGCGCAGGGCCTGGGCGGGGCACTCGGCGTGGTCGACCCGTTCTTTGCGTTGTGGATCCCCTTCGCGCTGTTCGCTGCACTCATTGTCTGGATGTATTACACGATTGCCTTCGTGCCCGGTGGCCAGCCGATCGGCGCGCTCGACCGGGTCGCCGGCAAGGCGATGAAGGCATTCCGCAACATCTTTGCCAAGAAGCGCTGACGATGCCCGATTTCTTCCCGTCCCGTACCGTCACCATCTACATGGCAAAGTTGTTCCTGACACGCAGCTTTGCCGTGCTGGCGCTGCTCGTTCTGGTTTTGCAGGCACTCGACCTGCTGGGCGAAAGCGAGAAGATCCTGGCGCATCCCGGCAACGGACAGGCCCAGATCCTCGAATATGTGTCGCTGCGCATTCCCGCCATCATCCAGCGCTTCCTGCCCTTCTCCGTGCTGCTCGGCACGCTGATCGCGTTCATGACATTGAACCAGAACAGCGAAGTCATCGCCATGAAAGCCGCAGGCCTTTCCGCACATCAGGTGCTGGCCCCGTTCATCGTCGCCAGCCTGCTGCTCGCGGGCGTGGCCTTCGCGTTCAACGAACGCATCGTCACCCGCGCGATCTCGACGCTGACGAAGTGGGAGGCGGTGGATTTCGGCCCGATTCCCGATGCGCGCGGCGGCGTGACGAATGTCTGGGTGCGCGATGGCGACGATCTGATCCACGCCGATATCGCCAACGGCCGGGGCATGGAAACGCGCCTGATCAATGTCGCCGTATACGACCGGACGGGCGGCATCCTCAAATCGGTGATCAATGCCGCCAGTGCCAAGCCGGTCGAGGGCGGCTGGGAGCTGTCGAACGCGCAGGCATTCGATGTCGCGTCCGGCGTACGCAAGTCGCTGGGCACCATCAGGGCGGCAAAGGATGTGCGTCCCGACCAGTTCACGCTGTCCTCGGTCGATCCGCTCGGCCTCTCCTACACGCGGCTGAGCGAAGCTATCGCCGATCTCGACGCAGCAGGACGGCCGACGGCCTCGCTAAAGGCGAATCTGCTGCACAAGTTCTCGGGGCCGCTATCGACCGCCTTGATGCCTCTGCTCGCGGCGGTAGCCGCCTTCGGCCTTGCGCGGTCGGGCAAGCTTTTCGTTCGGGCCGTCATCGGCATGGCGCTGGGCTTTGCCTATTTCGTCGCCGACAATTTCGGCCTCGCGATGGGCAATCTGGGCGCCTATCCACCGTTGCTTGCTGCCTGGGGACCGTTCGTCCTGTTCCTCGCGCTCGGCGAAGCGGTGCTCATTCGCACCGAGGAATAACCGGCATCAGCCGGCTGGACGCTTGCCCATGGTGCTGGCCGCGAGCCGCCCGACGAGACCAGGCAAGCCGGCGTAATTGCCTTTGTGATAGGGCGACTCGGGCGCCACGGCGGCGGAAATGCGGCGATGCGCCTCTCCGAGCGAATGATAGGGCAGGCTCGGCAGCAGGTGATGCAGCGCGTGATAACGCAGCCCGACGGGCGCCCAGAGCGCAGGCAGGAGCGACGGCGGCGGCACGTTGACCGAATCGAGATATTGCGCGGTGACCGTCATCGCCTCGCCCTCGTTCTCCCACAGGTGGGCGACGAGCGTCCTGACCTGGTTGAGCAGCATCACGGCAGAGGCCACGCCCAGTCCGATCAGGAAAAGCCGCAGCGGGATCACGCCCGTGGCGACCATCGCGACAAGCGCGATCGCCCACACGCTGCATGCGGCCTCCTGCCAGAACCACTGCCGCTTCAGCTCGCCTTCGGGCTCTCGGCGGCGAAAAGCCGGATTGATCTGAAGCCCGGAATAGCGCTGCACCACCATTTCGCGCAGACGCGGCGAGAGCAGCGACAGGGGCGTCAGCACGCCGAACCGGAACAGCACGGCAATGGGGGCCAGCAACGACGCAACGACGAAAAGCGGCAGCGTCCACGGCTTCATCAGCGCGAGCGGGAGGTACTCGGGGTCCTCGGCCGTGCCATATCGCGTCCGCGCGTGGTGCAGCGTGTGCACGCCTTCGTACATGAACGACGGCACCAGCATCGGCACACCGACCAGCGCGTTCCAGCCGAAGCGAAAGCCCGGCAGCGTCGAGTGCTTCACATGGGTGAGTTCGTGGATGAAGCTGCCCGCGCGATAGAGTGCGAGAACCGCGACGACGGCGGCCACTGCCGCCCAACCCGTCGGCAGCACCATGGCGCCGTAAAGCGCTGCATAGCCGCCGAGAGCCGACGCCAAAAAGTCCGCCCAATAGATTTTCGGCTTCGCGCTGTTGATGTCGCGCGTCAGCTCGGCGGCCGTACGAAGCATCGCCGTGTCGTCCGCGACACGCGCGCGCTGGGCCAGCCGTGTCCCCGTTTCGGGCTTGTCGACGGGCATCCGTTCAAGCGAAGCGGTGCTGTCGATCATGGTCATCGTCTGCGGCATAGTCCAAATATAGTGGCGAGGGCGCGGCGATGCCAGTGGCTTGCGCGGTCACCGCCGATAACCGATGCTTGCCCTTTGCATCCGTGGCGGCGAAAGCGTTCCGGCTACGGACCCCGATACGCAAAGGTGAGGCCGCTTGAAGATACGCCCCGTCCTGACCAAGGCCGACCGCACGGCATTCGTCGACCTGCCCTACCGCCTTTACGCCAACGACCCCAATTGGGTGCCGCCCTTGAAGTCCGAGGTCCACGGCCTGCTCGTGCCCGCCAAGAACCCGTGGTTCGAACATGGCGAGGCGCAGCTTTTTCTCGCCGAGCACCAAGGGCGCGTCACGGGCCGGATCTCGGCACACATCGACCGGCTCGCGCTGTCGCAGCCCGTCGAACAGGGCATGGGCCCGGGCACGGGCATGTGGGGCTTTCTCGAAGCCGAGGACGGAGAGACGACTTCGGCGCTCATCGTCGCCGCCGAGGACTGGCTGCGCGGCAAGGGCATGACCAAGGCCATGGGCCCGCTCAGCTTTTCCTATTGGGACGAGATCGGTCTGCTCGTCGAAGGGTTCGACCATCCGCCGACGGTCATGATGGCGTTCAATGCCGCATCCTATCAGGGCTGGGTCGAGGCGACCGGCTATGCGGGAGTCCAGGATCTCTACACCTATGCGCTGCCGATCGCCGACGGCTTTCCCGAAATCGTCAACCGGGTGGTCGCCTCGGGCGAACGCAACGCGCGCATCCGCATCCGCCGCGTCGACAAGAGCCGGTTCGATGCCGAAGCCGCCATCATCATCGGTATCCTGAACGATGCGTGGAGCGACAATTGGGGTTTCGTGCCGTTCACCGACCGGGAAATCGAATATGCGGGGAAGAAGCTGAAGCCATTGGTCTTCAATGATCTTATCCGCATTGCCGAAGTGGACGGCGAACCCGCCGCGTTCATGATGACGATTCCCGACATGAACGAGCAGTTGATCAAGTTCGGCGGCAACCTGTTGCCGTTCAACTGGGCCAAGCTGCTCTGGTGGTTGCGGGCGCCCCGCGCGACGACGATGCGGGTGCCACTGATGGGTGTGCTCAAGAAATATCAGTCGTCGCGGGTCGCCAGCCAGCTGGCCATGATGCTGATCGAACATATTCGCCGCGATGCCGTCAGCAAGTTCGGCGCCACCCGTGGCGACTTCGGCTGGGTGTTATCGTCGAACGGCCCGATGCGCTCGGTCGGCGAGGCCGTGGGTGGGAAGGTCAATAAAGTCTACCGGGTATACGAAAAGGCATTGTGAGATGACCGACTTCGCACCGCGCCGCGCGGCCTTTCGGCAATTGCACGAACAAGGTTGCTTCGTGCTGCCCAATCCGTGGGACGCGGGCAGCGCGCGACGGCTCGAGAAACATGGCTTCAGGGCGCTGGCGTCGTCGAGTTCGGCAGCGGCGCTGTCGCTCGGGCTGACCGACTATCAGATCAGCCTCGACCAGTGCCTCGACCATTTGCGCATGCTCGTGGCGGCGACCGACCTGCCGGTCAATGCGGACTTCGAGAATGGTTTTGCGGATAGTCCCGACGACGTCGCAGCCAATGTCACCCGCGCGATCGCGACCGGTGTCGCGGGACTGTCGATCGAGGATCAGCATGGCGGCGCACTCTATGCAGTCGATCTCGCAATCGCGCGAATCCGGGCGGCGCGCGCGGCCATCGACGCATCGGGAGCGGACGTGATCTTGGTGGCGCGTACCGAGGGGCGGCTGTGGGATCTTTCCTCCCCGCAGGAGGCGATCGACCGGTTGGTTGCCTATGCCGATGCGGGTGCCGACTGTCTGTACGCCCCGGGGGTTACCGACAGCGCCGAGATCGCCGCGCAGGTACGGGCCGTTGCGCCGCGCCCGATCAACGTGCTGCTGATAAACGCGCAGATGCATGTTGCCGATCTGGCGGCACTGGGGGTCCGGCGAATCAGTACCGGCGGCGCGCTGGCGAATGCGGCTTGGCGTGGTTTCGATGCCGCTGCGGCTGCGCTCGCGGCCGATGCCGGCCTAGCGTAGGACGATCCAGGTCGGCGCGTGGTCGCTGGCCTTCTCGCGGCCGCGATAATCGCGATCGACGCCGGCATCTGCCAGTCGGTCTGCTGCCTGGGGCGACAGCATCAGGTGGTCGATGCGAAAGCCGGCATCGCGCGGCCAGGCGTTCATCTGATAGTCCCAGAACGTCCACATCTTTGCGGTCGGGTGCCGCATTCTGAGCGCGTCGGTCCACCCCTGCGCGTTCAGGCGGCGAAATGCGGCACGGCTTTCGGGCTGGACCAGGGCGTCGCCGGTCAGCCCGTTCGGCGACCATATGTCCGCCTCGGTCGGCACGACATTGTAATCGCCTGCGAGCACGACCGGCCGTTCTTCCTCCAGCAGTGCTGCCGCGCGCGCGTTCAGCCGGTCGAACCACGCGAGCTTGTAATCGAACTTGGGTCCCGGCTGCGGATTGCCATTGGGCAGGTAGATTGACGCGACCACCAGTCCGTCGACTTCCGCTTCCAGATAGCGGCTGTGCGTATCGTCGGGGTCGTCGGGCAGGCCACGCAGCCGCTCGATCGGATCGCCGCTGCGCGCGAGGATCGCAACCCCGTTGAACCCCTTCTGGCCATGCCAGATGGCACCATAGCCTGCGTCCCGGATGTCGCGCTCGGGAAAGGTTTCGTCGCTCGTTTTCAATTCCTGAAGGACGGCGATGTCGGGCTTTTGTTCATCCAGCCACTCGACGAGGCGCGGCAAGCGTGCCTTGATGCCGTTTACGTTGAACGTCGCGATTTTCACTAGATGGAAAAGCTCGACCCGCAGCCGCATCCCGATGCCGCATTCGGATTTGTCACGCGGAAGGCCGCACCGCCGAGCGATTCGACGTAATCCACTTCAGCGCCGGCGATCAGGTCCAGGCTTACAGGATCGACAACCAGCGACACGCCATCCCGCGTGGCGACGGAATCGTCGGCCTCGGGGGCATCGGCAAGGGCGAACTTATACTGGAAGCCCGAACATCCGCCGCCTTCGACAGCCAGCCGCAGCACGGCGGGCTTGCCTTGGCGCTGGGCTATAGAGGCGACGCGGCGCGCAGCGGATTCGGTCAGGGCGACGGTGGTCATATGCCGGAGATAGGCCCGCGAAGAGCCAGCGACAAGCTATTCGCCCTTGGGGCCGCCTACAGCCAAGTTACCGCGCGTCTGCATCGCAACCAGATAATTGGCCGACTGCAGGAACGGCATCGGATTGACCGCATGGCCGTCGAGACGGACTTCATAGTGGAGATGCGAGCCGGTCGACCGGCCCGTCGAGCCCATCCTTGCAATCAGCTGGCCGCGCGTGACGCGCATGCCCGGCTGGACGAGGATAGCCGAAAGATGTCCGTAGCGCGTCTGGATGCCCTTGCCGTGATCGAGTTCGACCAGATTGCCATACCCGTTAGCCCATTCGCCACGCGACACGACGCCGTCCGCCGTCGCGTAGATCGGCGTGCCGAGCGGTCCGGGGATATCGACCCCTGCGTGCATCGCGGCACCGCCCCGGAACGGATCACTGCGGACACCGAAGCCACTGGTAAAGGTCACTGCATCGACGGGACGCTGCGACGGGATAGCGACGATCCCCTGCTGAAGCTGCTCGAGCCGCTTCCACGACTGGAAAAGCGCGCGAAAGGCCGGGTCCGGCTGCCCTTTTGCCGCCGGCATCGAGCTCGCACCGGGAACTGGTTCGTAAGGTCCGCCCATCGCGCCCGAAACGCGGTGGAACCGGCTGGCATCGATCCCGAGCCTGCCGATTGCCGCTGCAGTCGCCTGATAGCGAGCATCGGTCGCGCTGGCGAGACGATCGGCGAGCTTGTTCTGATGCCCTTCGGCCGAGGCGAGCGGCGCAAGCAGCGCGCCCAGCTTGGGCGATGCCGTACGCGACGATGTCGGCATCGAGGCTGGCAGGACGCCCTTGCCGGATACGACCGCGTCGAGCATTGCCTGGCGTTCTTCCAGGCGCTTGGCATGATCGGCCGCGGCGGCGCGAATGGTCGCCATTTCCGCTTCCATCGACGCAACTTTGGCATTCATGCGGGCAACGGCGACGTCGCGCGACACGGCGGCCGTCATTGCCCCGGCAACCGCCGGCGCGCTGATGGCGAGCTGGGCTACCGACAGCAGCGCCAGGGTCAAAGTTGTGACGCCCGCCGTGGCCCCGGCGAGCTGCGCCTTTGCGGAAACATGGATCCGGCGCATCGAGCTGCCGTCATGAAGAAAAAGATCGCGCGAGCGGAACTTATCGCGGAGCGAAGACACAAGGCGCCCGCGTCCGAAAATGCGACCAAAATTCATTCAATCCCCCGCGACCATTTTAAGGGTAAGCTGGAACAACTCGCGGCACGTCGCGTTCTCCGGCGATAGCCACAGTTCGCGTTGTGCTTCGACGCCGGGGTATCCGATCGCGGTTTGGCTTCAACTTCTCCGCGTCGGGCCGAACCCGTCGCGCGACGAATGGTGTCCGATAACGAGAATTCGTGCGGCATTGCCTTGAGTCACGGTCACGCCAGCGCTGCAGCAAGGACCGATTCGGCGTGGCCGGGGACTTTTACCTTGCGCCAGACTTGGGCGATTCGCCCGTCCGCATCGATCAGGAACGTCGCCCGTTCGATCCCCATGTAGGTCCGGCCGTACATGGACTTTTCGACCCAGACGCCAAAGGCCTCGCACACAGTGCCATCGGTGTCGGCAGCAAGCGCGACTGAAAGGCCGTATTTCGCGATGAATTTGGCGTGACTCTTGGCGCTGTCCTTCGAAACACCGATGACCGTCACCTCGGCCTTCTCGAATTCAGACATCAAGGCACTGAAAGCCTTGGCTTCGTTCGTGCAGCCGGGTGTGTCGTCCTTCGGGTAGAAGTAGACGACGAGTTTTCGTCCCTTGAATGCCGCGATGCTCGTTTCCGACCCATCGGCAAGCGCCAGCGTCACGTCGGGCGCCATTGATCCCACATCAACCATCACGATCTTTCCCCATCGCCGCGCAGAGCGCTCCAGTGCCGCATCACGCACTGCCGTGCTGTCTTGAGTCGGGCAAGCAGGTCTGGCCAATCATGTGCGCCGCAGGCGCGGGCGACGACGGCTTGGCTCGACGGCACGGGCTCGCCGAGGCCGGGCGTCACCAGCCTCAGCGTCACCAGCAGTCGGGTCAGCAAGTCGTGCGCTTCCCCGAGCTGCGGCTCGACCAGACCGGCTTTCGCCAGGTCGGCGATCGCAAGGCGCAAGTCCGGCGAAAGCCCCACGCCATGGGCAAGCTGATTGAAATGCACCACGAATTCGAGATCGACCAACCCACCCTGCCCAAGCTTCACGTCGAAGGGTCCGGACGGTGGTTTATGCGTGGCAATGTCCTGCCGCATCTTGAGCACGTCCGCGAAGAGTTTTTCGCGGTCCCGCGGCCGGTTCAACAGGCCTGTGACTATTTGCGACAGCGCTGCTCTTGCCGCGCTGGAACCGAAGACGGGGCGTCCCCTGGCAAGCGCCATATGCTCCCACGTCCACGCGGCTTCCTGCTGATAGCGTGCAAAGGAGTCGATCGTCGTCACGAGCGGTCCCTGGGTCCCCGAGGGGCGCAAGCGTGTATCGACCTGATAGAGCGCCCCTGCCGCCGTGGGCACCGAGAGTCCGGCGGTGACGCGCTGCGCGAGCCGGCTGAAGTAATGCGTCGTGCCGAGCGGCCGTGCACCGTTGGACTCGCCGGAAAATTCGCCCGTGAACAGATAGATCAGGTCAAGGTCGGAGGCGTGGGTCAACAGCCCGCCGCCCATCCGGCCGAGGGCAAGGATGACGAATTCGCAGCCGGCGACCTGGCCGTGTGCAGCCTCGAAATCGGTAATGACCCGGCGGGTGACCGTGTCGATCGCCGCCTCGGCAAGGTGCCCGTAACCTTGTGCCACGTCGATCGGATCGCTTGCACCTTCCACGATCTGCGCGCCGAGTGCGAACCGGTATTCCCCGACGACATGTCGCACATTGTCCAGCACCGCTTCGGCGCCGGTCGCTTTCCCCTGCATTTCGCTGATCAGCCTTGCCAGGGGCGGAATGGGTCCCAGGGCGGACCGGTCGAGCAGACGATCGAGCAGCCCCGGCCGGGCTGCGAGCGCGTCGGAAAGCGTGGGGGCATGGCTCAGGATATCGACGAGGAGTCCCCGCACGGCCGGCCGGGCCTGAAGCAACCGGAAGAGGTTTATTCCGCTCGACAGTCGCCCCAGCAGCGTGTCCAGCCGCGCCAAGGCTGCATCGGGGTCCGGGGCCCCCGCCAGATCGGCGAGAATAGCCGGCAGCATATCCTCGAACGCGCTGACGGCCGCCGGGCTGCGGATGGCGCGCACCCCGCCCGATCGCCAGCGCGCGATCCGCAGGGCAGCAGCTTGCGAATCGTTGAAGGAAGACAAGATGTCATCGACGCCGGGTCGAGAGGCGGCATCGCCCTCGCGCCCTTCGTCGAGCGCGTCATAGGCCGCCCCTACGGCGGAAACGGGCAGACGCAGCAGATCGAACAATGCGCCGCCGTCGGGCAATCCATGCAGCCGCGCCACAGCGCCGAGGGCTTCCGGATCGACCGGGAGCATATGCGTCTGGCGGTCGTCGATCATCTGCAGCCGGTGTTCGATCGTGCGGAACAGGCGGTAGGACTCGGCGAGCATCGCTGCCTCGGCTTCGGCGATCCAGCCGGCGGCGGCCAGCGCCGCAAGCGCGGGCAATGTCGCGCCGAGGCGTAGCCCCGGATCCCGCCCCCCATGAATGAGCTGGTGGATTTGTGCGTAGAACTCCACCTCGCGGATGCCCCCGCGACCTCGTTTCAGGTCGTAGCCCGGCCCTAGTACCTGCCCTTTGTGATGGCCGCGGATCGAATGTGTCAGCGACCGCAGGTCGCGGATGGCGCCAAAGTCGAGGCTTCGGCGCCAGACGAACGGCTCGATCGTTGCAAGAAACCGCTGTCCCAGTGCCATGTCGCCCGCGGCGGCCCGCGCCCGGATGAAAGCAGCGCGCTCCCACGCAAGGGCACTCGATTCATAATGCGTTATCGCCGCATCGACGGGCAAGGCCACGGGCGTCGCCTCTGCAGCCGGCCGCAGCCGCAGATCGACTCGAAAGACGAAGCCGGTGGCATCCCGCGTCTGCAGCAGATCGACCACGCGACGGACGATCCGTACCGCGGCTTCGCCCGGCTCCTCGCGGGGACGATGCGGCAAGATGTGCGGGTCATAGATGAAGATGGGGTCGATGTCCGAGCTATAGTTCAGTTCGCGACTGCCATGTTTGCCAAGCGCGATGACAGCAAGGCCCTGCGCCGGCGCTCCCGGCACGTGGCTGCCGATGGCCTCGGCAATGGCAATCTGCAACGCCCTGTCGGCGAAGTCGCTGAGTGCGGCGGTCAAACGCTCGAATGGCCACGCGCCCGTCAGGTCCGCAAGCGCAATGGCGAGCATGTGACGCGCGCGCATTCTGCGCAGCGTGGTCGCAACGTCCCCCTCACCCGCCTCCCCGGCAATGGTCAGGGCGCACTCGGGAGACGTCCGGGACGCATCAACGATGTCCGGGTGCGCGGCAATCAGCGTGTGCAAAAATGGCGACGCCTCTGCCGCACGCGCCAGCGCCCGGTCGATTACAGACGCCCCTGCTGGTCCACCGCGAGGAGCAACCATCTGTAACCTCACCTTTTTTCTTTTGGAAACAATGGGTCAGCCACGCGTTGGCAGCTGAATGGAACCGTTTGTAGACGATAGCATGCCAACGCTCAAAGCGCCGACGGTCGTCGAATACGCGGCCCAACGGTCAGCAAGCGATGTGGTGGACAGAACGCGGCTCGGGACAGGGAGCGCCCTTCGCCGCGCCTATGCGGTGCCGGGCGCAGCCCCCGACGAGATGCTCTGTCTACTTAGGCAACTCGACAAATAGGTCAGTCGCTCGACTGCTGGCTCAACGTTTCGACCTCACCCATGATCGTGTCGAGAGCGCTTTGCGGCCCCCGGTCGAAACTGGCACGCGGTTCGAGCATATTTCCCGACAACAGGCTTTCGAGCGCAACGCGACCGCGCGCCACGCGGCTCTTGATTGTACCGACGGCAACACCGCAGATATCCGCCGCCTCTTCATAGGCAAAGCCGCCCGCGCCCACCAAAATCAACGCTTCGCGCTGCGTTTGCGGCAGGTGCTGCAGGGCGCGCTGAACGTCGCCGAGTTCGATCTGGCGGTCTTGGCCGGCAGGCGCGGCGAGCAGGCGATCAGCGGTGAGATCGTCCCATTCCCCGGTGAACCGCGAGCGTCGCATTTGCGACAGGAACAGGTTGCGCAGGATGATGAACGTCCAGGCGCGCATGTTCGTGCCCGCCTGGAAGCGCGCGCGTGCTGCCCACGCCTTCATGAGCGTTTCCTGCACGAGGTCATCGGCAAGATCCCGATTTCCGGACAGCGATCGGCCGAAAGCGCGCAATTGCGGAATGATCAGAGCAAGTTCGGCCTTGAACTCGTCGTCAGAAAGCGCGATCCGTTCTGCATCGCGGTCGAAGCCCTCCCCGGGCTTCTGAACCTGCATCATCAGCTCATCCAGCCTAATGCCACTACCAGTCCGAAACCGAGTACGACCAGAAGCAGTGAGGCCGCAAGGACATAGCGCATTATTCCGGGACCGGTGCCCGCACGGGCCTCGGTCGTCGTCTCATGAATAGGTTGGCTGTCGACCATGTAATTTCGCTCCCGATTGGCGCTGTAACGCGTTCAATGATCGAGGAGTTCCATCACGCTGCCGGAACAGTCGCCTCGTCGAAGAACAACGCCTGAGCAATCGCAGCTTTGACTGTCGGCCGCTGAAACGGCTTGGTGATGAGGAACGTCGGCTCGGGACGCTCGCCGGTCAACAACCGTTCCGGGAAGGCGGTGATGAAAATCACCGGCACCGAAACCTCGTTGAGAATGTCGCGCACCGCATCAATCCCAGAGCTGTTATCCGCAAGCTGGATGTCGGCCAGCACCAGGCCCGGCTTCGTCGACTTGGCCATTGCGACGGCCTCGTCAGCCGTGACGGCAATGCCTGCAACCTCGTGGCCCAGGTCGCGAACGATGGTTTCGAGGTCCATGGCGATCATCGGTTCGTCCTCGATGATCAGCACGCTCGCGCGCGTCTGCGACTCGATGTCGGCCAGCGCTTCGGCAACAAGCGACTCCACGTCGGCGCGGTCGGTGCCGATCAGATACCCGGCGTCCTCAACCGTGAAACCTTCCATGGCCGTCAGCAGCAACGCCTGACGTGAACGGGGCGTCATCCGCGACAATCGCGCCCGCGCGAGTTCGCTGCGACCCGTTTCATCGTCGCCCGCGCGCGCGTCGACGTCGATCGACGCCGAATCCCAGATTACCTGGAACGTGCGGTAGAGGCCGAGGCGCGGATCGACGTCTTGGGGAAACTCGGCCGGCGCAGCCACAATCGCTTCCAATGTCGCCCGCACATAGGCATCGCCTTGTTTCTGGTTACCCGTCAGGGCGCGGGCATAGCGACGAACAAAGGGGAGATGGGGGGCAAGCTGCTGTCCCAGAGTCATGATAATAAACGTCCTTTACGCGTGTCGGCCGACTTTGTCGGAATGGCGCGGTCCTTGGCAACCCCCTGACCCGAATTGCCGGGACCGTTACGGTTACGAAATTCCCGTGACGATGGAACCAACGAGTAAGATTTTAGTTTCATCAGGCGATGGGCAAATTTTCAATGTTGCGGGCGTCTTGATTAGTGGCAAATTCGGAATCAATTTCAGGACGCGAGGGCGCGAGCGCAACAGGGTGGCAAGTGGCAGAACCAAAAAAGACCAAGGTGTCCGCTAAGCGACCATCCGGGATGCCGTCGGGCTCTGCTGCGGGCGATGGGGTTGTTCCGGTGCAGCCTGCACCGCACGATGTCGGCACGGCGCTGCGCAATGCCTTTCGCGCGACGGTCGAGGAAGAAATACCGACTGAACTGCTCGACCTGCTCAGGCGTCTCGACTAATCGGGAGTCCGTCCATGCAGGCCCCCGGCCGTCCAGGCCTGACCATGGCCTTTATCCGGCTGTCAACGAGCCAGAAGCTGATTCTGGTGTTGACGATTGCCCTGATGCCGTTGGGCGCCGTTGCTTTGCTGGTATCGCTTCAGTCCGCGCGAACTGCCGACAAGCAGCGGCGCGCCGACGTCCAGATCGCCGCAACGGAGTCTGCGCGAAAGTTAAGTGCGGAACTCACTTCCGACATTCTGGCGCTCAGCCAGGCTGCGAACGCGCTCGAAAAGGATGGAGATGTGCGCGGGCCGTGCGAGCATCTCAATGCGCAGATGGCCGCCAACCCGATGCGCCACACGCCGGTCGCTTTGTTCGGAACCGGCGACCAGCCGGTCTGCGCTAGCAAAAAAATAAGCCATCAACGACCGGTCGTTCTTCTGGTCGAAGCGCGGCCGACCTTCCATCGCTCCGGCGATCTGGTCGATCTGATCGTGCCTTCGGGAGGCGGCACGAGTGTCGCTGTAGCCCGGTATAGCCGCACCAAGCTCGCGCGTTACGCCCGACCGAGTGGGTTCACCCTGCCCTATCGGACGACACTGGACGTCGACGATGGCCCGATCGAGCTGGAGGACACGCTGCTTGCGCGTCCTGTAACCCGCACCGAGTCGGCCACTGTGCCCATCGGCATCTCGACACTTGCCCTTACGATGACGACAGCAGGCGCCGCCATCGGCTTGACCGAGGCATTGCTTGCGTTTCTTCCTATCCTGATGTGGGGAGCCGCCGTGCTCGTCGGCTATTATGTCGTCGACCGCTTTCTCGTGCGTCCGCTGAAGGCGCTCCGCGCAGCCGTGGGGAATTACGAGCCCGGTTCTGCCCGCATCACCCTGTCGGAAACGCCGGCGACGGAAATTCGCGAGCTGGAGACAAGCTTTACGGCATTTGCCGACCGACTGGCCGAACGCGAGCGCGAATTGGAAGTTGCCCTCGCCGATCAGGTCAAGCTGACGCGCGAAGTGCATCATCGGGTCAAAAACAACCTTCAGGTGATTGCAAGTCTGATCAGCCTCCACGCCCGCGGCGAGACAGCCGAGGGCGCACAACTGGCCTATGCCGGGATACAGCGGCGCGTCGACGCCCTCGCCATCGTCCACCGCAACCATTATGCCGAACTCGAAAAGAACGCCGGCATCGACGTCAAGGCGTTGATCGGCGAACTGGTCGCCAATTTTCGCTCGAACGCCGGCCAGTCAGGCACAGCGCCGGTCGTCACCGTCTCTTCGATTGCGGCGACGGTCGGGCAGGACACGGCGATGCCGCTGGCCTTTCTGTTTACGGAAGTGACGGAGATCGCGCTGTTCTCCGATCCGACGGCGCCAATTTCCATCCAGGTTCACACAGCTGAATCACCAGGGACGGCACGGCTGGAGATCGGGTCGGCGTCGCTGCGCGAACGCGACGCGACCAAGCACGAGGCCTCACTCAGGATCATCGACGCGCTGGGACGCCAGTTACGCTCGCACGTCGACTATGACGCGGCCGGCGGTCGCTACTCGGTGCTTTTTCCGATCCAGGCAGCGCCAGCCCCCGCCTGAAATTTTTTTGCTGAAGTTTTTTTGCGATGCTTGGAACCTGACGCAGGCCAGCCCGTTTATGTCTCCGAACGGCGACCTTTTGCCCCCCCGCTCTCGCCGTTCCAGTCACGGGTCCGAAGTCCTGGTCATCCCCCCGGCCAGCATTTCGGACCCAATTTTTTTGCCTGAGCTAGACGGCGTCCACGGTGCGTCGTCGCGACCGTTCGGTAAACCAGGTTGCCACGAGCGTGAGTTCGTACAGCACGCACAAGGGCACCGCGAGCAGCATCATTGACCCGATATCCGGCGGCGTCAGAACCATCGCGATCCCGAACGAGCCCACGATGGCGTAGCGCCGCGAGGCGACGAGCTGCGCGCGCGTCACGATTCCCGCAGCTTCGAGCAGCATCAGCAGCACGGGAAGCAGAAACGAAAGGCCAAAACCGAACAGGAACTGCATGACGAAGGTCAGGTAATTGCCGACGGCGGGCAGTGCTTCCTGCTGCACGCCCCCGACCATTCCCTGGAAATTGGCGCCGAGAAGGAAATGCAGTGCGAGGGGTATGGCGACGAAATAGGCCAGGCTTGCCCCCATTCCGAACAGGATCGGCGTGGCAAAAAGAAACGGCAGGGCCGCGCGCTTTTCCTTCTTGTACAGGCCGGGCGCAATGAACAGCCACAGCTGGTTGGCGATGATCGGGAACGCCAGCATGATCGCCGAGAAGAACGCGACTTTGAGCTCGACGAAAAACGCCTCGAAAATCTGGGTATAAATCAGCTTGTTCTGTCCGGCGACAAGCAGCGGGTGGACAAGGACGGCAAAAATGTCACGTGCGAAATACAGGCAGATGGCGAACGCGACGCCGAGCGCGGCAAAGCTCCACAGCAGCCGCCGACGCAGTTCGATCAGATGGTCGAGCAGTGGTGCCTTCGACGCATCGATATCGGCGTCGGCATCGGCATCGCTCACGCCGGTTTCTCCCCGGGCGCCGGAAGCAGCGGCTGCTCGATGCCGACATCCGGCTTTTCGGGCACAAGGGCCGGCGAAGGTGACGGAGAAGGATCGGCGAAGTCGGTCAGCGCACTATGCTCGGCCATGATCCGGGCATTTTCTTCTTTCCACTTCTTTTCCATTTCCTCGAGTTCCGCCTCGCGGACCATGGCGTCGAAACCGCTGCGGAACTGGTTGGCCATGCCACGCGCCTTGCCCACGAAGCGGCCCACCACCCGCATGGCCTTGGGCAAGTCCTTGGGACCGATCACGATGAGCGCAACCAGTGCGAACAGCACGAACTCTGACGGCGCAATGTCGAACATGATGTAACGCCGGTCCTTCGTTCCGGGTGAAGGCGGAATTAAGCCTGCGCGTCCCGGGCCGCAGCAGCCGCCTTAGCCGCTTCGTGCTCGGCGATGATATCAGCCGCCGTCTTGCCTTCGATCAGCGTGGTGGGCTTGGCGGGCGTGATCCCGTCCTCCTCCGCCATGCCTTTCTTGAAATTCTTCACGCCCTTGGCGACGTCGCCCATCATTGACGAGAAACGTCCGCCGCCGAGCAGCAGAATCGCCACGACCGCGAAGATCAGGATATGCGGAAGTGAGAGGCCCATGTGTCGATCTCCGAAATTTCACTGTTATCTAGTCGCTCTCGTCCGCGCTTTCCAGTTCCGTATCGCTTTCGCCCATCTCCCAGCTTTCGGCCATGGGATCGAGCAACCCGGCAGCGCGCAGATCGTCGATGCCAGGGAGGTCGCGGCGGTCGGCAAGCCCGAAATGCGACAGGAAATCCGGCGTCGTCGCATAGGTCAACGGCCGGCCGGGCAATTGCCTTCGCCCGGCGGGCGCTATCCACCCCGCCTCTATCAGCACGTCGAGCGTCCCTTTCGAAATCTGGACGCCCCGGATGGCCTCGATTTCCGCGCGGCTGACCGGCTCGTTATAGGCGATGATCGCCAGCGTCTCGATCCCGGCCCGGCTCGGCCGGCGCGCCGATTCCCGCGTTTCCCGAAGCAGGTGCGCCAGATCGGCAGCCGTCTGGAAATGCCAGCGGCCACCCCGTTCGACGAGCTCGATTCCGTGTCCCGCATGACGCGCGGCAATGGCCGCCAGGGCATCGTCGACCTGAGCCACGTCGAGCCGCCCTGCGATGTCGGTGGCCGACAGCGGGACTTCGCTGGCGAACAGCAGGGCCTCTACGGCCCGCGTCAACGCATCCGGTCCCGTCATGCGGCTTTCACCAGCAACGGCCCGAACGGCAGATCCTGGCGCAGGTCGAGCGTCCCGCGACGCGCCAGTTCCAGTGTCGCGACGACGGTCGACGCGAGGGCCGACCGACGGAAGTCAGGGTCGCCGTCGCGCGGCATGAATGCGGCGATCGCGGTCCAGTCGCGCATCCGCCCGACCAACGCCTCCACGCGGGCAATCGCCGCATCGAGCGTCATGACCGGCCGGCGACGGACTTGATGAAAGACCGGCACGCCCCGTGCCTTCACCTGTCCATAGGCGGCAATCAGATCGTAAAGGCTCGCCTGCCACCGCACCGCGCGATCGGTCGCCAATCCTTCGGGACAGCCACGCAGGAACACATCGCGGCCCACCCGGTCTCGGGCCATCAGTCGTGCCCCGCTGTCGCGCATCGCTTCCAGCCGCATCAGCCGCTGCTGCAGGCGCCACGCCAGTTCTTCGGGGCTCGGATCGGCCTGTTCGGCCTTGGGCAAGAGCAGACAGGATTTGAGATAGGCCAGCCAGGCGGCCATCACCAGATAATCGGCTGCCTGGTCGAGGTGCGCCCCCCCGGCGCGTTTCAGATAGCCCAGATATTGATCGACAAGCGCCAGGATCGAAATCGCACGCAGATCCACCTTCTGCGACCGGGCAAGCGCCAGCAACAGATCGAGGGGCCCCTCCCAGGCGCCTAGGTCGACGGTCAGCGCGGATTCGTCGCCGCTCATGCAAGCGACAGCAGGTCGTCGCGCTTGGCGATCAGGTCGGGCAGCGCCGAAAAGTCATCAATCGGCGCAATCGTCGCCATGGCGCGTGCCAATCGTTCCCGCGCGGCAGTCGTCATCACGGGAAGAATATTGGCGATACCGACCATCTCGTCCATCCGCCCCCAGCAGTTGAGCGCCACGTCGCATCCGGCGGCCACTGCCCCGGCAGCACGTGACGGCACATCTCCCTTGAGCGCCTGCATGTCGAGATCGTCGCTCATGAGCAATCCGTCGAAGCCGATTTCCCCTCGGATGATCGTACCGATGATTTTCGGGGACAAAGTCGCACACTGCCCGCCGTCCCATGCCGGAAACACGATGTGGCCCGTCATGCCCATCGGCGCGGTGTTGAGCTGGCGGAACGGCTGCAAATCGCTGTCCAGTGTGTCGGCGTCTGCGTCGACCACGGGCAGGTCGTAATGGCTGTCGACCTGCGCGCGCCCCTGTCCGGGCATGTGCTTGACCACGGCCACGACGCCGCCTTCGCGCAGTCCGTCGATCACCGCGGCGCCGAGCGAGGCGACGCGCATCGGGTCGCTGCCCAAGGCCCTGTCGCCGATCGCCGGATGGGTCGCAGGCGTGCGGACATCGAGCAGCGGGAGGCAATTCACGGTTATGCCCACTTCGGCAAGCATCAGCCCCAGCGCCCGGGCATTGACGCGCGCCGCTTCGAGCGCGGAGATCGGTGCCACGTCGTAGAGCGCGTCAAAGGCGGCCCCGGACGGGAAAGCCGGCCATTCGGGCGGCTGCATGCGCGCGACGCGCCCGCCCTCCTGGTCGATGAGGATCGCCACATCGCTGCGCCCCTCGAGCGCGCGCAGGCTGTCGGTCAGCGCGCGCAGTTGCGCACGGTCGACGCAGTTGCGCTTGAACAGGATATAGCCGGCCGGTTTTGCCTCGGCAAAGAAGGCGCGTTCGTCATCGGTCAGGACGGGGCCCGACAGGCCGAAAATCGCAGGTGTCATGCCGGACGGCATACCCCTGCCGCCGGTGCCGTCAATCTTGCGATCAATTGATCTGGATGCAATTCTCGCCTGCGGCCTTCAGCTTGGCGCAAATGCCGGCCGCCTGGGCGCCAGCATCGGCGCGCAGCCTGTAGACGGTCGATCCGGCGACTTCGGCAGCCACGATCTGATGTGTCAGCGACGCGACATAGCCATAGCGCGCCGACAGCGTCGTCCAGGCCGTGGTCGCCTTCGCCTCCGAGCCATAGGCACCGAGCTGGACCATGGAGCCGCCACCCGTCCGGACCGGTGCCACAACGACGGGCGTCTTGGCGACCAGCTTGCCGCCCGGCTTCGGCACGGCAACCGTGGTATTTGCCGCGGCCTTGCCGGCCGGATCGGCGACGGCCGCTCCCTTTACCCCTTTTACCGGCGTCTCGGGCAGCGCGTTGGTATCGATCTTGCCCGTGGCCTCGGCGCCTTCGGAAGTGGCGAAGCTGCTGTCGCCCTTGCCCTCGACCTTCATGCCGCCGGGCGCTTCGGGCTTGACCTTGTAATCGCCTTCCGCCGCCGCAATCAGCGTCGGATCGGTGGTGTTGGCAGGTGCCGTTTTCGAACGGAATGCCCAGACGCCCCCGATCACGATGCCCAGCGCCACCAGCGCTGCGACGATCAGCGCGATCAGCTTCCCGACAGAGACGCCTTCGCCGCCGTCTTCGTCATCGACGGCCTCGAGCCAGGGGAGACGGTCTTCGTCAATCGCTGGGTCCCGCGCGCTGTCGCTCACCTTAATTCTCCCGGCTCACATTTCTTCAACGGCAGCCACCCCCATGATCGCCAGGCCGTTTCGGATGATCTGTCCTATTCCATCGACGAGGAAAAGACGTGCGGCACTTAAGGCGACGTCGTCGGCCACGACAACCCGCCGATCGGTGCGTTCGTGTCCCAAATTGAAATAGCCGTGGAAGGCAGCGGCCAGATCGTAAAGGTAGAAGGCGATCCGATGCGGCTCGCGAGCCAGGGCGGCTGCATCGACGATCCGCGGGAATTGCGCCGCGAGCTTCACGAGTTCGAGATCCTCGGCGTCGAGCCGCGCGACGGCGCTGCCGTCTGCGACAATGCCTGCCTCAGCCGCCTTGCGCCCGATGGAACGGATGCGGGCATGGGCATATTGGACGTAAAAGACGGGATTGTCCTTCGACGCCTCGACCACCTTGGCAAAGTCGAAGTCCATCTGGGCGTCGGCCTTGCGCGTCAACATGGTGAAGCGGACGACATCCTTGCCGACTTCGTTCACGACATCGGCAAGTGTCACGAAATTGCCCGAACGCTTGGACATCTTCACCGGCTCACCCGCACGCAGCAAGCGGACCATCTGGATCAGCTTCACGTCGAACGGCTTGCCGCCGGTCAGGGCCGACACTGCCGCGCGAATGCGCTTGACCGTTCCGGCATGGTCGGCACCCCATATGTCGATCAGCGCATCGGCGCTTTCCGCCTTCTGGAAATGATAGGCCATGTCGGCGCCGAAATAGGTCCAGCTGCCGTCCGACTTGCGGATCGGACGGTCCTGGTCGTCGCCGAATGCCGTCGAGCGGAACAGCGGGAGGGTGACAGGCTCCCAGTCGGGGTCGACCTCTCCCTTGGGGGCTTCGAGCTGGCCGTCATAGACGAGGTCTGCGGCGCGCAGCACGGCCTCGGCCGCCTCGGGCTTTTTCGCTGCCTGTACGGCAGCTTCGGACGAAAACAGGTCGTGATGGATGCCGAGCAGCGCGAGATCGGCCCTGATGAGCTCGAGCATCGCGGCGACCGCCTTGGTACGGAACAGCCCGAGCCAGTCGGCCTCGGGCTTGCCGACATGGGCGGTACCGAATTCGGCGGCCAGGGCCTGTCCGACGGGCACGAGATAGTCGCCGGGATAGAGCCCCTCCGGGATCTCGCCGACGTCTTCGCCCAGCGCTTCACGGTAACGCAGGTGCACCGACCGTGCGAGCACGTCGACCTGACCCCCCGCGTCATTGACGTAATATTCGCGCGTCACCTTGTGCCCTGCCCATTCGAGCAGGCTTGCCAGCGCATCGCCGACGACGGCACCGCGGCAATGACCCATGTGCATCGGCCCCGTAGGGTTCGCCGAGACATATTCGATGTTGACGATCGACCCGCCGCCCAGGTCCGAGCGGCCGTAGCTGTCGCCGGCTGCATGGATGGCCGCCAGTTCGGTGCGCCAGATCTCGTCCGCGAGCCGCAGGTTGATGAAGCCGGGGCCGGCGATCTCGACCGAGGTCACGCCGGGGACCGCCGCCAGTTCGGGCTTGAGCATTTCGGCCAGCGCGCGCGGTGCCAGGCCGGCGGCTTTCGACAGGACCATGGCGGCATTGGTCGACAGGTCGCCGTGGCTCGGATCGCGCGGCGGCTCGACCGTGACATTGGCGCGCGGCGCGTCGGCCACGGCGGGAACCCGGGCAAGCGCGGCATCGAGCTGCGCAGTAAAATTCTTGTACAGTGTCATGATGCCGGGGCGCTTAGGCGAGTTTCGCGGCAGGTTCCAGCATGTCGCGCGACGAAGGACCCGATGTCGCGCGCACGCAGGAGATCACCGACAGCGGCGCTTCAGGTCCGGACCAGCGTTTCCCGAAAGCGATCGCCGGTCTCGTCGGGAAAGAGCGCGGCGCGCACTCGTACCGGATCGAGCCCATAATGCTGTGCGAGCGCCGCACCGATCAGCGTGTCGAGGCTGAGCGTCGGCTTCAGGTCGCGCCCTTCGTACAGGTTCGATCCCGTCAGGCCCGGCCAGTCGGCGACGACCCGGCCGCCGGCGATGCGCCCGCCGAGCAGCATCGCCGCCGAGCCGGTGCCATGGTCCGTGCCGCCGGTGCCGTTGACCGCGACGGTCCTGCCGAATTCGGTTGCGACGACGACAAGCGTGTTCGCCCATTGAGCGCCGAGCCCATCCCGAAGTGCCGCAAGCATGCCGTCCAGCCCCTTGAGCTGGGCGGCCAGGCGGCCGGTCTGGCCGGCATGGGTATCCCAGCCGCCGGTCTCGATCATCGCGATACGCGTGGTCGGACCCATCAGAAGCCGGGCGGCCAGCGCACCGGTCGCCGTGGCGTTCTTGCTGCCCGCATCGCTCAGGTCGCCGGTCATCGACCGGGTCGCCATCGCCTGTTCCCATAACCCGTGAAGCTGCGGATCGGCGGCGTACATCGCCGAAACGCGCACGAGCAGATCGTCGGGCGCATCGGGCAGCGCGGACGGCGCATAGGACGCCACTTCGACCTTGCCGCGCAGCGCCGCGGGAATTGTCGACGAGATGGCGATGGCATCGCCCTCCGCCTTCGGAAGCAGCGCGAGAAAACGGTTCAGCCAGCCGTCCTTCAGCTGATAGGGCTGGGTGCCGCCGGTCTCGAGCACGTTCTGGCCATCGAAGTGCGAGCGGTCGCGATAGCGCGAGGCGACGGCATGCGCGAACAGGGCCTGCTTGTCGCCGAACATCTTCGCCGTCTCGACGAGCGCCGGATGCAGCGTGAACATTCCGTCGAGCTTCGTCCCGCCCGGCACGGCCAGGCTCCCGCGGGCCGCGGCAAAGCCCGGATCGCCGGTCGGCATCACGATGTTGAGCCCGTCGGCCGCGCCGCGCTGAATTACGAAGACGAAACGTCGCTCGGTTGGCGCCGCTGCAAAGGCGATCGACGGCAGGGCCATAACGCCGGCACCGGCAAGACCCGATGCCAGTATGCCGCGCCGTCCGATGTTGAGATCCAGCATCCTTACCTCCGCATGAATTCGGGCGAAACGAGCAGCAACGACAGGCCCTCGACCGGGCTTTCGCACCGGGCGATCGCGGCCAGTGTCGCCGCACTGCCGCCCCCGGGCAAGACATTTCCGGCAAGCTTGCGCGCATCGAATGCGACGCCGCCGACGCGGCTCGCAATGCGTGCCGAAGCCTCCACCCGGCGCAACAGCGCATCTGGGCCCGCCCAGCTGGCGTCGGCGTCGTCATAGCCGGCGGGGGAACCGGGCTTCCACACGGGCTGGCCTAGCTGCGTCATCAGTCCCGCGATCGCCTGCCCCTGAACGTCGCGGGTCCCGACCGCGCGCAGCGCCGAGATCGACCAGTCCCACGGCGTCTTGAACTTGCCGGTGCCGGGGGCCGCGACTTCGGGCGCTTCGATCAGCGTCCGATATAGCTCGGGCAAGTCACCGCCCGTCGCCAGGAAGCGTGCGGACAGCCGGTCGACCAGCGCGGGCGGCGGCACGTCGCCCGTGAAGTGGCGCGCCAGCTTCGTCGCGATGTGCCGCGCGGTGGCCGGGCTTTCGGCCAGGTCGGACAGAACGGCGCGCGCCTGTGCCTCGCCGCCCTGCGCATAACGGCGTCCCATGATCAGGCGATCGCCGGGCTCGTGCAGCGCGGGCGCGAACAGGAACGCGCCCGGCGTCCCGGCGACAAGGCGCGCCATGGGCCCACCCGTGATGCCCGCGACGGTCCAGCCCGTCATCGCTCGCGCGAATTCGGTGACATCGGCCTGCACATAGCCGGTCCGCACGCCCAGCGTATGCAGCTCCATGATTTCGCGGGCCAGGTTTTCGTTCAGCCCGATCTTGCGCTTGCCGCGCGCCGCGACGGCCTGCCCCAATTGGCTGTTCGGGCCGATCGATTGCGCCTGATCGAGGTAGATCAGCATCGCCGGGTGGGTTTCGACCGCGAACAGCATGTCCTTGAAAGTGCCGAGCACATGTGGCCGGATGGCCTCGACCTCGAGCAGCCCTCCCATGCCGATGACCGGGAGCTTGTCGATCGAGACGGCGAAATGGTTCGCCCAGAAATGGACCATCCGTTCGACAAAGGGCGCGGGAGAGGTCAGCGCGGCATTGGCGCGCGCGCCGACCAGCGCGATATATTCGCTGCGCGCTACCTCGCCTGCGTATTTGCGCGACGCCTTGATCGCCTGCTGCACGGTCTCGCCGGCGGGCGCCCCACCGGCGGCCGTCACCATTTCCGTGGCTCGCTCGGCCTTGGATCCCGATTGCTGGCGATAGGCACGCGTCTGCTCGAGGTATTCGGCAAGCCCGGCAGCGACCGTGGCGCGCGTCGGCGCCGCCACGAACGCTGCGGGCCGGGCATCGAAGCGCGCGAACTGGTCGAGCGTCGCGCGCCGCGGATCCGTGCCCCTCACATCGTCAGGTCGGGCCCCAAGGCCGAAGCGGCTGGCAGCAGTGGCGAAATCGAGCATGGCAACCTCTGCAACAGTACGAAAACACGCCGGCGGCATGCCCATCCGGAACGAACCAGCCGGCCGGGGCCTTTGCCGCTGCCATAAATTAATTCGTCAGGGCCAAGCAGTTATCAATATTTGGGCAGCAAAGCTTGCTCAGGCCTCGGGGCATCGCCACAAGTGCCATGGTCGCGTACGGGGGCAGTGTGGCAGGTGTGGGAAGCGAAGCGGAGCGGGCGGCGGTCGACGGTCGGTTCGACGCCGCGCACCGCGCACTCGTCGCTGACAAGAGCATCCAGTTCGACATGGCGCCGTTCGCGACGCCGCCGCCCCCGAAACTTCCCGAATGGCTGAAGCCGCTGGGCGAGTTCCTCGCCTGGCTGTCCCCGGCTTTTCCCTACATCTTCTGGGGCGCGATTGCCGCCGTCGTACTGGCGGTCCTGTATTTGATCCTGTCCAACATCGACGGCATCGAATGGCCCTGGGCGCGCAAGCGCGACAAGCGCGCCGCGACCGTCATCGACGAGTGGCGGCCCGAAGAAGCGGCGGCGCGCGCACTGCTTGCCGAAGCCGAAGCGCTGGCTGCGCAGGGGCGTTATGCCGAGGCGGCCCGCCTGCTGTTGCTGCGCAGCGTCGAGGACATCGCGCGGCGCCTGCCGCAATTTCTGAAGCCCTCGCTGACCGCGCGCGACATTGCCGCGGCCGAAGAACTGCCGGGCGCGGCGCGGCCCGCCTTCGACGCCATCGCCCGTGTTGTCGAGGTCAGCGCCTTCGGCAGCCGCGCGGTCAGCGAAGCAGCCTGGGCGGAATGCCGCGCGGCCTATGCCCGTTTCGCCACGCCGGCGACCTGGAACGCGGTCCATGGCTGACCGCGCCTCGGACAATCCCTTTTCGGCCCGGGTGGTCGCGATCGTGGTGCTCAGCGGCGCGCTGGCATTCCTCGGCTTCCTGTTCCTCATGGCCTATGCGCCGCAGATGAAGGCGCGGGGGTCGGCCGGCCCCCTGCCCCTGTCGAAGTCGGCAGTCGGCTTCTTCGGGCTTTACAGACTGTCAGAAACGACCGGACGGCTGACGGCGCTTGGCGATGACGAGGGCCACTGGCGCGCGCCGGGCTTTGTCATCGTGACGATCCAACCGGACACCGATGTCGAGCGCCTGCGACAGTTGGTCGCGACCCGCCGCGGGGTCGATGACTCGAAAACGCTGTATATCCTGCCGAAATACGTAACGTCCCCAAAGATGCTGCAGTCGGGGTGGGTCGAGAACAAGGGAATTCTCCCGCCGCGATGGTCGCCGCAGCTGCTCGAGGTATTCGGCCGCATCAGCTTTGCCGAAGAAGTATCCCCAAAGGGCAATCGCATTTCCGGCGTTCCCGGCGGCGAAATGGACGGCGTCGGTACCCCCGCGCCCTCGACGCTGCACTATATCGCCCAGGGCATGAAGCCGGTCCTCGTCGACAGCGGCGGCGACACCGTGCTCGGGCGGACCGACCTGAGCAACGGCGCCGCCGACTATATCCTCGCCGATCCCGACATCCTGTCCAACCAGGGCCTGAAAACGCCGCAAGGCGCGCGTGCGGCGCTCGCGATCGTCGACGCGCTCCGCGCCGATGCGCAGGATTCAGTCGCATTCGACATGGTGCTCAACCGGCAGGGATCGCGAAACCTGTTGCAGCTGATGTTCGAGCCGCCGTTCCTCGCGCTGACGCTGGCCGTCCTCGCGACCGCGCTGCTGCTGGGCATCCACGCCTTCGCCCGCTTCGGCCCGCCGGTCGCCGAGCCGCGCGCCATTCCGTTCGGCAAGCGCGCGCTTGCCGACAATGCCGCCATACTCATCAGTCGTGCGGGTGCGGTGAAGCGCCTGGGCGGTCGCTATGTCGCGATCATCCGCGACAGCACGGCGCAGGCGCTCGGCGCGGGCGCGCTCGACCCCGTGGCGCAGGAGCATTGGCTGGCCCGTCTGCCCGCCACGCCGAGCGGCACGTTCGCCGAGCTGGCCGAACGGGCCCGCACGGCCCCCAATTCCGACGCGATGCGGTCCGCCGCGCGTGCCCTGCATGACTGGAGAAACGAGGTGGTTCGTGACCGTTGACGACGTAAAGGCGCTGGGCGCACGCATCAGGGGTGAGGTTGGGAAGGCGATCACCGGGCAGGACGGAACTGTCGACCTGCTGCTGGTCGCGCTGTTCGCGCGCGGCCATGTCCTGCTCGAAGGCCCGCCGGGAACGGCCAAGACGTTCCTCGCCCGGTGTTTCGCGCGCGCGACGGGGCTCGACTATGGCAGGATCCAGTTCACGCCGGACCTGATGCCGGGCGACATCATCGGTGCCAATCTGTTCAACTTCCAGACGTCGACCTTCACCTTGACCAAGGGGCCGATCTTCACCGAACTGCTGCTGGCCGACGAGATCAACCGCACCCCGCCCAAGACCCAGGCGGCGCTGCTGGAGGCGATGCAGGAGCGGTCGGTCACCTTCGACGGCACTACGCACGCGCTGTCCGCCCATTTCATGGTCGTCGCGACGCAGAACCCGATCGAGCAGCAGGGCGTCTACCCGCTGCCGGAGGCACAGCTCGACCGGTTCCTGTTCAAGCAGGTCGTCGACTATCCGAGCGCCGAGGAAGAAGTGGCCATCGTGTCCCGCCACGGCAGCCGCTTCGGCGCGCCGCAGATCGAGGAATGGGGCATCGGCGCGGTCGCGGACACGGGTACGCTCGATGCCGCGGTCGCAGCCGTCGCCGCCGTGGGCCTCGTCGACGATGTCGTGCGGTATATCGTCCGCCTCGTCCGCGCCACCCGCAACAGCGCCTCGCTCGAGACCGGGGCGTCGCCGCGCGCCGCGGCCATGCTGGCCAGTGCCGCCCGTGCCCGTGCCGCGCTCGACGGGCGCGACTATGCGATCCCCGACGACGTAAAGGCGCTCGCCCTGCCTTTGCTGCGGCACCGCGTCATTCTCTCGCCGGCGGCCCAGATCGACGGCAAGCGGGTCGAGGCCGTGGTCGCCGAACTGATCGCGCAGGTGGAGGTGCCACGGTGAGACCGGCATGATCTATCCCAGCGGCCGGGCAGCCATTCTCGCGGCGGCAAGCGCGCTGCCCGCTATCGCGGTGGCGGTTCTCCTGCCCGCCTATTGGTATGGGGGCCTCGTCATCGTACTGCTCGTGCTGGCCCTGACCCTGGCCGATGCGCTGGCCACCCCGGGGGCAGCGGCCCTGAATGCCTCCCTCGAGGCTCCGCGCGCCGCCTATGTCGGCCAGGACATCGCGCTCGACATATCGGCGCGCGTGGGCGGGCGTCGCCGGTTCGAGGCCGCTGTCGAACACGACGCACGGCTCGTGGCCGCGGCCACGGGTTCCGAAACAACAAGCGGCGGGCGAACCATGGCCTTCACCGCCGTCCGCCGCGGGTCTGCCGCGATCGACGCGCTGTGGCTGCGCTGGCCAGGCATGCTGGGCCTCGTCTGGCGACAAAAGCGGATCGCGCTCGACCGCACGGTCGCCGTGTTGCCTGACATCCGGCCCCTGCGTGCCGAGGCGCTTCGGCTGTTTCGCCGCGACGCCAGCATCGGCGAAATCGTTCAGGTCGACACCGGCGCCGGCGGCGAATTCCAGGCGCTCGCCGACTTTCGCCAGGGGATGGACCGCCGCGCCATCGACTGGAAGGCGAGCGCCCGGCATGGCGGCCTGATCGCCAAGGAGTACCGAACCGAGCGCAACAACGAGGTCGTCTTCGCGATCGATGCCGGGCGCCTGATGTGCGAACCCGTCGATGGCGTGCCGCGCATCGACCGCGCGATTTCGGCCGCGCTCACCGCGGCGTTCGTTGCGCTCAAGATCGGCGACAAGGTCTCGCTGTTCGGCTTCGACGCCCGCCCGCGCATCTCGAGCGGCGCCGTTTCGGGAATCGCGTCGTTCGCGACATTCCAGGGGCTGGCCGCCGAGCTCGACTATTCGAACGAGGAGACGAACTTCACCCTGGCACTGACCACGCTCGGGTCGCAGCTCAAGCGGCGTTCGCTGGTGCTCGTGTTCACCGACTTCGTCGATCCGACCAGCGCCGAGCTCATGCTGCGCAACATCGGTCGGCTCGCCGAGCGACACCTCGTGCTGTTCGTCCTGATGCACGACGTCGAGCTGGAGGCGATGGCGAACGCGGTTCCGGAACACAGCGCCGACGTCTCGCGCGCGGTGATTGCCGCCGCGATGCTGCGCGAGCGGCGGATCGTCGTCGCCCGCTTGCAGCGGCTGGGCGTCCATATTGTCGAAGCGCACCACGACCGCGTCGGTGCCGAGCTGGTCAATGCCTATCTCGGCCTCAAGCGGCGGAACCTGCTGTGAGTCAGGACTCGACCATATTCCGCGCCGAACGCGAGGCGGACTGGCAACGGCTCGAGGGCATGCTCAAGCGGATCGAGGGCCGCAGCCCGCGGGCGCTGAGCGACGACGAACTCCTCGATCTGCCGCTGCTCTACCGGTCGACGCTCTCGTCCTTGTCCGTCGCACGCGCGACAGTGCTCGACCGGGCGCTGGTCGACTATCTTGAAGCGCTGTCGTTGCGCGCCTATCTCGCCATCTATGGAGCCAGCGGGGGCTTCGGCCGCCGGACGGCGCGCTTTTTCCTGTCCGACTGGCCGGGCGCTGTGCGCGCCTTGTGGGTCGAAACGCTCGTCGCCCTCGCGGTGCTTGTCGCCGGCACGGTCGCGGGGTTCCTGCTTGTTCAGGGCGAGCCTGCGTGGTTTGCGTCCATCGTTGGCAGCGACATGGCAGGCGGGCGAGGGCCCTATGCGAGTGCGCAGACCCTGAAGTCGATCCTGTATTCGGACGGCAAGGAACAGGACGGTCTACGGTTCTTCGCTACCTATCTATTCACCCACAACGCCCAGATCTCGCTTGCGTGCTTTGCGCTCGGCTTTGCGTTCGGCGTGCCGACACTGCTGCTTGCCTTCTACAATGGCGCCGCGCTCGGGGCGATGCTGCAGATCTACGCGGCAAAGGGACTTGCCCTGCCGATGGTCGGCTGGCTGTCGATCCACGGGACGACCGAGCTTTACGCGATCACGCTGTCGGCGGCGGCCGGCCTGCACATCGGCACGCGCATCGCCTTTCCCGGCACGCGGAGCCGGATGTCGGCTGCGACAAGCGCCGGGCGGACCGCAGGAACGGCGATGATCGGGGTGGTCATCATGCTCGCCGTCGCCGGCCTCCTCGAAGGGATCGGCCGCCAGACGATCAACGCCGACTGGATCCGCTTCGCGATCGGCGGCGGCATGCTGCTGTTCTGGCTAACCTATTATTACGGGCCGCGGCTGCGTCATGGCGACTGAAGCCTCCCGAGCACCCGGGCCGCCCAAGGTCCGCGACAAGCGTCGGCGTCTGGTGACGCCCGAAGGCGTCGATCTCGGCGTCGTCATCGGAGACAGCGGCCAGCGCATCGGCGCCTTCCTTATCGACCTGACCGTGATGATCGTGGCGATGATCGGCCTGACCATCATGGCCGGATACGCCTTTGTGGCCAGGCAGGGTGGCGAGATTAGCGGCGTCATCTGGCTGCTCGGCTTCTTCCTGATCCGCAATTTCTACTTCATCGCCCTGGAATTGCGCCCGCGCGCCGCGACTCTGGGCAAACGCTGGATGAAGCTGCGCGTGGTCGCGCGCGATGGCGGGCGGCTGACGGCGGACGCAGTCGTTGCCCGCAACCTGATGCGCGAAGTCGAAACCTTCCTGCCGCTCACCATGCTGGTGACGGGCCTATCCGCCGGGACGGTCGATGCACTGACCGGATGGCTGGGCTTCATCTGGACCGGCGTCTTCCTGTGCTTCCCGCTGCTCAACAAGGATCGACTCCGGGTCGGCGACTTGCTGGCGGGTACTTGGGTCATCCGTACCACGCGGGATAAGCTCGACCGCGACCTGACGACCCTGCCCACCGTCGCGGCATTCGAGTTCACGCGCGACCAGCTCGACGCCTATGGCGTGTACGAACTGGAAACGCTGGAGGGCGTGATTCGCCGCAGCGACACGGCGGCAAAGCTCACGGTGACGCAGGCGATTATCGACAAGATCGGCTGGCCGACCGAAGTTACGGACATCGATGGATTTCTGACCGCCTACTACACACAGCTGCGTGCACGGCTCGAAAAGCGGCTGCTGCTGGGCAAGCGGCGGGCGGACAAGTTCGATGTCGGCGTCTGAGCTGAACCTGATAGTCTTGGGCTCGGCGTTCAGAGCAAAGCTCTGATTTGGCAGCAAAGCCATGCTGGCGCCTGTTCCTCCGCTGTTGCGCTAATCCGCGAGACGCAGCGCAGACCGGTCTGCCGTCGCGGCCGCCAGTTCGGCTCGCGCCGCGCCGATACGCGCTTGTGCGTCGACCAGCCGGATGAGCGCGTCAGTAAACGTTTCCTCGCGCAGGTTGACCAGGAAAAAGTCGCTCGACCCCAAGTCGAAACGGCGCAGCTCGGCGGCCGCGAGTTGCTCGGCAAGAAGCCGTTCCCGTTTGGCAATATCTGCAAGCCGCTCGGCCGCTTCCACGGCGATTAGAACACCTTGGACTTCGACCCCGATTTGCTCGCGGAGAAGTCGGCTGCGCACGGTCAGCGCCTCGACTTCGGCACGGGCTTCGCCAAGCCGCCCTTTGGCAGCCCGGTTTTGCAGAGGCAAACTTAGGCGAATGCCGATAGTCGCTTCCAGCGGCGTCCGCGTCGCCCCGCCCAAGCCTGCAGGGCCTATGTCCTTGGCGACGTCGCCGCGCAGGTCCAGGCGGGGCGCCAAGTCGTTCTGCGCCAGCAGCGTTCGCCTGCCCGCCTGTTCGACGCGAGCGAGAATCACACGATAGTCGGGCCGGGCGACCGGCTCGCTCATCGGGTTCGTGGTGCCAACGCCAAGCAAGACCGTCGCATCGGATGGCAAGCGCGCGTGAGATGCCCGCACCGGGGTCCCCGCCTCGTCACGCAGGTAAAGCGACAAGCTATTGGCCGCTGTCGCGAATTCCTGACTAGCTCGCTCGACAAGCGCCTGGCGCCGCACGTAATTCTGCTCATTCTCAGTCAGCAGGACGGCAGGACGGGCGCCCAGTGTGACGAGCCGCTTGATGCCACCCTTTCGCGCCTCCGCCAAGCTGAGCAGGTCCCGGTAAGCACGCAGCTTCAGGCCGGCACTGACCCAGTTCTGATAGGCTTCGATCGCTCGGCGCTGCACGCCGATCGCCACCATTTCTGCTTCGAGCTGGGCGATGCTCACATCCGTGGCTGCCACGCTACGGCGGAGGCGCCGCTCGTCAATAGCGCGGTCGCGAAGCAGCGCGAACAGTGCGCCTACCTTCAGCTCGCCGGCGCGATTGGTATAGGCCTGGTCTTCGTAGACAGGAAACGTGCCGCGTGAAGCACGGTAGGCGCCGTACGCATAGCCGCCGTTGCTCGCCAGCGGCATCGTGGCGCGGCCCTCCACTACGGACCCGCTGTAATATCCCGCCAAACGTGATCGGGCGTCGATCTCGAAAAGCGTATCGAACGCTCCCTCTGTCGCAAGCGCCCGCCCCTCGGCTTGGCGCGCACGGGCAAGTGCTTCGATGATTTGGGGTGCCGACCGAGCCGACGATCGCAACACTTCATCGAGTGTCAGCGGCGCCTGCCCCAGCACGGGTGCCGGACAGAGAGCGAGGAACACAACGCTGAGCCGGCGGATCATTTGCTCGTCCCTTCGTCTTCGGTGGTTTTGGCGGCAGACTCCTTTTCCGCGCTTGTCGTCGCTGTCCCGTTCCTACGCCCGAAATCGAGAGGAAAGTCATTGAGCTGGCGCCATAATTCATAGCCAACAAGGACCGTTTCGCCTTGGACCCACCCGCGGACCTTGCCCCCGGGACGAACGTAATCGCGTGATGGCCAGGCTGGTTTGCCGGGGTGAGGTTCGACGAGGATGCGAAACAGGCCGTCTGGGCCTGCATTGGGGTCGATCATGCGGACACGTCCGTCGAACATGCCTTGCGCGATCGACGGCCAGCCGCTGAATTGGATCGCGGGCCAACCTTCGAATTCAAGCCGGACAGGGCGTCCGGGTCGCAATAATGGCACGTCCCGTCCGTCGATGTACAACTCTACACTGCGCTCGACCTGCTCGGGCGCGATGATCGCCAGCACCGTTCCGGCCGCGACCAGCGATCCGCCGGTTATGTTGTTCAGCTGCTGGATACGGCCCTCGCGGGGAGCGCGCACCAATTGCGCGGACTGGCGTTGCAGCTGAATGTCGATCCGGTTGAGCTTGGCGCGCGCTTCCGCCAGCTTAGCGCCAGCGTCGGCAACCTTGATCTGCGTCTGTTCGAAGTCGCGCCGTGCCGCAAGCCCCTCGGCCAGCAGCGTGCGCGTACGTGCAACATCAAGTTCCGCAACCGCACGGCTTTGGCCGCTAGCGGCAATTTCCGCCTCTACTTGCGCACGTTCCGCGCGAAGCCTTGACAACAGATCGGGATCGAGATCGACCACGCGCGCTATCGGGTCGCCGCGCTCGACATGCTGGCCATCCATTACGTACCAACGCTCGACACGACCGGGGACGAGCGCGGTTACCTGTTGGTTGCGCTGCTCGGGATCGACGACGACGACTTGTCCCGCACCGCTTGCCGTCTGGACCCAAGGGACGAGTGCCATGACGGCTACCGCGAAGGCGATGCAGATCAGCAACAGCCAGGCCAGCGTGGTCGCGATGCCCGGCGCGCGCATGGTCGCGAGCGTCGGAAACTGTGCGGCCCGGTCGGGATTACTTGCCATCGCGCGTCTCTCCCTCCCTATCGGCCATCAGCGCCGTCCAGCTGGAAAATCGTTGCTGCTGGCGTCGGCCCAGCCACAACCACCCATCGAGACTGATGTCCTCCGGACGGCCCGTGAAGAGTAGCGTCGTCGACCCTGCTTCCTTCAGCCGACGAAGGGCCTCGACCAGCCGGTTGGCCGGAAGCAGGTCGTAGAGTTGCGACAGCATCAGCACGCGCGGCTGGACCAGCAGTGCATTCGCGAGCTTGAGTGCCATGACCTCGCCGATCGAAAGAGGATGGCCCAGATTGGCAAGCTGCGTGTCGAGGCCGTCCGGCAGCCGCGCAATGCGCTCGCGCAGGCCTACCACACCGAGGGCATCAAGCATCGATGCCGAGGAAAGGGTCGAGCAGGCAAGCGAGAGATACTCGCGGATGGTAATGTCTACGATCGTCGGGCGGTTGATGACCATGACATCCGACCGAAGCTGGTAGATGTTGAAGGCGGTCATGTCGGCGCCGCCGATCATGACGAAGCCCCTTTTCGGGACGACGTGACGCTTCAGGATCATACCCAAAAGCCGCTCGGTGTCCCCGTCAGCGAGCGTCACCAGCTGTTCGCCCGCCCGAAGTGAAAAGTCGAAGAGCGCGTCCTCGACTTCTACCCCCTCGAGCCGGACGGCACCCGTTTTCGGGAAATGCGAGTCTTCTTCCGAGGTCGGCATGTCGACAGGCTCTTGCGGTATCGCGAAAAGCATCGACAGTTCTTCCGAACTGGCCACCAGGTCATAGAGCGTGTCGAGATAGCCACCGAGTTGCGATAATCCATAAAACACGCCGCTCAAGATGAGTTCTGCGGCAACCAGCTGGCCGAGCGACAGCTCGCCGCGCAGGATCAGGGCACCTCCAAGCGCAAGCAAGGCCGAGCTCGCAAAGGCGTAAAGCAGCAGGAAAGCGACCGTCTGTGTGAAACTATATCGGAAATAGCGGCGGTGCTGGCTGACATAGGTCGCCGTAGCGGCTTCCGACCTGCCAATCGCAAAATCGAGGTGGCGGCTCGACTTGTAGAAACCGTTAGACGCCCCGACCCCTTCGAGCCACCGCGCCGTCGCGTGTTTGGCGTGGCTGAGCGCGACGGCGGACCGGATCGAACCTCGCGACCAAAGACTCCAGATCGCCAGCACCAACAACAACAGCAACGTGTTGAATGCCAGGAAAAACGGGTGATAGAAACTGGTGACCGCAAGCCCGACCGCCGATTGGAGCAGGATCGTAAAGCCGCCGATGACCAAGCTGGGCACTGCTTTTTGGACGACAACCAGATCGAAATAGCGGTTGAAAAGGTCGGCGCGATTTTGGTCTCCGAAGAATGGGTTTTGCGCGTGCACTGCACGGATCGTGATCTCGGCCACAACGCGCGCGTAAAAGCGTCGCTCGAAAAGTGCCATGACCCATGAGCGCATGGCGCTTAAGCCCGCAGCGAACAGCAACAGGACAAGCAGAAGTCCCGCCAGCGTCCACAGTGGCGCGGGCAAGGCGGTATTGGCGACACTGTTGATGAGCAGCTGAACCGATATTGGCATCGCAAGCGACAGCAGGCTGATCGCTACGCCATAGACAAAGGCCAGCCGCAGATAGGCCGTGTCAGGCCCGACGATCTCTACCAGCCAGGCTCTGGCCTCGCGCCAGCCGAGGCTTCCGGACGATAATTCGGTGGTCGGTGGCACTGCCCAGTGTCCCTGGCGCTGCCGGAAGGCGCGCTATTTGCAATGAAGTAGCGAAAAAAGCGCTGAGCTGACGACGATCGGCTTGCCCGGTCGCGGCTGGCAGCAACGCTCTTATCGCTTCTTGCACCCGTGGTTGGCGGGCAAGTGGGTCTTTCCCGCAAGATGAAGCGGCGCATGGCGATTGCACCTTTGCTTCTTGATAAGGTGGTGTGTCACTGCAGGGGTCTTTCCCGCTGGCGCCCATCGCTTGTGATGGGTGTCGCGCGGTCTGTCGTCGCTGACGGGTGCCGCTGCGGTTGCCCCTATCAGCGCAGCAAGGATCAAAATCATGGAACCTCCAGCAGGCCAATTTCGTCGCCGGAGAGTGGTTTGAACGTATCGAGCGCTCCCGGCCGGTAAGCCGTCTACGCCTGCTGAAGCGCAATATTCCAATTCAAAAAGCGCCACTTCGCGATAGGCTATGCCTATCGCGGTATGTCACCCTCTCCGGCTACAATTGCCTGTGCTCCCGCCTGTATACGGTTCGCAATTTGGCGATAGGCGCTGCCATAGGCCGCCCCAAGACGCCAGGCGGCTGCAATATTACGGGTAAACGTCCAGCCTGCGGGTTGAAGGACCGTAACGCCGATCGAACCACCGACGTCCGACCGGATGTAACACTCCGGCAGGATGGTCAGCCCCATGCCGGACGCCGCCATTTGGTGGACGCTGTCGAGGCTCGTTCCCTCGTAGTCACGCAACACCACCATGCCGAGGTCGGCCGAGATGGTTGCCACTTGGCGATGCAAATGATGGCGCTGGTCGAGACTGAGAATTTCGGCGCCCGCCAGGTCCGCAATCGTCAGATTGTGCTGCCCCACTAGCGGGTGATCGGGCGAGGCAACGAGGAACAGCCGCTCCCTAAACAGCGGAACAATTTCAAGGTCATGGCCTCCGATCGGCAAGGGCCCGATCAAGATGTCGAGGCTACCACGCGATAGCGCGAGTGCTTGTTCTTCCGGAATGCCCTCGCGGATGTAAAGCCGCAGATCGGGTTGTTCGCGGTGAAGCTCGGCAATGATCGGCGGAAGCAGATAGGGCCCCAGCGTCGGGCTGACGCCCAGTCGCAATGTCCCGACCACGGTCTCGCCCACACGGCGCGCCAAGTCACGAATGTCCTGCGCTTCAACGATCACGCGCCGCGCACGCGCCGTTATTTCGCGCCCGATCGGTGTGAGAAAGGCACCAGCGGCGTGTCGCTCGACAAGCGTCACGCCCAAGCGTGCTTCCAGCGCTCGCAATTGCTGGCTAAGCGACGGCTGTGACACATTACAAAGCAATGCGGCCCGTCCGAAGTTTGCCTCATCCGCCACCGCTACAAGATATTCAAGCTGTCGTAAGGTCGGCATAGTCGCGTCTTATACTAGGCAGAACCTATTCAATACATAGATCTCAAGCTCGCACTTGCATTCACGTGCTGCAGGCGCCGATCGATGCCCCGGTAAGACGAAAGACCCGACCGGCCGGGCCTAGTCGAAGTGATCGTCGCCGATTTGACTCGATTTCAGGTTAAGTCGCCTTCGCGTGTCTGCTTACGGACGCTGGACGAGATCGGGTTGATAACCGCTGCTAGGGCGACCGCTGCCGACGGACGAACTACCTTGCAACGGCAGCTTTGCTATTCGCCGGCTGAAACCTGCCAGTCTGCAACCGGCCATTTCACGTCAGATTGGTGACCCCAACGGGAATCGAACCCGTGTTTCAGCCGTGAAAGGGCCGCGTCCTAACCGCTAGACGATGGGGCCGCTCGTAAAAGCGAAGCGCGCGCTTAGCAGAAACGTCGATATCGTCAACTGTTTGTCAGTCACACCACGCCGCATCGTCGAGGTGCAGTTCGGCGGCCGGGCGCGTGCCCCAGTCGTCGATCTTGGCGCGGCCTGCGATCCACAGCCGCCGGTCGCGCGGGGCGGCAAGCAGGGCCTGGCCCAGCGCCTTGTCCGCACTGCGAAACGCCACCGCTTTCAGGCTGCGGCCGTCATCGCCCTGCATCAGCGCGCGGACATGGCCGCCGCTGCCGACGATGTCGGCCTTGATCACGCGCATCGGTCCGGCCGCGACGCGTGGCGCGGGCCAGCCCATGCCATAGGGGCCGGCGCCTTCCAGCGCCTCGACCAGCGACGGCGTGACGCCGCCGCACGACACGACGACGTCGAGCAGCAGCGCCCGGTCGCCCGAGGCGCGGGCGACGTCGGCGGACAAGCGCGACTCGATGAAATCGGCAAAGGCCTCGACCTGCCCGGCCGCGACGGTCAGCCCTGCCGCCATGGCATGGCCACCGCCCGCCACGAGCAGTCCCATATCCTTGGCCGCGAGCACGGCTGCACCCAGGTCGACGCCGGGGATCGAGCGGCCCGACCCCTTGCCGACGCCGGCTTCGTCGAGGGCAATGACGATCGCCGGTCTGCCCAACTTTTCCTTCAGTCGACCTGCGACGATGCCGATGACGCCGGGATGCCACCCCTGGCCCGCCACGACGGCGACGGCATGATTGTCCTTGCCCGCTGCCAGCGCCTCGGCTTCGGCCTGGACGCCCGCTTCGATCGCGCGGCGTTCCTCGTTCAGCTGGTTCAGTTGTTCGGCGATCTCGGCGGCTTCCGCCGGGTCGTCGGTCGTCAGCAATCTCACACCGAGGTCCGACTTGCCGACCCGTCCGCCGGCATTGATGCGCGGGCCGAGCGCAAAACCCAGGTCCGAACATTGCGGCGCGCGCTTGAGCCGCGATGCGGCCAGCAGGGCCTGCAGCCCGATGTTGCGGCCTGCCCCCATCACCTTGAGCCCCTGCGCGACGAAAGCGCGGTTGAGGCCGCGCAGCGCCGCGACATCGGCGACGGTTCCGAGTGCGACAAGATCGAGCAGGTCGATGAGCCGCGGTTCGGGCCGCGCCGCGAAATAGCCGCGCCCGCGCAAGTCGCGCAGCAGGGCGGCCCCCAGCAGGAACGCCACGCCGACAGCGGCGAGATGGCCATGTGCCGCCCCTTCGCCCTCGTCTAGGCGGTTCGGATTGACGACGGCATGGGCCAGCGGCAGCGTCGCCGCGCATTGGTGGTGGTCGACCACGATCACGTCGACGCCCGCGTCCCCGGCCATCGCCAGCGCCTCGAACGCCTGCGCGCCGCAATCGACCGTGACGATCAGCCTGGCGCCGCCCTCGGCAATCCTGACCAGCGCGGCGCCCGACGGGCCATAGCCTTCCATCAGGCGGTCTGGGATATAGGCCGCCGGCGTCAGGCCCAGCCCGCGCAACAGGCGGACGAGCAGCGCCGCAGAGGTCGCGCCATCGACGTCGTAGTCGCCGAAGATCGTCACCGCTTCGCCGCGCTCGACGGCATCGGCCAGCCGGGCCGCCGCCACGTCCATGTCGCGGAACATCGACGGGTCCGGCATGAAGCCGCGCAGCGTCGGTGCACGATGCGCCTCGAGCTCGTCATGCGCGCACCCCCGCGCCAGAAGCAGTCCGGCAACCAGGTCGTCGCCCGGCCCCGCCCCGCTGCGCCAGCGCCACGACTGGCCGGAAATCGACTGGTTAACGTCCAACGGGCTCATCATACCGCTATGCGGAGGGCTGCTGCGGGAGACAAGCAGCAATGCCGTAGCATTACCGACGGAATGTTAACCTCATCTGGCTACCATGCTTGCCTTATGGCGGGTGCATTTCACTGGCTTTTGAACGATTTGGCAAAGCGTCTGGCGATATCGTCGGCGCTGCTCGCTTTACTTTGCCTGCTCCCCGTCAGCCCAGCGAGCGCGGCGACCTGTGCCCCCGCCACCTCGGCCGGTGCCGCGGCCAACGGCTGGGACACCTATTGCTGGCTCGACATGACGAGCTACAACGACGCCACGGCGCGGACGGCGTCGGGCCAGGCCATGACCTTCAACCTCAGCGACGGGTCGGTCTTCAACGTCACGGTCAAGACCGTGAGCACTGCGGCGACGGGCATCAACGCCGTCGTCGCACCGGCGTGGACGGGCGGGGCCATCGGCAACACGTCGTTTCTGGGCATTCCCGGCAAGCCGATCATGTATTCGGCAAACAACGCGAGCACGGTCACGCTCACCCTGTCCAACATGTCGATCACGCCGCCCGCCGGCGCGACGGCCGGCAGCTACATGTTCATCGTGGCCGACGGGGAGTCGAGCAACGAGTCCGAGTCGCTGACCTACCAGACCAACGGCGGCAATTGGCAGCTGCTCGATCTCGTTCCCCCGATCACCGGCGCCGTCTATCCGACCTACACCAACTCGGGCTCAAGCGTCGCGGTGACCGGCGTGACCGGAACGGTCGGCGGGCAGATTTTCGGCAGCACGTCCCCCACCACGGTCACGACGACGATCGTTGCCGGGGGGCTGCAGGGAGTGATGTTCGCGGTGCGCTTCGCTTCGGTGCGGCTGAACAAGACGATTGCCTCGACGCGCCTCGCGGCCACCGACCAGTTTACCTACAGCATCAAGTCGACCACCTCGGGTGGTACGCTGGCGACGGCGACGTCGACGGGTGCGGGCGCAGGGCCGTTCAACAATGCCGCGGCGTCGCTCGCCTCGGGCATTTCGGTGACGCTGACCGAGGCGATGGCGGCAGGCAGCACGAGTACGCTGGCGCAATATTCGGCGCGGCTCAGTTGCACGAATTCGAACACCGGATCGCCGACGGTCCTGCCGACCAACCTGGCAACGACCAGCTACGTGCTGGGGTCGATCGCCTATGGCGACGCCATCGTCTGCACCTTCGTGAACACGCCGCAGCCCCGGATCACGCTCAGCAAGGCGCTGAGCGCCAGCCGCGTGTTCAACAGCGACCAGTTCACGGTGCAGATCAAGAATGGCGCCGCCGTCGTGGCCAGCGCCACGACGACCGGTACGGGCAGCACGGTGACGACCGGCACGACCGGCGTGCAACAGGTCACGGCGGCAACCGCCTACACCCTTACCGAAATCGCGGCCGGGACGACCAACACGCTGCTCTACGGCGGGGCGCTGGCCTGCAGCAATGCCTATGGCGTGTCGGGAACGACCTTGCCGACGACCGTGGGTGGCACGCTGACTCCGACATGGGGCGACAATGTCACCTGTACGCTGACCAACACGCCCAACCCGACCAAGGCGATCCTCGGCATGACCAAGGCCTGGGTGGTGGTATCCGATCCCGTCAACGGAACGACGAACCCAAAACCCATTCCGGGCGCGCTCGTTCAATATTCGATCACTGTGACCAACTCGGGGCCGGGCACCGTCGATGCCGGATCGGTCGTCATCATCGACGCCCTGCCGACGCAGATCATGTCCTATGTCGCGGGGACCCCCGTCACTTTCACCGACGGCGCCGTTCCTAGCGGGCTGACGTTCAATCCGGCGACCGGCGTCACCTGGACCAAGGCGGTCGGTGGCAACACGGCCTTCACTTATGTACCGGTTGCGGACGCCAACGGGTTCGACACGCTGGTGACGGGCATTCGGCTTGCGCCCAGCGGCACCATGGCCGGCGCGACGCTGACCAGCCAGCCCAGCTTTTCGCTCAGCTTTACCGCCAAGGTCCGCTGATCGGCGTCAGCCGACGCGGTGGTCGCCCTTGACCCAGCGGATCGTACCCGAAGACGCGCGCATCACGACGCTTTCGGTCGTCATGCGCCCGCCCGGCAGGCGCTTGACGCCGGCAAGCAGCGATCCGTCGGTCACGCCGGTCGCCGCGAAGATGCAGTCGCCCTTTACCAGATCCTTCAGGTGATAGACGCGGTCGAGGTCCTCGATCCCCCATTTGCGCGCGCGCGCCCGCTCGTCGTCGTTGCGAAAGATCAGCCGGCCCTGAAACTGCCCGCCGACGCAGCTGAGCGCCGCGGCCGCAAGCACGCCTTCCGGCGCACCGCCCTGCCCCAGATAGATGTCGATGCCGGTGTCGGGATTGGTCGTCGCGATCACGCCGGCCACATCGCCGTCGCCGATCAGCATGACGCCACAGCCCATCGCGCGCAGTTCGGCGATCAGCTTCTCGTGGCGCGGGCGGTCGAGCACGCAGGCAATGATCTCGTTCGGCGCGACGCCCTTGGCGGCCGCCAGCGCATGCACGTTCTCGGTCGCCGACCGGGTCAGGTCGATCACGCCTTCGGGATAGCCGGGGCCGACCGCGATCTTGTCCATATAGGTGTCGGGCGCATTGAGCAGGTTCCCGCCCTCCGCCGCCGCGAGCACCGCGAGGGCGTTCGGGCCCGCCTTTGCCGTGATCGTCGTGCCCTCGAGAGGGTCGAGCGCGATATCGATCTTCGGGCCCTTGCCCGGTGCCGAGCCAACCTTTTCGCCGATGAAGAGCATCGGCGCCTCGTCGCGCTCGCCTTCGCCGATGACGACGGTGCCGTCCATGTAGAGTTCGTTCAGCGCATCGCGCATCGCCTCGACGGCGGCCGCATCGGCTGCCTTCTCGTCGCCACGACCGATAAGCGATGATGCGGAAATCGCGGCCCGCTCGGTAACGCGGACCATTTCGAGGACGAGGACACGGTCGAGGACGTCGCTCGCCGCAATCTTGGTTTCTGACACGATTTCTGGCATCCTTGTACTATCGCTGGCCAAGCCGATAGGAGCCGTGTGTGACGATGTCGAGAATAGTCGTTGCTGCAGCCGTGCTTTGCACGGCGATCCCCGCCGCGGCGAAAACGCCTGACACGCTCGAGACCTACCGCAAGATGACCAGTGTGGAGCCGCACTGCAGCCGCCCCGCCTCGGGCCGCGAAATCCTTGTATGCGGCGCGCGGCGCGCCGACCGGTGGCGCGTTCCCTATGTCGGCTATGAGCTCGGCGATCCGCGCGGGGAAAGCGTGGAAGGGGAACGAAAACGCATTGCCGACGACCATCGCATGCCCTGCGGCCGCCGGGCGATCATTGCCGATTGCGGCGGTGGCGTCGGCGTGAAAGTGTCGACTGCCTTCGGGGCGAGCGGCGGCGAACTGCGACTGCGCCCGCTCGCACCCTAGCCGCTACACGTCGAGGATCGGCATCCACATCGGCTTGCCGGTCAGGCTGGGGCTGCCCTCCAACCGGTCGAGCGCGGCCTGCACGGCGCGCACCGGCCCCTCGTGCGTCGTCATCGCGACGAACACGCCGCCCTCCGCCGTCTCGCCTTTCTGGATCATGCTTTCGATCGAAACCCCGCCGTCGCGCATCGCAGCCGTCAATTCGGCCAGCACGCCCGGCTTGTCGGCGACGGCAAAGCGCAGATAGGCGCGCTCGCGCCGCTCGCCCATGTCCGCCGGCGTCGCCTCGGCCAGGCTGGCAACCGGCATGGCGAAAGCCGGTCCCACTTCGCCGCGCGCGATATCGATCAGGTCGGCGACGACGGCGCTGGCCGTCGGTCCCTCGCCCGCGCCGCGTCCCTCGAAAAACAGCCGACCGACGAAATTGCCTTCTGCCACGACGGCGTTCATCGGCCCCTGCACATGCGCCAACGGATGCGCCAGCGGCACCAGACACGAGTGAACGCGCTGGAAAAGACCGCTGCTGCCCGCTTCGGCCAACCCGACGAGGCGGATACAATAGCCCAGCGCGCGGGCCTGCGCGATGTCGCCGCTCTGGACTTGGCGTATGCCGCCGAGCGCCACGCCACCGAAATCGATCCGTGTCCCGAACGACAGGCTGGCGAGGATCGACAGCTTGTGCGCGGCGTCGACCCCGTCGATGTCGAACGACGGGTCCGCCTCGGCAAAGCCCAGCGCCTGCGCATCGGCAAGCACATCGGCGAAATCCGACCCTTCCGCCTCCATGCGCGTCAGGATGTAATTGCACGTCCCGTTGAGGATGCCGTAGACCTGCGTCAGCGCATTGGCCGCGGCCCCTTCGCGCAGCCCCTTGATGACGGGAATGCCCCCGGCGACTGCCGCTTCATATTTGAACGCGGTCCCTGCCGCCTCGGCAGCAGTGGCCAGCGCCAGCCCGTGATGCGCGATCATCGCTTTGTTGGCCGTGACGAACCCCCGCCCGGCCGCGATCGTCCGGTTGGCAAGGGTCAGCGCCGGGCCGTCGCTGCCGCCGATCAGCTCGACGACGACGTCCACGCCGGCGCGTTCAGCAAGCGCCGTCGTATCATCGACCCAGTCGAAACGGGACAGGTCCACGCCACGGTCGCGGCTGCGGTCGCGGGCGCTGACCGCGACGACCTCGATCGGCCGGCCTGCGCGCCGCGCGATCAGCTCGCGGTTGGCATCCAGCAATTTGACGACGCCGCCGCCCACGGTGCCGAGACCGGCGAGCGCGATTTTGAGTGGTTCGGTCATGGTGGCGCTGTATCTAGAGCAAGCCGATCTCGCGCAACCTCTCTTGCAGATAGCCGTCAGCCGTGATCGGCTCGGGATAGCGATCTGGGTTTTCGTCAGAGACACACCCGGGCAAGGTCTTGATCTCGAAGTCACTGGCCAGATGCAGAAAGAAAGGCATCGAATAGCGGGCCTTGCCGCGCCGTTCCGGCTGCGGGTTGACGACGCGGTGCGTCGTCGACGGCAGGACATGGTTGGTCAGCCGCTGCAGCATGTCGCCGACGTTGACGACCAGGGCGCCTTGCGGCGGATCGATCGCCAGCCAGTTGCCGTCGCGGTCGAGCAGTTGCAGCCCCGCTTCTTCGGCGCCCAGCAGCAGCGTGATCAGGTTGATGTCCTCGTGCGCGCCCGCCCGGACGCCCGGCGCATCGGGCGAAACCGGCGGATAGTGCAGCAGGCGCAACACGCTGTTGCCGTCGCGCACGGGCTCGACGAACCAGTCCTTGTCGAGCCCCAGATAGACTGCGATCGCCGACAACAGCTTGGCACCCACGCGGTCGAATTCGGCGTAAAGCTCGGTAAAGATCGCCCGGAAGTCTTCCGGCTGCGCGGGCCACACATTTGCCGGCATGTGGTCCGCGAAGCGGTGCCCTTCGGGCAAGTCGCGGCCGATGTGCCAGAACTCCTTCAGGTCGTTTTCGGTCGCGCCCTTGGCGATTTCGATCCCGAACGGAATGAAGCCGCGCTGCCCGCCCTTGCCGGCGCGATACGCCATTTTCTGCTCGAGCGGCAGCGCGAAGAAAGTCTTGGTCGCGCCCCAGGCCCGGTCGATCAGCGCGGCGTCGATGCCGTGGTCGGCGATGACGGCAAAGCCGAAGCGCTGGAACGACCTGCCGAAATCGGCGGCGAAGGCGGCGGGATCGGTGGCTTGTGCCGCCAGCGAAAGCGGGGGCACGGAAAGGTTACTGGACATAAGCACACCCGTAATTGCCTGCCGCGACAGGGGCAAGGGAACCGTCTGCCGTCTGGCTCGCTTCTCCCTTGAAGGAGATCACCCATGCCCGATCGCAGCGTCAGCGAACCCTATGTCGAAATGAACCGCCCCGACCCCTCGTCCCAGGGCAACCGCGCCGAGGACGAGCCCGATCTGGACGGGTATGACGAGGCACAACGCGCTGAAATCGCGCTCGTCGAAGGCGACGGCCCGAACGACGGCGTGGTCATGACGAACATCGAGCCCGATCTCGGCGAGGATCTCGACGAGGACGAGATCGAGGACGGCGCCGACATTCCCGACGACGTCATCGACACCGACGACGGCATCATCCGCTGATGGAACGCATCGCCCCGGCAACGGCCGGGGCGATGCCGCCGCTCACGCGCCGCGCGTGGCGAGGCTCTTCATGACCTCAGCGTGCAGCCAGATGTTCATCGTCGCCGAATCGTTCGTGTCGCCGGTATAGCCCAGTTCCTTGGCGAGCTCGGTGCGGTTGGCGAGGCTCGAATCGAGATTGAGCAGCTTCATCAGGTCGACGATCGACGTCTTGTAGTTCGACGGCGCGCCCTTGTCGGCGGCGATCTTGGCAAGGCGCGCGTCGATCTCCTCGGGTGTGGCCGGCGTCGGGGCAGGCGCGGGTGCCGCTGCCGGGGCAGGCGCTGCGGCCGGCGCGGCGGCGGCCGGGGCCGGGGTTGCGGCTTCCGCCTTGTGGCCGAAGATGGCGTCCTTGATCGAACCGAAAATGCTCATCATGTCTCTCCGTTAAAAGGCGGAATCGCCGCTGGGTCAGTTTAGCCCCAACGCGTGGCAGGTGCGAGACGTTCATTCCCCATTGCTGGCCCTCACCCGTTGTTCGGGGCCGGAAATTTTCAGCCCGAGCCAAAGGGTCCGCGGACTGGCCCGTTCGACCACGCCACTTGCGCTGACCGCCGCCTCGACCCGGGCATCGAACAGGTTTTCCCCGCGCAGCTGCACGCTGACGCCGCGGCCGAGCGGTACATCGGCCACGGCATCGACGGTAAGCGCGGGTGCTAGGCGGCGGCTGTTCAGGTCGTCGTCGAATTGCGCCGACACATAGCGTGCTGTCGCCGACAGGCTTCGCCAGCCCAGCGTCGCCGAAGACTGGAACGGCGCAACGCTGGCGGGCTTGAGGCCCGTCAGCGACGCCGGCGCGCCCGACCCGCGCAGTGACACATCCGCATAAGCCGCCGACGCATCGAGCCGCCAGTCGCCGATCGTGAACGCCGCATCGGCTTCCAGCCCCCGCGACCGCAGCGCATCGAGATTCTGCCGTTGCCGCGTCGACCCCGACAGCGTGACGTTGGCAATCGCATCGTCGAGCGTCACGTCGAACACCGTGACGCCGAGTCGTGCCCCCGGCAGCGGCCGCCAGTGCACCGCAAGCTCGACACCGCGCGATCGCTCCGGCGCCAGCGCGGCATTGGCATTGGTAACTTCGGCGCCCACCCGGAACGGCCGGTAGAGCTCGTTGAGCGTCGGCAGGCGCCAGCCGATATAGGCCGCGGCACTGAGGCTGAGTTCGGGCGACAGGGCATAGGCGGTCCCTGCCCGCCCGGTCGCTGCCCAACCCCGACGCGTCGCGAACCTGCTGTCGGTCACGGGCGAGCCGTCGAGGCGCCGCTCGCTCAGATAGCCCCCGGTGAGCGACCAGCGATCGATCCGGCCGCCGCCCGTCAGGGTCAACGGTCCCGCCACGCGCGTCGCCTCGGCAAAACCGCCCACGATATCGCTCGCGCCCCCGGCCGACCGAAGCCGCGTCGGCGCGCCCGCGACATAGCTGAACGCCTCGTTCGTCTCGCCCGACGTGCGCCGCCACTCGGTACCGAGACGCAACTCCGTTTGCCCGATCCGTGGCCGCGCCTCGACCTTGAGGCCAAGCCCCGTCGCAGGGGTGTTGTACTGGTCCAGCGTCTGCGTCGCGGTGTTGCGCGCCGCGTCGACGCTGGCGAACTGCGAGGCGAAGCGGCGCAGCTGGACATAGCCGAGCGCCACGAACTGCCCGCCGACGAAGCGCAGGCTGGCGTCGGCGCCGCTGGTCCGGTTCGCGCTGAACGCGGTCCCGCGCGTCCGGGCGTCGTCGAAGGCGTCGACATTTGCCTGAAGCTCGCTCGCGCCCAGCGGCACGATGGCGCGCCCCGAAAAGCTGTATTGTTCGTAGCGCGCGCCTTGGTCGGCCTGTCCTGGATTGACCACCGGCACGAACCCGTCACCGCGCGCATACCCGCCGGAAACCAGCGCAAAGCCGCTGCCGAGCCTGGCCGAGGCAAGAGCTCGCCCCTCGGCCGCCCCATAGCTGCCGCCCGCGACCTGCCCGGCAAAGCCCGGTGCATCGCCGGCGCTAACGCTTTCGAGTTCGATCGTGCCCGCCAGCGCCCCGGAACCGCCCGCGCCGCTGCCGCCGCCGCGCGTTACCCGCACCCGGCCCAGCCGTTCGGGCAGATACAGCGGCCAGTTGAGATAGCCCGCGAACGGGTCGCCCTGCGGCACTCCGTCGAGGAGGACGAGCACGCGCGCTGCTGCATTGCCGCCCAGTCCGCGCAGGGTCGCGCCCTGGCTCGTCGGGTTTGCCGAGCGCGCGTCGGACCGGCGGAACTGCTGCAGACCGGCGACGTCGCGCAGCGCGTCTTCCAGCCGTCCGCTTGCCGTCGCGTTTAGCCGCGCCCGCTCGATCGCCACGACGCTATAGGCGGCATCGCCTGCGGGATCGGCGAGTCCGCGCCCCGTGACGACGATTTCTTCCTGGGCAGCGACGGGGGAAGCAAGAACGAGAAGCAGACTAAGCGGGCTTGACCGCATCGGGATGCGCCTTTTCAAACGCGGGCAACGCGCACAGCGCTGCGTCGATCCGTACCAAATTGGGACAGGCCGACAGGTCGGTGTCGAAACGGCGGGCATTATACATCTGCGGCACCAGGCAAATGTCGGCAAGGCCCGGCGTCTCGCCTGAAAGATAGTCGCCGCACTCCTGCGCCATCGCTTCCAGCGCGTGCAGCCCGTCGCGCACCCAGTGGCGATACCAGTCGTCGCGCGCGCCCTCTCCCACGTCGAGCACGCCGCCCAGATACTTGAGCACGCGCAGATTGTTGAGCGGATGGATGTCGCATGCCACGACCAGCGCCATCGCCAGAACTTTGGATCGCGCAGCGGGATCGCCGGGCACGAAGGGCGGATCCGACACTTTGGCATCGAGATAGTCGCAGATCGCCAGCGACTGGGTCAGCCGCAGCCCGTCGATCTCGAGCATCGGCACGAACCCCTGCGCGGTCTTGGCGACATAGGCCGGGTCCTTCTGCTCGCCCTTCGACAGGTCGGTGGTGACGGGCCGATAGGCAATACCCTTCAGGTTCAGCGCAATCCGCACGCGATAACAGGCCGATGACCGCCAGAAATCATAAAGAACCACGCTCATTTCAGCACTCTTCCCGCGACCGCGTCGAGCTTGGCCAGCAGCGCCGCATCGCGCGCCTCGGGCGCTGTGATCAAGGCGAAATCAAGATTGGTGTCGATCGGCGAAGCGGGACGCTCGGGCGGCAGCGCCTGCGCCAGTTCGACGAGCATCGCCCGCGCCGTCGCCGCGTTGCTGCCCAGCCGCGCCACGACCGTCGCAACGTCGACATGGTCTTCGCCTTCGCGCCAGCAGTCGTAATCGGTCACCATGGCGACGAGCGCATAGGGCAGCTCGGCCTCGCGCGCGAGTTTCGCCTCGGGCATCGCCGTCATGCCGATCACGTGCGCGCGCCATTGCCGGTAGAGATTGGATTCGGCGCGCGTCGAAAACTGCGGCCCCTCCATCGCGAGGTAAGTCGCGCCTTCGCTGACTTCGGCCCCGGCCGCCCGTGCCGCCGACGCCGCCATCCCCGACAGGCGCGGACAGACCGGATCCGCCATCGAAACATGCGCGACCATCCCGCTTTCGAAAAAGGTCGAGGGCCGCCCCTTCGTCCGGTCGATGAACTGGTCGACGATCACGAAACGCCCCGGCGGCAATTCCTCCGCCAGCGACCCGACGGCGGAGATCGACACGATGTCGGTGCAGCCCGCGCGCTTCAGCGCATCGATATTGGCGCGCGCGTTGAGGTCACCCGGCGAGACACGGTGCCCCCGCCCGTGGCGCGGCAGGAACACGAATTTCACCCCCGCCAGCATCCCCGTGAGCAGCGCGTCGGACGGCTGCCCCCAGGGCGAGGCATAGGCGACCCATTTTGCATCTTCGAGCGCGTCGATCGCATAGAGGCCCGAGCCGCCGATGACGCCGATGACCCATTCGCTCATTGACGGACCTCTGGGTGCCCCTCGGGCTTCATGCCTGCAATCCAGTCGCTCACCAGCTTCACGCCTTCCTTGTGCACCATCGCCCGTCCCAGTTCGGGCATCGCGACGCCGGGCTCGGTGGTCGACATGCGATAGACCATGATCGAGCTTTCGGGATGGCCGGGATCGATCGCGTAGAGATGCCCGCCCGAGCCGCGCCCGGCGGCCACGGGCGTCTTGCCGATGCCGATCGCGGTGCGGTCGGTCGTCTCCCAGGTCAGGTTGAGCCCCGAGTTCGACGCCGCGCCCTTCGGATTGTGGCAATGCCCGCAATTCACGTCGAGATAGGCCCGCGCCCGCAGGGCAAGGGGCGCTGTCGTGTCACCCCATTTCGGCAGCGCGATCCCGTTGGTCGCGAGCCCGAGCATCCCCGGCGACAAATTGCGCGCCTTGGGCCCGATCGGCGTCACCGCGCCGTCGAGCGCATGGCATTCCTTGCACTGGTTCACGTTCGGCACGGCATAGTCGATCGCCTGCCCCTGCACCGTCAGCGCCACGCGCGTGCCCGCCCGCTTCAAGACCGCATCGTCGCCCAGCCAGACATAGGGCAGCGCCACCCAGCCGCTGGCCCGGTGCAGCAGCACCCGCGTCTCGACCTTTGTCGCGCCATAATGGAATGTCTTGATCAGCGCCGCGCCGACCGGCAGCTCGGGCAGGCCATCACCGGTGAACTTCGCCTTGGTTCCCGGCGGCAGGTAGAGATAGCGATCCTTCTCCGCATAGTCCGAAAACAGCGGCGTATTGAGCGCATAGGGCTGCACGCCCGCGTTGGGCGCGCCACCGTTGAAGAAGCGGAAGTCCGACAGCCTTGGCGGCAGCGCGTCCGACGCGATCACGTCGAGCGCCACCGGCGGCGGCGCCGGCGCTGCGCCGAGCAGCATGAGCACTGGCATCACGCGCCACATATCAGCCGATCGCCGCTTCCATGCTCGCAGGCAATACGACCTTCGCTGGCTCCGCGATCGTCGCCCCTTTCGTCAGGTCGATCGGCGCGGGCTTGGCGTTCATGATCGGGGTCAGCGGCTCGGGCAGGCCCATCGTCAGCACACCCACCTTGTCGGTCACGCGGATGTTGGTCGCCGCCAGTCCGCCCGCGCCGTCCCAGAACACCGGCGCGATCGACCCGCCCATCGCCTTGGCCAGCATCGCGCCGCCCGGGAATTTCGGGTCCCATCCCGCGCGGCCGTGCGTATTGTCGCGCACCACGACGTTGCGGGGCAGCGGGTTATACGTCGTGTCGGTGAACGGCCGCTTGTAGGCGACGACCATCACATTGGCGGTCGCATTCTCGCCCAGCGTGTTGCCGAACACATGCACGTCGCGATTGGCCATCACCATCACGCCGGTACCGGTCGGTACGCTCGCGACGATATTGCCCTTGGGCGCGAAGTTCGGCGTCGAATTGTCGACGACCCGATTGTTGAAGATGCGCACCGAATGCCCGCCCATCTGCGGCAGATTGGGCAGGTCGAAGACGAGGATGCCGCCCGCATTCTTCGTCGCGACATTGTCGTGGACGTCGGCGTTGTAGCTGTTCTCGATCTCGATCCCCGCGACGTTCACCTCGGCGGTCGAGTTGCGGACGATGATGTTCTTGGACTGGCCGACATAGATGCCCGCGTCGGACGCCCCGCGCACCGTGACCTTGTCGATCAGTACGTCGCTGCTCGACACCGGATAGACGCCGTACGCGCCGTTCGTTTCCTTGGGCCCCGCCGTCCATTCGACGCGCAGGTCGTAATAGACGATGCGGTCCGCGCCTTTCGACTTGATCGCGTCGCCGCGCGCGTCCTCGACCGCAAAGCCGCGCAGGACGACGTCGTCGGACGTGACCAGCAGCCCCTCGCCCGCCGCTTTCTGTCCCTTGAAGTCGAGGATCGACGAGTCGGGCCCGGCACCGCGCACCGTCACGCGGTCCACGTCGAGCGACAGCCCGTCGGTCAGGACATAACGCCCCGCCCCCAGCTGCACGACGTCGCCCGGCTGCGCCTCGATCAGCGCCGTCTGCAGCGCTTCCTGCGCATTGGGGCCGGGCGCGACGGCAATCGTCTTGGCGGCGAGGGGCGATGCGACGAGCGCGAGCGCCACGGCGAAAACTTGGGGCTTGTCCATGGCGCCGGACTATTGCACCGCTATGCCCGATCGCCAAGCCGGAGAGCGCCCGTGACCTTTCGCCCGACACTGACCCTTGCCCTGCTCGCCTTCGCCGCCCCCGCCGTTGCGGCGACCCCCGTCACGGGAAAATGGGTCACCGCCGGCAAGGATTCGGTCGTCGAGATTGCGCCATGCGGCCAGAAATTATGCGGCAAGATCGCGCGCCTGCTGAAGAAGCCGACCCCCGAATCGACCCCGTTCGACCGCAACAATCCCAATCCGGCGCTCAAGACGCGCCCGCTGATCGGCCTGCCGATCCTGAGCGATTTCGTCGAAGCCGGGGCGCAATGGTCGGGCACGATCTATGACCCGCGCAACGGCAAGTCCTATCGCTCGAACGTCGCGCGCAATCCCGACGGCACGCTGAAGGTGCAGGGCTGCGTCGCCTTTTTCTGCCAAACCCAGACATGGACCAAGGCGCAATAAGGTCGACGCCGCGCCAGCATGGCTCCAAAGCCGTAATTCTACGGGAAATTTGATGGTTTTCGTGGAACGCTACCGATCGACAGCTGTTTCTATGCCCGGCTGCGGCAAGTACCGGGCAAATGGAAACTGCAGATGCCTGTCATCGAAAAGCCGCCCGAGGTCGTTCGCGACACCACTGACCGACCGGGCCTGAGCGACGGCGGCGCGGCGCATTCACGCCGCAAGTTTCAGATTGCCCTGACCGACGAACGGCTTTGCTCCGGAACGCGCAACGCGCTCAGGATTGCCCTGGCCTCGACCGACCCGGACAAGCGGTCGACGCGCTCTTTTCGCTGAACCGCGAACACGGGGCGCAGAGCGACCGCCCGACGAGGCTCACCACGCCGGCCCGTCCATCCAGGGCGAAAAATGCGGCAGATCGCGCGACACCGTGTCGGGATAGGTCGCCGCCCGCTTCTCGAGGAACGACGTCACCCCTTCCTTCGCATCGGCGGACCCACCGCGCGCCCATACGAGCCGGCTGTCGAGGCGATGGGCGTCCATCGGACTTGGCGCGCCCATCATGCGCCACATCATCTGGCGGGTAAGCGCGATCGAGACCGGCGCGCTTTCGGACGTCAGGTCCTTCGCCAGCGCGCGCGCCGCGGGAAGCAGGTCGTTGGGCGCATGCAGGCTGCGGACCAGCCCTCCTTTCAGGGCTTCGGCCGCATCGAACACGCGGCCCGAATAACACCAGTCGAGCGCCTGCCCGATGCCGACGAGGCGCGGCAGGAACCAGCTCGATGCTGCCTCCGGCACGATCCCGCGGCGTGCAAAGACGAACCCGAAACGCGCGGCGTCGCTCGCGAGCCGGAAATCCATCGGCAGCTGCATGGTCGCACCAATGCCGACGGCGGCACCATTGATGGCGCCGATGACGGGTTTTTTGCACGCGAAGATGCGCAGGGTGAGGCGCCCGCCGTTGTCGCGCACGCCCTCGTGATCCCAGTCGATCGAGCCGTCCTCGCGGATCGGCGAGCCGGCGCCGTCCTTGCCGCCGCGCGCGGCATAGTCGAACGTCGCAGCGCCGCTGCCCAGATCGGCGCCAGCGCAAAAGGCCCTCCCGGCGCCCGTCACGATGACGGCGCGGACGGCGTCGTCGTCGTCGGCCATGTCGAAAGCCGCGCACATCTCGCGCATCATCAGCGGCGTGAAGGCGTTCATCCGGTCGGGCCGGTCGAGGGTGAGCGTGAAGATGCCGTCGTCGACGGCCGTGGTGATTGTCTCAAACATCGGCGATCCTGGCCCGGCCTGTCCGGCGCCGCCTACCCTGCCCGATAATCCCTTGGGCGCAAGGCCTCTCAGGCGGCGCGCGCCTCGAGAACGCCGGCCGCGAAGGGCACCGCCGTCGCGCAGAAGGCGCACTGTGCGGAGCTGCGACCGATGTGCCAGTGAGTCCCGCCGCATCCGGGGCAATAATTGGTCGTGCCGAACCGGTAGGTGATCCGGAAACCCTGTGGCTGGAACGTCGTCGGCCAATGTGCGCGGTGAACGTGCATAAGTCTTCCCCTTGGAGACATTGAAACGCACGGGGAAGCGTTGGGTTTCAGCGACGAGCCGAAAAATTTTCGCGCCGGGCTGCCCGGTCAGCTCGCCACTGCCGAGGCGACCCGGCCGTCGACCCAGATCAGCGGATCGATCTTGGGATGGTTCACGATCTCTCTGACTGCGCCGGTGAACAGCGTGTGCGTGCCGACCTCGAACCGGCCCGAAGTCTCGCAGACCAGGCTCGCGGCCGCATCGGCCAGCACCGGGGGCCGGTCGGCACTCATCAGCCAGTCGCCGTCCTCGAAGCGCGCCTGCCCGCTCTTTCGGCCGCCGAACACCGCCACCAGATCCTGGTGCCGTTCGGCAAGCAGGTTGACGCAGAACCAGCCGTGCTCGCCCAGGAGCGGCGACATGCTGGCCGTGCGGTTGACCGCGACGACAAGCGTCGGCGGATCGGCGGTGACCGACATCACGGCCGTCGCTGCCATTCCTGCATAGCTGTCGCCGCTGCCCGTCGTCACGATGGCGACCGTCGTCGCCAGCCGCCGCATCGCCTGCCTGAAATCGTCGCGCAGGGCCTGATCGGTCATTGTGGCTCCACAAGCGTCTTGAGCGGGATGCTTGCATCGGCAAGCCGGTCGGGATCGGCCCGCGTCGCATTCACGACCAGCGCCTTGCCCTGCACATAGTCCTTGATCGCATTGACGCAATCGAGCGCGATCACGGCGCCGTCCCGCAGATAGACGACCGAAAAGCTGCGCGCCGCCATGTCGCCGCGCACGATGGCCCGGTCGAAACCGGTCGACAGGCCCACGGTCTGCAGCTTGAGGTCGTACTGGTTCGACCAGAACCAGGGCACGGCTTGATAGGGTGCCGCCTCTCCGGTCAGCACCTTGGCGACCGTCGTCGCCATGTCGTTGGCGTTCTGGACCGACTCCAGGCGGATCTGCGCCCCGTCGGCGAAGCCGTTCGCATGACAGGCACAGTCGCCGATCGCGAAGATGTCGGGCAGGGTCGTCCGGCACAGGTCATCGACGACGACCCCATTGCCCCCTGCCGCGCCGGCGGCAAGCAATGCCTCGACCGCAGGGACGATCCCGATGCCGACGATCACCATCTCGCACGGCACCAGCTCGCCATCGGCGAGTCGCACGCCCGAGGCGCGACCGTCCGTGCCCTCGATGCGCTCGACCAGGGCGCCCAGCCGCACGTCGACCCCGTGCGCGCGGTGCTCGGCCTCGTAGAATCGCGACAATTGCTCGCCGGCCACCCGCGCCAGCACCCGCGGCAGCGCCTCGAGGACCGTCACCTGCTTGCCGAGCTTGCTCAGCACTGCAGCCGCTTCCAGCCCGATGTATCCGCCGCCGACCACCGCGACGCGCGTCGTCGACGACAGCTCGGTCATCATCCGGTCCACGTCGGCGCGGCTTCGCACGCCATGCACGCCCGCCAGGTCGTGCCCCTCGCAGCTCAGCCGCCGGGCATGGCCGCCCGCCGCCCAGATCAGGCTGTCATAGCCGATGACGTCGCCGGCCTCGGTCGTCACGTTGTGCGCGGCGGCATCGACGGCCGTGACACGCTGGCCGGTCAGCATCGCCACGTCGCGCTCCGCCCAAAAGCTTTCGGGCCGGATCAGGATCCGCTCGAACCCCTTTTCGCCCGCCAGGTAATCCTTCGACAGCGGAGGGCGCTCATAGGGAATTTCCGGTTCTTCGCCGACCACGGCGATCGATCCGGCAAAGCCGCGCTGGCGCAGGGCGATCGCCGCCTGTGCCCCGCCGTGGCCCGCGCCTACGATCAGAACATTGTACCCCGTCGCCAATCGTCCGCCTCCCTTTCGCGCCGGTCCCTGCGCGATAATGACGACGAGCGCAAACGCGACATCGCTTCGACACTGCCCCCTAGCCGCAAGTGTCGTAGTTCGCTAAAACACCCGCAGGAAAACCGGGGGTGGCGATGTTCGGACGCGTGCGCGATTGGGTGAGGAAACATCCGAAGTGGTCGGTCGCCATCGGCCTCCTCGTGCTGCTTGTCGCCTATCTCGTCTTCAAGCCGACGCCCAGGACCTATGCTTATGTGACCCAGCCCGCCGATCGCGGCGAAGTGGTCCGGCGGGTCACTGCCTCGGGCAAGCTCCGCGCGCTCAACACGATCAAGGTCGGCGCCGAGGTGTCCGGCCAGATCACCGACGTCTATGTCGATTTCAATTCGCCCGTGACCAAGGGGCAGGTGCTCGCCCGCATCGACCCGACACGGCTGAGCGCCCGTGCGCAGCAGGCGCGCGCGCAGGTGGCGACCGCCGAAGCCGCGCTCGCGCAGGCGCAGGCGTCGGTCGCACGCTCGGGGACGGATATCGGGATTCAGGAGCGCGAATATGCCCGCCGCGCCCAGCTCGCCGATCGCGGGTTCGTGTCGAAGTCCGGCCTCGATACCGCCTCGAGCGGGCTCGCCTCGGCGCGCGCCGGGACGCGTACGGCCGCCGCCCAGGTCGCCAGCGCGCGGGCCCAGATCGCCCAGGCCACCGCCGAATTGTCTTCGGCGCTGCTCGACCTCAGCCGCACGACGATCGTCGCACCCGCGTCCGGGGTCGTCATCAACAAGCTGGTGGAGCCCGGCACCACGGTCGCCGCCAGTTTCCAGACGCCGAACCTGTTCGAGATCGCCGCCGACACCACCCGCATGCAGGTGGAAGCGTCGGTCGACGAAGCCGATATCGGGCAGGTGCGCGATGGCCAGATGGTGCGCTTCACCGTCGACAGCTATCCCGGCGAAACCTTTGCCGCGTCGGTCCGCCAGATCCGCAAGGCCGCCACCGAAACGCAGAATGTCGTGAGCTACCTCGTCATTCTCGACGTGGACAACAAGGACGGCAAGCTGTTGCCGGGCATGACGGCCAATGTCGAGATCATCACCGGCATCGTGCGCAACGTCGTGCGCGCGCCGACGACCGCGCTGCGCTTCCGGCCGAAGACGGGCGACCGGCCGAAGGGCAAGGTCCCGCCGCCGGGCACGCCCTATGTCTTCGTCGCGGCTACCGACCCCTACCGACCTGAACGCCGCCTCGTGAAACTCGGCCTGCAGGGAGAGGACTATGTCGAAGTGCGCAGCGGCCTGAAGCCCGGGGACAAGATCCTGGTGCGCAGCAAATCGACGGTGAAGAAGACCGTCAACGAGGACGCCGCCGACGAGAGCGACGATGCCGACAACAACTGAGGTCCCGCTCCTCGAGACGCGCGACCTGGTCAAGGACTATGTCCTGGGCGGCGAGACGGTGCATGCGGTCGCCGGCGTCTCGCTGAGCATCGCGCGCGGCGAGTTCGTCGCGATCATGGGCGCCAGCGGATCGGGCAAGTCGACCTTCATGAATATGATCGGTGCGCTCGACCTGCCGACGAGCGGGACATTGCTGCTCGACGGCGTCGACGTCGGCGGGCTGTCGAGCGACGAACTCGCGGTGATCCGAAACCGCAAGATCGGCTTCGTTTTCCAGCAGTTCAACCTGCTTGCCCGCACGACCGCCCTCGACAATGTCGCCACGCCCCTGGTCTATGCCGGCCTGCCCGGCGCCGAGCGCCGCGCGCGGGCGGCACGCACGCTCGAGGCGATGGGGCTGGCCGAGCGGATGGGCCACACCCCCGCAAAACTGTCGGGCGGACAGCAGCAGCGGGTCGCCATCGCGCGTGCGCTCGTCACCGAACCGCTGATGCTGCTTGCCGACGAGCCGACCGGCGCGCTCGACACCGCGACGTCGGAAGACATCATGGGCATCTTCCAGCGGCTGAACGACGACGGCATTACCGTCATCGTGGTGACGCACGAACCCGATGTCGCCCAATATGCGGCGCGGCGGATCCTGTTTCGCGACGGCCGCGTGATCGAGGATGCCGCCGTGACCGACCGGCGGCGCGCGGCATGAATTTCGCGCGCGCCATCGCGGGCTGGGGCATCAACATCAGCATTGCCCTGACGGCGCTGCGCACGAATCTGATGCGGTCGATCCTGACGACGCTCGGCGTGATGATCGGGGTGCTCGCCGTCATCCTGGCGGTTGCCGTGGGCGACGGTGCCAAGGTCAGCGTCATGGACTCGATCAATTCACTGGGGTCGAACATGGCGATCGTCTTTCCCCAGCCCGAGAACCGGGGCGGGCGCCGCGTCGTCGACCGGGGACGCCTGACCGAACGCGATGCGGCCGCGATCCGGCGCCTCGTCCCCGGGGTCAGCGGCATGGCGCCGCAGCTGCGCTCGACGGTGCAAATCGTCATCCAGGGTCGCAACACGACGACGACGGCAGTCGGCGTGACCGCCGACTATCCGCGCGTTGCCAATGTGGAGATCGAGACCGGCCGCCTGATCGAGGAGTCGGACATCCGTACGGCGTCGCGCGTCATTGTCGTGGGGCAAAGCGTCGCGACCAAGCTGTTCGGGACGTTCGACCCGCTGGGGCAGAGCGTGCGTGTCAGCCGCGTACCGTTCACGATCATCGGCGTGCTGGCGAGCAAGGGCAGCAGCTTCGGCAACGACAATGACGACCTCGTGCTTGTTCCCATCACGACCGCGCGGCAACGCTTTGCGACCACCTCGGTCCAGGGCCCCGACGATCTGCACGTCCTGTTCGTCGGCTTCGACGAAGGGGTCGAGCTGGCCCAGGCCAAGCGCGACATGATCCGCGTGCTGCGCGCGCGCAACAACGTGCCCAAGGGCGAGATAAGTCCGTTCACCGTCAACACGACCGAAGAATTCATGAAACAGTCCGGCGTCGTGACCAGCGTCTTCCAGGGCGTGCTCGTCGCCATTGCGTCCATCAGCCTGTTGGTCGGGGGCATCGGCATCATGAACATCATGCTGGTCAGCGTGACCGAGCGGACCCGCGAAATCGGGCTGCGCATGGCGCTGGGCGCAAAGCGCAGCGACATCCGCAACCAGTTCCTGGTCGAGGCGGCAGTCCTGTGCGTCATCGGCGGCGCCATCGGTCTGGCGCTGGCGGCCGTGCTCGCGATCGTGCTCGCGCAGGCGCTCGAGTTTCCGGTTGCGGTCAGCTTGTCGACCGCGGTCGGGGCCATATTGTTTTCGGCGTTCATCGGGCTCGCCTTCGGCAGCTATCCCGCCATCCGCGCCTCGCGCCTGTCGCCTATCGAGGCGCTCAGGAGCGAATAAGGCCGCCAATTTTGATGAATAGTTACTGAATGTTGGGAATTTCTACGTTCGGCACTTTCAATAAGGCAGGCATTTCAGCCGTTTTTTCGATTGGCACGCTTGATGCAATAGCCTTGGTATCACCGGCACGGTGCCGGGATGACCAACGGAGAATGACCATGAACAATTCGCTTGCCGCCAACGCCGCCAACATCGCCACCATCGTGATCGGCGTCGCCTTTTTTGCCGTGACGACCGTCGGCATCGCCCAGCCTGCGCACGCTGCGCCTGTCGCCGTCACCACCACCGCAGCACGCTGAGCCGTGCGGCGGTCCGGCGCGGACGACGGGGTCACACGGTCAGAACCGTGCTCCCCGTCGTCCGGCGCCCTTCGAGATCGCGATGCGCCCTTGCCGCATCTTCCAGCGCATAGGTCTGGCCGACCGTCACTTCGATGACCTTCCTTCGGAACATGTCCCAGACCCGGCTACTGCCCGCCGCCCGCTCGTCCGCCGCCGCATAATAGTCGAACAGCGTCGGGCGGCTCACGAACAGCGATCCCTTCTGCGCCAGAATGCCGAGGCCGACGCCCGTCACCGCGCCGCTCGCATTGCCGAAATTCACGATAAGCCCGCGCCGACCCGTCGCATTGAGCGACTCTTCCCAGGTCGCCATTCCCACCCCGTCGAACGTGACGCGCACCCCGTCGCCACCCGTCAGGGCGCGCACGCGCGGCGCAACGGGGTCATGCCCGTAAAGAATGATCTCGTCGGCCCCGGCAGCCCGCGCGGCATCCGCCTTTTCACTCGTCGACACGGTGCCGATCACCCGGGCACCGACATGCTTGAGCCACTGGACGAGCAGCAGGCCGACGCCACCGGCCGCGGCATGGACGAGCACGTCCCAGCCGGGCTGTACCGCCGCACAGCGCTCGACGAGGAATTCGGTCGTGCATCCCTTGAGCAGCCCCGCCGCGGCCGTCGTGTCGTCGATGTCGTCGGGTATGCGGAACAGGCTCGCCGCGGCGACATTGCGCTCGGTCGCATAGGCGCCGAGTCCCGGCCCGAAGGTGGCGACGCGGTCGCCGACCGAGAGGTCGACATCGCTTCCGACGGCCGCGACGACGCCCGCCGCCTCGACGCCCAGCCCGCTCGGCAGGCTGACGGGATACAGGCCGCTGCGATGATAGGTGTCGATATAGTTCAGTCCCACCGCGGTCGAACGGAAGCGCACCTCACCGGGTCCGGGCGGGGCAAGGTCGACATCGGCCCATTCGATGACGTCGGGACCGCCGGTCGTCGCGAAACGTGCAACACGTGCCATCGTCAATTCTCCTGCCTGAGCATCCCCCCGCGCGCTGAAACGTCCGGCGTCAGCTCCCGCCCCAAACGACCGCCTGCGCGACCACGACATGGTCGCCGTTGAAGGTGGCCGCCGGCGATCCGTAGAGCTGGTACCCTTGTGAAAGAGCCTCCGAAACGCGTGCGCAAAAGGCGTTGTCGTCCTTCCCCGTCAGCAGGCGATAGACCAGCTTGCCCTCGGGCGGTGGTGTCTTGGTCATATGCTCTTCTCCGTAAGCGTCCGTTCCCAGGCCAGTGCATCGCGGACGATGCCGTCGAGGTCCGCCCGCTGCGGGGTCCAGTCGAGCGTCGAGAGGATCCGGCTGTTGTCGGCGATCAGGGCGGCGGGGTCGCCCGCTCGGCGTCCCTCGTAGCGCCGGTCGAGCTTCATGTTCGTGACCCGGTCGACCGCGTCGAGGACCTGGTTGACGCTGAAGCCGGTCCCATAACCGGCATTGGCCGTCAGGTTCTCGCGCGGATGGGCGATCAGCCAGTCGAGCGCGGCGACATGGGCGTCGGCCAGGTCGCTGACATGGATATAGTCGCGCACGCCGGTGCCGTCGGGCGTCTCGTAATCGGTGCCGAACACGCTGACCGAGGGCCGCTTGCCGGTCGCCGCCTCGGCCGCGATCTTGATGAGATGCGTGGCGCCTGCGGTCGACTGGCCGGTGCGGCCCTGGCTGTCGGCGCCTGCGACGTTGAAGTAACGCAACGCGGCATAGTTCAGCGGATGGGCGGCCGCCGTGTCGCGCAGCATGGCCTCGGTCATCAGCTTCGACATGCCATAGGGGTTGATCGGTACCGTCGGCATGTCCTCGCGCACCGGCACCGTTTCGGGTGTGCCATAGGTTGCGGCCGTCGATGAGAAGATGAAGTGCGGAACGCCGCCGCGAACGGCACTTTCGAGCAGGGACCGGCTGCGGACCGTGTTGTTGAGATAATATTTGAGGGGATCGCTGACCGACTCGGGGACGACCACCGATCCGGCGAAGTGCACGATCGCCCCGATGCCATGATCGCGGATCGTCGCGGCAACGATGGCCTCGTCGTCGATGCTTGCCTCCACGAACGGCACGCCCTCGGGGACGGCCCAGCGAAAGCCCGTGACCAGATTGTCGATGACGACGACCGGATAGCCGGCATCGCGCAGGGCGAGCACGGCATGGCTGCCGATATAGCCCGCCCCGCCGGTCACGAGCACAGTCGGTTTGTCGGTCATTTGTGTGTCACCATCTTCAAGGTCGGGAAATCTTTGTTCGCGGCGGCGATCGCCATCATATAGCTCGTCGGACGCTTCATCATGCCCCTGCCATCGGGCAGCCGCATGCCGATCACGCTGGCCGCCTCGGCCACGAAATGCACGCAGTTGCGCTCGTTCATGCGATAGATGCTGCCGGGCTTGACCGAATAGCGGGCAACCAGCGCCTTCAGCCGCGGATAGGCGACGTCGGGCACGGTGACGGTCCACAGCTTGTTGCTCGCGGCCATATAGCCCTTGCTCGTCAGGTCGATCCGCCCCGGCACGGGCCCCCACAGCAGCGCCGGCGTGATCGTCTTGGCGGTAAAGCCATAGCTTTCCTCGACCGGCTTGCCGTCGACATTGCCCCTGATCGTGAAGAACGCGTGCGGCAGCTCGAGCCCCAGTTCGCGCGTCCAGAAACCGACCTCGATATCGGCGCGGGCGGCAGCGGGGAGGAGGCCCAGCAGCAGGGCCAGGATCATGGGCAGCAAACGCGGCATATTTTCGTCCGGCTGACAAGACAAAGCTGGTGGGCGGGGCTATGGCGAGGGATGCGGAACTTGTCGAGCGACGGCGAATTATCACGGCGTCTCGATACCGTAACGACCAGCCCGCAGAACGGGACTGTCCTCAAGCCCTGAAAGTTTGCCCTGCGATGCGCCTCGCCATCGACGTCCTGCTCGATTATTCCTTGCCGCCTACCGACGAACCGACCGACGTGCTGTTGCAGGTCGAGGCCGCCGCCATGGCCGACCAGCGCATCATTTCCGAAAAGCTGACGGCGACCTCGCCCGAACGGCTGCGCGCCGTCCATGGCGAGGATGCGATCGGCCAGCGCACCTGGGCTGCGGGCGTCGGCCGCTTTACCGCGCGCTACGCGGCAACCGTCGACATCGACCGTCCCGTCCTCGACCTGGCGCCGCTCGGGCCGACGCTCGCCCGCGACCTCCCCGGCCTGGTCCTGCCGTATCTGCTGCCGAGTCGCTACGTCGAGAGCCACTTGTTCGAAACCTTCGTCCATCGCCAGTTCGGCCATCTCAACGGCGGCGCGAAGGTCGTGGCGATGCGCGACTGGATCATGCGCGAGCTGAGCTATGTCCCCGGTGCGTCGGACGGCAGCACCACGGCGCAGGCGACCTTCGTCCGGCGCGAGGGCGTGTGCCGCGACTATGCGCATCTGATGGCGGCCTTCGCCCGCGCGGCGCTGATCCCCGCGCGGCTGGTCTCCGCCTATGCGCCCGGCGTGACCCCGCCCGACTTCCATGCCGTCGTCGAAGTGTGGCTGGACGGCGGATGGCACCTCGTCGATGCCACGGGCATGGCGACGGCCGACGAGATCGCGCGCGTCGCCATCGGTCGCGATGCCACCGATATCGCCTTCATGACGGTCTTCGGAACCGCGACGCTGCTCGAACAGCGCGTCCTCGTGACGGCGGAACAATAGCGCCGGCAGGACGGTTGGAGGAAGTCGAAACAGGTTGAGGACGACCCATGACCGACAATCATTCCCCCGCTGCCAACGATCCGGCACCTGAAGCCCAGGACGGCCCGCTCGCCGCCGACAGGACGGCACCGCAGGACGAGCGGATCGTCGAGCGGCTCGAAGAAAATCCCGAGGATCCCGACGCCCAGCTCGACGCCGCGCTGGAAGCCTCCATGGACGGCTCGGATCCGGTATCGATCGCCCAGCCCGCGCGCTCGGCCGAGCCGGCCCCCACCGATGGTCAGCACGGCGAGGACCCCGAAGTGCGCAGCAACGCCTAGGTCGCGCCCTGCGGGACGGAACTCGCTTCGTCGCATTGGCCGTTGCACTGCAGCAAAAGCTGTGATTCATTCCGCACATGGCTCGTGAAAGCGCCATCCGCTGGTTAAGCTTCCGCTAACCATCGAGGCGCATGATCGGGTCTTCCGCAGCGCGGGGCTGCGGCAGCGTTGCGGGGTATGATCCGATGGGTGCAATGGCGAAGCCGGCAGACGGCATGAACACGTTGAACGAACTCAAGGAGTTCGCGGGCTTCGACAAGGGCACGCAGCGCTATATTCGCCGGTCGATCGATATCGGCCTGCAGCGTACCGATGCGATCGCGCTCTGGTCGCGCGACCCGATCGAAGCTGCCAGCATCAAGGCGCAGACGAAGGTCTACGCCCGGCTCGAAAGCGTCCGGGCACAGGTGCCCGAGGATAGCGGCCTCGACCGCGTCGAACCGTTCATGGCCCCGCTGGTGACGATGTCGGCATTCGACCTCGGGCAAGAGCGGCTCGTCAGCTTCTCGGCCTATCGTTTTCTCTATGAGCGCCTGCTCGGCGCCGCCGCGCGCCCCTGGCTGCCCGGCGCCTTCTGCGCTGCGGCGGCCCTGCCGCACCTCCACCCCGAAAAGCGCCGGGTCCTGCTCCAGTCGATCAGCGAAGCCGCCGCGACGGCACCCGGCTGGTCGAACCGCGAGCCGGTGTTCTACCCGGAATGGGTCGACAAGGTCGAAACGAGCGGCGCCGCGAACTAGGCCCGGCGGCTAGGCCTTGCCGACCACGCTTTCGGGCAGGTCCTTGCCGAAGACGCGCTGGTAATATTCGGCGACCAGCGCACGTTCCGCCTCGTCGCACTTGTTGAGGAAGCTCAACCGGAACGCGAAGCCGACGTCGTTGAAGATCAGCGCATTCTGCGCCCAGGTGATCACCGTGCGCGGCGACATGACGGTCGAGATGTCGCCGTTGATGAAGCCCTGCCGCGTCAGTTCGGCGACCTTGACCATGTTGTCGACTTCGGCCTTCCCGCCTTCGTGATCATACTCGCCGCTCTTGGCGAGGACGATCTGCGCCTCGACGGCGGCCGGCAGATAGTTGAGCGTGACGACGATGTTCCAGCGGTCCATCTGGCCCTGGTTGATCTGCTGGGTCCCGTGATACAGGCCGCTGGTATCGCCGAGCCCGACGGTATTGGCCGTCGCGAACAGCCGGAAATACGGGTTCGGGCGGATGACGCGGTTCTGGTCGAGCAGGGTCAGCTTGCCTTCGGTTTCCAGCACGCGCTGGATCACGAACATCACGTCCGGGCGACCGGCATCATATTCGTCGAACACCAGCGCGGTCGGCGTCTGCAGCGCCCAAGGCAGCAGTCCTTCGCGGAATTCGGTGATCTGCTGGCCGTCCTTCAGCACGATCGCGTCGCGCCCGACAAGGTCGATGCGGCTGATGTGCGCGTCGAGGTTGATGCGGATGCACGGCCACTTCAGGCGGGCCGCGACTTGTTCGATGTGCGTCGATTTTCCGGTGCCGTGATAGCCCTGCACCATGACGCGCCGGTTGAAGGCAAAGCCTGCCAGGATCGCCAGCGTCGTGTCGCCGTCGAAGACATAGCTGGGGTCGAGGTCGGGCACGCGCTCATCGGCTTCGCTGAACGCCGGCACCGTCATGTCGATGTCGATGCCGAACATGTCGCGCACGCTGACCTTCAGGTCGGGCGCAGCCATGACGGTATCGGCGCGGCTGTCGGGCTGAATATTGGGAATTTCGGTCATCAGGGCATCCTCGGGAACGGCGAAGTCCGTGCGGATGTGAAACGCAAAGGTCAAGGAAAACGGCGGGCCCCTCGGGTCGGGCAACGGAAAAATACCTTTGGGCTGGACACATACCATCCGGTCGGTATGTTGTCAGCTATGGCGATTCGCCCAGCAAATACAAAAGCTTCGGCTACACGGGACCGTCTCGTCGGCGCCGCGATGGACCTTGTCCGGCAAAAGGGATTTGCGGCCACCAGCATTGACGACCTGTGCAGGGCGGCAGGCGTGACCAAGGGCGGCTTTTTCCACCATTTCGCCTCGAAGGAAGCGCTGGCCGTCCACGGGGCCCAACAATGGACGGCGCGGGCGCAGGACCTGATCTTCACCCGGCCCGACTGGAACCGGCTCGCCGATCCGCTCGACCGCTTGCTCGCGCACATCGATTTCCGGCTGCAGATGATCGACGGCCCGGCCGAGGCATTCAGCTGCTTCGTCGGCACGATGGTGCAGGAAGCCTTCGCCAGCAACGACAATATCCGCGCGGCCTGCGACGCCAGCATCACGGCCTATGCCGAGCGCCTGGCCGAGGACATCCAGCCGGCGATCGACCTACACGGCGTTGCTGGCGGCGTCACGGCGCTGGGCCTGGCCTTCCATATCCAGGCCGTGCTGCAGGGCGCTTTCATCCTGGCCAAGGCCAAGGGTGACCCGGCGATCGCGCGCGACTCCGTCATCCATCTGAAACGCTATGTCGAGATGCTGTTCGGCGGTTCGCCGACTCGCAGGGAGCCTGACAATGCCGGTTGATCCCAACGCTGCGGTCGAAGTGACGAACTATGAATGGGTGCCCCCCCAGGCACGCGGCCTCGTCAAGGACATGCGCGTGCGCTGGGCGCTCGAGGAGATCGGCGTGCCGTATCGCGTCCGCCTGGTCGGCGGCATCGGCGGCGAGAAGTCGCCCGATCACATCGCCGACCAGCCCTTCGGCCAGGTGCCGGTCTACAAGGAGGACGGGCTGACCCTCTTCGAATCGGGCGCGATCCTGATCCACATCGGGGAAAGCGACGAACGCCTGCTGCCGCGCAACCCGGCCGGTCGCCTGCGCGCCATCGGCTGGATGATCGCCGCGCTCAACAGCCTCGAACCCTTTCTCCAGACACTCTTCTTCATGAGCCTCATCGGCGAGGGCAGGCCCTGGCAGGACGAAGCGAAAGACGGTGTCCGGCCCTTCGTCCAGATGCGGCTGGCGCAGCTTGCGGCGGCCCTGGGCGACAAGGACTGGCTTGAGGGTGCGTTCAGCATCGGCGATCTCGTGATGGTCGACGTGCTGCGCGTGGTGGGCGAACACCAGCTGGTCAGCGCGCATGCCAATCTCGCCGCCTATGTCGAGCGCGGCAAGGCCCGCCCCGCGTTCAAGGCCGCCCTGGCCGCCCAGCTCGCCGATTTCGACAAGAAGGAACACGCCTGAAACCACGACATAAAAACGAGAGGAGAGAAACGATGCCACATGATCCCAACCATGGGCCGAGCGGCGGCCTGACGCCGCATATCCAGATCGGCGACAACCGCGCCGCCGACGCGATCGATTTCTACAAGTCGGCCTTCGGCGCGACCGAGATCCGCCGGACGCTGGCCGACGACGGCAAGCGGCTGATGCACGCGCATGTCCACATCAACGGGGCGTCGCTGATGCTCCATGACGAATTTCCCGAATATGCCGGGCCCGCCGATGTGGATGCGGCGGGCGGCAGCGGCCTGACCCTGCATCTTCAGGTCGACGATGCCGACACGTGGTTCGACCGCGCGGTCGCCGCCGGTGCGCGCGCGGCGATGCCGCTCCAGGATATGTTCTGGGGCGACCGCTACGGCCAGGTCGTCGATCCCTTCGGCTATCGCTGGTCGATCGCCCACACCCTGCCGCAGGAGTAACGCCCATGTACATCGATGGATTTATCGCGAGCGTCCCGGCTGCCGAAAAGGCCGCCTATGTCGAATACACCAACCGTATCGATGCCATGTTCGTCGAATATGGCGCCACCCGGGTCGTCGACGGCTGGGGCGACGATGTGCCGCACGGCAAGGTGACCGACTTCTACCGCGCGGTCGCCGCCCCCGAGGGAGAGACGGTCGTGTTTGGCTATATCGAATGGCCCGACAAGGAAACGCGCGTGACGGGCTGGGACCGGGTCATGAAGGACGAGCGTATGGCCGGCCAGCAGCCGCCATTCGACGGGAAACGCATGGTATTCGGCGCCTTCGAAGCCATCTGCGTTCAGGAGAAATGACATGACCAACATGCATGGCGACTGGATCTGGTACGAACTGATGACGCCCGATGCCGCGGCGTCGACGGCCTTTTATGAAGCGGTCCTGCCGTGGCAAGTCGGGAACCAGCCCGACTATCGCGAGATACAGGCGACCGAAGGCGGCGTCGGCGGCATGCTGCCGCTGACGGCCGAGATGCAGGCGGGGGGCGCGCGTCCCGGCTGGGTCGGCTATGTGCTGGTCGACGACGTCGACGCCGCGGCGACATCCATCGAACACGGCGGCGGCAAGGTGCTGATGCCCGCACGCGACATGCCCGGCGTCGGGCGCTTCGCCATGGTGACCGACCCCCAGGGGGCGCCCTTCTACATCATGAAGCCGACCCCGCCTGCCGACGATCCCGACAAGGCGAGCCTCGCCTTTTCCTACGAGCGTCCCCGCGATGGCCATTGCGCATGGAACGAACTGTACACCAGCGATCCGGCCGCCGCGCTGCACTTCTACGGCCAGCGCTTCGGCTGGGTGAAGGACGGTGAGATGGATATGGGCCCGCTCGGCACCTACGAATTCCTGCGCCACGCCGGGCACGCGCCCGACGGTTCGCCGCCGGGACAGGGCATGATCGGTGCCGTCATGCCGCGCCCGCCGCATGTGCCGGTCACCGCCTGGAACTTCTATTTCCGCGTGCCCGATATCGACGTCGCGGCAGCCGTGATTGCCGAACGCGGCGGGCGGGTGCTGCACGGCCCTCAGGAAATTCCCGGCGGCGATTTTACCGTGAACGCGATGGACCCGCAGGGCGCGGCCTTCGCGCTCGTCGGCAAGCGGAAAGGCTGATCCATGGCCAAGAACACCATCTGCCTCTGGTACGACCATGATGCCGAGGCCGCGGCGACCTTCTATGCCGCGACGTTCCCTGACAGCCATGTCACGGCCGTCCACCGTGCCCCCGCCGACTATCCGAACGGCAAGGCCGGCGACGCCCTGACGGTGGACTTCACCGTCATGGGCCTCCCCTGCATGGGGCTGAACGGGGGTCCGACCTTCAGGCACAGCGAAGCCTTCAGCTTCCAGGTCGCGACCGACGACCAGGCGGAAACCGACCGCTATTGGGACGCGATCACCGGCGATGGCGGCGAGGAGAGCCAGTGCGGCTGGTGCCGCGACAAATGGGGCATCTCGTGGCAGATCACCCCGCGCGCGCTGACCGAGGCGATGATGCAGGGCGGCGAGGTTGCGAAGCGCGCGTTCGAGGCGATGATGCCGATGAAGAAGATCGACGTCGCCACGATCGAAGCCGCGGTGAGGGGCGGCGCGTGATCATCCGTCCCGCCCGCCCGTCGGACGCGCGCCGCTGGCACGAACTCCGCGCGATCCTGTGGCACGACGACGATCCCGCCGACCATGCCGCCGAGATCGCCGCCTATTTCGACGTGCCCGGTACCGGGCAGATCGCCCTTGTCGCCGTTGACAGCGCCGGCGAGCTTGTCGGCTTTGCGGAGGCCGCGCTCCGCCATGATTACGTCGAAGCCTGCGACACCTCGCCGGTCGCCTATCTGGAGGGCATCTGCGTCGACCCCGCGAGCCGGCTGAAGGGCGTGGGGCGGGCACTTGTCGAGGCGGTGGCGGACTGGGGGCGGGCGCAAGGCTGCACCGAATTCGCTTCGGATGCGCTCGTCGAGGACGTCGAGAGCCACACCTTCCACGCCGCCGTCGACCTCGCCGAGACCGAGCGCGTGGTCTTCTTCAAAAAGGATCTCTGATGGCGCTCGATCTCTATGGCCATCCCTTCTCGTCCTACACGTGGAAGGCGCTGATCCCCTTCTACGAAACGGGCGCGGCGTTCGACTTTCACAGTCTCGAGGTGCCCGAAAACGGCGCGACGCTCAGCGCCGCCTGGCCGCTGGGCAAATTCCCGGTGCTGCTCGACGAAGGCGAGGCGATCATCGAATCGAGCATCATCGTCGAACATGTCGCACCGCAGTTCGTGCCTGCCGACCGCGCCGCGACGCGCGAAGTGCGGATGCTCGACCGGATCTTCGACAATCACGTCATGAACGTCGCCACCCAGGTCGTGATGGCGGCCATTCGCGGTGGCGATGTCGACGCCGCGCGCGCGCAGGCGGCAGCGACCCTCGACAAGATCTACGCATGGCTCGACGCCCGGCTGGCGGGACGCACCTGGGCGGCGGGCGAGGACTTCACCCTCGCCGACTGTGCCGGCGCGCCCGCGCTCTTCTATGCCGATTGGGTGCACGAGATCGCACCCGGACACACGAGGCTGCGCGCCTATCGCGCGCGCCTGCTCGCCCGCCCGTCGGTCGCGCGCTGCGTCGACGACGCCCGTCCCTACCGCCATTATTTCCCGCTCGGCGCCCCCGACCGGGACTGAGTTCAACACGGGAGAGTAACGATGTCCGAGTTGCATGAATTGTCGGTGACCCGCTTCATCGCCGCGCGGCCCGACAAGGTGTGGGACGTGATGACGAACCGGCTCGAGGACTGGTGGTGCCCCAAGCCCTGGCGCGCTGAGTTCGACCGGCTTGAACGCCGTGCCGGCGGCGCCTCGACGTGCACGATGTACGGCCCTGACGGCGAGGTCCACGCCAACCCGGGCACCGTCATTGCCTGGGACGAAGGAAAACGCTTCGCGTTCACCGATGCGATCACCGGCGACCTCGAGCCTTCGGGGCCGTTCATGATCGGCATCTGGTCGATCGAGCCCGAAGGCGACGGGACGCGGTACACCGCCCGCGCCCGCCACTGGAAGGCCGAGGACAGCGCACGCCACAAGGAGATGGGATTCGAACAGGGCTGGGGCACCGTCGCCGACCAGCTTGCCGCCCTCTGCGAATCCGCATAGGTCCCTGTAAAAAGGGGAAAAAGTTAGCGATGACACGCACGATCTGGCTGCGAGCCTGGCTTGTCTGCGGCCTGCTCGACGCGGCCTATGCGTCGATCACTACGCTCCTGCGCGGCAAGCCGGTGGCGCCCGTGTGGCGCGGTGTCGCCTCGGGCCCGTTCGGCGACGCCGCTGCGGGCTGGGGCGCCGGGGGCGTCGTCCTCGGCCTTGCCGTCCATTTCGCGATCATGGCGGCGATGACCGCCGTCTTCCTGTTCGTGCTCTGGCGGAGCGGATGGGTCCGGCACCACGCGCTGCTCGCGGGCGCGCTGTACGGGGTGCTGCTCTACGGCGTGATGTACTGCGTCGTGCTGGCAGCGCGCTATCCCGCGAATTTTCCCCAGACCGACCCCGTGAAGATCGCGATCGCCCTGTTCCCGCACGTCTTTCTCGTCGTCTGGCCGATGGCCTTCATTGCCCGTCGTGGCTAGCTGGGTCACTTGACGAACAATCCCTAGTCGTGTACTAGGGATTTGAATGAGCGAGTCGGACCTTTCGGCCGTTTCGTATCCCGGACACCCGGTCTGGGCCTCGCTTTCCCGTTACACCATCGGTCCTGAAGACGCCGCGCTCGGCTTTGCGCAACGGCTGGCGCGCGAAAACGGCTGGAGCGCCGCGCATGCCGCGCGCGTGATCGAGGAATACCGGCGCTTCTGCTTCCTCGCCCTGGTCGCGCCGCATCCGGTCACGCCTTCGGATGCCGTCGATCAGGCCTGGCACCTGCACCTGACCTACAGCCGCGACTATTGGGAGCGCTTCTGCCCCGAAGTCCTCGGACGCCCTCTGCATCACGGGCCCACGACGGGCGGCAGCGCGGAACAGTCGCGCTTCTTCGCGCAATATGCCGACACGCTCAAAAGCTATGAGACGATCTTCGGCGAAAGCCCGCCTGCCGACCTCTGGCCCTCGGCGGCACGCCGGCTGAACGACGATCCCCGCGCGCGGCGGGTGCATCCCCGCGACGGCATCGTTCTCGACAAACCCCTTCTGATTGCCCTGCTGGCGCTGGCCGCGCTGGCGGGCGGTGTGTGCGTCCAACTCTGGCAAGGATTATCGTCATGGAGCTAGGACCCTTCGACCTGACCGGCGGACCCTTTCTCATCCTGTATCTCTCGCTGCTTCTGGCAGCCTTCGTCGCGGGGTTGGTCATCCCCCGCCGCCTGCGGCCCCCGGGGCGTACGCAGGCCGTGACCGATCCCGACATGCTGGCCGTGCTGAGCGGCGGCAAGAGCCGCTTCGTCGACACGCTGGTCGCGCGGCTGCTTGCCCGGGGCGCCCTGGTGCTTTCGGGACAGGACGGCTTCAGGGCAGCGGCAGGCGCCCGCGGCGAGACGGCCGCCGAACAGCGCGTGCTCGCCCTGTCGGCGCCCATCAGATTTTCCACGATCATGCTGCAGATCGCCGACTACGCCGAACCGGTGGCGCGCAAATTGTCGGGCAGCGGCCTGTACATTAGCGATGACGATGCGGCGCGCACCCGCTGGTGGCAGACGCTGCCCTATGTGCTGCTGATCGGCTTCGGCACGATCAAGCTGATGATCGGCGAGGCGCGCGGGCGACCGGTCGGTTACCTGACCGCGCTGCTCGTCCTGACCGCGATCGGCGCCGCGATCCGCTGGTTCGTCCTCGACCGGCGGACCTGGGCCGGCCTGGCCGCGGTCGCCGAGGCCGGCCGCCGCCACGATCGGCTGAAGCGGGCGCCGACCGCCGGCGAGGTCGGCACCGCCGTCGCCCTGTTCGGCACGGGCGTGCTGGCCGGTTCGGCGTGGCACGACTTCCACCGCATGCGCGCCGCCGGCGATGGCGGCAGTTCGTCGGGCGACGGCGGCGGCGATGGCGGCGGTGGCTGCGGGGGCGGCTGCGGCGGTTGCGGCAGCTGAGGTTCAGGCGAAGACCGCCGAACCCCTCAGCCGCTGATAGGCGGCGATCACGTCGGTCAGGGCGCGTTCATGGCTGCGGTCGCCGCCGTTGCGGTCGGGATGATAGCGTCGGACGAGGTCGGAATAGCGGGTCCGCAGCGCGCGCCGGTCGGCGTCGATCTCCAGCCCCAGCGTCTTCAGGTCGCGCCGCTGCTCGCCCGACAGCGCGCGACCGTCCTTGCGCTCTTCGGGCGCGCTGCGGCGAAACCGCCCGGAAATCGCGTCGAGCGGATCGGCGAAGTCGGCCCAGCGCGGCGCACGATCGGCGCCTGCCGTCGAAAAGGCGCGCGTCTCGCGTTCCCACCCCGCCATCGGGCGCTGCTGGGCCTGGATCTCCTCCGGCGACATGCCGGTGAAGTAATTGTACTTCGCGTTGAATTCTCGGACATGGTCGAGGCAGAGCCACCGCCACGCGCCCGGCCCGTCGAAATTCCCCGCGCTCAACGGCGCCCGGAACTCCCCCGGCTCGCGACATCCCGGTTCGCTGCAGGGCGCGTCACGTTCGACGCGGCCGTGAAAGCGGGTGCGGGGGCGGAAATTCTCGGTGCTCAAAGGGTATCTCGCTGGTCGGTAATCGGCATATATAGGGCGGATGAATGTCCCCGTAAAAGGTGCCGTCGCCACCGAAATCGAACGGCGGCTGCAGGCCGCCCTGTCGCCCACTCGCCTCGTCGTGTCGAACGACAGCGCGCAACACAGCGGCCATAGCGGCGACGACGGCACCGGCGAATCGCATTTCAGCGTGACCGTCGAAAGCGCGGCATTTGCGGGCGTCGCGCGGCTCGAACGGCAGCGCATGGTCAACCGCGCGCTCGGCGACCTGCCCGGGCAACGCGTGCATGCGCTCGCTATAAAGGCGCTGGCACCGGGCGAGTGACCATGGAAACCATCCTGCCGGTCACGCACGACCTCGGCGACTTCAAGGTCCGCCGCACCTTGCCGGCGAAGACCCGCACGATGGTCGGCCCCTTCATCTTCGTCGACCAGTTCGGACCCGCGCGCCTGCCCGCCGGACACGGCATGGACGTGCGGCCCCACCCGCACATCAACCTGTCGACCGTGACCTATTTGTTCGAAGGCGCCATCGAACACCGCGACTCGATCGGCAGCCATGCGGTGATCGAGCCCGGCGCGATCAACCTGATGACGGCGGGGCGCGGCATCGTCCACTCGGAACGCTCGCCCGCGGCGACGCGCCCGGCGGGACCGGCCTTTTACGGCATGCAGACCTGGCTCGCGCTGCCCGACGGCAAGGAAGAGATCGAGCCCGCCTTCGAACATGTCGCGCCCGACGCACTGCCGCTGGTCGAGACGCCGGGCGTGTCGGCGCGCGTGCTGATGGGAAGCTTGTGGGGCGCGACCGCCGCCACGACCTGCCACGCACCGACGATCTATGCCGACATCCTGCTCGACGCAGGCGCGCGCGTGCCGATCGACGCCGAGGCCGACGGGCGCGCCATCGTCGTCACCGAAGGCGCAGCCAGCCTCGACGGCACGCCGCTCGACCTGTTCACACTCTACGTCCTCGCGCCCGGCCATGCCGCCACGCTGTCGGCGTCGTCGCCCGCGCGCGCGATGCTGCTCGGCGGCGGCGCGTTCGCGACCAGGCGCCACGTCTTCTGGAACTTCGTGTCGTCGTCGCGCGACCGCATCAATGCGGCGAAACACGACTGGAAAGCGGGCCGTTTTCCGACCGTGCCGGGGGACGACGCGGAGTTCATCCCGCTGCCGGAAGTGCCGTTGACGGTGAGTTACCTGTAGCGCTTGGCGCTTCGGCGCCTAGCAAGTCTTAGAGAGGGGGCGGCGCTGCGCGGGCCCGAAGGCCCGCCCCCTCCCCCTCCCACGCCTGCGGCGCGGGCCCCTCCCTCTCCCGCGAGGGGAGAGGGGCTTAACGCTCCCTGTCCGCAACCCACCCCTTCCGCCCCGCCCCCCAAATCCGCTCAGGCTGAGCTTGTCGAAGCCCTGTCCTTGCGTTCTGACGGTGCCAAAGACAGAACGACCGTTGACCTGCGGCCCCTTCGGGTCCGACAAGCTCAGGGCGAACGGAGAGTAGAATGACCGACCTGACCCGTACGCGCTTCACCCTGCCCACCGGGGTCGAACTCGACGTCACGCACGGCGGGCCCGAAGGTGCGCCTGCCGTCTTCTTCCTCCACGGCTTTCCCGAAAGCGCGCGGACATGGCGGCACCAGCTCGACGCGCTGTCGGCGGACTACCGGGTCTTCGCCCCCGACCAGCGCGGCTTTGCCCGCTCGTCGAAGCCAGACGGCGTCGAGAATTACACGCATGACAAGCCCATCGCCGACCTGATGGCGTTGGCCGATGCGGTCGGCGTCGACCGGTTCACCCTTGTCGGCCATGACTGGGGCGGCGCGATAGCCTGGGGGGCGGCGCTCAAGCATCCCGAGCGCGTCGAACGCCTCGCCATCGTCAACGCGCCGCACCCGCTCGTCTTCCAGCGCTCGACCTTCGACGACATGGGCCAGCGCGAGGCATCGCAATATATCCGCGCCTTCCGCGTGCCCGGGATGGAAAACTACATCGCGGGCGACCTCGACAATTTCTTCGAAAAAACCTTCAAGGGGCATTTCGACCTCGACTTCTCGGCCGAGGAGAAAGCCGCCTATCTCGACGAATGGTCGCAACCCGGCGCCATCCCGGCCATGCTCAACTGGTACCGTGCCGCCCCCATCGTCGTGCCGGCCATGGACGAAACACCCGATCGCCCCGCCTATCTCGACGCGCCCTTCCCCGTGCTGCAGATGCCGGTTCTCGTCGTCTGGGGGATGAAGGACAAGGCGCTGACCCCGTCGCAACTCGTCGGCCTCGACGAGCTCTGCGCCGACCTGCACCTCGTGAAGGAACCCGATGCGGGCCATTTCATCACCTGGGAAAAGCCCGAGGCCGTGACCGATGCGCTGAGAGACTTCCTGGCGCGTGCCAACTAAAGTTGACAGCCGGCAGGTCGTCACTTAGATGGCAGAGCTGGAACTGCGCCGAACCGCGGTGTTTGGACAATGGCTTGACGACTTGCGCGATGACATTGCCGTCAAGGCCATCAAACGCCGGCTCGCGCGTATCCAGATCGGCTTGTTCGGCGATGCCAAATCGCTGGGCGACGGGCTGGCGGAACTTCGCGTGGATCACGGCCTTGGATACAGGGTCTATTTCACGCGGGAAGACAGGACGGTCGTTGTCTTGCTATGCGGCGGCGACAAGGGCAGCCAGCCCCGCGACATTGAGCGGGCGCGCAAGCTGGCCGCCGAGTGGAGAGACGAGAATGGCAGTTGAGACTTTTCCGTTCGACGCGGCCGACGCGATCGATACGCCCGAGGAACAGGCCGCCTTGCTGGCCGAGGCATTTGCCAGCGGCGATCCGTCGGTCGTCACCGCCGCGCTCGGCGTCATCGCGCGGGCCCGTGGCATCTCGCAGGTTTCGCGCGAAACTGGCCTCAGCCGCGAAGCCCTGTACAAGGCAACAGGCCCGGAAGGGAACCCGACCCTTGCCACGCTGATGGGCATCATGAAAGTGACTGGCCTCGAACTCTCGGCGAGGGCCGCCTGATGGCCGACCACGACCTGCCCGACTACGGCCGCCGCCTGGCGGCATTCCGCGCGCAGCTTGCGGCCGACGGGCTCGACGGCTTCGTCGTGCCGCTGACCGACGAGCATATGAGCGAATATGTCGGCGACTATGCCAAGCGCCTCGAATGGCTGACCGGTTTCAAGGGCTCGGCGGGGGCTGCCGCCGTGCTTGCCGACCGCGCCGCCGTCTTCGTCGACGGCCGCTACACGCTGCAGGTGCAGCAGCAGGTCGATGGCGCCCACTGGGACTATGTCGGCGTGCCGCAGTCGAGCATCGCCGAATGGCTTCGGACGCACGCGCCCGCCGGCGCGCGGATCGGCTATGACCCGTGGCTGCATACCCGGAACTGGGTGGAAACGGTCGGGAAGATCGCGACATTGGTCCCAGTGACGCGCAATCCCGTCGATGCCGTCTGGTCCGACCAGCCACCCATGTCCCCGGCCAGGGTCAAGGTCCATGACACCGAGCTCGCCGGCCGCAGCGCCGCCGACAAGCGCACCGAGATCGCCGACTGGCTGACGCGCGAGGGGCTCGACGCGACGGTCATGACCGCGCTCGACTCGATCGCCTGGACCTTCAACCTGCGCGGCGACGACGTGACGCACACGCCCGTGGGCCTCGCCTTTGCGATTCTCCATGCCGATGCGACCGCCGACCTGTTCGTGGCGCCCGAAAAGATCGACGACACGGTGCGCGCCGCACTCGGCAACGGCGTCCGGCTGCACGATCGCGCGGCCTTTGCCCCCATGCTCGGGACGCTTTCGGGCAAGGCGATCGCCGCCGACCCCGATGGCGCGGTCGTCGCGGTCTTCGACGCCCTGGCAAAGGGCGGCGCCAGGATCGTCGAGGCGCGCGATCCGGCGATCCTGGCCAAGGCGATCAAGAATCACGCCGAACAGGCCGGCCAGCGCGCGGCCCAGGCGCGCGACGGCGCGGCGCTGTCGCGCTACCTCCACTGGCTGTCGGTCGAGGCGCCCAAAGGGGAGCTGACCGAGATTTCGGCATCGGACCAGCTGCGCCGCTTCCGCGAGGCTACGGGCAAGCTGCTCGACCTGAGCTTCGACACCATCTCGGGCGCGGGCCCGCATGGTGCGATCATGCATTACAAGGCGAGCGCGGAGACCGACCGGCGGATCGAGCCGTCCTCGGTCTATCTCTGCGACAGCGGCGGCCAATATGCCGACGGCACGACCGATGTGACGCGCACCATCTGGGTCGGCCCCGGCGCCCCGCCCGCCGAGGTGTGCGACCGATTCACCCGCGTGCTCAAGGGGCATATCGCGATTGCCGCCGCCGTCTTCCCCAATGGCACCAACGGCGGCCAGCTCGATGCCTTTGCCCGGCAACATCTCTGGGCGGCGGGCTGCGACTATGCGCACGGCACCGGCCACGGCGTCGGTGCCTTCCTCGCCGTGCACGAAGGGCCGCAGCGCATCGCCAAGCCGACCGGCGGCCAGGCGGGAACCAGCGAGCCGCTGCGCGCGGGCATGTTCCTGTCGAACGAGCCGGGCTATTACAAACCCGGCCATTACGGCATCCGGATCGAGAACCTCGTCCTCGTCGAAGAACGCACCATCGCGGGCGGCGACATGCCGATGCTGGGGTTCGAGACACTGACCTTCGCGCCCATCGACAAGACGCTGGTCGAGCCCGGACTGCTGAGTGCCGACGTGCGCGCGTGGCTGGACGGCTATCATGCCGATGTCCTGCGCATCGTCGGGCCGCAGCTCGACGGCGCGGCAAGGGCCTGGCTCGAGGAGGCGTGCGCGGCGCTGTAGCGGCGCCACAACCGGAAGGGGGGACGGCAAGATGGCATCGTGGTTTCGCAAGCTGTTCGCCGGTGCCAAGCCTGCGGTGGCAGAGGCGCGGCCGGAAGCCATGGCGGACGACGACCGCGCGGAGATGGAGCGGGTGATCGGCGGAATGGTGGCGGGGGGTTATCGGACGCCGCAGCAAATACTCGAGTCCGTGTCCGATTATATGGGCGACAGCCTCGACGCGCGGACGATCGCGCTACAGGCCGGACCGATGCTCGAACGCGCGCTGATCGCGCATGAGGTCGCGTCGAGGACCTGGCCGGCGGTGACCGATTACGACCGGCTCCACAGGGCATTCGCCGCACTCGAGGACCGCGGCGTCGTCGCGCGCGAAAACTTCACCTGTTGCGGAACATGCGGAGCGAGGGAGATCTGGGACGAGATCGACGCGGCACGCAGCGGCGGCGCGCAGGTCACCGGCTATGCCTTCTTCCATATGCAGGATACCGAATCGGCGACCGAAGGCGACGGCCTGTACCTCAACTATGGCGCGGTCGAGGCCGGCGAAAGGGCCGCGCTCGACGTCGCCGCGACGATCGTCGGCGAGCTCGAACGCAATGGTCTGCACGTCGACTGGAATGGCAGCTGGAGCCAGCGCATCGGCGTGAAGCTCGACTGGCAACGACGGCGCGAGCCGCCCGACGCAGGACGCGCGCCGACGCTCCACTGAACCGGGAAACAGCCGTCCCGTTCAGGCGCGGACGCGCGGCAGCCCCAGCTTCAGCGCGACGCCCGTCCCGGCGAGCGCAAAGCCCGCGCCCCACATCCAGCCGCCGATCACGTCGCTCGGCCAGTGCATCCCCAGCATCGGACGGGTGAGCCCGATGGCGATCGACAGCACGACCGCCGCCCAAGGCAGCCGGCGCTCGCGGATCAGCAGCGCGGCGGCGAGCAGCACGACCATCGATCCGGCCGCATGGCCGCTCGGATAGCTCATGTCCCCCGCATGATCGAGCCAGGGCGTCAGGTGCGGCCGCGCCCGCGCGAAATGGATCTTGGCCTGGGTGTGACCCAGGATCGAGAGCGCGACGATGAGCAGATACACCCCCGCGGACCGCCAGCAGTGCCGCGCGACGAACACCGCGGCGACCAGGATGACGACGATGCTCCGCACGCCGACATCGCCGAAGTGCGAGACGAACTGCGCCGCCGTCACCAGCGCGTGGTTCGACGCGGGCGTCAGCGCCATCGCGCGGAACAGCGGCACGTCGAACCCGGCGAGCCACCCGGCCGCCGCCGGCACGCCCAGCAGCAGGGCTGCCGCAATCAGCGCCAGCCCCGCCGCGATGCGCGCGGTCACTGGCCCTTGACCACCACCCCGCCCTTCACGACGACCGCGACCTTCTCGAGCACGCGCACGTCCTTCAGCGGATCGCCGTCGACCGCGATCAGATCGGCATAGCGGCCGACCGCCACCGCGCCGACATCGCCTTCGCGCCCCAGCGCCTTGGCGGCGCTGACCGTCGCCGCCTGGATCGCCTGCAGCGGCGTCATCCCCCATTGCACCATCTTGGCGAACTGGCGGCCATTGTCGCCGTGCGGATAGACGCCCGCATCGGTGCCGAACAGCATCGGCACGCCTGCCTTCACGGCGCGCTGGAACGTCTGGCGCTGCTTCAGCCCGATCGCCTTTTCCTTGTCGAGACTTTCCTGTTCGGTGCCGTTCGACGTGCCCGTCGCCAGGATATAGTCGTCGTTGTAGATATCCATGTCGAACCAGGTGTTATGGGCGATGGCGAGCTTGATCGCCTCGTCCGACGCCAGGCTGACGTGCTCGATCGTGTCGATGCCGGCAAGGATCGCGGCCTTGATCCCCTCGTCGCCATGCGCATGCGCCGCGACGCGCAGGTGCAGCATGTGCGCCTCATCGGCGATCGCTTTCATCTCCTCGAGGCTCAGCTGCTGCCCGCCGACGCTGTCGCCCAGCGAGAACACGCCGCCCGTCGCGCAGATCTTGATCACCTGCGCCCCGTATTTGTGCAGCCAGCGCACCTTGGCGCGCGCTTCGTCGGGCGAGTTCACGACCGAGTCCTGTTTCTTGTCATAGGACGGCGGCAGCGCATTGTCGTCGCAATGACCGCCGGTCGCGCCGATCGCATAGCCCGCCGTCACGACGCGCGGCCCAGCGACCCAGCCCCCGTCGATCGCCTCGCGCAAGCCGACGTCCTGGAACCCCCACGACCCGACGTTGCGCACCGTCGTGAACCCGGCGTCGAGCGTCTTCCTCGCATTCGTCACGCCCACCGCGCTCCAGAAGGCGTCGGTATATTGCAGCCCGCGATAGCCGCCGATCTCGGCCAGCGAGGTCAGGTGGACGTGCATGTCGATAAGCCCGGGCAGGATCGTCCGGTCGCCGAGGTCGATCAGCTTCTCGTCGCCCTTCAGCCGCACCGTGCGCGCATCGGCGATACCCGTGATCCGCCCGTCGGTGACGTTGATCATCGGGTTCTGCACCACGGCGCCGGTCTGCACGTCGATCATGCGCGCGGCGGTGATGTGGACGGTTTCGGCGAGCACCGGCGTCGCGAGGACGCCGGCAAAGGCAAGGACGGTCGTGGCGCGGATCATGGATACCCCTGTTACTTGCAGGGGTCGTGCCCCCAATTCATCAACGAGTAGCGCCAGTCGGACGTTTTGACATCCTTTTCCGGCCCCTGCGCCATATGGCGTTTCACATATCCGACGACCTTGGCCATGTGGCGATAGTCTTCCTCGGTCAGCTCGGCCTTCTTCTTGCGCTTGATCTCGACGATGCGCTTGCCCGACTTGTGGCCGACGCTCTCGCCCGATCCCTTGCCGTCGTCGCCTTTCCAGCCGACGCGCCTGCTGTCCTCGGTGTCGAGGAACTTCTCGATTGCGGCAGGGGTCATGTTGACCGCCTCCTTGAACGCCGCATAGGTTTCGGCTTGGTCGTCCTTCGTGGCCATGGGTCCGCAAACGTCGCGCCCCGGCATCGGTTCCTAGAAGTGAAGCGCCCGTCCGTAGGCGCTCAGCACGCTTTCGTGCATCATCTCGCTGAGCGTCGGATGCGGATAGACGGTCTGCATGAAATCCTGCTCGACCAGTTCGGCCGTCTTGCCGACGGTATAGCCCTGGATCAGCTCGGTCACTTCGGCGCCGACCATGTGCGCGCCGAGCAATTCGCCGGTCTTCGCATCGAATACGGTCTTCACGAACCCTTCCGCCTCGCCCAGCGCGATCGCCTTGCCGTTGCCGATGAAGGGGAAATTGCCGACCTTCACCTCATGCCCGGCTTCCTTGGCTTTCGCCTCGGTCAGGCCGACGCTCGCCACCTGCGGGTGGCAATAGGTGCAGCCCGGGATGTTCTTCGGGTCCATCGCATGCGGGTGCAGTCCCGCGATCGCTTCCGCCGCGATCACGCCTTCATGGCTCGCCTTGTGCGCCAGCCACGGCGGCGCGGTGATGTCGCCGATCGCCCATAGGCCGGGCACGTTGGTGCGGCACATCGGATCGGTCTTCAGGAACCCGCGGTCCATCTCGACGCCCAGCGCCTCCAGCCCGATGTTCTCGGTATTGGGCACGATGCCGACCGCGACGATGACATGGCTGAACTCTTCGGTCGTGACCTTCCCATCGGCGGCCTTGATCTCCGCCCTGATCCCGCTGCCCGTGTCGGTGATCGCCTGCACGCCGGTAGAGGGGCGAATGTCGATGCCCTGCTTGACCAGCGACTTGTGCAGGAAGGTCGAGACATCGGCATCCTCGACCGGCACGATGCGGTCGAGCATTTCGACGACGGTCACCTTCGCGCCCATGTCGTTGTAGAAACTCGCGAACTCGATCCCGATCGCGCCCGATCCGATGACCAGCAGCTTCGTCGGCATCTCGGGCGGCACCATCGCGTGGCGGTACGTCCAGATGCGCTTGCCGTCGGCCTTGGCGAAGGGCAGGTCACGGGCGCGCGCACCCGTCGCGACGATGATGTTCTTGGCGGCGAGTTCGGTCGCCTTGCCATCCTTGGTGACCGTCAGCGTCGTGGCGGAGGTCAGCGCACCGTCGCCCATGTGCACGGTGATCTTGTTCTTCTTCATCAGGTGCGTGACGCCCTGGTTGAGCTGCTTCGCCACCCCGCGCGACCGCTTCACCACCGCGTCGAGGTCGGCGGTCGCGGTGCCCTCGAGCTTCAGGCCGTAATCCTTGGCGTGCTGCATGTAATGCAGCACCTCGGCCGAGCGCAGCAGCGCCTTGGTCGGGATGCACCCCCAGTTGAGGCAGATCCCGCCCAGCAATTCACGCTCGACGATCGCGACCTTGAGCCCGAGCTGCGCCGCGCGGATCGCGGCTACATAGCCGCCGGGTCCGGAGCCGAGGACGATGAGGTCGTAGGTGTCAGCCAAGGGATACTCCTTCAAATCCCTCTCCCCCACGGGGAGAGGGCGGGGCCCGCCGCGCAGCGGTGGGAGGGTGAGGGGGACAGAGCGCGGCGCAAATGGCGTCGAACACGCCGCTCGCACTGGCGAGGATGTCGTTGTTCCAGAACCGCAGGACGGTGAAACCCTCGCCGCGCAGGAACGCGTCGCGGCGGCGGTCGTCATCGTTTTCGGCGTGCTGCGAGCCGTCGGCCTCCACGATCAGGCGTCGCTCGAGGCAGACGAAATCGACGATATAGGGCGCGATGACGACCTGCCGTTTGAACTTGAAATCGGCAAACCGCTTTGCGCGCAGGATCGACCAGATTTGCCGTTCTGCCTCGGTCGGATTCGCCCGCATGAACTTCGCGCGCCGCAAGAGTTCGTGAGAAGTAGGGACACCCCCTCTCCCTCCCACGCCTTCGGCGCGGGCCCCTCCCTCTCCCGCAAGGGGAGAGGGGCAGTCGTCACCCTCTCCCCTTGCGGGAGAGGGTCGCCTCGCCGCAGGCGGGCGGGGAGAGGGGTCGGCAGGCACTTAAGCCACCAACCCCAGCGGGCTCTCCACCAATGCCTTGAACGCCTTCATCAGCTGCGCCCCGTCCGACCCGTCGATGGCACGATGATCGAACGATCCCGTCGCGCTCATCACCGTCGCCACGCCCAGCGCGTCGTCGACGATGTACGGCCGCTTCTCGCCCGCGCCGATCGCCATGATCATCGCCTGCGGCGGATTGATGACGGCGTCGAACTGCTTGATCCCGAACATGCCCATGTTGGACAGGCTGGCGGTGCCGCCCTGGAACTCGTGCGGCTGCAGCTTGCCGGCCTTGGCCTTGTCGGCCAGCGCCTTCATCTCGACCGAGATCGCGCTCATCGACTTCGACGCGGCATCGACGACGATCGGCGTGATCAGGCCCGTCGGCGTCGAGACCGCCACCGAGATATCGGCGCGGCTGTACTTGATCAGCGTGTCGCCCGCGAAGCTGACGTTGCACACCGGCGTTTCGATCAGCGCGAGCGCCAGCGCCTTGATCAGCATGTCGTTGACGCTCAGCTTGACGCCACGCGCCTCGAGCGCCCCGTTCAGCTCGGCGCGCAGCTTCAGCAGCGCGTCGAGGCGCACGTCGACCGTCAGGTAGATGTGCGGGATCGTCTGCTTCGATTCGGTCAGGCGGCGCGCGATCACCTTGCGGATGTTCGACAGCTTGACCGCTTCATGCGGGATGTCGGTGGTGAACGGCGTCGCTGCGGGCGCCGGAGCGGCAGGCGTAGCAGCGGGTGCCGGCGCCGCCGGTGCGGCCTGGACAGGCTTTGCGGCGCCCGGCGTCGCGCCCTCGACGTCCGCTTTCACGATCCGCCCGTTCGGGCCCGTCCCCTTCAGCGTCGACAGGTCGAGGCCCTTGTCCGCCGCCAGCCGCTTGGCGAGCGGCGAGACGAGGATGCGGTCGCCGGCAGGCGCTTCTGCCGGCGCTGGCGTTGCCGTCGGTGCGGCAGGCGTCGCGGGCGCCGCTTCGGCAACAGGTGCAGCAGGCGCTTCAGCCTTGGGCTCGGGCGTTGCTGCGGCGACCACCGGTGCGGCACTCGCATCCTCTCCCTCGCCCGCGATCGTCGCGATGACCGTGCCGACCTTCACGCCCTCTGTGCCCTCGGCAACGGTGATCGACGTGACGGTACCCTCGTCGACGGCTTCGAATTCCATCGTCGCCTTGTCGGTTTCGATCTCGGCCATCACGTCGCCGGACTTGACCACATCGCCCACTTTCACGAGCCACTTCGCAAGCGTTCCTTCCTCCATGGTCGGGGACAGGGCGGGCATCTTCAGCTCGATCGGCATTGGGGTTCCTTGTGGCCGTAGCGTCAAGCTCGCCTTCCCCGATTGCGGGGCTTGCGGTCAAGGCTTCCTTGTGTGCAGCTTGGCTCCCAGGGGAGATTTTAGATGCGCACATATCTTGTAGTCATCGACGAAACGCCGGAGGCCGAAGTTGCGTTGCGCTTCGCGGCGCGGCGTGCCGCCAAGACCGGCGGCTCGGTGCAGATCCTCGCGCTCATCCCGCCCGTCGAATTCGTCGGGCTGAGCGGCGTGCAGGCGACGATGGAGGAAGAGGCGCGCCAGCATGTCGAGGCGCTGGTCGCCGGTGCCGCAGGCATGCTCAGCGAGGAACAGGGCATCCATCCCTCGATCCTCGTCGAGGCAGGGGAGCCGGTGCCGCTGATCCGCAAGGCGATTGCCGGCAACGCCAATGTCGCCGCGCTCGTGCTGGGGGCAGCGGCAAGCGGCGCGCCGGGACCGCTGGTGTCGCACTTCGCCGGCGAGGCAGGGTCGTTGCCCTGCCCGGTGATGATCGTGCCCGGCGGTCTCGATACCGCGGCCCTCGACCGCCTGAGCTGAAAAAACCGCTGTCCTACAGCGGGCGATCTGTGCTTGCTTGCACGGCATGAAAACGCCTCCGCACACCCTCTCACGCGCCACTCCGTTCGTCGCACGCCGCCCACGGCTCAACGTCGGCTCATGCCGATATCGTGCGACCTTTGTGACCTTTGCGCTCGTCGCTTCGGCGGCCCAGGCACAGCCCGCCCGACCGCAACCCGAAGCGCTGCGGGCCACCGTCGAAAAGCTCGTGTCTTTCGGCACCCGGCACAGCGCCTCGACCACGACCGACCCGAAACGCGGCATCGGCGCCGCGCGGAACTGGGTGGCGGGGGAATTTCAAAAGCTTTCCGCTGCCTGTGGCGGCTGCATCGCCGTCGACCGGCCGAGCGCCCGGTTCGAGGGGCCCCGCGCGCCCGGTGGCCTGATCGTCGAGGACGTGCTCGGCATCCAGCGCGGGACCGGCGATCCGAACCACATCGTGATCGTTTCGGGGCATATCGACAGCCGCAATTCGGACGTGATGGACGCGACCGGCGACGCGCCGGGCGCCAACGACGATGGTTCGGGCGTGGCGCTGGTGATGGAGGCCGCGCGCATCCTGTCGAAGGAAAAGCACGCGGCGACCATCGTCTATGCGGTGCTGTCGGCCGAGGAACAGGGCCTTTGGGGCGGCAAGCTGCTCGCCGACACCGGCAAGGCGCGCGGCTGGAACATCGCGGCGATGCTCAACAACGACATCGTCGGCAACACCCGGGGGCAGGACGGGCGTGTCGTTGCCGACCGTGTCCGCGTCTTCAGCGAAGGGACGCGCGCGGTCGAGGATCTGGCCGCGACGAAGCTCCGCCGCGCCTCGGGCGGCGAGGACGACAGTTCGTCGCGCGCGCTCGCCCGGCGCATCGGCGACGTCGCGACCGCGGACAAGGGCGGGCTGTCGGCCTTTCTCGTTCGCCGTCCCGATCGCTTCGGGCGCGGCGGCGACCACACGCCGCTGCTCGAGGCGGGCTATCCCGCGGTCCGCTTCACCGTCGGCGTCGAGAATTACGACGCGCAGCACCAGAACCTGCGTACCGAGAACGGGCGTGTCTACGGCGACACCGTCGACCGGATGGATTTCCCCTATCTTGCGAAGGTGACCGCGCTCAATGTCGCGGTCCTGCGCCAGCTCGCGGCGGCGCCGGGCGCGCCCGCCTCGGTGGTGCTCGAGGGCGCCGTCGCGACCGATACGACGGTCAAATGGACGGCGGTACCGGGCGCAGCGGGATACCGCATCCGCTGGCGCCGCGCCGACCGGACGGCATGGGAATCGTCGCGGGACGTCGCCGGTTCCGCGACGAGCGAGGTGCTCAAGGGGATCATCGTCGATGATACGTTCGTCGGCGTCTCCGCGCTGTCGGCAGGCGGTGCGGAAAGCCTCGTCACCTTCGGGGGCCTTGCCCCGCGCTGACGGTCAGCTCCCGCTCAGCTGCCGCTCCTTGGTCCGGATCACTTTGGCGCGCTTTACCGGAACCCGAACATATTCAGTGACATAGCTCACCTTGCGGGTGACGATCGGCTGAGCATAGGTCGTGGTCGTCGTCGTGATCGTCTGGCCGCACCCGCAGCTGTAGCCGCCGTTGTAGTCGTCCATGAACCAGTGCGGGCCCGATGGGCGATAGCCGCGCTCATATCCCCAGTCGGCCCCGCCGCGACGGTCGCTGTCGCGGTCGATCGCCTGTCCCGCCAGTGCGCCGACGCCGCCGCCGATCAGCGAGCCCGCCAGGCGATAGCCTGCGCCGGCGATCAGGTTGCCCGTCAGCGCGCCGACCGCGCCCCCGACGATGGCGCCGACGATCCCGCTGCGATCGCGGTGCCGCGGACGATGCTCGCCCTGCTCAGCGCGCATGTCGCGCCCGTCGCGCCAGTCATAGACCCGTCCCCACCGGTCGGTCAGCACCATGTCGTCATAGTAGCGCGACCAGCCATAGCCCGGCGCCGGTGCCGGCAAGCCGAGCCCGCGGTAGTCGTCGATGTAATAGGTCGGCGCGATCCAGTAGCGCGGCAGCGTGAAGCCGTAGCTCGGCGCCCGATAGGCATTCCAGCCGCCGGGCACCGAAGTCCAGCGATCGCCGGCCGGTCCCGGCTGGCCCATCGGCGGCATCTCGGGACGCGGCGCGGCGGGCATCGCATGGGGCTGCGGCATCGGCGGCGTTGCCGGGATCGGCGGCGCCCCGACTCGCGCGTCTATCTGGGCCAGCGCCCCTGCGGGAATCAGCGCCAGCGTTGCGATAACGCCAGCAATTGCGCGCCTAGCCATGGTAAATGCTCCGTCCCGATAGGTGCAAAATGCCGGAATTTCCGCCTTTTGCTTAACGGTTTGTTTAGCATTTCACGGTGCTGGCCGAAAGGGAACGGCTGCGTGACGACCTGTCCCGTTCAGGGGCAGATTCGCGGACCCAGCAGCGCGGCGAGCGCCTCGATGCCGGCCCGGTCATCGGCATCGAACCGGGCGAGATCGGGGCTGTCGAGATCGATCACGGCCGCCACCGCCCCGTGCGCCATGACGGGCACGACCAGCTCGGAGCGACTGGCCGCGTCACACGCGATATGGCCGGGGAAGGCGTGGACGTCCTCGACCAGCTGGCTCGTCGCCGTCGCGGCCGCAGCACCGCACACACCCTGGCCGAACGGAATGCGAATGCACGCCGCCTTGCCCTGGAACGGGCCGAGCACGAGCTCCCCCTTGATCATCCGGTAAAAGCCTGCCCAGTTGAGCGCCGGCAACCAGTCGAACAGCAGCGCGGCGACATTGGCCATGTTGGCAATGGCATCGCGCTCGCCGGCGGTCAGCGCATCGGCGGCGGCGAGCAGGTCGCGGTAGAACGCAGGCTTGTCGGTCGCGGTGGTCTTGAGGTCGTACATCAGTCCAGCTCCACTTTGCCCCGGCCGCGCTTGACCTCGCCGCGCACGGCCTTGCCGACCATGCGCTTTTCCTTCGCCGATTTCGACGGCCGCGTCTTGATGCGCCGCTGCGGCGCGATGTGTGCCTTGGCAACCATTTCGGCCAGTCGTTCGCGCGCATCGGCCCGGTTCGCCTCGCGGGTCCGATGCGCCCGCGCCATGATCACGATCTCGCCATCATTGGTCCAACGGCTGCCCGCCAGCACCTTCAGCCGCGCATAGACGGGCGGGGCGAGCCGCAGGGCAAAGACGTCGAGGCGCATCTGCACGGCGGTCGCCACCTTATTGACGTTCTGCCCGCCCGGCCCGGTGCCCGCGAGAAATACTTCCTCCAGCGCCTCTTCGGGCAGCGGCGGCGGCCCTTCAGCCATAGGAAAATCCGAGGTCGATGAAGCTTTGCGGCAGCGGTGCGGTCGCGGCGACAGCGGGATGACTCTCGCGCGGTACCGACAGGCTATAGGCGTGGAGCATCATGGCGCCCTCGCCCCGACCATAGACCGGGTCTCCCAGGATCGGCACGCCGATACCCGAGGCCGCGTGCACGCGCAGCTGGTGCGTACGTCCAGTTTCTGGCGTAAACTTCACGAGCGCGCGACCCTCGGCGAAGCCCACGACTTCCCAGTTCGTTACCGAGGGCTTGCCGCGCTTCTCGACGATCATCCGCCAGCCGTCTTTCGCGCTGCTGACCTTGTTGAGCGGCAGGTCGATCCGCCCGTCAGCTTCCTTCGGGATGCCGTCGAGAACCGCCAGATAGGTCTTGGTGACTTCACCGCGTTCGAAGGCGAGCTGGAATTTCTTGTGAATACGCGGGTTTCGCGCGAGCAACAGGCACCCCGAGGTATCGCGGTCGAGACGGTGGACCGCCATCGGCAGCCGCTCGAACCCGAAGCGCAGCGCGTCGAGATGGTTTTCGAGACTGAGCGATCCGTCGCGCGGACGATCGACCGGCAAGCCCGCCGGCTTGTCGACGACAAGGGCTTCGGCATCGATGAACAGGACACGGTCGGCAAGCAGCATGGCGGACCCTTAGGAGCCAAAGCGGCGCAGGCCAATGGCACGGCGCCTATTGGCGCGCCGATGCGGCGAGATAAGCCGGGTTGAGTGTCCTCTTCTTCGTGGCCACCGGCAGCAAGGTCGGATAGAATTGCACGAAAGTCGTATCGGCGGCGGCGTGCGTTTCATGGCAGGCATAGCAGGCAGCGGTGTAGGGAAACATTTCACCTGGCTTGCCGCCGTCAAAGGCGAAGAAGCCCCATCCTCCTTTGAACCGCGCGACATCCTTCACATGCGCTTCCAGCCCGATCACCTCGCCGTTCTGGAACTGGCCCGACTTGGTGATTGAGCCTTTCGACGCCGCACCCCGGTTTTCAAGAATCAGCACAGTCTTGTCCGGCCAGACGCCTGTCTTCAGAAAGACTCGATAGGCCGCACGCGTGACAAAGACATTGTCGAACTGATGCACCGGAGTGACGCTGTAGCTCATGTCGATGCTCGAACTGAGGAAGACCCACTCACGGTAATCCGCTTGGAGAACCAGTTTCCCATCGGATGTATATCGCGGGGAATCCATCGTCGACGGTGACGGGCCGGCAGTGACGGCTTGCCCCGTAGCCGCCGCAACACCAAGAAGTACGAGCGCAGCAAGAACAGCAACACGTGATTTCGACATTGGGATCCCCGGCACAACGTACCCGGGTGGCCGCTGTCAATCGGTCTTTCGAAGCCGCGCCGGACTTGGTTACGCGGGGGCGAACATCCGCAAGCGGCTGGACGTCAGTCGAATGCGTAGGCGTCCATCGCCAGCACGCCATAGGTCGTGCTGCGGTGGAGCTGCCGGGCATGCAGCGGTACGCCGCCCGCGCCCATCGCCACGTGCAGCGGCAGGATATGGTCGGGCGTAGGATGATTGCGCAACGCGTCAGGTGCGCGCGCCATGAGGTCGGTCACGGCAGCGGCGTCGCACGCGGTCAGACGCGCATCGATCCAGTCGGCAAAGCCCTCGACCCATGGGGGCGGGCGCGCATCGATGGCAGGGCGCTCGGTGAAAAAGGCGCGCAGATTATGCGTCATGCTGCCCGATCCGATGATCAGGATGTTGCGGTCCCGCAGCGGGCGCAGTGCCGCACCCAGGCCGACATGCCAATCGGGCGTCCGCCTGCTGTCGATGGACAATTGCAACACCGGGATATCCGCGGCCGGGAAAAGCAGCATCAGCGGGACCCAGGCGCCGTGGTCTAGGCCGCGTGTGGGATCGATCCGCACCTCGTGCCCGGCGCCACGAACCATCTCGGCGATGTCCTCGGCAAGTTCGGGCGCGCCAGGTGCCGGATATCGCTGCTGGTAGAGAATATCGGGAAAACCGCCGAAGTCGTGGATCGTCGGCGGCTTCGAACTGCCCGTCAGCGTCAGCACCGGCTCATCGAAATGAGCGGAGATCATCAATATCGCGTCGGGTCGCGCCAGCGTCGCCCCCAGCCCGGCGAGGAAATTCCGCGCCGGGCTGGGCTCGATCGCCATCATCGGCGATCCGTGCGAAACAAACAGGGCGGGCTGGCGCGCCACGCGTCTAGCCGAAGACCTTCGCCGCGACTTCGGCAACACGGCGGCCCTGATAGCGCGCGCCCTCGAGCTCGACGTCCGACGGCTGGCGCTCGCCCTGCCCGCCCGCGATCGTCGTTGCACCATAGGGCGCGCCACCGACGACTTCGGCATGGCCCATCTGGCCCGCGTGGCCATAGTCGAGCCCCACGATCGTCATGCCGAAATGCAGCAGGTTAGTGATGATCGAGAACAACGTGACTTCCTGCCCGCCGTGCTGTGTCGCCGACGAGGTGAAGGCACCTCCGATCTTGCCATTCAGTGCGCCCCGTGCCCACAGCCCGCCGGCCTGGTCGAGGAATGCCGCCATCTGCGACGAGATCCGGCCGAACCGCGTGCCCGTGCCTATGATGATCGCATCATAATGCTCAAGGTCGGCAATGGTCGCGACCGGCGCCGCCTGGTCGAGCTTGAAATGCGCATTCTTCGCCACTTCCTCGGGCACCGTCTCCGGCACGCGCTTCACGTCTACCGTCGCGCCGGCGCTGCGGGCGCCCTCGGCGACGGCGTTCGCCATCGTCTCGATATGCCCGTAGCTCGAATAATAAAGGACCAATACTTTCGCCATTTCATGTCTCCGTTGGTGCGATGAAGGAAAATCAGGCCGCGTCAACGAGGACGATCTCGGCGTCCGCGAGCGCCCGTATCGTGTAGGTGCCGCCACCAAGGGCGACGCCGTCGCGGGCATTGGCGGGGGCGCCGTCGATCTCGATCTTGCCGGTCGCGGGCACGAGATAGGCGTGGCGGCCGGCCCCGACTTCATAGGCCAGCGTTTCGCCCGCGCCCAGGGTCGCTCCGATCACCCGGGCATCTGTGCGGATCGGCAGCGCATCTTCCTCGCCGAAGCCGCTCGCCAGCACCGACCATTTGCCGGACCGGTCGCCCTTGGGGAACGGCTTCGCACCCCAGGAGGGTTGGCCCCCGCGCTGCGTGGGCTCGATCCAGATCTGGAACAGCGTCGTCGGGACATCCTCGACGTTGTATTCCGCATGGCGGACGCCCGACGCGGCGCTCATCACCTGCACGTCGCCGGCGCCGGTACGGCCCTTGTTGCCCATCGAATCCTCATGGGTGATGGCGCCGGTGCGGACGTAGGTGATGATTTCCATATCGCTGTGCGGATGCGGCGGGAATCCCGTGTTGGGCGCGATCACATCGTCGTTCCAGACGAGGATGTTGCCCCATCCCATACGGGCAGGATTGCGATAGCCGCCGAACGAGAAATGATGGTGCGCGTCGAGCCAGCCATGGTTGGCGGCGCCGAGCGAGGAAAACGGGCGGACGTCGATCGTCTTGATGTCGGTAGCAGCAGTGGACATTGCGGGTCTCCAGAAGTTGGACCCTAGATAGCACTGCTAATTGAAGCTTAAATGGAAACTATGGAAACATATTGTTTCCGTTTGGCAGCTTTACCCAGTATCAGTTGCGCCAGCCGGGGCGCGCGTCGTTCATCGTCTGGATGGGATACAGCACGCGATAGGGTCCGCCGTGCTCCGTGACCAGAATGACGCGCGCACGAAAGTTCAGGCGGACCTGAATATCGCGGGCGCGATCATTGAGGTCGACCCAGTCGTAGGACCGGGACATTTCCTCGAACCGGGCCTTCACCTGCTGGCCATAGCCATATTCGACCCATTGGCCGCGCCCGTCATACTCGAAGCGTCCGCCGTTGTAGAAGACGGTACCGACGTCGGCGCGGCGGTTACCATAGCCCTCGGGGCGGCCCCAGTCCTGTGCCGATGCCGGTGCAAGAGTCACGAGGAACGCAGCGGCGGCCAGCCCTGTCCAAAGCTTTTGCCCCGTCATCGCCTGTCTCCTTCGCTGCTGAGTCGTTTGAAACGGCTCCGGAACAGTTTATCATGCGACCAAGGGACGGCAAGGTGGTTGCGCCGTGCGCCGCATGCCCCCAACAGGGTGGCGAACCGAGGCGCGCGGCATGATGCTTCCCGATTTCGAAGGCTGGGCCATTTTTGCGACTGTTGCCGAACAGCGGTCTTTCAGCGGCGCGGCGACAACGCTCGGCCTGTCGAAGGCTACCGTGTCCAAGGCCATCACCCGGCTCGAGACCCGGCTGGGCACGGCGCTGTTCCATCGGACGTCGCGGCGGCTGGCCCTGACCGAAAGCGGCGCGGCGCTGGTCGAACGCGCGCAAGCCATCCTGGCCGGCGCCGTCGAAGCCGAGGAATGCGCGCGCGAGGATGTCGGCACGCCGCGCGGCACCGTGCGTCTGGCCGTGCCGATGAGCCTGGGCGTGCGCGAAGTGGCGCCGGCCGTTGCCGCGTTCCTGGCGGACCATCCCGACATCGTCATCGAACTTCACCTGAGCGATGCGCTCGTCGACCTGGTGGGCGAAGGCTATGACGCCGCCCTGCGCGTCGGCACGCTTCCCGACAGCAGCCTGCGCGCGCGCAAGCTGCGCGACGTCCGGCGCCTGATCGTGGCGAGCCCCGACTGGGTTGCCCGCCACCCCGAAGTCCGGACACCCGACGACCTGCAGGCCACCGAAGTGTTCGGCTACACCAACCTGCCCCGCCACCGGCAGATCGTCCTGACGCGCGAAGGCGGCGGCGAAGCGGTTTTTGCCGCCGACGGCCGGATGCGCGCCAACAATGCCGATGTGATGCTGGCCGCCGTCGAAGCCGGGCTCGGCGTGGCGATGGCGCCCGACTTCATCGTGGCGGGCGGACTGGCGACGGGACGCCTCGTCACCATCCTCGACGAATGGTGCCCACCCCCTGTTGCGCTGCACCTGGTGACGCCGCCCGGGCGGCTGCGGCCGCGCCGGGTCGAGGTCCTGATTGCCTACCTCAGCGAGTCATTGGGCGGCACCGCCGAAAACACATCGCGCCCCGCCGACCATCTATAATAGAGAGAGTAACCCGCGACTCGCGCATTTCCGGGCTTAACGCCAAATTAACCTTTTCCCTTCATTCGGTATTTGGTTAATGAAGTCGGGCGGTCCGGGGAACGAGCCGTTCGGGATACAGGCGATATAAAGGGGCGTCGCATGCGCGTTTTGCTGATCGAGGACGAGCCGACCACGGCCAAGGCCATCGAGCTGATGCTCTCTTCGGAGGGCTTCAACGTCTATACGACCGACCTGGGCGAAGAGGGCTTGGACCTCGGCAAGCTCTATGACTACGACATCATCTGCCTCGATCTGAACCTGCCCGACATGCATGGCTATGACGTGCTCAAGAAACTGCGCGTCGCCAAGGTGCAGACGCCGGTGCTGATCCTCTCGGGCATCAGCGAAATGGATTCGAAGGTCCGCTCGTTCGGCTTCGGCGCCGACGACTATGTGACCAAGCCTTTCCACCGCGACGAACTCGTCGCCCGCATCCACGCAGTCGTCCGCCGGTCGAAGGGCCACAGCCAGTCGGTCATCCGGACCGGCAAGCTGGCGGTGAACCTCGATGCCAAGACCGTCGAGGTCGACGGCAGCCGCGTTCACCTGACCGGCAAGGAATATGCGATGCTCGAGCTGCTGAGCCTCCGCAAGGGCACGACGCTGACCAAGGAAATGTTCCTCAACCACCTGTACGGCGGCATGGACGAACCCGAGCTCAAGATCATCGACGTCTTCATCTGCAAGCTGCGCAAGAAGCTCAGCCTGGCCTGCGGTGGCGACAATTACATCGAGACGGTCTGGGGACGCGGCTATGTGCTGCGCGACGCCGACGACGTCATCCTGGACGATGTCGCCTGAACCCGGTCAGGCGGCGAACGGGTCCGCTCGCGCCGTCGCATAATGCGCCATTGCCATTGTCGTCAGCTGCGCATTCACGCGGATGCAGCTGGGGAAGACACTGGCATCGGTGACGAGCACGTTCGTCGTGCCGTGAACCCGGCAGTCCACGTCGACCACCCCGTTTTCGGGATCGACATTCATCGCATTGCCCCCGTGCGGGTGTGAACTCGACAGCACGACATCGTCCGCCTCGCGGATCGCGTCCGCCAGCACGGCCTCGATATCGTCGCCCGGCGAGATCGTGACCCCGCGCAACACCGGCGGGTAGACCTCGATCGCCCCGGCCGCGAAATGCACGCGCACCAGCGCCGCCAGGGCACGACGGATCAGCGGCAGATCGATGTCGGCCTGAAGCTTGAAGCTGAGCCGGCCGTCGACGAGCCGGCCACGCCGGTCCGCCGGAAAGAGGATGCCGGCCGACGCGATCCGCGAATAGTTGCGCATCCGCCGGGCATGCTCGCCGAACCAGCCGGACAAGAGGCTCGCCATGCTCATCGGCGGCTGGAAATGCGATTCGATCAGGAAGTCGCCGCGGTCGACATAGGTCGCCATCTGGTCCTCGTCCCAGGCGCGCACGGGGCGATCCTCGGGCATCAGCGCAGCGACCGGTGACGCGATGTTGAGCGAAATGCCTTCGCCGGTTCCGTCGATGCCGCTTGCCGCGAGGATGCGGCTGGACGCCATCGTTCCGGCCGCCACGACCACGCCCTTGCGTGCCCGCACGTAGCGCATGCGTCCATCTTCCAGAACGACCTGCACGCCGTCGGCGACCCGCTTGCCGTCCCCGGCGTCGTCGCGCCAGGCAATATGCGACACCCGCGCCTCGGCGGCGATCCTCGCGCCCTTGCGGCGCGCGTCGATGAGATACGACTGCGCCATGCCGTGCTTGCGGCCATAGGGGCAGCCGGTATTGCAATAGCCGCAATAGGCACACTCGGCGCCCGCCGACTTCGGGCCGTAATTCTTGCGGAACCAGGCGGTTGGCGCCGCGATGTCGTCGGGATCGCCGGTCGAGGCCGCGTAGGCGTTCCATCCCGCGATCAGGTGGGTGCCGTTGTTGCGTCCGCTGATCGGATTGATCGGCTCGACCTGCAACCGCGCCTCGACGGCAGCGTAGGACGCATCGAATGCCGCCTTGTCGACGGGCGCACCGATCTGCCGCCATTTGGCGAAGACGTCCGGCGCCTTGGGGTGCGACAGGTGCGGCTCGTCCATCCGCAGCACGATGCCGTTGTTGATGACCGTGCCGCCGCCCAGGCACCGCGCCTGGAAAACGATGAAGTCGTTGTCGATGCTCGACTGGATCCCGCCATCGACGAAAAGGCGTGCCGTCATCCGGCGTTCCTCGTGACTGATCCGGGTCGAGGGATAATGCGGCCCCGCCTCCAGGATCAGGACGTCGTGCCCATGCCCCACCAGCGAATCGGCCGCGACGGCACCGCCTGCCCCGGATCCCACGACGATGACGTCGACTTCGGCGGGCAGGGCGTCGGGCGTCACCAGATCGTCGTGCGACAGGTCGCGTCCGGGCACCAGCGTGATCGGCACTTCGCCCGGGGCGCTGCGATCGCGGAACTTGGGCAGGGTGAACCCGATCTGCGCGTGAACCGGGTTGGCGGCATTGTCGTCCTGCGACACGCCGACCCAGTGCCCGTAATAGCCGGCATAGACGATGCTGCGGATGCGGGCGAGGTCCTGCAGGAAGTCGATCCGGGTTTCCCGCAGCCGGCTGTCGATGATCGCCGCGCGCTCGCGCGGGCTCTCGAGCAGGAACAGCGGCCCGCCGAGGATGACCGACAGCGCATCGATCAGCAGGGCGATCTGCGCGGGCTTGCTGCCCGTCATCAGCGCGAACTGGCCTTGCAGATTGTCGACGACCTGACGTGGCGGAATCACCATGTCCACGTCGTGGAACAGGGCTTCGGTAATCGCCTCCAGAAATTCGGCCTGAAGGGCATTGAACGGCTGCAACATGACATACTCCGGAGAGGTGCATGCGACCCTTTTTCTTTGGCCTTAGCCCGAAGCTGTCATTTGCCTAATAGAAAAAGTCAGCGGACGCCCCAGTCGATGGGCTTGAAGCTGCCGCCGTTCGACTGCAGCGCGGAACAGGCCGTCAGACCGATGATCAGGTCCATCTTGGCGACGAACACGATATGGTCGCCCGGTACGCTGAGCGGCGGCAGGACTTCGAAGCTGCCGTCGGCCTTGATCGGCACGTTCATGAAGCAGTTGAACGCGACCGGGATCTTGTCCTCGGTCACGCCATAGGGTGCCAGGGCTTGGGCCAGATTGCCGAAACAGCCCTGAAGTGGCTCGTTGTGGCCGTAAATGATGCGGAATGTGTCCTTCGAGCACGGCGTCAGCAGGAAGTCGTGGCGCCCGACGGTGTCCTCGACGATCTCGAGCATCGGGTTCGAGCGGTTCGACCACAGCGTATCGCCAGTCGTCAGATAGAGCTTCGACGCATAGTCGAGCGTCCGACCCGACGAGATCACTTCGCCGATGTCGTGCGCGCTGAAGGCGAGCAGGTCGGCGACCTGTCGTCCCATGGGATCGGTGACCGTCAGCCGCTGCCCCGCCTTCATCTCGAAGGCGACGCCGGTCCGTGGCTCGATGCGGGCCGTGGTCTCGGAGTCCTGGCGATCAAGCAGCATCACGCATCTTTCCCTGATAGGCGAACGGGCAACCCCATGCCTCGTCGACGGCGCGGCCCGAATATTGGCGTGCCTCGGATTGCTCGCCATGGCGCGCGAGCATGGGATTGAGCGAGCCCGAATAATGCTCGTCGCGGTCGAGAATGCTGCCCCGCAGCTTTTCGTAGCGGCCTTCGGCGCGCAGCCGCTCGAACTGGTCGTGCAGGTTGAAGATCATTGTCGGCGCGACGAAGCGGCGCGCCCGGCGGCTCGCATGCGGATGCAGGCCGACCACGAAGAACGCCTCCCCGCCGAAGCTCAGCGAGAAATGCGGGTTTTCCGGGTCGGGACTTACCGTCCGGTCGTATTTCTGGCCGAGCCACACGTCCTTATCGCTGACCGACTGGATGCGTTTCCACATCGCTTCCTCGAACGTCGCCTCGTCGATCGTCCTCGGCCCTTCGAATATCACGGCAAGCGACTGGAACAGCTTGCGGTTGCGGCGATACTCCGCCGCGAATTTCATCAGCGCCGCATGAATGGTCAGGTCGTTCCACCCGCTGGTGATCGACCGGGCCACGACGGCCTTGATCTGTCCCTTGGCGAGCGCCGATTTGGCGCCGACGCAGGGAAAGCGCGGATTGGCGATGAACTGGTCGAGCTTGTCGATCAGGGGGTGGTCGGTGGTGAAGGGCTGCTGATGCATCTCAGTCGTTTCGGCTGTTGGTTTCGGCTGGGACGGGGAGAACGCACCTTGCGGCGAGTCCGTTCCTCGAACGTGCCCCCTCTTGTGCAGCGCCGCAAAGCCGCGCAATCTGGTGATCAATGAAACAACAGCCGTTTGACGAACTTTGGGGCACCAGCAGCGAGCAGTCGCCGCGACCCGAATTCGCGGGTCTGGCAAATTGGCTGACCGAAACCCCCCGCGCCGAGCTCGACCGCCGTCAGAAGTCGGCCGAAGCCACGTTCAGACAACTCGGCATCACCTTCGCCGTCTACGGCGACGACGATGCGGCCGAACGGATCATCCCGTTCGACATCGTTCCGCGCATGTTTACCCGGACCGAGTGGGACAAGCTGAGCGACGGCATCGTCCAGCGGGTAGAGGCGATCAACGCGTTTCTCGACGACGTCTATGGCGCGCGACGCATTCTCGATGAGAACATCATCCCGCCCGAACTGATCCTGGCCAATCCGCAGTTCCGGGGCGAAATCGTCGGCAGTCGCCCGCCGCACGGCATCTGGTCGCACATCTGCGGGATCGACCTCGTCCGCACGGGCCCCGGCGATTTCTGGGTGCTCGAGGACAACGCCCGCACCCCGTCGGGCGTCAGCTACATGCTGGAAAATCGCGAGGCGATGATCCGCCTCTGCCCGGAATTGTTCCGGCGTTACAATGTCCAGCATGTCGACAGCTATGGCGACAGCCTGCTGCAGACGCTGCGTTCGGTCGCGCCGGCCAGTGCGGGCAGCGACCCGGTCTGCGTCATCCTGACACCGGGCCGGTTCAATTCGGCCTATTACGAGCACAGCTTCCTCGCCGACTCGCTCGGCATCGAACTGGTCGAGGCCGCCGATCTGGAGGTCGACGACGACATCGTCTGGATGCGCACGATCACCGGGCGCGTGCGCGTCGACGTCATCTATCGACGCATCGACGACGACTATATCGACCCGCTCGTTTTCCGCCCCGATTCGATGCTGGGCGTGCCGGGCCTGATCGCCGCCTATCGCGCGGGCAAGGTGGCCATCGTCAACGCGCCTGGCACGGGCATCGCCGACGACAAGGCGATCTACAGCTACATGCCCGAGATCGTGAAGTTCTACGCAGGCAGCGAGCCGATGCTGCCGATCGTCGAGACCTGGCGCTGCCGCGAGCCGCAGGCGCTGAAATACGTCCTCGACAATCTGCCCGAGCTGGTCGTGAAACTGGTCGATGGCTCGGGCGGCTATGGCATGCTCGTCGGGCCGACGGCGTCGAAGCAGGAGATCGAGGATTTCCGCGCCGCGCTCATTGCCGAGCCGCACCGCTACATTGCGCAGCCCACGCTGGCGCTGTCGACCGTCCCGACATTGGTGGAAAGCGGCGTCGCGCCGCGGCACGTGGACTTCCGCCCCTTCGTGCTGAGTGGGGCACAGGGCGTGAAAGTCATTCCGGGCGGGTTGACGCGCGTTGCCCTGCGCGAAGGCTCGCTGGTTGTGAATTCGAGCCAGGGCGGCGGCACCAAGGATTCGTTCGTGCTGATGGACGACGGCGAAAGCGGGGGCGACGCCTGATGCTGAGCCGTACCGCCGCCTCGCTCTACTGGATGGGTCGCTACGTCGAGCGTGCCGAATTCACGGCGCGACTGGTCGAGGCGACCGTCCGACTCGATGCCCTGTCGTCGCGTCCGGCGGGGGAGGCGGCATGGGCGTCCGCGCTCGCCGTGATCGAGGCAGAGGCAGCCTTCAAGGCAACGGGCGACAAGCTGAACCCGAAAACCGTCGCGCGATTCCTGACGCTGTCGACCGCGCATCCCGGTTCGGTCGTATCGTGCCTCGACCTTGCCCGCGGCAACGCAAAGGCCGTGCGGACCGCGCTCAGCCGCGATGCCTGGGCGACGATCAACCGGGCCTGGCTGCTCTTCAACGGGCGGACCAGCCCGGGCGACACGCAGGCGACGCTGGCGCTGATGGAGCAAGCCCAGAACGAGACACGCGGCTTCGAAGGGGCGATCGGGCGCATGTTGCGCAACCCGGCGTCGTGGTTCATCCGGCTCGGCGCGACGATCGAACGCGCCGACAACACCGCGCGGCTCATCGACGTCAAATACCATATTCTTCTGCCCGAGGGCGAACGCATCGGCGGCGCGGTCGATCGCGACCAGTGGACGACGATCCTGCAGACGCTGGCGGCCGTGAACGCCTATCGCTGGCTCTATCGCGAAGGGCTGCAGGCGCGATCGGTCTGCGAGCTGCTGATCCTGCGCCGCGAACTGCCGCGCTCGCTGGCAGCCTGTGCGGAGGAAGTGGTGCTGCACCTCAACGCCCTGGGGAAACAGACCGGCTTTCAGGGCGAAGCCGATCGGCTTGCGCGGCTGCGGCATGCGCGGCTGGGCGAAACGAAAATCGGGACGATCCTCAAGGGCGGCCTGCACCAGTACGTCGAGAATTTCATCGAGGAGAACGCCGCGCTCGACCAGGCAATCTCCAAGCAATTCAAGTTCATATGACATGCGCCTGAGCATCGACCATCATACCCGCTATCGCTTCAGCGTTCCGCAGGCGCGCGTGGTGCAATTGTTGCGCGTGACGCCCAGCGACTATGCCGCCCAGACCGTGATCGACTGGCGGATCGACGTCGATTGCGACGCGCGCCTGCGCACCGGCCTCGACGGCTACGGCAATCCCACGACGATGCTCTACATCGACGGCCCCATCGACGCGCTCGAACTGACGGTCCGTGGCGAAGTGCTGACCGAGGACCAGGCCGGCGTCGTCACGGGCGCGCACGAGCCGCTGCCGCCGCTGTATTTCACGCGAGCCACCCCTTCGACCCAGATCTGCGACTCGACGCGCGACTTCGCTCGGATGATGCGTGGCAGCGACTGGCTCGAACGCATCCATGCGCTGAACACGGCCGTCGGCGGGGCGATCCGGATCGAGGCGGGGCGCGGTCCCGTCGGTCGCACGCCGGGCGAGATCCTCGACAGCGGGCACGGCACGACGCGCGATGCCGCGCATCTTCTGGTTGCCGTCGCGCGCGCCAGCGGCTGCCCCTCGCGGATCGTATCGGGTCACAGCCTTCACGGCCCCAACCGCGGCCTGCGCCGCTCGGCGCATTACTGGGCAGAAATCTTCATCGACCGGCTCGGCTGGGTCGGGCTCGACCCGAGCTCCGGATTCAGCCCCGACGAAAGCTATGTCCGTGTCGCCGTCGGGCTGGACGCCTATGACTGCACCCCTGTATCGGGCACGCGCGTCGGCGGCGGCATCGAGGAACTCGACGTCGACGTGCGCGTGGAACCGGCAGGGAGCCAGCAGCAATGACCTATTGCGTCGGCGTGCTCGTCCGTGACGGGCTGGCCATGATTGCCGATACGCGGACCAATGCCGGCATCGACAATATCTCGATCTACAAGAAGCTTCACGTTCTGGCCGACGACGAGCGGCAACAGATTTACGCGTGCACGGCAGGCAGCCTGTCGGTCACCCAGTCGATGCTGTCGATGCTCGAAGAAGGGCTGCCGTGCACCGACGACAGCGGCATTGCGCGCTCGATTGCCGCACAGCCGAGCATGTTCCGCGTCGCGCAGCTTGTCGGCGAAGCGCTGACGACGGCGAAGCGCGCGATCGGCGCGACGCTCGAAGGGACGCGGATCAGCGCCAGCGCCTCGGTCCTGGTCGGCGGCCGCACCGGCGGCCCCGACCACTGGGGCCCGCTCATGTTGTTCCAGATCTATGCCGAGGGCAATTTCATCGAGTGCCAGCCCGACGCGCCCTTCCTGCAGATCGGCGAGCTCAAATACGGCAAGCCCATTCTCGACCGCACGCTCACGTTCGACTCAGGCCTCGACGAAGCCGTGAAGGTCGCCCTCATCTCGTTCGATTCGACGATGCGGTCCAACCTGTCGGTCGGCCGCCCGCTCGACCTCATCGCGCTGCCGGCCGATCCCGCCAAGCCGGTGATTTCGCAGCGGCTGGCCGAGGACGACGCCTATTACAACCGGTTGTCGGCCGACTGGGGACGCATGATGAACGAAAGCCGGATGGCAATCCCCGACCCGCCCTTCATGAGCGGCTGAGCCGGGTCGCCTAGAACTTGCGGCCGTCGGGCGCGCCGGGCAGCCCCTCACCGCGCAGCGATTGCGCGACCTCGGCGTCGACCATCCGCCGCCACCCCGCCGGTCCCAGCTGCTCCAGCGGCTGGAACCGCGCCTTGTATTCCATGCGCTTCGAACCCGCGACCCAATAGCCGAGATAGACATAGTCGAGCCCGGCCTGCGCCGCCCGCTCGATATGGTCGAGGATGATGAAGGTGCCGAGCCCCGCGCGTCCCTCGTCGTCGGGCGCAAAGAAGCTGTAGATCATCGACAGGCCGTCCGCCTGGCGATCGGTGATGCACGCCCCGACGAGCTTGCCGGGCCGGCCGTCGGTCGACGGCTCGCGATATTCGATCACTTGCGTAACGACCGATGAATGCTCGACCATGTCGGCGAAGTCGAGCTCGTCCATCCCGGCCATCCCGCCGCCGGCGTGACGCGAGTCGAGATAGCGCCGCATCAGCTCATATTGTTCCTGCGTCGACCACGGCTGGCAGGCGGTGATCTCGAGGTCCGCATGGCGCCTCAGCAACTTGCGCTGCGTCGCACTCGGCGCAAATTCATGCGCCAGAACGCGCACCGACACACAGGCACCGCAATCGACGCAGGACGGCCGATAGGCGACACCCTGGCTGCGGCGGAAACCGATCCGCCCCAGCGCATCGTTGAGCTCGGCAGCCTGCGGTCCGACGAGCTCGGTAAAGACCTTACGCTCGGTCCGGCCCGGCAGGTACGGACACGGACTGGGGGTGGTCACGAAGAAGCGGGGGAAGCGGAAGGGTGCGGTCACGCCCAGGGTTATGCGTCGCCCGTCGAGTTATTAAAAGCTCATTTACCATCAAAGAAGGTTAACGCTTAGCCAAGCTGTCCGATCGCCGGCGGCTCAGCCGAGTTCGACCAGCTTGACCTCGTAGGCGCCCGCGACGAGCGCCGCGACGAGCCGGTTGAGATGGTCCTGGTCGCGCGTCTCGCATTCGACGTCGAGGGTCAGGCCCTTGGCCGGCAGGTTGGTGAAGATGCGCTGGTGCGACAGCTCGAGAATGTTGACGCCCTGCTCGTCGAAGACGCGGGCGACGTTGAACAGCGCGCCGGGCCGGTCCTGCAGCCGGATGCGCAGGCGCGCCAGCCGCCCCGACCGCGCGAGGTCGCGCAACAGGACATTGGCGAGCAGGCGGGTGTCGATATTCCCGCCGCACAGCACGATACCGACGGTCTTGCCGGCAAAGCGTTCGGGGTGCGCGAGCAACGCGGCAAGCCCCGCCGCCCCCGCGCCTTCGACGACCGTCTTCTCGATCTCGAGCAACAGCGCGACCGACTTTTCCAGGTGACGTTCGGCGACCAGCACGATGTCGTCGGCAATGGCGCGCACGATCTCGCGCGTCAGCAGGCCGGGATGCTTGACCGCGATGCCCTCGGCCAGCGTGTCGCCCTCGGCCGGCATGTCGAGGCCGTTCAGCAGCGAATACATCGACGGGTAGAGCTCTGCCTGGACGCCGATCACCTGCAGGCCGGGCTTGAGCGCCTTGGCCGCCGTGCCGACGCCCGACAGCAGGCCGCCGCCGCCGATCGGAATGGCGAGCATGTCGATCTCGGGCGCATCGGCCATCATTTCGAGCGCGATCGTGCCCTGTCCGGCAATGATTTCGGCATCGTCGAAGGGGTGGACGAACGTCAGCGCGCGCGCCGCCTCGAGCTCGCGGGCATGGGCATAGGCCGCGTCGAACGTCTCGCCGAACAGGATCACTTCGGCGCCGTGCCCCTGCGTCTGCATCACCTTGTTGGTGGGCGTCGGCACCGGCATGACGATGGTCACCGGCACGCCGAGACGCGCGCCGTGATAGGCCAGCCCCTGGGCGTGGTTGCCGGCGGATGCGGCAATGACGCCCCGCGCGCGCACCTCTTCGGGCATCAGCAGCAATTTGTTGAGCGCGCCCCGCTCCTTGTACGCCGCGGTGAACTGGAGGTTCTCGAACTTCAGCCAGACATCGGCGCCCGTCAGCTTCGACAGGGTGATGCTCTTGAGCGTGGGCGTGCGCACGACCTGCCCTTCGATGCGCGCCGCAGCGGCGCGGATATCGGCAAGGGTCACGGGAGACACATAAGGAAATGTAGCATCGGCCATAGCCTCGCGCCCCTAACGTCATCTGGCGCACCCGGCAAACGCCCGCTATGCCGCCGTCCCATGGCAAAACTCGCATTCATCGGGCTGGGCGTCATGGGCGGGCAGATGGCCAAGCACCTGGCGGCCGCAGGACACGACCTCACCGTCTACAACCGTACCCGCAGCAAGGCCGACGCCTGGGTCGGCGAACATGGCCAGGGCCGCGCGACTGCCGTCGACAGCCCGGCCGACGCCGCGCGCGATGTGGAAGCGGTCATCGCATGCGTCGGCAATGACGACGACCTGGCTTCGGTCACCCTCGGCCGCGACGGCGCGTTCCGGGCGATGCCGAAGGGCAGCGTGTTCATCGACCACACCACCGTCTCGGCGAGGATCGCGCGCCAGCTTGCCGTCGAAGCCAAGGGCATGGGGCTGCACAGCGTCGATGCGCCGGTCACCGGTGGCCAGGTCGGCGCGCAGAACGGGACATTGACCCTGATGTGCGGCGCGACGCCCAGCGGCATTGCCGCCGCCTCCCCCTTCATGCAGGCCTATTCGAGCCGCATCGTCCACGTCGGGGCGCCCGGTGCCGGGCAGACGACGAAAATGGCGAACCAGATCGCTTTCGCCGGCACGATCCAGTCGCTTGCCGAGGCATTGCGATTTGCCCAGGCCGCCGAGCTGGATCTCGACCGGGTCTATGAAAGCATCTCCGGGGGCGCCGCCGGCAGCTGGCAGATGACCAACCGCTGGGCGACGATGGTCGCGGACGAATTTGATTTCGGCTTCGCCATCGACTGGATGCGCAAGGATCTCGGCCTCGCCTTCGAGGAAGCACGCGCCAATGGCGCGACCTTGCCGGTCGCCGCCCTCGTCGACCAATTCTATGCCGATGTGCAGGCCATCGGCGGCGGGCGGCAGGACACGAGCGCCATCGTCCGGCGGCTGCGCAAGGACTGATTGCAACTTTTTGTGAAAATTCGTTTCGTCGCCGCATCAAAAAGGGAACTGGCGCATCGGATCGTCGTTCTGGACTGACAACCCTGTCACCAGATGGCCCGAGAGATGACTGCCAAGATTTTGATTGTCGAAGACGAGATGCTTGTTGCCTGCGAGGTCGAGGCTGTCCTCGGCGACCTGGGGCATCAGGTGGTGGGCATCGCGCCCGATCTCGATACGGCAATGGAACTGGCCGCCCAGCCGATCGATCTCGCGCTCGTCGATCTGAACCTGCGCGATGGCCTCACGGGCCCCGAAATCGGTCGCCGTCTCGGCGAACAGGGCCAGGTCGCCGTACTGTTCGTGACGGCCAACCCCCGTATTCTGGGTGACGGCATTGCCGGCGCTATCGGTGTCCTGACCAAGCCGACCGACGAAAATGCGGTGAAGGCCGCTGTCGACTATGCGCTGCGCGTGAAGGCAGGCGACAGGTCGGCGACGCCGCCGCAGGGCCTGCGCCTCTTCGCGAAAGTCGCCTGACGCTTTCCCTCGTCCCTATAGCCGGACCAGTCGCCGCAATTCCACGTCGATCGTGACGCTCAGCCCTTCGGGCAGCCACGCGCGCTGCACCTTGCCGCCCAGCTGCTGGACGACGCTCATGTCCGTCAACCGCGTCCCGAAGCCCTGGCGTTCCGGTTCGCCCGTCACCGTGGGGCCGCCGCGTTCGGTCCAGACCGCTTGCATGGCCTTGCCGTCGTTCGTGATCTCAATGGTGACCTCGCCCTCGGGGGACGAAAGCGCGCCGTATTTGGCGGCATTGGTCGCCAGTTCATGAAAGACGAGCGCAATGGGCGTCGCACCGCGGTCGTCGAGCGCGACATCGTCGCCGGAAATATGCAGGCGGCCCTCGGCATGCGCGGGATAGGCGCTCAGCAGATCGTGCAACATGGTCTTCAGCGTCACATCGCCGAAGGACGGCCGCGACTCCTCGCTATGCGGCCGGACGAATTCATGCGCACGGCCGAGCGCGGCGACACGCGCCCGCAGATCGTCGGCGAAGTCCTTGACCGCGGGATTGCGGCGGGCGGACAGGCCGATGAGCCCGCCGATGACCGCAAAGATGTTCTTGATCCTGTGGCTCAGCTCGCGGTTGAGGATCTCGTTCTGGGCCGACACGCGCTTTTGCTCGTCGATGTCGGTGCAGGTGCCGATCCAGCGGGTGATCCTGCCGCTACGGTCACGCACCGGCAGCGCGCGCCCCAGCGTCCAGCGGTAGTCCCCGCTGCGGTGGCGCAACCGGTATTCGATCTCGTAGGGCTCGCCGGTCTCTAGGCTGTGCCGCCAGCGGGTCCATGCCCGGTCCTGGTCGTCGGGGTGGAACATGTCGTTCCAGCCTTCGCCATCTGTCGACCCGGGCGGCACGCCCGTAAACTCGTACCAGCGCGCATTATAATAATCATGGAAGCCGTCGGGCAGCGTCGACCAGACCATCTGCGGCATCGCGTCCGTCAGGATTGCGAAGCGCGCGTTGCTCTCGCGCAGGGCATCCGACATGTCGACGCCGGCGTGATCGGGCGCGAGCCCGGACAGTAATGGCGCTGCTGCGCTGGAGTCGGACAAATCCTGGTGCGAGATTTCGGACGGTGAGATTGGTGCGGTCGACATCAATTACAGGGTCTTTGCCAGATAAGATCGTGACGGAAACGAATTGGCCATCGATTGCGTTCCGTGCCCTCTGTCCTACGCGATGCTGATCTGTCATCGTCAACAAATGATGACCAAAACCAACTTTATCCACCGCACCGTTCATCGTGTTTCCAGGGCGGTCCGTCCAAGTTTCCGCAGCAGTATGTGGGACGTTCGTGACCTTTGGCGGGTCGCTCTGCCGGCGCTTTTCCTGGTCGGCGCGCCGGCGCTGGCCGATGGGCTCGTCGACAATGTCAACGGCATCACGCTCGACGAAAAGGGACAGGTCGTCCGCTTTACCGGGCTGACGGTGACGCCGGAAGGCAATGTCGGGCGGCTGATCCACCAGGGCGAGAAGCCATCGACCGACAAGAACTGGCGGCCCGACTGGCGGCTGGACGGCAAGGGGCGGACCTTGCTCCCGGGCCTGTTCGACGCGCACGGCCATGTGATGGGGCTGGGCATCTCGGCGCTGACCCTCGACCTTTCCGGCACCAAATCGCTTGCCGAAGCCCAGGCGAAGATCGCCGATTATGCGCGGGCCCATCCCGAACGTCGCTGGATCCTCGGGCGGGGGTGGAACCAGGAGATATGGGGCCTCGGACGTTTCCCGACCGCTGCCGATATCGACGCCGTGGTCGCCGACAAGCCGGTGCTCCTCGAACGTGTCGATGGCCATGCGCAATGGGGCAATTCGGCGGCGCTCGCAGCGGCGGGCATCACCGCCAGGACCGTTTCGCCGCCGGGCGGCCGCATCGAAAAGCTGGCGAGCGGTGCGCCCGCCGGCGTGCTGGTCGATGGCGCCACGTCGCTCGCCGAAAAGGCGGTGCCGCAACCGCTGCCCGCCGAACGCGACCTGGCGCTGGCGACGGCGCAGGACATCCTGCTTTCGCTCGGCATTACCGCGATCGCCGACATGGGGACCAGTCCCGAAGACTGGAACACGATGCGCCGCGCCGGGGACAAGGGGGCGCTGCGCGTTCGGTTCATCAGCTATGCCAACAGCATAGACACCGCCCTCTCGATCGCCGGGGCCGGGCCGACGCCATGGCTCTACAGCGACCGGCTGCGCATGGTCGGGATCAAGATGTACGCCGACGGCGCGCTCGGCTCGCGGGGCGCCTGCCTCAAGCAGCCCTATGCCGATGCGCCGGGCCAGACCGGGCTGTGCTTCCTCGACGACACCAAGATGCGCAACATCATGAGCCGCGCGGCGATGAACAACCTCCAGGTGGCGACGCACGCCATCGGGGACGCCGCGAACGCGCAGGTGCTGTCGGCGATCGAGGAACTGGCCCAGACGTACAAGGGCGACCGCCGCTGGCGCATCGAGCACGCACAGATCATCGATCCCGCCGACCTGCCGCGCTTCGGCCGCAACGGCATCATCGCCTCGATGCAGCCCGTCCACCAGACGAGCGACCGGACGATGGCCGAGGCCCGGCTGGGCCCGGCGCGTCTCGGCGGCGCCTATGCCTGGGCCTCGATGCTCCGGAACGGCAGCACGCTGGCGTTCGGTTCCGACGTTCCGGTCGAAAGCGCCAACCCCTTCCCCGGCCTTGCCGCGGCGATCACGCGCGAGGGAGCGGACGGCCAGCCCTTCGGTGGATGGCAGCCGCAGGAGCGGATCTCGCGCGAACAGGCGCTTGCGGCCTTTACGACCGGGGCGGCCTTTGCGGGACAGGCCGAGGATCGCATCGGGCGCCTGTCGCCCGGCTATCGCGCCGACTTCATCCTGATCGATGTCGATCCGATGCTGTCGACGCCGGCCGAACTGCGCGCCACCCGGGTCGACGAGACATGGGTCGGGGGGAAGCGGGTGTTCAGGGCGAAGTGACGAGCGCCGTCAGCGTGCCGGGGGTGAGCACCTGCGGCAATGTCTGCGCCGCGCCGCCCTTGGAGTAGAACAGGTAGAGCGGTACGCCCGACCTGCCCTGCGCCTCGAGGAACCGGCCGATCGCGGGATCGCTGCGCGTCCAGTCGCCGACCAGGACGGCGACGTTGCCGCCCTTGAACGCGGCTTCGACCGAAGGCTGCTCGATGGCGACGCGCTCGTTGACCTTGCAGGTCAGGCACCAGTCGGCGGTGAAATAGACGAAGACCGGCCGCCCCTCGGCCCGCAGCGCCGCAAGGCGCGTCTCGCTGAACGGTTCGGCGTTGAGCGCCGTCGGGGCAGCGGCGGCGGCGGGCGAAGCGGCGGGAAGCGCGGCGATCGCAACCGCCGACGCCGCAACCGCCGCCAGCGCGCCGATCGCCAGTCCCGTCTTGCCCTTCGCCTGGCGCAGCCCGACCCACCAGAGGGCGAGCGCCGCCCCCAGCGAGCCCAGCAGCGCGACCGTGACGGCATCGCTGCCCGCCTGCCGCCCCAGCAGCCAGACGAGGCCAAGCGCGGTCAGGAACATCGGGATGCTCAGCACCCGCCGCATCGTCGCCATCCACGCGCCCGGCTTCGGCAGCACGCGGCGCAGCGCGGGAATGAAGCCGAGCAACAGGAACGGCAGCGCCAGGCCCAGGCCCAGGCCCGCGAATACCGCAAGCGCGGCCGCCACGGGCAGAACGAGCGCCGCGCCCAATGCCGCGCCCATGAACGGCCCGGTACAAGGGGTGGCGATGAACGCCGCCAGCGCGCCGGTCGCAACGCTGTTCGTGCTCGCCAGACCACCGCCGACCGTCGGCAGCTCGAACAGTCCGGCGAAGTTGAGCGCGATCGCGGTGACCAGCACGAGCAGCGCCACGATGACCCGCGGGTCCTGCAGCTGGAATGCCCAGCCCACGCTCGACCCCGCCGCGCGCAGCGCCAGAATGGCGGCGCCCAGACCGACGCAGACCAGCACGGCACCCAGCGTATAGCCCAGAGCATCGCGCCGCGCGCCCCGCTCGTCGCCTCCCGCCTTGGCCAGGCTCAGCGCCTTCAGGCTCAGGATCGGGAAGACGCAGGGCATGACGTTCAGGATAAGTCCGCCGAGAATGGCACCGCCCAGCGCGACCGCGATCGCCGTCCAGCCGGTGCCGGCCGAGGGCAGCGGCGGTACACTGCCGGCGTCCGCCCCGATCGTCAGGCCGCGCCCCTCCCCCGTCGACAACACGCCGGCAACCGGCAACGCGCCACCGTCGGGCGCAGCCAGCTCTGCGACGAGCAGGTCGCCGTCGCGCCCGAATTTCTGCGGCGCCGCATCGACGATCAGGCCGCCGCTTGCCGGGAAGAAGTGCGGGTCGACCAAGGCGGCTCCGGCCGGAAAGGGTATGGCAAGACGCAGCATCTTGCCTGCCCGCTCGAAGCGCGCCGTAGCGCCCAGCGGCGTCGGCAGCTTCGTGAGCCACATGTCGAAGCGGGCACGAGCGTCGGGGGTCCCGTCGCCCACCGTCAGCACCGTCGACAGCGCGGCCCGCTGCGGCACGCAGATCTGGTCGGTACACGCCAGATAGTCGAGCTTGAGCGCCACCGGCAGCTTCGTCCCGACCGCCAGCCCCGGCGGCAAGGTCAGCGGCACGAGCAAGGCATGCGGCCCTTCGAAGACATAGTTCATCAGCCCCCCGACCACGAGCGGCTGCGGCACCGGAAAGGCGACCTTCCCTGTCGTGGCGCCCTGCGGGAGCGTCCAGTCGAAACGCGGTTCGAAGCCGGCTTCGCCCGGGTTCGACCAATATCCATGCCAGCCCGGCTCAGGTTGCATGGCGACGGCGAGCATCACCGTTTGTCCGGGTGCAGGCGTTGCACTCTCGGCGACGAGCGTGGCCACGATGTGGTTGGGTTCGGCGCGCAGCGGCGACATGCCGAGGAACGCCGACACCGCCGCCAGCAATGTCACTAGACTGAAACGCCGTGCCGTCATGTCCCGCTTGTCTCCCTCGCCGCACCTCCATACGGTTCGTGGCGCGATTTCGATACGGTGAAAGGCATTACGGATGATCCGACCTCTTGCGGCCCTAGCATTGGCTGCCCTGCCCGCCGTCCTGGTCGCCCAGCCGGCACCACCGCCGAAGCTGTTGGTCGTGATTGCGGTCGATCAGTTCTCCGCCGATCTCTTCGCCGAACATCGCGCGCATTTCACCGGCGGGTTGAAGCGCCTGTCCGACGGCGTTGTCTTTCCCAGCGGTTACCAGAGCCATGCCGCAACCGAGACCTGTCCGGGCCATTCGACCATCCTGACCGGTTCGCACCCGTCCCGCACCGGCATCATCGCCAATAGCTGGATCGACCAGAGCATTTCCAGCCGCAAGGATACGGGCGTCTATTGCGCCGAAGACGTGAGCAAGGGCGGGTCGAGCAGCGCCAAGGACTACGTCCCTTCGCCCGCGCACCTGCTCGTCCCCACGCTGGGCGACAGGATGAAGGCAGCTACGCCCGCGTCGCGGGTGGTGGCGGTTGCCGGCAAGGACCGCGCGGCGATCATGATGGGCGGGCACAAGACCGACCAGATCTGGTTCCTGAACCCACGCGATTTCGCGAAATTCGAAACGCTGTACGATCACGGCGGGCAGGCCCCCGCAGCCGTCGGACGCGCCAATGCCGGGATCGACGCCGCCCTGGCCAAACCCGCCGCGCCGATGACACTCTCCGCCTTTTGCGCGACGCGCAGCCTCGCGGTTGCCATTACGGCCACGAAATCCGTCGGCGACGGGCGGTTTGCCCGGCCGGCGGGCGACAAGAAGCTCTTTCGGGCATCGCCCGAGTCCGACGCCGCGACGCTGACGCTTGCCGGCGACCTGATCAGCGAGATGAAGCTTGGCCAGGGGGCTGCGACGGACCTGATCGCGATCGGCGTCTCGGCCACGGACGTCATCGGCCACGCCTATGGCACCGAAGGCAGCGAGATGTGCCTGCAGCTCGAGGCGCTGGACCGGAATATGGGCCGGTTTTTCGACCGGCTCGACAAGTCCAGGATCGACTATGCGGTCGTGCTGACGGCCGATCATGGCGGGCACGACGTCGTCGAGCGCAACGACGCGAATGCGATTCCCGAAGCCGCGCGCATTCCCGAGACGCTGTCGGCACGGGCGGTAGGAATGACGATCGCAAGCGAGCTCGGCCTGGCCAGACCTGCGCTGCTCGGGGCAGAACCGGCCGGCGACGTCTGGCTCGACGCGTCGATGCCGGCCGACAAAAAGCCGCTCGCCTTGGCGCGGGCCAAGGCGCTATTCCTCGCCAGCCCGCAGGTTGCCGCCGTCTTCACCGCTGCTGAGATCGAAGCGGCGACGGCCGCCGACGGCCCGCCCGAAGGGTGGTCACTGATCCAGCGGGCCAAGTCATCCTATTACCGCGGACGTTCGGGCGACCTGATCGTCATGCTGAAGCCGCGCATCACGCCGATCCCGCTGTCTGTCGCCGCGGGCAATTATGTTGCGACGCACGGCAGCCCCTGGGATTATGACCGCCGGGTGCCGATGCTGTTCTGGCGCAAGGGGCTGGCCCCGTTCGAACAGCCCAATAGTGTCGAAACGGTAGATATATTGCCGACGCTGGCGGGGTTGATCGGGCTGCCGGTCCCGCAAAACGAAATCGACGGGCGCTGCCTCGACCTGATCGCCGGCCCCGGGAGCAGTTGTCCCGCCAACTAGCGGCTGTCGGTGAGCTTGATACCCGCACCAAGCTTGTTGGCGCCGAGCTTAAGCGGTTCATGGCTCCAGTCGGCGACGAACGTCGTCCCAAAGCCGGCACCCGGCGCGATCGAGGCGTCATTGCCCTCGACCACGAGTCCGGTGGAAGGATTCGCCCGCGCTTCGGCAGCGACTGCGATAATCGCCGAATGGTTTTCCTTGTTTCTGCCGACCACGAACACATTGCCCGCGATCCGCCCCGTCGAGCCGTTCGGCAGGTCGATCGCGTAGTTGGTGTCGCGCCCCGACGAATCGTCGAAGCTGGAGTCGGTCACGATTGTGCGCGCTGCGCGGCTCTTCAGATAATGCCCGCCCGTACCCCGTTCGAAGCGGACGCGGTTGACGGTCAGGGTCCCTGCGCCGCCGACATAGATCGAATGCGAGCACATGCCGCCCGGACAGCCGCCCAGCCCCGAAAAGGTCGAACGCTCGATCGTGATGCTGCCGCCCGGGTCGTCGGCGGTTAAAATGCCCTGTTCGGAATCGAGGAACGTCGCGCGGGTCACGGTCAGGTCGCCCTTTTCGAGCCGGATGCCGACGCCATTGCGGTCGGGCACGCGAATACCCTTAAACACCAGCCCGTCGATCGTCGCGCTCAGTCCGCGCAGGACCAGTGTCCCCTTGCCCTCGCACGCCCCGCCTTCGAAAATTGCAGTCGAAGGCGTCGCCGCGCGGATTGTCAGATTCGCGCCGCCAAAGACGGCGCAATCGGGATAGCGTCCGGGCGCCACGGTGATCGTGCCACTGCCCTCCCCGATCGATTTAACGGCATCATCGAGGCGGTAAAAGCTACGTCCGCTCTCCTCGACGCGAAAGCTGCCACCGGATTGCGCCAGCGCCGGCGTTGCAAGCAGCACAAGGGCGAGCGTCCGGAAGCGATGAGCCATGGCGCCTGATACCAGTCGCAGAACGTTCAATCCAGATTCGGCCGTAACCAGCGACGTGCCGTTTCGGGATCGACGCCGCGACGTATCGTATAGTCGGCCAGCTGGTCTTCGCCGACCCGCGCCACCCCGAAATATTCCGCCTGCGGATGGCCGAAGTAAAAGCCCGAGACGGCTGCCGTCGGCCACATCGCGAAGCTTTCGGTCAGCGTCAGACCCGTGTGCTCAGGCGCATCGAGCAGGTCGAACAGGATCGGCTTCAGCGAATGGTCAGGACAGGCGGGATAGCCCGGCGCAGGGCGGATTCCGCGGTATTCCTCCTTGATCAGCGCCTCGTTCGTCAATTGCTCGCCCGGCGCATAGCCCCACAGCGTCGTACGGACATGCTGGTGCAGGCGCTCGGCGAAAGCTTCGGCAAAGCGGTCCGCAAGCGCTTTCAGCAGGATGTCCGAATAGTCGTCCTTGTCTGCCTGGAAACGCGCGAGGTGCGGTTCGATGCCGTGAATGCCGACCGCGAATCCCCCGATCCAATCCCCGTCATGGTCGATGAAATCGGCAAGGCACATGTTGGCGCGCCCCTCCCGCTTGGCGATCTGCTGCCGGAGGAAGGGCAGCCGGACATGCTCTTCGGCATCGACCAGATGCACGATCACGTCGTCGCCGTCCCTGCGGCAGGGCCAAAGCCCGGCGACGCCCCGCGCCGTCAGCCATTTCTCGTCGATGATTTTCGCAAGCATCGCTTGCGCGTCGACCCAAAGACTGCGCGCGCTTTCGCCGACGATCTCGTCAGACAGGATCGCGGGATAGTTGCCGTGCAATTCCCAGGCACGGAAGAACGGCGTCCAGTCGATGACGTCGGCGAGGTCGCGAAGATCCCAATCGGCGAACACATGTATGCCCGGCTGTTCGGGCGGCGGCGGCTTCAGATGGTGGTCATAGGCAAAGGCATTGGCCCGTGCGTCCTCAATCGAGACCAGCGCATTCTGGCCCTTGCCGGCGCGCACTTCACGAACATGCGCGTAATCGTCAGCGAATGTTTTCACATAGGCATCGCGACCGGTGTCGCTCACCAATGCCGTCGCCACGCCGACGGCGCGGCTGGCGTCGAGGACATGGATTACCGGCCCGTCATAGGCCTCGTCGATGCGCAGTGCGGTATGGACCTTGGACGTTGTGGCACCACCGATCAGCAGCGGCATCGACATGCCCGCGCGCTGCATCTCTTCGGCCACGGTCACCATTTCGTCCAGCGACGGCGTGATCAGCCCCGACAATCCGATGATGTCGGCATCGTTTTCGTTCGCAGCCTCCAGGATCTTCGTCCACGGCACCATGACACCCAGGTCGATCACCTCGTAGCCGTTGCACTGAAGCACCACGCCCACGATGTTCTTGCCGATGTCGTGTACGTCGCCCTTGACGGTTGCCATCACGATCTTGCCCTTGGCGCGGGCACCCGGTTCCTTCGCCGCCTCGATGAAAGGGATGAGGTGCGCGACCGCCTTTTTCATCACGCGCGCCGATTTGACGACTTGAGGCAGAAACATCTTGCCGCTGCCGAAAAGGTCGCCGACGACATTCATGCCGTCCATCAGCGGACCCTCGATCACCTCGATCGGGCGTGCGAACTGCTGGCGGCATTCCTCGGTATCGTCGACGACATACATGTCGATACCCTTGACCAGCGCATGTTCGAGCCGCTTGGTCACGGGCCAGCCGCGCCATTCCTCGGCGGCCTTCTCCTGCTCGGGCGAGCTGCCCTTATAGCTTTCGGCAAGCGCGATCAGCCGTTCGGTAGCGCCCTCGTCTCGATTGAGGATAACGTCCTCGCACGCTTGGCGCAGCTTCGGGTCGATCGCATCATAGATGTCCAGCTGCCCGGCATTGACGATCGACATGTCGAGTCCGGCGGGGATCGCGTGGTAGAGGAAGACGCTGTGCATGGCGCGGCGTACCGTCTCGTTGCCGCGGAAACTGAACGACAGGTTCGACAGGCCTCCCGAGAAATGCACATGTGGACAGCGGGCCTTGATCTCCTTGACCGCCTCGATGAAATCGACCGCGTAGTTGTTATGTTCTTCGATGCCCGTCGCGACGGCAAAGACGTTCGGGTCGAAAATAATGTCTTCGGGTGGAAAGCCGATACCGGTGAGCAGCTTGTAGGCGCGCTCGCAGATTTCGACCTTGCGTTGCTTCGTGTCGGCCTGCCCCTTTTCGTCGAACGCCATGACGACCACAGCCGCGCCATAGGCCATGCATTTGCGGGCTTGTTCCAGGAACTGAGCCTCGCCTTCCTTCATGCTGATCGAATTGACGATGGGCTTGCCCGACACGCACTTGAGCCCGGCCTCGATGACCGACCATTTCGAACTGTCGATCATGAACGGCACGCGCGCGATATCGGGTTCGGCGGCGATCAGCTTGACGAAGGTTTCCATCGCCACCAGCGAGTCGAGCAGCCCTTCGTCCATGTTGATGTCGATGATCTGTGCGCCGTTCTCGACCTGCTGGCGCGCGACTTCGACGGCCTTGGCATAGTCTCCCGCCATGATCAGCTTCTTGAACGCCGCCGAGCCGGTGACGTTGGTGCGTTCACCGATGTTGACGAATGTGGGCAGGGGTTGGGTCATTGTTTCTCCCTCTCCCCTTCGGAGGAGAGGGCCGGGGAGAGGGGAAGTCTCTCGCCGCGGCCATTGTGTTACTTTTGAGAGACTGCCCCTCTCCCTGACCCGCTCCCCTTAAGGAGCGAGGGAGTCACGCCGCCAAAGTCATTGGCTCCAACCCTGCCAGCCGGGTCGCGACCGGCACGCCCGGCAGCCGACGCGGTTCGAGCCCCGCCACCGTCCGCGCCATCGCCGCGATATGCGCGGGCGTCGAGCCGCAGCAGCCGCCGAGGATATTTACCTGTCCGGCATCCGCCCATTCGCGCACGAGCGCCGCAGTCTGGTCTGGAAGCTCGTCATATTCGCCCAGGTCATTGGGCAGCCCGGCATTCGGGTAGACCATGATCAGTGTATCGGCGAGTGCCGATAATACTTTCACGTGCGGACGAAGTTGCGCTGCACCAAAGCTGCAGTTGAGACCGATGGTGACGGGCTTTGCGTGTCGCACTGCATGCCAGAATGCCTCGACCGTATGGCCCGAAAGGTTACGGCCCGAAAGGTCGGTCAAAGTCATTGACACCATGATCGGAAGGTCACGGCCATGGACTTCCTGCGCCTCGAGAACCGCCATGATCCCGGCCTTGGCATTGAGCGTGTCGAACACGGTTTCGATAAGGATGAAATCGACGCCGCCCTCGACGAGCGCGTCGACCTGCTCGCGGTACACGCCTTTCAGATCGTCGAAATCGATCTCGCGGAAACCCGGGTCGTTGACATCCGGGCTGAGCGACAATGTCTTGTTCGTCGGGCCGATCGCCCCCGCAACGAAGCGCTTGCGCCCGTCGCGCTCGGCATATTCGTTCGCGGCGGTTCGCGCGATCCGTGCCGAAGCGACGTTGATATCGCGCACCAGATGCTCGGCGGCATAATCCGCCTGGCTGATGCGGTTGGCGCTGAAGGTGTTGGTCGAAACGATGTCGGACCCCGCGTCGAGATACGCCCGCGTGATCGTATCGGGCACGCCGGGCTTGGTCAGCGCCAGAATGTCGTTGTTACCCTTCGCATCCCTGCCGAGTGCGAGATCGCCCATATAATCGGCTTCCGCCAGCTTCCAGTTCTGGATTTCCGTACCGAACGCGCCGTCGGTCAACAGGATGCGGGTCGATGCCGCCGCGAGCAGGTCATCACGCACGCTCATGCTGCTTTCTCCTGCAGATGCGGCGTGCGAGCGCGCAGACCCAACATGTGGCAAATCGCAAAGCTCAATTCGGCGCGGTTGAGCGTGTAGAAGTGGAAATGCCGCGTGCCGCCCGCATAGAGGCGGCGGCAAAGTTCGGCCGCGATCGTCGCCGACACCAGCTGGCGGGCGGCCGGCAGGTCCTCAAGCCCGTCGAACAACCGGCCCATCCATGCGGGCACCTGCGTGCCGCACATTGCGGCCATCCGGCTGGTCGCCGCAAAGGTCGACACAGGCATGATCCCGGGCACAATTTCGGCGTCGATTCCCGCCGCAGCGACCTGGTCGCGGAAGCGGAAGAAGGTTTCGGGCGCAAAGAAGAATTGCGTGATCGCGCGATCTGCCCCGGCGTCGAACTTTGCCTTCAGATTGTCCAGGTCGTGCTGCGCGCTGGCGGCGTCGGGGTGGGTTTCGGGGTAAGCGCTGACCGAAATCTCAAACGGGTGCAGCTTTTTAAGACCAGTGACGAGCTCGACCGCGTTGGCGTACCCGTCAGGATGTGGCTCGAACTTCGCCCCCGCGACAGGCGGATCGCCACGCAGTGCGACAATGTGACGCACGCCGGCATTCCAATAGGCGTTGGCGACCTCGGCGATCTCTGCCTTTGAAGCGCCGACGCAGGTCAGATGCGCAGCCGCAGGCACGCTTGTCTCGCTGACGATGCGTGCCACCGTGGCATGGGTGCGCTCGCGCGTGGTCCCGCCCGCGCCATAGGTGACCGACACGAACCGCGGGGCAAGCGGCTCGAGCATCCGCACCGAGTCCCACAATGTTTCGTTCATCTTGTCGGTCTTGGGCGGAAAGAATTCGAACGATACAACGGCATCGCCCGCCAGATCGGCAAACAGCGGCGCGCCGAGTGCGTTGCGCGCCTCTTCGAGTTGAACGAGGGAGGGGGTCATGCTGCAATTGCCTTACGATCGGCAGGGCGCGTGCCCAGCCAGAGTTTGACGGTCAGTTCACCGCCGGTCAGTTCGTCGGTTTGATCAAGAACCAGGCCAGAGGCCGCGAACCATGCGCTAATCTGGGAATCCGAAAAGCCCAGACGGGCGTGAGCGTCCTGCGTACGCAGCTCTTCGCGGTCGTGACTCGCGAAATCGACGACCAGCAATCGACCGCCAGGGGCAACGATACGGGCCGCTTCGCGCAAGGCCACTTCGGGTGCGGGAATGTAATGCAGGACCTGGTGCATGACGACGGTGTCCGCGCTGCCGTCGGCAAGCGGCAACGCGCCGACATCGGCCTGGCGCAGATCGATCGGTGTCGAGGCGTCGGCAAGCTTCGCACGGGCAAGCCGCAGCATTTCCGGACTGCGGTCCACACCAGTGGCGTGGTCGGCAGCTTCACCAAGAAGTTCGATCATGCGACCCGTGCCGGTGCCGATATCGACCAGCCGTCCAATGTGCGTCCCCAGCAACGCGCGCAGTCGGGCTTCGACGGCGCTCTCCGCAACGTGAAGCGAACGTATGGCGTCCCATTGTTCGGCATGGCCTGCGAAATAGCGTTCGGCAGCGGCCGTGCGGTCCGCACGCACGGCATTAAGGCGGGCGGCATCGGCTACGGCCCAGTGGTCATCGCCCCCTGCGTCGATGAGCGCGAACAGCGGCACGGCCATGCGACTGGGCGCGGGCGTGAGAAATACCCAGCTGCCCTCGCGGCGACGTACTGCCACTCCGGCATCGACAAGAATTTTTACGTGACGCGACACCCTTGGCTGGCTCTGGCCCAATACCTGCGCAAGCTCCCCGACCGACAGTTCCATGCGACGCAGCAAGGCAACGATCCGCAACCTGGTCGGGTCGGCAAGCGCACGAAAAATGTCCACGGCAGCTGTCATGACATAACCATATAAAGAAATCTTTATATGTGGTCAATCGCGGGGGTGATAGCGGACGCGACGTGTTTGCCTTTTTCTTGCCATAGTTCATCAATGTCTCTATCGACACGTCGTGCCGGAGCGACAACGCAACGGGGGTCGCTGGATGCCAGCTGTCCGTTCCAACCTGACCGAGGGATATCTCTCATGAAGAAGATTGTTACCGTCGCTATCATCGCCGCAGCTGCCACGCTTGCTGCGTGCACGCCGAAAGCCCAGAACGCGACTGCCGAGGCCGGCAACAGCGTGGCCACCGATGTCAACGCGACAGCGGCCGCCGGCGTCAATTCGATCGATGCCGCCACTGACAACGCGATGAACAGCATCTCGAACGCTGCCGATGCTGCCGGCAACAAGGTCGAGTCGGCTGCCGACAAGATGAAGGCCGCCGCCGGCAATGCCATGACCGACGCGGGCAACAGCGTAAAGAAGTAAGCCCTTCGCTGATCTGGAAAAGGCCGTCCGGGTAACCGGGCGGCCTTTTTTGTTGTGAAGGCTACGACGCGGCCGCATGATGGCGCGGTGCGTGCCCTTATCTTTTTGTCGCTGCTGCTCACCGGGTGCGGGAGCGCAAAACGGACCGATGGCGTTACGGCCACCGAGGCCGCGCAATTGAACGCTGCGGCCGAAAAGCTGGACGCACAATCGGATAACGCCGGGCGCTAGCGACGCAAAAGGGCCGGAGGTTTGTGCCTCCGGCCCCTTTGTGTAGTTGGCGCGCGGGCCATGCCCGCGGCTGCGTGGGTCGGGACTTCGGCAGGCCGGAGCCCGCCGTCCAATCCGGAACGGCCGGGATGAGCGTGCGCTGCTCCCGGCCGTTCGCGGCTTAGAAGTCCATGCCGCCCATGCCGCCCATGCCGCCGCCCATGCCGCCGCCCATGGCAGGCGACTTGTCTTCGGGCAGTTCGGCGATCGTCGCTTCGGTCGTGATCAGCAGACCGGCAACGCTGGCCGCATCCTGAAGCGCGGTACGAACAACCTTCGTCGGGTCGATCACGCCGGCCGCAACCAGGTTCTCGTAGACGTCGGTCGAGGCGTTGAAGCCACGCGTCTCGTCGTTTTCGCGGAGCAGATTGCCCGCGACCACGGCACCGTCATGACCGGCATTCTGCGCGATCTGACGGAGCGGTGCCTGCAGAGCCTTGCGGACGATGTCGATGCCGCGCGTCTGGTCGTCGTTAGCGCCCTTGGTGCCCTCGAGCGCCTTGGTCGCATAGAGCAGCGCCGTACCACCACCGGGGACGATGCCTTCTTCGACGGCCGCACGGGTTGCGTGCAGCGCATCGTCGACGCGGTCCTTGCGCTCCTTCACTTCGACTTCCGACGCACCGCCGACCTTGATCACGGCCACGCCGCCGGCGAGCTTGGCAAGACGCTCCTGGAGCTTTTCCTTGTCATAGTCGCTGGTCGTGTTCTCGATCTGCCGGCGGATCGCCTCGACACGGCCCTTGATCGCGTCCGCATCGCCGAGACCATCGACGATCGTCGTGTTGTCCTTGTCGATGGTGACGCGCTTTGCCGAACCGAGCATCGCGACGGTGACCGACTCGAGCTTGATGCCCAGGTCTTCCGAGATCATCTCGCCCTTGGTCAGGATCGCGATGTCCTCGAGCATCGCCTTGCGACGATCGCCGAAGCCCGGCGCCTTGACGGCCGCGACCTTCAGGCCGCCGCGCAGCTTGTTGACGACGAGCGTGGCGAGTGCCTCACCCTCGATATCCTCGGCGATGATCAGCAGCGGACGGCCAGACTGGACGACAGCTTCCAGGATCGGGAGCATCGCCTGCAGGTTCGACAGCTTCTTCTCGTGGATCAGGATGTACGGATCGTTGAGTTCGACCGACATCTTTTCCGGGTTGGTGATGAAGTAGGGCGACAGATAGCCGCGGTCGAACTGCATGCCTTCGACGACATCCAGCTCGAAATCGAGGCCCTTGGCTTCCTCGACGGTGATCACGCCTTCCTTGCCGACCTTGTCCATCGCTTCGGCGATCTTCTCACCGACGATGGTGTCGCCGTTTGCCGATATGATGCCGACCTGCGCGATTTCGGCAGTGCCCGAAACCGGCTTCGACCGCTTCACGAGATCCGCGACGACGTTGGCAACGGCCAGGTCGATGCCGCGCTTCAGGTCCATCGGGTTCATGCCCGCTGCGACCGACTTCATGCCTTCGCGAACGATGGCCTGCGCCAGAACCGTCGCGGTCGTCGTGCCGTCACCCGCCATGTCGTTCGTCTTCGACGCGACTTCGCGGATCATCTGCGCGCCCATGTTCTCGAACTTGTCCTTGAGTTCGATTTCCTTGGCGACGGTGACGCCGTCCTTGGTGATGCGCGGGGCGCCGAACGACTTGTCGATCACAACGTTGCGGCCCTTCGGCCCCAGCGTGACCTTCACGGCGTCGGCAAGAATGTCCACGCCGCGCAGAATGCGTTCACGCGCGTCGCGGCTGAATTTTACGTCCTTGGCTGCCATTTTGGCTACCCTTTCACATTTGGTTGAAGTTCAAAGATCACAAAAGTCACACCTGAAAAAATGTGATCAGCCGACGATCCCGAGGATGTCGCTTTCCTTCATGATCAGCAGGTCCTCGCCGTCGAGCTTGACCTCGGTGCCCGACCATTTGCCGAACAGGATCTTGTCGCCGGCCTTCACGTCGAGCGGCGTGACGGTTCCGTCTTCGGCCTTGGCGCCCGAACCGACGGAGACGATCTCGCCTTCCTGCGGCTTTTCCTTGGCGGTGTCCGGAATAATGATTCCGCCAGCCGTCTTTTCTTCCGCTTCGATGCGGCGGACCAGCACGCGATCGTGCAGGGGTCGAAATGCCATATGTTTGCCCTCTCAATTGCGCCCTGCCAGTCGCAGGGCCGGAATTTGTGCGTTAGCACTCGACTGAAGCGAGTGCCAGCAATGCGCATATGTGTATGCGCACAACGCCCGTCAACCGGTGCGCCGGCCTGCGTGTCGATAAAAACTGCCCCGCCGCCAAGCACCGCATCGCGCCGCAGCATCGATCAACAGATTCATGGAATTGACACACGAGTGTCTCCGTTACGCCACTGAAACGACATCAGCGTGACGCAGGTCAGCCGCTACGGGCCGCTCGAACCTCGGGGGGCAGGACCATGACGACAACCACTTTGCGCACGTCGACGGCGATGATTGCGCTCGCTCTTTCAGCCGCATTCGCTTCGCCGGCCGTGGCCGCGGACCCGGCCGCACCGGCGGCCGAGGCAACCGAGAGCGATGGTCTTTCCGAAATTATCGTCACAGCCCAAAAACGGTCGGAAAACCTGCAGGATACGCCGATCGCGATCTCGGTGCTCGGCGGCAGCGACCTGACCAACCGACACGTCCAGTCGCTCGTCGATCTCGGCGACGGCGCCATTCCGTCCCTGCGTATCGCGCCGTTCTTTTCGCGCCCGGGTGCCCTTATCGTCAATGTACGCGGCGTCGGCGTGCTGTCGGACAGCAACCAGCCCGCGCGCGATCAAGGCGTCGGCGTCTACATCGACGGCGTCTACCTTGGCCGTCCACAGGCGCTTGGCGCCGCCTTGTTCGAGGTCGCCAACATCGAAGTGCTCAAAGGCCCGCAGGGCACGTTGTTCGGTCGCAACACGGAAGGCGGCGCGGTGAACATCACGACCGTTCGCCCACGCGGCGAGTTCCGCCTCGACATGACGGCGGGCTTCGGCAATTTCGACAGCTATAGCGGCACAGTTCATCTCGACCTTCCCGAGATCAATGGCGTGGCGTTCAAGATCGACGGCATCCTGTCGCGACGCGGCGGCACGGTGTCGAACCCGCTGCAAGGGCAGTCGGACTTCAACAGCTTCGACCGCCGGGGCCTGCATTTCGAGGCCTTGTGGAAAGCCACGCCCGACTTCACCGTCGATATGTCCTACGACAATGGTTACGACGCGACCACGACGCTGTACCAGCAGTTGATCGGTGCGCCTTACGCAGTGCCGGCATCGGCGAACGACGTTGCCATTCCGGCAAATGTTATTGCTGCCGCGGCACCGGTGACCCCGAACCGCATACGCGTGTCACCGATCGGCGGGCCTGAGGCCCCCAGCGTCGGCAAGACGAGTGGTGGGCGGTTGAATCTGGAATGGCAGGCACAGCCAAATCTTCTGTTCAAGTCGATCACGTCCTATCGAGAATTGACGCAAAGCCAGTACGATAATGCTGGCATCGCCGCGACCTTCGTCACCCGCCCTGCTGCAAACTTCAACGTTGCCGGTTCCTTCCAGCGCTACAGCCTCGCCTTTTTCCGGCAAAATCAATTCAGTGAAGAGCTCCAGGCGATCGGCGAATTCGGACCCGTCAAATTTTCGGCTGGCGCCCTTTATTATCAGGAGCGGGTTCAGGACAGCGCGCAGGCGCCGTTCGTGGCCGCATTCAGCGATGCACTCGGCAGTACCTACACGATCAATTATGCAGCCGTGGCAACCGCGGTCGTCCAGCGTGCGTCCTATGTAAAGACGACCAGCATCGGCGCTTATGGCCAGGGCACCTACACGCCGGCCATCCTCGGCGACATCTTCCACCTGACCCTCGGTGCGCGATGGACGCAAGACGAGAAGAAGGGGTCGTTGTTTACGATCAACGGCGGCCTGCCGCCGGGCATCAACGGCAATCCGGCCGCGGCTATTCCGCTCAATTACAAAGCCTCGCGCGTCGATCCGCTCGTCAACCTGTCCATTGACGCCACGCCGGACGTGCACGTCTACGGCAAATGGAGCACGGGCTATAAGTCGGGCGGAGCAAATTCGCGCTCGCTGAGCTATGCACCGTTCAATCCGGAAACCGTGTCGATGTTCGAACTCGGCGCAAAGACCGAGTTCCTGGATCATCGTGTGCGCCTGAATGTGGCCGGCTATGTCGGGACCTACAAGAACATCCAGCTCGATTTCAGCGGCCAGTACGAGGATTTCATCAACGGCGTTCGGGTCGTGACGACGCGGACGACGACCGACACGGTGAACGCTCCGGGCACGGGGCGGTTGAAGGGCGTCGAAGCTGAACTGACCGTCGCGCCGACACGCGGCCTGACGCTGTCGGGCAGCTTCGCCTACAACAGCGTAACCATCCCCGACACGGTCAACCCGTTCAAGCAGACGATCAACGGCGTCGCCGTCAACGTGCTGACATCGCAGAAGATCTACCAGGTCTACACACCCGAATATTCGGCGAGCGGCTCAATCGATTACGAAGTGCCCGTTGGCGGGGTCACGCTTAAAGCGCACCTCGACGCCAATTACGACGGTGGCTATTACGGCAACTACACAGATGCCCTGATCGACACCCAAACCCGAGCGGTACGCGTCGCTCAGCCGAAGGGCGACAAGGCGTTCGTCGTCAACGGACGGCTTGCGCTCGCCGATATCGACCTCGGCCGATCCGATGCCCGGTTGACGGTCTCCCTATGGGCGCGCAACCTGCTGAACGAGGAGCATGTCTTCCTGAAATCGACAAGCCCGACGGGCGGCACCACCGGCTTCTTCAACGACCCGCGCACCTTCGGGATCGAAGCCAACATCAAGATGTAAGGAACTGCTGCATGGCTATCCGGCGCTCCATACTTCTCGCAGCGGCGCTTGCAGTTCTGGCGACACCGGCATGGGCGCTCGACGACGCGAAGGTCGTGCGCGACGGCGGCGCCCTGACGGTCACCTGGACATCAAAAAAGCCGGTCGACGTCTATGTCGCGGAACGGGCAGATGCGATGCCGGCGGCGGCGAAGCTGGTTTCGCGCGCCGACGGCGACGGCAGTTTCGTGATGCCCGAGGCCGGGACGACGACGCGCCGCTATTTCCTACTGCGCGAAGTTGGCCAGAAATCGATGGTGCGGACCGCGGAGCGCCTGCTGCCGCTGGACAAGGGGTCCAACTTCCGGGACATCGGCGGCTATCAGGCGGCAGGTGGCAAGCACGTCCGCTGGGGCCTTATTTACCGATCAGGCGCCACGCCGCTGCTGACCGACGCCGACGTTGCCACGGTCAATGGCCTCGGCCTGACCGACATGATCGACCTGCGGTCGAGCGAGGAGCGAGTCATCGCGCCGACGCGGATCACCGGAATCCGGTATAGCGCCGTCAATTATTCGATGATGTCGATGTTGGGCGATCGTCGCGCCCTGACCAACGGCAGCGCGCTGTATCATAATTTTCCGGCTTTTTTCGCGCCGCAGCTGCGAATCGTGTTCGATGACCTCATCCGCAAGCAAGGTCCGATCGTCTATAATTGTTCGGCCGGGCAGGACCGCACCGGCTTCGCGACGGCCATGGTGCTGAGCGCGCTTGGCGTGCCGCGCGCGACGATCATAGCCGACTATCACTTGTCGACCGGATATCGGCGCCCGGAAAACGAACTGCCGCCGATCGACGACGCCATGGCGAAGACCAGCCCCGTCGCCGGCATGTTTGCAGCGCTGCAGAAAAGCCCGATGGCCAAGGTCGCCCAGCCCTTGAAGGAAGCCGATGGCACACCCTTTCTTGCTGGCGCCTTTGCCGAGATCGACCAGCGCTGGGGATCGGTCGATGCCTATCTCGAAAAGGAAGTCGGCCTTACCAAGGGCGCTCTGGCACTGTTGCGCGCGACCTACCTCGAATAGGCGCGTTCGCGTTTACACCGTCCTCGCCGTGCGCTAGCGCGCTAACACACCCAAGGGAACGGCAACGACGATGAACCTCGTACGCGGCGCATGGCGCATTTTGGTCGGCATAAAGGACGCGCTCGTCCTGATCTTCATGCTGATCTTTTTCGGATTGCTCGCCGCTGCGCTCAGTGCGCGACCCGGGACGAAGCCGATCGGCACCGGGGCGCTCGTCATGGAGTTAAAGGGTAGCATCGTCGAACAACCCGCCAGCATCAGCCCGGCGCAAGCATTCAGCGGCGGAAGCCAGGCCAAGCAGTTCCGGCTGCGCGACATCATTGCCGCGCTCGATGCCGCTGCGACCGATGACCGCGTGAAGACCGTGGTGCTCGACCTCGATGGCTTCATGGGCGGAGGCCAGGTTGCGCTGGGCGACGTTGCCGCGGCACTCGACAAGGTCAAGGCAAAGAAGCCGGTCCTCGCCTTTGCCACGGGCTATGGCGACGACGCTTATCAGCTGGCAGCACATGCTTCCGAAATCTGGCTCGACCCGATGGGCCTCGCCCTCTTCCAGGGGCCTGGCGGATCGCGACTTTACTACAAGGGCCTGCTCGAAAAGGTCGGCGCAAACGTGCATGTCTATCGCGTGGGCAAGTTCAAGTCGGCCGTCGAACCCTATATCCTCGACAAGGCTTCGCCCGAGGCGAAGGAGGCCAGCCAGGCGCTCTATGCCTCGCTATGGCAGGGCTGGCAGACCGACGTTGCCAGGGCCCGGCCGAAGGCCCAGCTGGCGCCATTCATCGCCGACCCGGCCGGCGCCGTGACGGCGAGCGGCGACCCTGCCTCGGCTGCCCTGAAGGCAGGTGTCGTCGACAAGCTGGCCGATCGGGCCGCGTTCAATCGGCGCGTGGCGCAAATCGCCGGGGCAGGACGCAAGGACCAGCCCTATGCCCGGATCGAACTGAAGCCGTATATCGCGGCAAAGTCGCGCGTAGCGGGCGACCGCACGATCGGTATCGTCACGGTGGCCGGCACGATCCAGGACGGCGAGGCGGACCCGGGCACGGCGGGCGGCGAGACGATCGGCAAAATCATCGATAAGGCCGTGGCATCCGACAAGTTCAAGGCCCTGGTACTGCGTGTCGATTCACCGGGCGGATCTGCGCTTGCCTCCGAGCGTATCCGATCGTCGCTTGTGGCTGCCCGTGCCAAGGGAATGCCGGTCGTCGTATCGATGGGCAATGTCGCGGCATCGGGCGGCTATTGGGTGTCGATGGCATCGGACAAGGTGTTTGCCGAGCCGACGACGATCACCGGCTCGATCGGCATCTTCGGCGTCATCCCGACCTTCGAAGCCGGCCTCAAGAAGATCGGCGTGACCAGCGACGGCGTGACGACGACGCCGCTGTCCGGGCAGCCGGACGTCGTTGCCGGCACCAACGCGGCGTTCGACTCGGTCATTCAGACCAGTATCGAGGCGGGGTATAGGCGTTTCGTCAATCTCGTCAGCGGCGCGCGGCGCCTGACGCCCGAGCGCGTCAACGAAATCGCGCAGGGTCGCGTCTGGGATGGCGGCAGCGCGCGCCAACTGGGTCTGGTCGACGCGTTCGGCGGTATCGACGATGCCATTGCCGAAGCCGCGCGCAGGGCCAAGCTCGACCCGGGGCAGGCGCACGCCGTCTGGCTCGACAAGGAGCCGGGCTGGCGCGAGGCATTGGCAGCCATGTTCAGCTCCGAAGAGCAGGAAAATGGCGCGACCGACCTGCTGTCGACGCTCGCTCGGTCACGGATGGCGTCATTTGCCGGTGTGGCGGAGGACGCGCGAGTCATGATGACGTCATCGGCGATCCAGGCTCGGTGCCTCGAATGTCCGGTCTCAGCGGCGCCCGCCAAGCCGGCAACCTTGCTGCACCTGCTGGCGACTTGGATGGGCGCATGATCGATCTTCGCCCTGCTAGCGCCGACGACGCGCACGCGCTGCTGGGGATCTATGGTCCTTATGTCGTGACAAACGCCGTCTCGTTCGAAAGCAAGCCGCCCTCACCTGACGAGATGCGCGAGCGGGTGCTGGCTGCGGGTGATGTTTATCCGTGGATCGTCGGCTGCGACCGGGAAAGCGGCCTGGTTCTCGGCTATGCCTTTGCCAAGCCCTGGCGGACGGGCCCGGCCTATCGCTTTTCGGTCGAGACCGCCTGTTATGTCGCAGGTGAACTCGAGGGACAGGGAATTCGTCGCACGCTTTATGGCGCACTGATCGCCACGCTGACGGCGATGAATTTCACGCAGGCTGTCTCGCAACTGACCATGCCCCAGGACAAGGCGATACTGCTTCACGAGGCAATGGGGTTCCGCCGCGCAGGCGTCTACCGCGAAGTCTGCTTCAAGAACGGCCAATGGATCGATGTCGGCGTCTGGCAGCGCGAACTCGCCCAGCCAGGCACGCCCCCTGACGAGCCCGTCGGTTTTGCGGGCGTCGGTATCGTACGGAGCTAGCTGGCGATATAGTCGCGCAGCGCCGCCGCCTCGGCTTCGATCTTGTCGATGCGGTATTTGACGAGATCGCCGATCGACACGAAGCCGACCATGGACCCGCTTTCGACGACGGGCAGGTGACGAATGCGCCGCCGGCTCATCATCGAGAGCGCCGCCATGACGGGCACGTCGGTCTCTACGGTCAGCGCAGGGGATGTCATTACATCGGAAACCTTTTTGTCGAGCGCCGAGGCGCCCTCCCGAGCGAGGCAGTAAATGACGTCGCGCTCCGAAAAGATTCCGATGACGCTGGAATCGTCGGTGACCGGCAAAGCACCGATGCGGTGCGTCGCCAGCAGCTTCACCGCGTCGGCAACGGTCGCGTCGGGCGGGACGGACGTAACGTCGCCGCCCTTGCCCGAAAGAATCGCCCTGACAGTCATCGGCGCATCTCCTACAGGCGACTCTATCGGTCGCGGGCATTCATAGTTTCATGCCTGCACCGCAAAGGAAAGCCGCGTGAATAACCCCGACCTCGATGATCCAGATTATGCCCGGTTTGCCTGGGGCCGGTACAAACGTTTGATGGCGTGGATGACGCTGGCCTCGATCGTTGCGGTGCTGATCGGTCTGGCGGTGCTGGAACGCGCGGTCGGCGCGATGCCCCTGCTCGGCACAGTGTTCGCGGCGGGCGGCATCTTCTTTACCGTAATGCTCGCGGCCGCGCTCATGGGGCTGGTCTTCCTGTCCTCGGGCAGCGGCCACGACTTCAAAATCGAAGATCCGACAAGACCCGAGGAGGAACGATGAATCCCGACGAACCCATTTTGCGGGTCGTGCCGCAGCCGGCCGACATCAATTCCAACGGCCACATCTTCGGCGGCTGGGTATTGAGCCAGATGGATATCGCTGGCGGCATCCTGGCGGGGCGGATCGCCGACGGGGCTTGCGCGACCGTGGCGATCGAAACCATGCAGTTCATTGCCCCCATCCTGGTCCGCGACATCATCTCGATCTACGCGCATGTCGAGCGGCGCGGACGTACGTCGGTCGCGATCCGGCTCGACGTCATCGCCAGCCGCGACCGGGGTCGCGAGGAAGTGAAGGTGACCAGCGGCGTGTTCACCTTCGTCGCGCTCGACGAGGAATTCCGGCCGCGACCGCTGCCGCCAACTGCCTGAGCGTCAGCGGGCGGGCGTTTCCTTATAGGTCAACGTCGCAGTGCCATTGGCGGGAACCATGATTGCCCACAGCCAGCTGCCATCCTTCTTGCGCAGCTTGCCCGAAAAGTTTCGCAGGTCGCGATCGCCCAATTTGGCCTCGAAAGCGACGGGGTAGCGATTGTCGTTGGCGACTGTAAGGACATGCGTGTTGCCGATGCCCGCGACGTCGCGCGCCACGATGCCCGTCGCCGTTGCAACGTCAATCTCGACATCCTCGCCGACCGCCTTGTCGCCAACAGACCCTTCGCCAAGCAACAGCTCGCGTGGACCGGCTGACTGGTAGAGCGCGAGCTTGCCGGCCGGCAGGGGGAGACCAAGGCCATCAGCGGCGCGGTTCTTTGCGCGCAGCGTCAAGCGGACACGGGCGTCGCCGTCCCCCCAGATATCTGCGCGGTAGACGAGGCTGACCGGGATGCGCGCCTTGTCGAGGAGTGCGACCTGCTTTTGCGCATTCGCCGCGACGGTAACCGGTTCGGGCACGCGATAGAGTTTCAGGTCGCCGAGTTCTTCCTGCTTGACGACCATTGCAGATTTCGCCCGTGCCGACCCCGTGACGACCACATCCATCGCTTCGGCCATCATCATCGGGGCGGGCGGGGCTGGGGGTGGAGGCGGCGGGACGTTAGACATATCATCGGGGATGTCGCTCGTCGTGCCCTGCGGCCAGCACACCAGATCGATCGACTCCTGGCGGTAGGCCCGCGGATTGCGCGCGTCGGCACGATTGAGGCGGCCGGCGATCACCATTGCCTGCGCCTTTGGGAAACTCGTCTCGTCGGCGCTCGCCAACGTCACCCAGCCGAACAGGTCGAGGCTCTTGCCGTCGGGACCAAGCGTGGCGACGTAGTTCGCCTGCCAATCAAAGTTGTCGGCGAGATAGCTGAGCGTGACGGTCGCGGTCACGGCACGGGTGCTGCGCGTACGCACCGATAGCGTGGGCTTGGCCGACAAGCCCTCGGGCAGCGCATCGTAAACGATGGTCTCGGGAATGCCGGAGCAGCGCAGCGCCTCGATCCCGGCGACAGTCTGGAGGACAACTTGCCCACCGGGCCCGGACCGGATGATGGCGTCCTCTTCGGTCGTCTTGCCGGTTGCGCGAATGGTGCGGCGGATCGACACGCGCCGACCGGTGGACGCGCCGAGCAGGCTTGCCGGACTTAGCAGGTTGGCGTCCTGATTCTTTTCGACGATGCCATCGGGCAGGCCGGTGACGATCGCACTTTCGGGCAGAATGCCGCCGGCAACCCCTTCGAAGCGGACGACCGCGTCACCTGCCGGAATACTGATCCGTCGCGTTTCAGTGATCAATGCAAAGCCACGGAGGTACTGAAGATTCATCGCTTCGTCGGCGCTGCGGTCGGGCGCCCGATAGATGCTGACCGACACCGATTCGGGCGCGGACGAGGTGCTCGTGGTCTGAGCAACCACGGGTGCCGCGACCACAACGAGCAGCGCAACAGCGCGCATGATCAGTACCGGGTATCAAAGATGGCAGTGACCGTTGCTTCGCCGTTAGCCGGGACTGTCACTTTCCACACCGCTTCGTCTGCCGAGCGGCGCTCGCTCTTCTGGCTTTCGGACAGGATGCGCGTGTCATCCCAATAATTATCGAGTCCTGCCTGCGTCAGATCGACCACCACTGGCGTGCTGCGGGCATTGGTGAGCGTATAGCGCATCGACGTCTTCCAGCGCGTGCTGCCAGTTTTTTCGCGTGCCTCGACGATGGGCTTGACCTTCACGTCAAAGGCTTCGCCGGTTTTAAGGCCGAGCGCCGACCCCATGGGCGTGTGGCCGATCTGGTTTTCGCCGATGAATTGCGGCTGGCCCTTGGCATCCTTCATATAGACGCGCACCGTTCCGGCAGGCAGCGCATCGCCCAAGCCGCCATCACGTGAGGTGGAAAAGCGCAGCACGGTGTCCGCCGACTGCGCCTCGTTTTGCGTGCCGAGCCAGCCATTGCGATACTCATAGCCCTTGGCCGCCGCCGCGCCGGCGACGTCGAGAAAACTGACCTGTTTTTGTTGCGCCTGGGCGATCGTCGTGCGCCCCTTGATCGGATAGAGGTAGAAGTCGCCAAGCTGCGGGCGGTTGGCAGTTTCAGTGCCGGGCTTCACCATGGCGCCACGCGGCGACTGCGGAACATATGATCGACGATATGGCGTCTGGCTGTTGCCGACTTCGCCCGCGACCAGAAGTGTTTCCGCATTGGTATAGGTCGTGCCCGAATTGTTGGTGAGCGTGACCCAGCCCTGCACGTCGATCTTGCCTGCGCTCTCGTCGAACAGCGCGACATAATCTGCTTTCCACCCGAGCCCCGGCGTCAGATAGCTGAGCGAAACGGGGCGCGTGCCCGCGCGCGTGCTGTCGAGCGTCACCGACAAGGTTGGCCGTGCACGAAGGTTTGGCGGAACGCGGTCGAAGATGACGCGCACCGGCAGCCCGTCGTCGCGCAGCACTTCGATGCGCTGGCCGATCTGGAGCACGACCCCGCCGTTGGCCGCCAGCACCTTTGCCTGTTCGCGTGCCTCCGCACCTGTTGCAGGATTGATCCGGACGATCGTGACCACCTGCCCGACCGCCTTTTGCATCAGCGCGGCGGGGCTCAGCAGGTCGTAATCGAAATTCTGCTCGACGATGCCGAAATCGGTGCCGCCGATGGTGACGGTTTCGGCACGGATCTGGGCGGAGACATCCGGGAATTCGACGGTCGTCCGGCCGGAGGGCAGCGATGTCGGGCGGATATCCTGCACCAGCGCAAGGTCGTTGTTGTAAATGGTGACGGCGACCGTCCCCTGCGCGCTCTGCCCCATGACGGGGGCGGACAAGGCAAGCAAAGGCAACAGGGTTAAGCGGCGCATCGAGTGACTCTCCCGGGTCGTTTCGGGAAAGAGCATGGCAGCATCGTGCCTGAAGGGGGAGTGAATAAGCGCCGTGATATGGATTGCCCCGGCCTTCGCCGGGGCAGCAGGACGATTATTCTTCGCTTACGGCTTCGGCAACGACCTTCTTCGGGCGACCACGCTTTTTGGGAACCGCAACGGGCTCGCCCTCAACACCCATGACCGGCTCCATTGCCGCGGGATTGATCGCCGGCGGCAGCGCATCGAAGGGAAGCGAGTCGCTGTGATCGCCCTCGTCGTCCTGAACCGCCTCGCTTTCGCGGGCTCGCGTTGCCGTTGCACGGCTGCGGTCGAGGCGGGGGCGCTCTTCCCGGGGACGTTCGTCAAGGGGACGGTCCTCGCGCGGGCGGTCGTCACGCTGGTAGCGATCCTGACGCGCGGGACGGTCTTCGGCAGAACGATCGGGCCGCGCTTCCCGGTCCTGGCGCACGGGCCGATCGTCGCGGTTCTGCTCCTGGCGATTCTGATCGCTTCGTGGCTGGTCGTTGCGCTGGGGGCGATCGTCACGCGGACGATCGTCGCGAGGCCGGTCGTCGCGCTGGTAGCGGTCCTGGCGCGATGCCTGCTCCGGGCGGTTCTGCTGGGGCGGCCGGGCATCGTATTCGCGCTCGATCTCGTTGCCGTCCTCGTCGAACTGCTCTTCCTGCTCGGTATAATCCTGGCGCGGGCGATTGGGGTTCGCCTCTTCGAAGCGCGCCCTGCTTTCGGCAAGCACGCGGAAATAATGGTCGGCGAACTGGAAATAATATTCGGCAAGCACCCGGTCGCCCGCCTGTTGCGCGTCGCGCGCGAGCGTTTTGTACTTTTCGAGCAACTGCGGGGCATTGCCACGCGCGCGGTTGTCGATGCGATTGCCGAGTTCGGGTCGTCCGTTCTGAGGGCGCTGGCCATTCTGGCCACCCCGGCCGCGACGGCGACCGGACTGCTGGCGATTGTTGATCAAGCTGATGCCGTCCTAAACAAGGGGGGTGTTCAAATCCCTTTTTGCCCCATTTCGCGCTGTCGTATCCGAACCGCCGGACGATCAGCCGCTTCGCCGAACCAAAGCTTTATTGCCCGGGACCGGAGGATGTGGGGGTAAGAGAGCGGCGCATTCGCTTAAAAAGCTGGGAGATGCGTTCGCCTCTTGGACACCGCATTAGCGGCCCGTTGCCGCGCCGCCAAGCATTATTTGAACTGTAGCACCAGGCAGCGGTCGTGATTTGCAAGGTCCGTACGGCAACTGACCACAAACCCCTGTTCTTCGAAGAGCGCGGTGACCTCGCTTCGTTGCGTGTAAGCGATCTCCACGCACGCAATGCCGCCGGGCGCGAGCTGGGGCACAAGTGCTGGGGCAATCAGGCGATAGTCGTCCAAGCCGTCGTCGCCCGCGAACAGGGCCGACCCCGGCTCCCAATTTGCCACGTCCTGCGGCAGGACCTCGCTTCTGGAGATATAGGGCGGATTGCAGAGGATGAGGTCGAAGCGCTCGCCGGTACCCGCCCAGCCGCCTTTCACGATCGTCGCACGCTCGTCCAGACCAAGCTGCGCCGCGTTGTCCCGGGCAATTCGTAGTGCGGTATCGGACGCGTCGATGCCGACGCCGGTCGCGTCGGGCCATTCATCCAGGGCGGCGAGCAGCAAGGCGCCCGATCCCGTCCCGAGGTCGAGTATGCGGCGCGGTCCCGCCCGCCCAAAATGCGCGACTGCGGCCTCGATCAACGTTTCGCTGTCGGGACGCGGGATGAGCACATCCCGTGTCACGCGCAAAGTGACCGTCCAGAAATCGCGGGTACCGGTGATATAAGCGATCGGTTCGCATGCGACCCGGCGGGCAATGAGATCGGCAAAGCTTGCCGGCACGGGAAAATCACCGAAATGCAGCTGTTCGCGTTCGATGCCGAGCGCATGCGCCAGAAGCAGCTCGGCATCGAGACGGGGCGTTGCGCTGACGCTCTCCAATGCCGTCGTGGCCGACGCAAGCGCCGCCCGGGCCGTGCTCACGCCGCGTCGAGCGCCCCCAGCCGGGCCGCCTCGTCCTCGCTGATCAGCGCGCCAATCAGCTCGTCCATCTGCCCCTCGAGGATTTCGGGCAGACGGTGGAGCGTCAGGTTAATGCGGTGGTCGGTCACGCGCCCTTGCGGAAAATTATAGGTCCGGATGCGCTCGCTGCGATCGCCCGAGCCGACCATGGCCTTGCGCGCGCCGGATCTTTCGTCGGCGAGACGGCTGCGTTCGAGCTCGTAAAGCCGCGTTCGCAGCACTTTCAACGCCTTGGCCTTGTTCTTGTGCTGCGACTTTTCGTCCTGCTGGATGACGACGAGCCCCGACGGCAAATGCGTGATGCGCACGGCCGAGTCGGTCGTGTTGACCGATTGTCCGCCCGGCCCCGACGAGCGGTAGACATCGATGCGCAGATCGGCGTCGTTGATCTGGACGTCGACGTCCTCGGCTTCGGGCAGCACGGCCACCGTTGCTGCGGACGTATGGATGCGCCCGCCGCTCTCGGTCGCAGGCACGCGCTGGACGCGGTGCACGCCGCTTTCGAACTTCAGACGCGCAAAGACGCCGGTACCGTTCACGCTGGCGATCACTTCCTTGTAGCCGCCGACATCGGCCTCGCTGGCGGATATCAGCTCGACCCGCCAGCCGTGCTCCTCGGCATAGCGCTGGTACATGCGGAACAAGTCGCCCGCGAACAGCGCCGCCTCGTCGCCGCCGGTGCCAGCCCGGATTTCCAGCATGGCGGCGCGCTCGTCGGCGGCATCGCGGGGCAGAAGCTTCAGCGCCAGGTCGCGCTCCGCCAGCGGCAGCGCGTCCTTGATTGCCTGCGCCTCTTCTTCGGCCATCGCACGGATTTCGGGGTCGGCGTCCTTGAGCATGTCGCCGAGCACCGCCTGTTCGGCCCGCAGGCGGCGAAGCTCGGCGGCCGCGGCAGCGACGGGTTCGAGTTCGCTATATTCGCGCGACAGGGCGACGAGGCGATCGGTCGCAAGGTCCGCCTGCGACAGCTGCGCCTGCACCTCGTCCCGCCGCGCCTCGATGGCGGCGATGCGTTCGTCGGAAATGGTAGGTGTCATGCGGCAACCGGCAAGGCAGGGTCGATCACGGCGCGGACGTGCTCGAGAGCGTCTGTCTGGGCACCAAATCCGCGTTGCCCGATCGTCAACAGCCCGTCGCGATAGCCCAGCGAGACGATCTGGACGGGATTTGCTTTGAGGGCTCGATCGTAGCGCTTCTTCGGGCTGCCGGTGATGATCGCCTCGGCCGAGATCCCTGCCCTTCTGAGCAAGCTGACCGCGACAGACGCGGCGGTTCCGAGACTATCGGCCTCGGCAACGACAATGACGTCAGGCCGGTTTTCCAGCGGCGCCTCGGCCAGCATGCCCAGCCGCTCGATCCCCGCCGCCCAGCCGACCGCCGGCGTATGCGGGCCACCCAGCGTCTCGATCAGCCCGTCGTAACGGCCGCCACCCAGCACCGTGCCCTGCGCACCCAGCCGATCGGTGACGAATTCGAATGCGGTGTGGCGATAATAATCCAGCCCGCGCACCAGATGCGGCGCGAGCTCATATGATACGCCTGCCGCCTTGAGCCCTTCGCACACCTTGGCGAAGAATTCCTCAGCCTCCGCGCTCAGGATCATTTTCGGCGCGGTATCGGCGGCGGGTCGGTCCCGAGGGTCCTTGCTGTCGAGGATGCGCATCGGGTTCTTTTCAAGCCGAGTCAGGCTGTCCTCTGACAGGTCGGCCCGATGCGCCTCGAAATGCGCGACCAACGCCGCGCGCCAGGCATCGCGCGATGCCCCATCGCCGAGCGTGTTGAGCTTCAGGGTTACCCCCTCTTTTATCCCCAGTTCCTTCAACAGCTGGTCGGCAAAGCACAGCAGCTCGACATCTGCCGCCGGCTCGGCCGCGCCGATCACTTCGGCGTCGAGCTGGTGAAACTGGCGGAAGCGCCCCTTTTGCGGGCGCTCGTAGCGGAACAGCGGCCCGTGCGTCGCGACCTTCATCGGCGCATATTGCTGCCACCCCTCGGTCAGATAGGCCCGAGCGATGCCCGCCGTGAATTCGGGCCGCAGGGTCAGCGAATCGCCGCCGCGATCCTCGAAGGTGTACATCTCCTTCGACACCACATCGGTCGTTTCGCCCAGCGAGCGGGCGAACACCGCCGTCGCCTCGAACACCGGAACTTCCACCCGTCCGAAACCGTAAAGACGCCGGACGCGGTCAAACGTCTGTACGACATGGTGGAAGCGATCGGCTTCCGCGCCATACATGCTTTGCGTGCCGCGAATAGGACGGGGAGTTTCGATACGTGCCATTGGGACGCGCGCCTTAATAGGATAGTGCGCTTTGACGCAACCGAAGGACTGAAATGACCAAGCGGACCGCCCGGCGAAAAACTCTGGGACAATGGATCGCGCCACCGCGTTTCCTGCTTTTTATCGCATTGCTCGTTGCGGTTACCGGTTTTGCAGCCAGCATGGTCAAGTTCACGCAGGCGTTCATGATCGGCTTCGATGTCGCGGCAGGGGTCTTCCTGGTATCGCTGATCCCGCTCTTCAGGGCCCAGAGCCAAGAGCAGATGCGCGCGCATTCGGCCGACAACGACGCCAACCGCGTCATCTTGCTGGCGGTGGCGACAGTGGTGAGCCTCGCGATCATGACAGCAGTCGCGGGCGAACTGGGCAGCAAGACGAAACCGGACATCGTCATGATCGTGACCACGCTGGTACTCGCCTGGCTGTTCGCCAACACGATCTACGCACTGCACTACGCCCATATCTACTATCTGGAAGGGTCGAAAGGCGGACTCGATTTTTCGGGTGAGCCGGACACGCCCGACTACAGCGACTTCATCTATTTCGCCTACACGCTCGGCATGACCTTCCAGACTTCGGACACGGCGGTCGAAACCCGCCAGCTGCGCCGGATCGTCACGATCCACAGCTTTGCAGCGTTCGTGTTCAACATCGGTGTGCTGGCCTTTTCGATCAACGTGTTGGGAAGTTCGAGCGGCGGGTAGACGCGGCGGCGCGCGACGTTACAAAGTTGCGCAATTGTTTCAGCCGAAAGTCGCTCATAAATGCATCTGCGTTCGCTTGCTGCCATGCTTTTCGTGTCCGTCGCCGTTCCTGCCATTGCTGCCAACAGTGCGCCGCAGCCCGTGCCGATCGTCGACACGATCCCGGCAGCGCGCGATGTCCCCTACCCCGGCACGATGGTTCTCAAAGTCGATGCGACCGATCTCGACCAGAATATCTTCCAAGTCTCGCAGACGATCCCGGTCGCGAAGGCCGGTCCGATGACGCTGCTCTTTCCGGCCTGGCTGCCGGGCAATCATGCGCCGCGCGGACAGATCGAAAAAGTTGCGGGGCTGACGATCAAGGCCGGGGGCAAGACGCTGATCTGGAAGCGTGACCCGGTCGACGTCTATGCTTTCCACATCGACGTGCCGGCAGGGACGCGGTCGCTCGACGTCGATTTCAAATTCCTGTCGGCAACAGCTGGCGATCAGGGACGTATCCAGGTCACGCGCGAGATGTTGAACCTGCAGTGGGAGGCGGTATCGCTTTATCCGGCCGGCTATTTCACGCGCCAGATCCCCGTGTCGGCGACCGTGACTTACCCTGCCGGGTGGCAAGCTGCGACGGCACTCCGCCCGACATCGACGAACGGCAGCACGGTCACCTATGGTACCGTCAATTACGAAGTGCTGGTCGACAGCCCGGTGTTTGCGGGCAAGTATTTCCGCAAGGACGATCTGGGCCAGGGCGTGATGCTTAATACGGTTGCGGACTCCGCCAAGGAGCTGGTCGTCAGTGACGATGTGCTGGCCAAGCACCGCGAACTGGTGACGCAGGCGGTCAAGCTGTTCGGCGCGCGCCATTTCGACCATTACGACTTCCTGCATGCCATCACCGACCGCATGGGCGGCATTGGCCTGGAACATCATCGGTCGTCCGAAAACCAGAACGATCCCGGCTATTTCACCGACTTCGCGAACACCTTGCCCGACCACAACCTGTTGCCACACGAATTTACGCACAGCTGGAACGGCAAGTTCCGGCGCGGCGCGGATATGTGGACGCCCGATTTCAAGACGCCGATGCGCGGCTCGCTGCTTTGGGTGTATGAAGGGCAGACGCAGTTCTGGGGCCATGTCCTCGAAGCGCGGTCGGGCATGACATCGAAGCAGGACAAGCTCGATGCGCTGGCCGGCATAGCGGCATCGCTCGATAACCGGCCGGCGCGCAACTGGCGCAGCCTTGACGACACGACCAACGATCCGGTGATCTCGGCGCGCCGTCCAAAGGGTTGGCTCAGCTATCAGCGCAGCGAGGATTATTACAACGAAGGCCTGCTGATCTGGACCGAGGTTGATGCGATCATCCGCCAGGGAACGAACGGCGCCAAGGGAATGGACGATTTCGCCAAGGCGTTTTTCGGGATCAACGACGGCGACTGGGGCGAAGTCACCTACACTTTCGACGATATCGTCAGCACGCTCAACGGGGTCTATCCTTACACCTGGCGCGAATTCCTGGTGGACCGGCTGACGCAGAAGGACCGTGCGCCACTCGGCGGGTTCGAGCGCAGCGGTTACAAGCTGGTCTACACCGACACGCCGACCAATTTCACCAAGGCGGGGATGAAGGCAAATAAGTTTCTCGACCTGACGTATTCGCTGGGCGTCAACGTCGCCAAGGCGAAAATCTCAACGGTTCAGTGGGACGGGCCGGCCTTCAAGGCAGGGCTGACCGTCGGGCAGGAGATCGTCGCCGTAAATGGTGTACCCTATAGTGAGGACGCACTGAAAAATGCCGTGACCGCGGCGAAAGGCAGCAAGGACGGCATTCGACTCACCGTGAAGACAGATGCGCTGGTACGAGATGTGACGGTTCAGTGGAACGGTGGCCTACGTTATCCCCGCTTCGAAAAAACAGGCACTGGCGACGGACCGCTGGACAAGCTACTGGCCCCCAAATGAGAATAGACCTGATCCCGGTGGGCAAGGACCCGCCGAACTCGCTCAACGTCATTATCGAAGTTCCCGTTGGCGGCGAGCCCGTGAAATACGAGTTCGACAAGGAAAGCGGCGCGCTGTTCGTCGACCGCATCCTCCATACGTCGATGCGCTATCCGGCCAACTACGGCTTCATCCCGCATACGCTGTCGCCCGACGGCGATCCCCTCGATGCGCTGGTCGTCGCACGCTCGCCCTTCGTCCCGGGTTGTGTCGTGCGGGTGCGGCCAATCGCCGTGCTTTTCCTCGAGGACGAAGCGGGCGGCGATGAAAAGCTGCTGACTGTGCCGATCGACGCGACATTTCCCTATTATGAGAATGTCGACGAGAAAGAGCATCTGCCGGCGATCGTCATGCAGCAGATCGAGCACTTCTTCACCCATTACAAAGACCTAGAGCCCAAGAAATGGGTCCGTGTCGGCAAATGGGGCGATGCCGATGAAGCCCGTCGGGTCGTTCTGGAAGCGATCGAGGCCGCCAAGGCTTCCAAGTCCTGACGCTCTGCCGGGGACGACTTAGCGGCCGAGACTTTCCAGTGCCGTCGCGGTAGCACGAGCATAAGCAGCGCCGGTATAGCGATGCGTCCCCGGGAAGTGCACCACGCCCGGGTCCGGCCGGTCACCATCATTCCAGAAATGAAAAAAGCGGGCGTAAGGCAGCAGCACCGGATCGGGCGTGTTGGCAACCAGGAAATTCGACGCGACCTGTTCGCTGCCCCATTGCCGCCAGATGTCTGCCCCCACGGCTGCCTGAGCGGCGCGCGAGAAGACCAGGGCGTCCGCAAGCGAAACGCTGCCAGGCGCGAAACCGGTGAAGGCGGCGCAGGCACGAACATAATGGCGCACGTCGGGATCGGGCAGCAGGTCCATCCGCGCCTCGATCTGCGTCTGGACATGGGCATCGGGTGCGAGCGCGTCGGGGCCGTCCGGATATACATCTAACCGAAAATCGGTCAGCGTTTTCAGTCCCTGCGCCTCGCCGTCGCTGCCGCCCAGGATCGTGAAGCTCCGCCGCGCCGCGATCGCCGCGCGCACCTCGTCCACCGTGCCCAGCGTTACCGTGTCCGAATCGAGCTGGATCACATAGTCGTGCGCCGACAAGTCGATCAGCGTCATCAGCCGTTCCCAGCAGCCGCCGCGCGGCACATCGCCGGTCTCGACGTCGTGAATGGAACGCAATTCGGGATCGCCGAGATGCGCGGCCAGCACCGACTTGTCGGTCGGCGTCAGTGAGCCGTCGTCGAGCAGCACCACTCGCCCGCGCCCCAACGCCTGCATGAATGACTTGGCTGCGACCAGATAGGGCGCCACCACGCGCGTCCCGATCATCGAAAAGACGACGACGCCGTCGATCTGCGGCGCTATCGGCGGCGTCGAGAATACCGCCTTGCACTGTGCCAGATGGGCGGCCTCGCGGGCCTTGCGGATCAGCCGGTCGATCATGCGATCAGTCCTAGAAGGGGCGCGTTAAGATCGGCCTGCCAGCGCCGCAAGCGCTGCCCCCTCAACCCGGTTGATCGTCCATTCGTCCATCGATTTCGCGCCGAGCGATCGATAGAAGTCGATTGCGGGCGTGTTCCAGTCGAGTACCGACCATTCGAGTCGCGCGCAGCCGCGCTCCAGCGCAAGTGTGGCGAGGGCCGCCAGCAATGCCTTCCCAGCGCCTGACCCGCGCGCCTCGGGGCTGACGAACAGATCCTCGAGATAGATCCCAGGCCGCCCTTCGAACGTCGAGAAGTTGTGGAAGAACAACGCGAAGCCTACTGCCGCGCCATCGCGCTCGGCAATCAGGACTTCGGCCTTGGGCGCGCTGCCGAAAAGGTGCGTCGCCAGAACTTCCGGGTCGAGCCGCACTTCATCGGCCAGCCGCTCATACTCGGCAAGCGCCCTTATGAATCCTATGACAAGGTCGAGATCTGGCTCGACGGCAGGGCGTATCGAAAGGCTCAAACGGGCTCCCCCCTTACAAAGCGTTCGGCGATGCGCGGCCATAATATGCCGAGCGCCAGCCCCGACATGACAAGCAGGGCCGCCAGCAATTTCCAAGGCTGCATCGGCTCGCCCAGCAGGACTGCGGATGCCGTCATGCCGAACACCGGAACGAGCAGCGCCAAGGGCGCAACCGTCGCGGCCGGATAGCGCGCAAGCATCCATCCCCAGACGCCGTAACCGAACATGGCATTTCCGACTGCCTGCCAAGTGACAGCGCCCCAGGTGAAGACATCGGCGTGGCGGATGCCCTCCGCTATTGCCGTAGGTCCTTCGAGAAGGAACGCTAGCGCGAACAGAGGCGGCACTGCGAACAGGCTCGACCAGACGACATAGGCAAGCATGTCGACCTTGCCCGCCGCGCGCGAGACCATGTTGCCCGACGCCCAGCTGAACGCAGAAAACAACAGCAGGCCCAGGCCCAGCGACGTGATGCTGCCATCGGTATGCGCCAGGATGACCGCGAGCCCCCCTACCGCCAACACCAGCGCGACGACCTGCACCGGCTTCAGCCGCTCGCCGGTCAGCCACATCGACAGGCCGATCGTGAAGAACACTTGCGTCTGCATGATCAGCGACGCGAGGCCGGGCGTCACGTCGGCCCTGAGCGCAATGAACAGCGCGCCGAACTGGCCCGCTCCGATCAGCACGCCATAGGCGGCCAGATTGGCCCAGCTCGCCGCCGGACGCTTGAGGACAAGGGCAGCGGGAAGACACACGGCGGCAAAGCGCAAGGTGGCCAGCGTCAGCGGCGGCAAATGCGCGAGCGCGACCTTGATCACGACGAAATTGCTGCCCCAGACCGCCATGACGGCGATCGCAAGGAGCAGGTGGCCCGTCGTCAGTGTCGAGCGCGCCGTCACAGCGCCGCCTCCAACTTCGCCGTGTCCGGCCGCCCGCCGCGTGCCGCGATGATGCAGCCGGTCACGATCAGCACGGCGCCGGCCACGGTGCTCACCGTCACGGCCTCATGGTAGAAAATGGCCCCCATTATCGCTGCCCAGACAAAGGCTGTGTATTCGACCGGCACCAGGACCTGCGCCTCGGCACGCGAATATGCCCAGCTGAGGAGGTAGAGCGACACAAAGGCGAGCAGCGCCGCCAGCACGAGCATCGGCCAGTGCGATGCGTCCGGCACATGGAAGATCGACGGCGCGACCAGCATGACGACGGGAAGCGCGAGCAGCAGGAACCCGCCCGCAGTTACATTCTGGAAGAAGGCGACCTCGGCCGGCGGCGCCAGCAAGGCCTGTTGCCGCATCAGCACGATGTTCCACGCATAGAAAACCGCCGACACGAAGATCGCCGCGACGCCGTCGAGATGGCGCTCGCCCCCGGCCCCGATGCGGGCCGCGAGCAGGACCGCCACCCCGCAGATGCCGAGCACCGAGGCGACAATGCTGTGCCGACCCACGGTTTCCCCCAAAAGGACGACCGCGAGGTACAGGGCGATCAGTGGCGCGATGAATGACAGCGCGATCCCCTCCGCGAGCGGCACACGCGCGATACCGTAAAAGAAGGACACCGCCATGATCGAGGCGACAAACCCGCGCAGGACATGCACGCGCAGCCCTGCTCGGCTAGGCCAGCCCTTGCGCGTGAGAAAATAGGGAGCTGCACTGATCAGCCCGCCGATGCCCTGTCGCCACAACATGGCGCTATAGGCACCGAGCGCGATCGCCAATCCCTTCATCGCGGCGTCCATCGCCGAAAAAAGCGCGATCCCGACACAGGCAACGGCAAAGGGAATGGCAGTCGAGGCGGCACGTGAAGTCATCACCCGCGCCTAGCGGCGGTCGGTCCCGAAAACTAGGCCGCCAGGCTGAGACCCGCCTCGATCTCGGCCGCCTTGGCTTCGACCAGCTTCACAATATGCTCGACCATGTCGGCGTCCTGCACCGTATGGTCGGTGACGCCGGACAGATACACCATGTGCTTGCCATTGCCGCCACCGGTGAGTCCGATGTCGGTCTCCCGCGCTTCGCCGGGGCCGTTGACGACGCAGCCCAGGATGCTGAGCGACATCGGCGTGCGAATGTGCTGCAGCCGCTCCTCGAGCGTCTGCACCGTCCGGATCACGTCGAACCCCTGCCGCGCGCAGCTCGGACAAGACACCACGCGGACGCCGCGGTTACGGATGCCTAGCGCCTTCAGGATCTCGAAGCCGACGCGCACCTCGTCTTCGGGCTCGGCACTGAGCGACACGCGAATCGTGTCGCCGATGCCGTACCAGAGCAACGAGCCGATGCCGATCGCCGACTTGACGGTCCCGCCGACAAAGCCGCCTGCTTCGGTGATACCCAGGTGCAGCGGGCAATCTACCGCTTCGGCGAGTTGCTGGTAGGCGGCAACCGCAAGGAAAAAGTCCGACGCCTTCACCGCAACCTTGAATTCGTGAAAGTCGTGGTCCTGCAACAGCTTGATATGGTCGAGCGCGCTTTCGACCAGCGCTTCCGGACAGGGCTCGCCGTATTTTTCGAGCAGGTCCTTTTCGAGGCTGCCGCCGTTCACGCCAATGCGGATCGCACAGCCGTTTGCCTTTGCGGCGCGCACCACTTCGGCCACGCGTTCGGATGACCCGATGTTGCCGGGATTGATGCGCAGGCACGCCGCGCCTGCATCGGCTGCCTCGAGCGCGCGCTTATAATGAAAATGAATGTCGGCGATGATCGGCACGCGACTTGCGCGAACGATCTTGCCCAGCGCGGCTGTGCTTTCGACATCGGGGCACGACACGCGGATCAGGTCCACACCCGCATCCTCGCACCGACGGATCTGCGAGATCGTCGCGCCGGGATCGCTCGTCGGCGTGTTCGTCATCGTCTGCACGGTGACAGGGGCATCGCCACCAACGGGGACGTTGCCGACCATGATCTGGCGGGACTTGCGGCGCGTGATATCGCGCCAGGGGCGTATCGAGGACATGCCCGTCATAGTAGAATTTAGCCGCAGCTAAATCCAGCAGTGATCGATCACCCACCTTTCGGGCCGCATTCTCACCGCGTCGCGATGCCCATGCAGCGCGCCAACGGCGCGATGCGGCGCACGACGAAAAACTCCACGAACAGCGCGATGGCGAGCGACAAAGCGAGCATCGGCAGCGCAAGCGCAAGCGCGACGACAATCGCCGTGACGCCGCCCAGGCGTGCCGGATTTGCCGGTGGTGGCGGCGCACCGAGCCCTCGCATCGGTTTGCGTCGCCACCAAAGGACGCAACTGGAAATCGCGAGCACCGCCAGCATTAGTGCCGTCAGCAGGCCGATGAGCTGATTGACCCAGCCGAACAACTGCCCCTCGTGCCAGGCTATGCCATAGGCAACGGCCCGGTCGATCACATGCTTGTCGCCGAGCCCTTTCCGGCTGACCTCTCGGCCCGTTGCGGGGTCATAAGTGATGGTGACGTTCAGCGGCCGGTTCTGCGCATCGGACTTGACCGTCCAGACCATGGAGGTGGCGTTGCGGTCCGGCGCGCCCGGCGGGCGGACGAGCACCGGGGCGGGCAGGCCTTGCGTCGCCGCCCTGGCGACGATCGCGTCGAGGCCGGGCGCACGTGGATCGGCCATCAGGTGCATCATCGCTGCATGATCATGCTCGGCGTGCTCGGCCCCGATCTTCCAGTCGGGCCGTCCTGTGGTCCAACCGAGTTGTTCGCGCGCCAGCTTGAATCCGCTGCCCCAGACGCCCGCCCAGGGGAGCGCGGTCACGAGCAGGGCCATCGCCAGACCCGAGACCCAAAAACCGGTGACTGCATGCAGGTCGCGCCACAGCGCCTGTCTGCCCCGCCCGATCCGGGGCCACAACACGCCGGAGATACCTCTACCCCGTGGCCACCACAGGTACAGGCCGGTCAGCACCATGACGATCGCCCAGCTGCCCGCCGTCTCGACGATCCAGCTGCCGATCCTTCCCGCGAACAGCTCGCCGTGGATGCGGCGCACGGTCGCGCTGATCAGACTTTCGGGATCGATGGTGCCCAGCACCCTTCCCTGCGGCGACACATAGACATCGCGCATCGTGCCGTCGGCGAGCCCGAGATGGATGACCGGTGCGTCGCCAGCTTGGGCAGGCAAGCGATAGCTGTCGAACCGGGCGCCCGGGAATGCCGCCAGCGCCGCATCGCGCTGTGCCGAGGGAGTCACCGCCCCGGTCTGCGACAGGTTCCGGAAAGGGCTCTCCTGCCACCGGTCCAGCTGCGGCTTGAACAGGAACACGGCACCGGTCAGCGACAGGATGAGGATGAACGGCATGACGAACAGCCCGGCATAGAAATGCCAGCGCCAGACGGTTCGATAAAAGGCCGAGGCCGCAGTGCCAGACGTCGTCATCGTCACAACCTCCACTGCAGCGACGCCGTCACGGAACGCTGGGGGAAGGGGTGGAAAAGGAAATACCGGTCGTTGTTCACATTATCGATGCCGAGCGCGACTTCGAGCTGGCGGTTGACCCGCAGCGTTCCGCGCAGGTCGACGACGAAATAGCGGTCGAAGCCCTGATAGGTGTCGGGAAAGACGTCGCTGTTGTCGAGCGTCGCGAAGTTGCGGCTCGAATAGCGTGCCGCTGCCGTCAGGGCGACGGTCCGGACCGGACGCCAGGTGACGACCGCATTGGCTTTCCACCGCGGCACGCTTGGCAACAGCTTGCCGATCGACCCAGGGAAAACGGCATTCCGGCTGGTGATCGCATCGGCGTAGGTGACACTGCCCGACAGGTCGAGGCCGGGTAGCACGTCGTGGCGATCGACGGCGATCTCGACACCGCGCGCACGGGTCCGGTCGACGTTCTGCACGAAAGATGTCGGTGTCGTGATCGTGGTCCCGTTCGGCTGCACGACCGACAATGGCGCGGTCTGCGGGATCAGCGCGCCGTCGATAACTTCGTTGAACAGCGACAACCGGACCGGCCCCTGCGCATCGCGAAACTCGGCTGCCAGCTCGACCGAGCGCGCGCGTTCGGGGCGCAAGTTCGGGTTGGGGTTGGCGAGGACGGTCCCGACGGTGCTGGCCTGGAACAGCTCGCTCACTGTCGGAAAGCGCCAGGCCTGGCCGAACGATGCCTTCAGCCGCCAGCCTGGCGCCGGTCGCCATTCGATCGTTGCCTTGGGCGAAAAGCCGGTCGCCGTCCGTTCGGGCTGGGCAATCCCGGGGTTGGCCGCCGTCGACTGGTTGAAACCGCCGAAAGCGCGCCACCATTCCTGGCGGACGCCGATGGTCAGCACCAGGTTGGGCGCGAAGACCCAGGCATCCTGCACCCAGAGCGCCACCGTCCGCGTCTTGCCGAGCGAAGCCGCGCTTCTTGTGCCGACGGCCCCGCCGATCCAGTCGGCCGTCGCATAGGTCTGGCTCTGCAGCTTGGCATGGTCGGCGTGGGCGCCGAATGAGAGCACATTGGCGTCGACCCCGTCGCCATTCCGGGTACCACTCCGCAACGCACCCTTGGCATCGAGCGTCCACCAACCCGTGCCGTCCTGGCGCTGGACCGTCCCCGCGCCCCCGGTGAAGGCAGCAGGAAGCGCGGCGGTCGGGCTGGCCTGCGCGTCCTTGCCGTAATCGAACAGCGACCCCGCGACCTGCCAGTCGAAGCGGCTGCTGCGTCCGTCCAGCGCCGCTGCGTGCGCCCAGTGGCGCTGGCTGCGCCAATAAAGACCCGGGTTCATCGCCGCCGTGTAAACGGTCGCGCCGGCGCCATTGCGCAGATAGCTGTCGAGGCGCGCCTGTGTCGCATCGAGGAACAGACCGACCATATAGCTCGCCCGGACCTCATCGGTCAGGTCATAGGCAGCCTTCAGCTTGATCGTGTCCTGGACATGATGGTCGATATCGCCGGCACCAAGCACCGCGATCGGCGCGCCCAGCCGGTTGGCCGTCGGGATGCTGCCGGTCGTCCCGGCGGGGGCCGTCGTCGCCGTCGTGTACGCGATCGGCTGGGCATTGCTGACCGTATGCGTCGCGCTCGCGAAGAAGGCGAAGCGCCCGAACCGGTCGCCGATCGAGGCGCTTGCCTGTCCGGTCGGCAACTCGAGGTCGGTCGTGTATTGCTTGTGCCACTGGTAATTGGTCAGCAGCTTGACGTTGGCTTCGAGCGTATCGGGCATCCGGGTCGTGATGTTGACGACCGTCCCGATCGAGTTGCCCGAATAGGCGGCAGAGAACGGACCGTAGAGAATGTCGATCCGCGCAATTTCTTCAGGCGCCACGAGCTGCCACTTCGGGCTGCCATTGCCGTTGTTGTTGCCGATCGGCGCCGACAACAGCATGCCGTCGGCATAGATCAGGCTCCGCGCGCTCGACCCCAGGCCCGAAGTGCGCGTCGCGATCGGGGCGAAATTGTCGCCGATCGATCGCTTGCGGAGGATCAGGCTGGGTGCATATTTCAGCGCGTCCTCCGTACTGACCGCGCTGACGGTGGTGGCGATACGGTCGGCGTCGATCGTCACGGACGTGGAGGGATCGTTTTCGATCCGGCGGATGGCGTCACCAGTAACGACGATCGTGTCGGCATCGGCGGCCGTACCGGCATGGGCAGCCGTGCCCGCACAGGCGAGCGCGGCGCACGAGACGTGCGCAAGGAAACGGGGAGGCATTTGTTGAAATCCTGATTCTGAAACACGAACAGCCGCTTGGCGCGGCGGCGGATCAGATCAGGGCTGGCGGGCCGATGGCAGGGGGCGGGGGCGCCGGAACGCCAACATAGGGGCTCCGGATGACGGGCGCGACAACCGGCGCGACGGCAACCGGACGCACCATCGGCAGAACGGCGGTGGGCACGTCCGGTGAGGTTGCAACCGCCAGCGACGCAAACGCGCAGCCGCGATCGCCCGGCATGGCAGGATCGGTCTTGCCGAACTTCACGCCGGTCATGGATTGGCCGGAGCACATCGCGATCGTGAAACCGTCGGCAGACGCCACCGGCATGAAACCGGGCGCGATCACCAGGCGCACTGCCAGCGCGCAGGCGATCAGCCAGAGGCCGCAGGTTCGGAAAGCGTCGGTCACCACGGCGGTGCCCATAGAGCCGTCTGCCCTATGCTCAAAGGGAACAAACTAAAAACATCAGGGGTTTATCGTCGAAAGGAGCACGACCATGAGCGACAACCCCAAGACCCATCCGACGTCCAACGCCGAAAAGGACCCGAGCGACTGGACGACCGGCGACGAGCCGATGACCGGTGCGCAGGCATCCTATCTGAAGACGCTGAGCGAGGAAGCGGGCGAAGAGTTCGACGACACCCTGTCGAAGGCAGATGCCTCCGTCCGCATCGACTCGCTGCAGGAAAAGACCGGGCGCGGCCGGGAATAGCCGCCAAACCGGTATCGCCCGCCGCCGCGGCCGTGCTAGCGGCGCGGCATGACATCGACACCAGCAGCCTGGAACCTCGTCATTCACGGGGGCGCAGGCATCATTACCCGGGACAGAATCAAACCTGACCAGGAAGCGGGCGTCCGGGATGCACTTCGGCGCGCGCTGGAAGCGGGTGGCGCGATTCTCGCCGCTGGCGGCCCTGCGCTCGACGCCGTCGAAGCCGCCGTGCGTGCGCTCGAAGACGATCCCCATTTCAATGCGGGGCGGGGCGCGGCGCTCAGTTTCGACGGCGTGGCGGAACTCGACGCGGCAATCATGGACGGGCGTACGCGCGATGCCGGGGCCGTAGCCCGCGTCACGACCACCCGAAATCCGGTCACGCTCGCCCGCGCCGTCATGGACGAAAGCCGCCACGTTTTCCTGGCGGGCATCGGGGCCGATGCATTTTCGCGGCAGTCAGGCGTCGAGCAGGCCGAACCCGACTATTTCATCACCCCAGAGCGCCGCGCGAACCTCGAAGAATTGAAGGCAAGCAACGCCGACGCCTATGATGTCGACATGAAATACGGCACCGTCGGCGCCGTTGCCAGCGACGCGCACGGCCATGTGGCCGCCGCAACCTCTACGGGAGGCGTTACCGGCAAGCGCTGGGGCCGCATCGGCGACTCGCCCGTCATCGGGGCAGGAACCTATGCCGACGACCGCGCCGGCGCGGTATCCGCGACGGGATCCGGCGAGTACTTCATCCGCGCCGGCGTAGGGCACGAGATTTGTGCTCGCGTGCGCCTGGGCGGAGAGGATATCGTCGACGCCGCGAAAGCGGTTATGGCCGAGGTGACGGCCCTCGGCGGCACCGGCGGCGTGATCGTGGTTTCGCCGGACGGCCGGGCCGGATGGCATTTCACCACACCGGGCATGTTCCGCGCCCGGGTTTCTGCCGCCGCGCCGCCCGTCATCGCCATGTTCGCCGACGGCTGAGAGAAAAAGCAGCGGTTCGCGTGACGGTCGTCACGCGCAGACAGACTTCCCACAGGGCACCACTTGCCGCGGGACGGCTTCACCTCGCCGGTGCGGCATCCCTCAATGGGAGTAACAACATGAAATCGATCAAACTCTATGCGGCCCTGATCGTCGCGCCGATGCTGGCGACCGTCGCCACGCCGTCGCACGCACAGAACTACCCCCTGATTGCCGGCGATTATGCCGAAGTGACGGATATCAAGGTCGAGGCAGGCGGCGGCTATGAATATGCAAGCTGGCTCGCCGGCCAATGGCGCAAGAACCAGGAGTTCGCCAAGGCGCAGGGCTGGATCAAGGACTATAAAATCTGGTCGAACGTCTACAATCGCAGCGGCGAGGCGGACATCTACCTGATGGTGACCATGGCCGGCATTCCCGACGGGCCGGAAGGCGAGCGCCGCAACGAAGCCTATCGCAAGTTCACGGCGCAAAGCGACCAGCAGTTGGAATCGGCGTCGGGTGACCGCGGCAAGTTTCGCAAGGTCCTGGGCACGACCCTGCTCCAGGAGCTGAAGTTCAGGTAATGCGTGGTGCCGGGTGCCTTGGCACCCGGCACATCACGACCTTATCAGTTTCCGGTAAACCGATAGGTCCGGACTTCGCAGACATCGACCTTGCGCGTCCGGACGCTGTCGTCATCGAACGAAGCCTTGAGGTTGAAGCTGCAGGCGTCGCCACTGCCGCCGCCGATGACGAGCTGCGCCGACTGACCGGGTTTCAGGATCGTATCCCCCAGCATGTCCTCGTCGACGGGCGTGCCCGACGCAGGAGAGGCATAAAGGCGCGTCATCGTGTTTGCCGTCGCATTGACGACGGTGAGACGCCGATCCGCCGCGCTGGCCGCAGCGGACATCGATGCGATGAGTGCGGCCGCGACAAGAAACTTGTTGGTCTTCACGAACTTGATCTCCAACCCCCGGTTGCCGGGGGCAGCATCGCAGGGATATGACCCCCGCCACGCCGCATTCAATAGGTCAGCCCTTATGTATCGCCTGTTAATAGCTTTTGCCGTGTTGTTGCCGTCGCCGGCTTTCGCTTGGTGGGAATATGGCCATGCAACCGTCGGCGATATCGCGATGGCCGAGGCGAAACCTTCGACCCGCGCAGCGGTGCGTGCGATGATGAAGCAAGGCGCGCTGCTCGATACGCCGACATGCAAGGTCGATACCGTCGCCGGACTTGCCTATTGGCCTGACTGCATCAAGTCGCTGAAGGACCGTTTCAGCTATGCCTATGCGTGGCACTACCAGAACGTCGACGTCTGCAAGCCTTTCGACCTGAAGTCGGCATGCGCCGACGGCAATTGCGTTTCGGCGCAGGTCACGCGCAATAGCAAGCTGCTGGCCGACAAGTCGCTTCCGCCGCGAGAGCGCTTGATGGCGCTGGCCTTTCTCGTCCACTTTGTCGGCGACCTGCACATGCCGCTGCATGCGGGCGACCGCAGTGACAAGGGCGGTAACGACGTGAAGGCGAGCTACGGGATATTTGCCGGGTCGCGCCTGAATCTTCATTCGATCTGGGACGGTTATCTTGCCGAGCGGGCAATCACGACGCCTCCGGGCGGACCCGGCGGATTGCTGGGTGAAGTGCGGCCCGAGATGGCAGCCGGAACCGTCGAGGACTGGAGCCGGGAAAGCTGGGGCGTGGCGCGCGACGCCGTCTATGCGGTCGCGCTCGGCGATCCGTGCGGTCCCAAACCCGCCCGGGCGGCAATCGACGAAGCGAAGATCGAAGCGCTCATCCCCCTGACGCGCCTGCAGATCAAGCGCGGTGGCGTACGGCTGGCGCGACTGCTCGACGAGGCATTGAGCTGATGGGAAAGTGGCAGTGACAGGCGGAGCCGAGCGCGAGACGCGAGTCGCCCGCCTTGTCGTGGCCCTGTTGCTGGCGGCGCTGGGTCTTTGGATTTCGGCCAACTTCCTGCCTGCCCTGGTCTGGGCAATCGTGCTTTGCGTGGCGATCGACCCGCTCCACATGCGACTTCGGCAGAAATGGTCGCTGAGCGCTGGTTCCGCAACAATCCCGGCGCTGCTCACCTTGCTCGTCGCACTCGCAATCGTCGTCCCGCTGGTCATCGGCGTCGCGCAAGCCGCCCGAGAGGTCCGCGCCGTGGCGGGCTGGATAGCCGAGGCGCAGACGAACGGGCTGCCGGTGCCGGCATGGGTGGACCATCTGCCCATTGCGCGCGATGCCGCCGTGCACTGGTGGCAGGAGAACCTTCTCACACCCCAGGGCGCGGCGTTGCAGATCGAACATCTTCGGCATTCGGCGCTGGCAGCGGACACGCGCTTCATCGGCAGCAATGTGCTGCGCAGGCTCGTCACGCTCGCTTTCACGCTCATTGCCCTGTTCTTCCTGCTTCGCGACCGCGATTCCCTGATTGATCAATTGCGCCGCGCGGGTGACCGCTTGCTTGGGCCGTCGGGCGAACGAGTCGGCCACCAGGCCATTCTGTCGATCCGCGGCACGATCGACGGTCTTGTGCTCGTCGGTATCGGCGAAGGCGCGATCATGGCGATCGCCTATGTCGCGCTGGGCGTGCCCAATCCTCTCTTGCTGGGCGGCCTGACGGCGGTTGCGGCCATGATACCATTCGGCGCAGCCGTCCTGTTCGCGATCGCGGCGGCGCTGCTCCTGGCTCAGGGATCAGTGGGCGGCGCGATTGCGGTCGTCGTCATCGGCTTGATCGTCGTTGGTGTCGCCGACCACTTCGTCAGGCCCATCCTGATCGGCGGCGCAACGCGCCTGCCCTTCCTGTGGGTCCTTATCGGGATATTGGGCGGGGTCGAAACATTCGGACTGCTTGGGCTTTTCGTCGGCCCCGCGACGATGGCCGTACTGATCATGCTCTGGCGCGAATTTCTCGAGCGACCGGCATAGACCCGGTACGACCAGCGTTAAGCAAGCGGCGCTACTGGATTGTGACCGTCACGGCACGACGGTTCTTGGCATAGGAATCCTCGTCCGACCCGGTCGCATCGGGACGTTCTTTGCCATAGCTGATCGTGGTGATCCGCGAGGGATCGACCCCCAGGGCTGCCAGCGCATTCTTGGTCGCATTGGCGCGCCGCTCGCCGAGCGCGAGGTTGTACTCACGGGTGCCCCGTTCGTCGCAATGTCCCTCGATCGTCACCCGTTTCTGCGGATAGCGCGCGAGCCAGGCCGCCTGCGATCGGAGCGTGGCCTGGTCCTCGGCATCGACCTCTGACTGGTCCAGCGCGAAGAAAATACGATCGGCGGCGACACTGGCGACGAAATCTTCCTGGCTGCCGGGGACGACGGCGGTGCTGCCCGACGTGTCGGGCTGGACCGGTCCGGTCGATTGTACCGGCGCAGGCGGAAGTTCTTTCGGCGGCTTCTTTGCACAGCCGGCAATGGCGATCAGCGACGCGGTCAGCGACGCGGTCAGCAGAAGGGTGGCAGGGCGAAACTTCATGAGCGAATCTCCTCGATTGGTAAGTGTGTCCCCCGAAAGACTGTCAGGGCAACAACGGTCCCCAAGTCGGGTCGGACCCATCGACGGGCGTCGGCAGGCGGCGTTCGTTCACACCGGTAAGGTCGACCTGCCACAGCGACGACTTTCCACCCCTGCCCTGCGACGTACGAAAGAACTGGATGACGCGGCCATTGGGCGACCAGGTCGGGGCCTCGTCCTGCCAGCTGTTGGTCAAGACGCGCTCGCCCTGCCCGCCCGGCGTCATCACGCCGATCCGGAAATTGCCCTGCATCTTGGTGAAGGCGATCAGGTCACCGCGCGGCGACCATTCCGGAGTGGCGTAGCGCCCCCCACCAAAGCTGATCCGCTGCTGGTTGGAACCGTCCGCATTCATCACATAAAGCTGCTGCGACCCCGAACGGTCGCTCTCGAACACGATCTTGGTCCCGTCGGGTGAAAAGCTGCCGCCGACGTTGATCCCCGGCGTACTGGTCAGGCGCCGCGGCGTGCCACCCGAAGCAGGCACAGCATAGATGTCGGTGTTGCCTGCCTGGCTCATCGAATAGAGAATCGTTCGGCCATCGGGCGACCAGCGCGGTGCGAACGCCGCAGAGCCTCCTTCGGTGACCAGCCGCTGCCTGCCGGTGCCGAGATCGTAGATATAGATGCGCGGGCGCTTGTTGGCGTAGCTCAAATAGACGATCGACTTGTAGTCCGGCGAGAAACGCGGCGTCAGAACGATGTTCTGGCCATTGGTCAGAAAGCGGTGGTTCGCCCCGTCCGAATCCATGATCGCGAGGCGCTTGACCCGGTTTTCCTTTGGACCCGTCTCGGCGATATACGCCACGCGGCTGTCGAAGAACGGCGTCTCGCCCGAAAGCCGCGAATAGATGGCGTCGGCACATTTGTGCGCGGCGCGGCGCCAGTCCGACGGCTGCACGACATAGCCGGCGCGCGTCAGTTCGCTCTTCAGCGCGACGTCGTAGAGATAGCAGCCGACGGTGATCTCGCCGCCCGGATTGGCGCGGACGAACCCTTGGACCAGCGCTGCCGCGCCACCGTTCGTCCAGCGGGCGAAATCGGGCGCGGTAACGGCCGCGAACTCGATGCCGGGAACACCGGCCGGGCCGATCGGCTTGAAGAGTCCTGAACCGCGCAAGTCCGCCGCAACGACCTCGGCAACTTGCCGACCCAGCGCGTCGGTGCTGCCCGCCGCCGTCGACGTCACCTGCGGCGTCGGCATGACCGGCACGGCGATGACGAGATCATTCGTCGACTCGTCGGTCACATCGACCTTGATCTGGGCGGCTGCCGGCGCGGACAGCAGGAGCGCCAGTAGAAACGGGTTCAGCTTCATCATCCCAGCCTCTTGTCGAAGCCGACCGGCTCCAGAACCTTCCATGCGTCATAAAGTTCTGCGGGCAGGACGAACGGAGCCGCCAGCCGCACCGCCTTCACCGCTGCTTCCTGATGCAGTTTCACCTGCGCGCGGTTGCTTGCCGTAATACCTGTCGTCTCGATGACGCGCACCGCCGCGACCTGTCCGTCGCGCGTCAGCGAAATGCTCAGCGTCGTGCGGAGTTGCTCGGCATCTGCCCCCGTCGGCGCTTTCCAATGCGGTTTAAGCTGGCGCAGCACTTCACGTGCGAGCGACGCCTCCACCGCAGGCCCGGCCGCCGCACGCGGGGTTTGGGCGGTACTTTCATTCGGGCGATCACTCACGCCCTTCAGGAAGTCTGCACCCAGACGCGAGCCGCGCGGCGTTGTACCGCCAGGGCGCGGCAGGTCGAGCGCCAGCTTGGGACGCGGCGTGTTCGGAACCGGCGACGAGACCGCCTTCGGCGCTGGTTTGGGGGCAGGCTTGGGCGTAGGCGTCGGTGCCGCAACCCTAGGCGCGACCTTTGGCGTGGCGGGTTGAGGCGGCGCTGGCGCCGCTCTTGGAACAGGCGCAGGCGCAGGCGCAGTTGCCTCGACCGGGGGCCCCATTTCGGGCGCGACGCTTGGCGCGGGCTCGACAGGCGAGGGATTGGGCACGGTATCCTTCAGCCCGACCTCGTCGACGATCTGGATGTCGACCGGCTGGGTCAGCGGCGGCACCGGCTTGGGCGCGGCGATAAGGCCGAGGGACAGAACGCCGAAGAGCAGGATATGCCCGGCGGCGGCAACGCCAAGGCCGGTCGCATCAGCGCGCTGCACTGTTGCCCTCGACCGTCACCAGCGCGACACGCGTCAGCCCGGCCCGGCTCAGTTCGCCCATCACGCGCATGACCCGTCCATAGTCGAGCGCACGGTCGGCGCGCAGGAAGACTTGCGGCCCCTGATCGCCGGTGCCCCGCGCTGCAATACGCGTCAGTTCGTCAGGAAGCGCCGCCTGGGGCACCTCCACGTCGTTGACGAAGATCTTTCCCGTCGCATCGAGCGACAACTGCACCGGCTTCGCGTCCTGGTCGAGCGCCTTGCTGCGCGCGTCGGGCAGGTTCACCGGGACACCCGCGACGAGCAGGGGCGCGGTCACCATGAAGATGATCAGAAGCACCAGCATGACGTCCACCATCGGCGTCACGTTGATCTCGGCCATCGGCGCGCGGCGGAGGCGCGATCGGTGCGAGGGCGATTGGATCACAGGCCGTCGAGCTCCCTGGAGAGCGTCGCGTGGAAGCCATCGGCGAACCTGCCGAGGCGCGCCTCGACCCGGTTCAGGCGGTGGGAGAAGCGGTTATAGGCAACGACCGCAGGAATGGCGGCGAACAGCCCGAGGGCCGTCGCAAACAGTGCTTCGGCGATGCCGGGCGCGACGACCGCGAGTGACGTGTTCTGGGCCGCGGCAATGCCGGTGAAGCTGCGCATGATGCCCCAGACCGTGCCGAACAAGCCGACGAATGGCGCGACCGAGCCGATCGTCGCGAGCCAGTTCAGCTTCTCGGCAAGCTTGTCGACTTCGGCCGCGACGGCCGCACCGAGCGCCGTCGACAGGCGCGCGCGGGTCCCCTCGCGGTCGATCCTGCCCCCGCGACCCTTGGTCGACTGCCGCCACTCCGCCAGTCCTGCACCGAACACCTTTGCGCTGGGCACTTCGCTCTCGCGGTGCTCGCGCGCAAAGGCGTCGACATCTTCGGCATTCCAAAACGCGACCTCAAAGGCCTCCGATCCCTTCACCGCGCGGCCGATGCGCAGCAGCGAGGCGATGATGATCGCCCAGGTCCAGATGCTGGCGGCGAGCAACAGGATCATGACCGCCTTCACAACCAGATCGGCCTGCAGGAACAGGGCGACCGGGGACATGGTCGTGGCATCGGTCGACAGGGACAGGACTTCGTTCATTTACGCACTCACCAGCTTTTGAAATGCCTCGACCCAGGGTTTCGGTTGCCGCCGCGGCCGCCCCTCCCGCGTCAGGAACGCGGCGGTGACGGTTGCTTCGGTCAGTGTTTCATCGCCGCGCATGACCGCTTGATGAATGGTCGCGGTCGCCGCCCCCACGGCCTGCACATGGCTGACGACGGTCAGGGCATCGTCGAGGCGGGCGGGGCGGCGGTATTTGATCGCGAGATCGGCAACGGCATAGACGCCCTCGCCGCTGTCGAACGCCGCGCGCTGGTCGATGCCGACGCAGCCCAGCATGTCCGACCGGGCGCGCTCCATGTAGCGCAGATAGTTGGCGTGATAGACCACGCCCGACAGGTCGGTGTCCTCGAAATAGACGCGCACCGGAAAGCGGTGCAGGGGGCCATCGAAGGAACCGGAAGCGGGCGCGGGGTCGACCATCCCGCCTGCCTTACCGTCCGCGATTCGCCGCGTGAATCCCCAATCGTCGCTTTGTCCTAGGCGTCGAACAGTCCTTCCTGCGATCCGGCCGGCGGATTGAGGCCCAAATGCTTCCATCCCAAGGCGTTAAGACAGCGGCCGCGGGCCGTGCGGGCGACGAGGCCGAGCTGGATGAGATAGGGCTCGATCACTTCCTCGATGGTGTCGCGCGGTTCGCTGAGCCCTGCCGCCAGCGTCTCGACGCCGACCGGACCGCCTTTGTAGATGTCGGCGATCATCATCAGGTAGCGGCGGTCCATTGCGTCGAGGCCCAGCGCGTCGACTTCCAGCCGGGTCAGCGCGGCGTCGGCCACCGCGCGCGTCACGCTGGCGTCGCCCGCGACATTGGCGAAATCGCGGACCCGGCGGAGGAGGCGGCCGGCGATGCGCGGCGTCCCGCGCGAGCGTTTGGCGACTTCGGCGGCGCCATCGGGCGCGATGTGCAGGTCGAGCAGGGTGGCGGCGCGGGTGACGACACGCTCGAGTTCCTCGACCGAATAGAAGTTCAGCCGCACCGGAATGCCGAAACGGTCGCGCAAGGGCGTCGTCAGCAATCCCTGCCGTGTCGTTGCGCCCACCAGCGTGAACCGTGGCAGGTCGATCCGCACGCTGCGCGCCGAAGGTCCCTCGCCGATCATCAGGTCGAGCGCGCGATCCTCCATCGCGGGGTAGAGAATTTCCTCCACCGCAGGCGCAAGCCGGTGGATCTCGTCGATGAACAGCACGTCGCCGTCCTCGAGGTTGGTCAGCAGTGCGGCGAGATCGCCCGACTTGGCGATCACCGGTCCCGACGTGGCGCGGAAGCCCACGCCCAGTTCGCGCGCGATGATCTGCGCCAGCGTCGTCTTGCCGAGCCCCGGCGGTCCGAAGAACAGCACATGGTCGAGCGCGTCGCCGCGCGCCTTCGCCGCCTGGATGAACACGCGCAGGTTATCGCGCGCCGCCTTTTGCCCGACGAACTCGTCGAGCGACTTGGGGCGCAGCGCGGCGTCGATGTCCTCGGGCTGGCGGGAGGGCGTGGTGAGGGGGTTGGTCACCGCGCCACCTTCTTCAGCGCCACCCGTACCAGCGCATCGAGACCGGCGCTGCCGCCCAGTTCCTCGTCGGCCCTGGCGACGGCGGCGCTTGCCTCGGCGGGGCGGAAGCCGAGGTTGAGGAGCGCGGAGACGGCGTCGGCGGCGGCACCGGCGACAGGCGCGACGCCCGGCACGCCGACCGCGACCCCGCCGACCTTGTCCTTCAGTTCGCGCACGATGCGTTCGGCAAGCTTGGGGCCAACACCGTTCGCGCGGGCGACCATCGCCTTGTCCTGCGTGCCGACCGCGCGGCTCAGTTCCCCTTCGTCGAGGACCGACAGGATGCTGAGCGCCACGCGGCCCCCGACGCCCTGCACGCCCGTCAGCAAGCGGAACCAGTCGCGTTCGGCGGCGCTACCGAAGGCGAACAGCGTCATCGCGTCCTCACGCACCTGCATTTCGGTGAACACCATCACGCTGCCGCCGACCGCGCCGAGGACGTTCAACGTGCGCGCCGAGGCCTGGACGAGATAGCCGACGCCGCCGACGTCGATTACCGCATGATCGGCCGCCGTTTCGGCGAGAATCCCGGTCAGGCGCGCGATCATCGACGCGCTCCGAAGGTCACAAAGGTCCCACGATATCGCTGCAATCCGCCGACGAACCGTGGTGAAACGTTGACGAAGCGAATGCGCAGCGAAGACCCCCGGAACGTCATTGCGGCACATAGGCAGAACATCGCCGCGTAGGAAAGCAAATTCAGCCCGTGCGTCGCGCCGACGCCAGGTGGTGCGCATGGGTGATGGCGACGGCGAGCGCGTCGGCCGCATCGGCCCCGGCGATCTTCACGCCGGGCAACAGCCGCGCGACCATGGCATGGACCTGCGCCTTTTCCGCAGCGCCGGTACCGACGACCGCCTTTTTGACCAGTCGCGCGGCATATTCGCCGACGACGATGCCGCGGCGGGCCGCACACAGCAGGATCACGCCGCGCGCATGCGCGAGCTTCAGGGTCGACTGCGCATTGGTGTTGACGAACACTTCCTCGACCGCCGCGCCATCGGGGGCATGTTCGATCAGCAGGTCGGTCAGCGCCGCCTCGATCGCGACGAGCCGGTCGGGCAGAGGCATTTTCGGGTCGGTCTTCACCTGCCCGTTGGCGAGGTGGCTGAGCCGGTTGCCAGCCGCCGCGATCACGCCCCAGCCGGTCGTGCCGAGGCCGGGGTCGAGGCCGAGGATGATCAAGGCTTTAGCCCCTGCCCTTCAGCGGAGGGGTTGGGGCGGGGAACACTTCCTCGCGAAAGATCGGCGCTGGTGGAGGGAGACTGCCCCACCCCAACCCCTCCCCTGAAGGGGAGGGGCTTTATCAACCCAGCTTCTCCATGATGTCGTCGGGCACGTCGTAATTGCCCCAGACCGTCTGGACATCGTCGTCGTCGTCGAGCGCGTCGATGAGCTTCATCAGGGTCGCGGCATCGCCCTCGCCCACCGTCACCATCGTCTGCGGGCGCCAGGCGAGTTTCGCGCCCTCGCCTTCGCCCAAGGTCGATTCGAGTGCCTTGGCGACTTCGTGCAGCATTTCGACGCTGGTCCAGATCTGGTGGCCGTCCTCGTCGCTGGTGACGTCCTCGGCACCCGCTTCGAGCGCAGCCTCGAACACCTTGTCGGCATCGCCGGCCTTGGCCGGATAGGCAATCAGGCCCAGCCGGTCGAAGGCATGGCTCACCGCGCCGGGCGCGCCCAGGTTGCCGCCGTTCTTCGACACGGCGGTCTTGACGTTGGTCGCGGTGCGGTTGCGGTTGTCGGTGAGCGCCTCGATGATCAGGCTGACGCCGCCGGGGCCGAAGCCCTCGTAGCGGATTTCCTCGTAATTGGCGCCGTCGCCCTTCGACGCGTTGTTGATCGCGCGTTCGATATTGTCCTTGGGCATGCCACCCGCGCGCGCCGTCAGCACGGCGGCGCGCAGGCGCGCGTTCATCGCTGGATCGGGCAGACCGGACTTGGCGGCGACCGTGATTTCGCGGCTCAGCTTCGAGAACGAGGCTGCGCGCTTTTTATCCTGAGCACCCTTGCGGTGCATGATGTTCTTGAATTTCGAATGGCCTGCCATGGATCCTCCTTATGCCACCGCGCTTAAGCTGTCCGGGCGTGTCAGGCCAGTCCGAGCGCGGCGCGATAGGTTTCGAGCAGCGCATCCATCTCGTCGCGGTCGTTCTTTTCCATCCGGCGCAGGCGGACGATCTGGCGCATGATCTTGGTGTCGTAGCCCTGGCCCTTGGCCTCCGAATAGACGTCGCGGATGTCGTCGGCGATGCCCTTTTTCTCTTCCTCGAGCCGCTCGATGCGTTCGATGAACAGCCGCAACTGATCGGCGGCGATAATGTCGCTCATGTGAGTCCCCGTAAGAATGAGGCGCGTCCCTAGGCGAGAGATTGTCGATGCTCAACCGGGTCGCGCTTTGCCCCGTCACGTTTCGTCGCTATCGGACGCTACGGATACGCGCCAGGAGACATTATTTGCACCGTTCGCTCGCCCCCCGCGCCCGCAAGGTTCGCGTGCTCGCCACGCTGGGCCCGGCAAGCAATACGCCCGAGATGATCGAAAAGCTGATCCGCGCCGGGGCCGATGCCTTTCGCATCAACATGAGCCACGGGGTGCAGGCCGACCATGCGCCGGTGATCGCCGCGATCCGCAGCCTTGAAAAGTCGCTGGTGCGCCCGACGACGATCCTCGCCGACCTGCAGGGACCCAAATTGCGTGTCGGGACATTCGCCGGCGGCAAGGTCGAGCTGTTTACCGGGCAGAGCTTTCGGCTCGACCGAAACCCCGAAGACGGCGACGCGACACGGGTGTGCCTGCCGCACAGGGAAATCTTCGAGGCGCTGGAAATCGGGGCGCGGCTGCTGCTCGACGACGGCAAGCTGGTGCTGCGCGTCACCGACATGGCCGACGACCATGTGATGACGCGGGTCGAGGTCGGCGGCATGCTGAGCAACCGCAAGGGGCTGAACGTGCCCGATGTCGTCGTGCCGATGGCGGCGCTGACCGAAAAGGACCGCAGCGACCTGGTTTTTGCGCTCGATCAAGGGGTCGACTGGGTGGCGCTGTCGTTCGTGCAGCGGCCCGAGGACCTAGCCGAGGCGCGCCGCCTGATCGATGGGCGCGCTTCCTTGCTCGCCAAGATCGAGAAGCCCGCCGCGATCGACCGGCTGGAAGAGCTGGTCGAACTGGCCGATGCCGTGATGGTCGCGCGCGGCGACCTGGGCGTCGAACTGCCGCCGCAGGCAGTGCCGCCCGCGCAGAAGCGCATCGTCGAGACGGCGCGACGGCTGGGAAAACCGGTCGTGGTGGCGACGCAGATGCTCGAATCGATGATCATGTCCCCCTCTCCCACGCGCGCCGAAGTGTCCGACGTCGCGACCGCGATCTACGATGGCGCGGACGCGGTCATGCTGTCGGCCGAAAGCGCGGCGGGTGCCTGGCCGGTCGAATCGGTCGCGATGATGGACGCCATCGCCCGCTCGGTCGAAGGCGATCCGGGTTATTTCGCGCGGCTGCACTTCACCGAGACCAAGTCCGATCCGACGACGGCCGATGCGCTGGCGGAGGCGGCGCGCACGATCGCGGCGACGGTCGGCGCAAAGGCGATCGTGTGCTTCACCAAGTCGGGGTCGACCGCGCGCCGCGTGTCGCGCGAGCGGCCGTCGGTGCCGCTGCTCGTCCTGACGCCGAGCGCCACGACCGCGCGGCGGTCGGGCCTGTTGTGGGGCGCGCATGCGGTCCAGACGCGCGACGTCAAGGATTTCGAGGAAATGGTGGCCAAGGCCAAGCGGATGGCGCTGCGCCATCAGCTGGCTGGTGCGGGCGACCGGATCATCATCATGGCCGGCGTGCCGTTCGGCGTGCCCGGATCGACCAACGTGCTGCACGTGGTCGGCCTGACCGGCGACGAACTGAAGATCTCGGGGCGCTAGAGCAGGCCGCGGTCGACCAGGTCGGCCCGCAACGTCGCAGCATCGACGAAATGATGCCCGGCAAAGCCGTTTGCTTCGGCGCCGACAACGTTGGGCAGGCTGTCGTCGATGAACAGCCCTTCGCCCGGAGCCAGCCCGAACCGCTTCAGGGCCAGCCGATAGATCGCCGCATCGGGCTTTGTCAGGCGTTCGTCGCCCGAGACGACGATGTCGCGGAACGGCGCAAACAGCGCGGCCTCGCGCGCCACGAACGGTTTCCAGAACTCGCCCGAAAAATTGGTGATCGCGAACAGGGGCACCTGTCGCGCGGCAAGTTCGCCCACGATTTCGGTCATGCCGTCGATGGGCCCGGGCAGCGTTTCGAGCCAGCGATCGCCCCATGCCGCGATCCAGGCGGCTTCTTGCGGATGTTCGGCGATCAGTTCGGCACTTGTCTCGGCAAACGGCCGACCGGCATCATGCTGGAAATGCCATTCGCGCGTGGCGATGCGGCCGAGGAAATCCTGGCGCACCAAGTCATCGGGAATCAGCTGGCGATAGAGATTTTCGACATCCCATCGAAACAGGACATTGCCGACGTCGAAGACGACCGCGTTGACGGCCATCGGGCTGGATCAGCCCTGGCGCGCCTTGAAGCGGCGATTCGTCTTGTTGATCACATAGGTGCGGCCGCGACGACGGATCACGCGATTGTCGCGATGACGGTCCTTGAGGCTCTTCAACGAGTTGCGAATCTTCATGGCTGCGGCTTTTCTGCGGTTCGGTGGAATTCGGAAGCGGCGCGCCTAGTCGGCAGAGGTATCGAAGTCAAGGCATATGCACCCGCTTTGCGGTCCATGCGTTGTTCATCCGGCACGGTTTATCGAAAGACTCATGATGACCAGAAACATCCTTATCGCCGCCGCGCTCGGCGTGGCGCTCTGCAGTGGCGCGGTCGCCAAGCCCGTGCAAGTCACGCGCTTCGCGGCACAAGGTGAGATCCTGCGCGGACCGGCTGCCCCTTTTGCAGCAGCCGCCAGCCTCGAGCAGTCGACCTATGACGCGGCGGTGTCGCGCGAACTGGCCCAGGTAGGCTTCGCCGCCGAGGGCAGCCCGCGCTACACCTTCACGACCGAGGTCACGAAGGACGTCCGGCGCAATCCCGTGCGTCGGTCGCCGGTGACGATCGGCATCGGGGGCGGCACGGGCGGCTATGGCGGCGGCTTCGGCATCGGCGGCAGCTTCGGCATCGGCAACAGCCGCAGCCGCGACACGACGATGACGACATTGTTCGTGCAGTTGCGCGACCGGGCCAGCGGCAAGGTCGTCTGGGAAGGGCGGGCCGAAGCCGAGTCGACCGCCCCCGGCGGCGAGCGTATCGAGCGGCTGGCGGCAGCGTTATTCCGGGACTTCCCCGGCCAGACAGGGCGCACTATCAGCGTCAAATGACGCTTCACATTTCCAGCAGTTTCGATTCCGGCAACATCGACGTTCTCGGGGCAGACGGTGACACGGCCTCGCTTGCCATCCGCAAGGACAAGGACAGCGATTTTTACCAGTGGTTCCACTTTCGCGTGGCCGGCGCGCGCGGTCGCCCGATCACCCTGAAGATCGTGAATTGCGCCGAGGCGGCCTATCCGCTGGGCTGGCCGGGATACCGGGCGCGCTACAGCGACGACCGGCAGGACTGGCGCCAGGCCGAGACGAGCTATGCCGACGGCGTGCTGACGATCACGCACACCCCGGCGCAGGACGTGGTGTGGTTCGCTTATCACGCGCCCTATTCGATGGAGCGCCATCACGACCTGGTCGCGCGGCTCGGCGCGATCCCGGGCGTCAGCGTGCGCGAACTGGGCGCGACGCTCGACGGCCAGCCGGTCGATTGCCTGACCCTCGGCACCGGGCCCAAATCGGTCTGGCTCTACGCACGCCAGCATCCGGGCGAGAGCATGGCCGAATGGTGGGCGGAAGGGGCGCTCGACCTGCTGGTCTCGGACGATCCCGTCGCGACCAAACTGCGCGCCGCGGCCACGTTCCACATCGTCCCGAACATGAACCCGGACGGCAGCCGGCGCGGACATTTGCGCACCAATGCCGCGGGCGTGAACCTGAACCGCGAATGGCACGCGCCGAGCCTCGAGCGCAGCCCCGAGGTGTTCCACGTGCGCGCTGCGATGGACGAAACCGGCGTCGATTTCGCGATGGACGTGCATGGCGACGAGGCGATCCCCTATGTCTTCATGGCCGGATTCGACGGCATCCCGAAATGGACGCAGCGGCAGGGCGACCTCTACAAGCGCTTCGGGACCGAGCTGGCGGCGCGCACGGCCGATTTCCAGACCACGCACGGCTATCCGACGGCGGGGCCGGGCAAGGCCAATCTGTCGATGTCGACGAACCAGCTTGCCGAGCGGTTCGGCGCAGTCGCGATGACGCTCGAAATGCCGTTCAAGGACAATGCCGACGCGCCCGACGAAGCCGCAGGCTGGTCGCCCGAACGGTCGCGCCAGCTGGCGCGCGACTGCCTGGCGACGCTGGCCGGGATGATCGACGACCTGTGAGGATCGTCGAGGACGACCTGCGCGGGCCGGAAATCGGGGCGCTGCTGCGCTTCCACCTCGAGCAGATGCACCTGAATTCGCCGCCGGGCAGCGTATTCGCCTTCGACGTCGACCGGCTGCGCGCACCCGATGTGACGTTCTGGACGGCATGGGCCGACGACGCCCTGCTGGGATGCGGCGCGCTGAAGCAGCTCGATCCGGCACAGGGCGAGATCAAGTCGATGCGGACCGCGCCCGACCATCTGCGCAAGGGCGTGGCGGCGGCGCTGCTCGCACACATCGTCGAGGAAGCGCGCCGCCGCGGCTACCGGCGGCTGAGCCTCGAAACGGGATCGGGCCCGGCGTTCGAGCCGGCCCTTGCGCTGTACCGGCACCACGGCTTTCTGGACGGGGCGGCGTTCGGCGATTACCAGCGCACCCCGTTCAACCAATTCCTGCACCTGGACCTCTGACCCATGCCCATGCTTGTCCTCATCCGTCACGGCCAGTCGGCGTGGAATCTCGAAAACCGGTTCACCGGCTGGTGGGACGTCGACCTGACCGAAAAGGGCGTGGCCGAGGCGCGGGCGGCGGGCGAACTGATGGCCGCCAAGGGCATCGATTTCGACCTGTGCTTCACCTCGCTCCAGACGCGCGCGATCAAGACGCTGAACCTGGCGCTTGAGGCCATGGGGCGGCTGTGGCTACCGGTCGAGAAGGACTGGCGCCTGAACGAGCGCCATTACGGCGGGCTGACCGGCCTGGACAAGGCGGAGACGGCGGCCAGGCATGGCGACGACCAGGTCAAGATCTGGCGGCGCAGCTTCGACATCCCGCCGCCGCCGATGGAGCCGGGGGGCGCCTATGACCTTTCGGCGGACCGGCGCTATGCCGGGATCGCGATTCCGAACACCGAAAGCCTGAAGGACACGATCGCCCGCGTCCTGCCCTATTGGGAGGCCCGCATCGCGCCGGAACTCAAAGCCGGCAAACGGGTCGTGATTTCGGCCCATGGCAATTCATTGCGGGCGCTGGTCAAGCATCTGTCGGGCATTTCGGACGACGAGATCACGTCGCTCGAGATCCCCACCGGCCAGCCCATCGTCTATGACCTCGCCGACGACCTGAGCGCGCGCGACCGTTATTACCTCGCCGACCGCTGAGACCGCTTGCGCGCGTACATGGCGGCGTCGGCGCGGGCGATGATCGAATCGATCGTGTCGGCGGGCATGACCATGGCGTGGCCGATCGAGACCGAGACGGGCCGTCCGTCGAGCGCATCCGCCGCGATGCCCTCGGCAAGGGCGAGCGCCTTCGCCGCAGCCTCGTCTTCCGGAAGATCTTCGAGCACCAGCCCGAACTCGTCGCCCCCGATGCGCGCCACGATGTCGGTCGCTCGGACCAGGCTTTTCAGCGCATAGCCGACATGCAGCAGCGCCGCGTCGCCGGCCTGGTGTCCGGCCGTGTCGTTGATCAGCTTCAACCCGTCCAGATCGGCGATCATCACTGCCACCGGCGTGCCATGGCGGGCGACACGGGCAATGCCGCGTTCGACTTCGCGCAGAAAGGCGCGACGATTGAGCAAGGGCGTCAGCGTATCGCTGTCGGCAAGACGCTCGAGTTCGGCAACCTGGAGGCGCAGGGCGCGGAGCTCGCGGACCAGCATCTCGTTTTCCGCCTGAAGGCGTGCCGTCTGAACATCGACAGAATCGTCATGGGAAACAGCAACGTTCATCCCCGCCTACAAGCCGTGCCCGGCGATGATGTCAACTTCGGCGCGGCGCCGAACCCCCGACAGGCGGGAGGATTTGCGCCTGCGCACGGTGGGCGCTAGGTCGCTCGCTCGGCCCGCAAGCAGGCCTGAAGGGTGGTATATGACAGCGACAGCCCCGCAGGTCGGGATCATCATGGGCAGCCAGTCCGACTGGGACACGATGCGGGCTGCCGCCGACGTGCTCGTCGAGCTGGGCGTCGCGCACGAGGCGCGGATCGTTTCGGCCCATCGCACGCCGGACCGCCTGATCGACTATGCCAAGGGGGCTGCCGGGCGCGGCCTGCAGGTCATCATCGCCGGTGCCGGTGGCGCCGCGCATCTTCCCGGCATGGCCGCCGCCATGACATCCTTGCCGGTGCTGGGCGTACCGGTGGAGTCCGCTGCCCTGAACGGCATGGATAGCCTGCTGTCGATTGTTCAGATGCCCGGCGGCATCCCGGTGGGAACGCTGGCGATCGGCAAGGCCGGTGCCATCAACTCGGCCCTGCTGGCAGCGTCGATCCTGGCGCTTTCCGACCCCGGCCTGGCGTCGCGGCTCGCCGCCTGGCGCAAGGCGAAGACCGACGCGGTAGGCGACACGCCGCAATGAGGACCCTGGCGCCGGGATCGACGATCGGCATTATCGGGGGTGGTCAGCTGGGACGCATGCTGGCAGTGGCGGCAGCCCAGCTCGGCTACCGGGTCCATATCCTCGATCCCGATCCGGATTGCTGCGCCGGTGAAGTTGCAGCAAAACTGGTCGTCGCCGATTACGGCGACCGCGCAGCGCTCGCCGAATTCGCCGCGGATATCGATGTCGCTACGTATGAATTCGAAAACGTCGATGCCGCGCCGCTGGCGGAAGTCGAAGAGCAAGTGTCTGTTTTTCCGCCGCTATCTGCGTTGCGTATCGCCCAGGACCGCATTCGGGAAAAGGCATTTGCTGCGCAGCATGGCGGCACGCCTGCCCCATGGGCAGAAGTCGGCGATGCTGCGGCCCTGACCTCAGCATTGGCGTCAACCGGAATGCCGGCCATCCTGAAGACGGCGCGGTTCGGCTATGACGGCAAGGGTCAGGTGCGGATCGCGTCGGCAGCCGATCTTGCGCACGCCGACCTGCTGGCCGAGGCCGGCCCGGCCGTACTCGAAGCCATGGTCAGCTTCGACCGCGAGTTTTCGGTGCTGATCGTGCGCGGGCAGGATGGCGCGACCGCGATCTGGGAATCGCCCGAAAATGTCCATGTCGAGGGCATATTGTCGACGTCGACGGTGCCGCCGCACGCACAGATCGTCGCGCAGCTCGGCGAGGCGCGCGATCTGGCAGTGCGCATTGCCGACGCGCTCGACTATGTCGGCGTGCTGGCGCTCGAATTCTTCGCCAGCGCCGACGGTCCGGTCTTCAACGAGATGGCACCGCGCGTGCACAACAGCGGGCACTGGACGATCGAAGGCGCCTTTACGTCGCAATTCGAAAATCACATCCGCGCCGTGTGCGGGTTGCCGCTCGGCGACACTGCGTTGGTCACCGCGGGCGTCCAGATGACCAACCTGATCGGGGACGACGTTGCGACATGGCCCGCGCTGATGGCCGAGCGCGGCACGCACGTGCACCTTTATGGCAAGGGGGAAGCGCGTCCCGGCCGCAAGATGGGGCACGTCACGCGGCTGCGCTGAGCGGCCCCGTCGCGAAGTCTTCGCGCGTAATCTCATAAATGACATGTTCGGTCGGCACCCCGGCCATGATCGACACGTCGGTCCGCCCGGTCAGGCGGGCGCCGATCTTCTCGATCGCGCGGCGGGAGCGGACATTGGTTGCGCCGATGCGGAAGTTGACGCTGTCGAGCGTGCGAAGGGCATGCCCGATCATCATGCGCTTGACCTCGCGGTTGACGCCGCTGCCCCAATGCGCGCGGGCAACATAGCTTGCGCCGATCTCCACGCTCTTGGTTTCGGGATCGACTTCCCAATAGCGCGACGCCCCGACCACCTGGCCGCTTGCGCGCTCGATCGTCGTCAGCGAACCGCCCGACGCCAGATTGGCCTCGAAATAGGCGCGGAAGACCGGTTCCTTGTAGCGGTCCCACGCCGGATGGACTTCCCACATCAGCGGGTCCGACGCGATGGCCCAGTGCGCCGCCCAGTCGTCGGGGACCGTCGGTCGCAGCGCGACGCGGTCCCCGACAAGCCCGGGTTGCCTGTCGAAAGGCTCAGGCAGCGCGCGTGCCGGTCAGCGGCGACGTGCCGAACATGCCGGCCTTGACGCCGCCGGTGATCGTGTCGCCGTCGACGGTCGCTTCGCATTCGAGCAGCATCGGCATCGGGACCTTCATGTCCATCGTCCAGGTGATCTTGTTGTCGCCTTCGAACTTGCCGTTGTCGCAGGTCAGGCCGCCCATGGCGCCGGTGTTGTCACCGCTCCACGTGCCGTCGCCGTTGTCGATCACGGTCATCACCGATTTCTGTTCGCCGAGGGGCGACTTGACGACGCAATCCCATTTTCCGGTAGCATTCGACATAGTTTCTCTCTCCTGTTGAATCATGGGCTCAGTTGGCAGCGGGTAGCTGAACGGTTTCGAGGGGCAGCCCCAGCTTTTCGAGCTGCGGCTTCACCTTGGCGGCATCGCCGACCACGACGATCGAAAACTTGCCGGTGTCGATCGCGGCGCGCGCCGCACGGTCGAGCTCGGCCGCGGTCATCGAGCGATATTTGTCGGCCAGCGTGGTGTAATAGTCATCGGGCCGCCCGAGGTTCACGATCTGCATGAGCCCGCCCATCACCGCGGCCGACGTCTCGAAGCTGCCGGGCAGCTCACGGATGCTGCCGTTGGTCGTGCGCGTCAGCTCTTCCTGTGTAATCCCCTTGGTCGTCAGGAACGCCTTTACCTGGTCGAGCAGGGCCTGCACCGACTCACCGGTACGGTCGGACTGCACCGGCGCGCTGATGACGTAGGGGACACGATTTTCGAAATTGCGCACCGCCGAGCTGACGCCGTACGACCAGCCCTTGGTTTCGCGCAGATCCATGTTGAGACGCGAGAGGAAGGCGCCGCCGAGCACGTCATTGGCCTGATCGATCAGGATGCGCGACGAATCCTTGCCGGTGATGCCCAACACCTGCCCCGCGAGGATCACCGACTGGGGCGAGCCCGGCCGGTCCGCGAGATAGATCTTCGTGGCCGCCGGCGCCGGGACGGTGACCGAAAAATCCTTTTTCGGGCGTGCCATGCGGTTGGCCGGCCAGTTGCCGAACCGTGTTTCGAGCAGCGGTTTGATCTGGGCCATCGTCGTGTCGCCGACGACGAAGATCGCGGCATTGTCGGGCACCAGCCAGTTGCGCTGGAAGCGGACGACATCGTCGCGGGTCAGCCGCTTGACGGTCGCGACCGTGCCCGCGCCACCGAAGGGGCGACCATAGGGATAGGCGTCGCCATAGATGGTGCCGGGCAGGATCGTATTGGCGATCCCCGCCGGCTGGGTGAGCGAAGCAGCGATGCGCGCAAGCTGTTCGTTGCGCAGGCGTTCGACTTCCTTGGGGTCGAACGCCGGGTTGCGGACGACATCGGCCAGCAGGTCGAGCGAAGGTGCGAGGTTGGCGGTCAGCGCATAGAGGCCGACCTGGCTGCGATCGAGGCTGCCGCCCGACGACAGTGTCGCGCCCAGCCGTTCCTGCGTTTCGGCAATCTGCGTCGAGTTGAGCGACGTCGTGCCTTCGTCGAGCAGCGACATCGTCAGCGACTGCAGGCCGAGTTGATCCTTCGGGTCGGCGGCCGCGCCGGCGTCGAAGCCGACGGACACGCGGACGACCGGAATTTCCGACCGGCGTGCGAAATAGACCGGGATGCCATTGGCGAGCTGCGCGCGCTCGATGGCGGGGAAGGTCAGCGACGGGAAGGCGCCCAGCGGCGGCGCGGCGCGCGTGGGCTTGGCGGGTGCCGCGTCGGCAACGGCGGGCTTGGCTGCTGCCGGCGCGGTGGCGCCCGGCGCATCGCCGGTGATTTCGAGCGTCGCCGGCGAGGTGTCGCGGTCGCCGGGCGAGACGGTCACGCGCAGCACGGGTCGCGACATCCATTTGCGCGCCGCGGCCGTCACTTTCGCGGGCGTCATGGCGGCAAGTTCTGCCAGGTCCTTCTTGTACTTGGCGGGATCGCCCGAATAGACGAGCCCCTCGGCGAGCGCGACCGCCTTGCCGCCGAAGCCGCCCACCGATTCGAACCCGCCGATGGTGCCGGCGATCGAGCGGGTCGCGACACGGCGCACTTCGTCGGCCGTGGGGCCGGATTTGAGGAATTCGCCGACGACTTCGTCCAGCCGCTTCGCCACGAGCGCCGCGTCGGTTCCCGGCTTCACGTCGGCCGTTACCGACAGCACGCCAATCTGCTCGAAGGTCTGCACGCTCGCGCTGACGCTGACCGCAATCTGTTCGCCGCGCACCAGCGCATTGTCGAGGCGGCTCGACGACAGGCCACCGAGGACACTGGCGCCCACTTCGAGCGCGGTCGTGTCCTTGCCGTTGACGCCCTCTACCGCCCAGTAGCGGGTGATGCGGGTGTAGGGTACGCGGTCCTTGAGGACGAGGTCCTTCGATGCGGCGAGCGTCGGCACCGGCGCACTGACACGCGTGATCGCGGGGCCGCGCGGAATGTCGCCGAACCATTTGGTCACCAATGGCTTTGCCTTGGCGACGTCGATGTCGCCCGCCAGCACCAGCACGGCGTTGTTGGGGCCGTATTTCGCCCGGAACCAGTTCTTCACCGTCTCGAGGCTGGCGGCGCTCAGGTCCGCCATCGAGCCGATGGTGTCGTGGCGATAGGGATGCCCTTCGGGGAAGAGGTTGCGATAGACATAATAGTCGACCAGCCCGAACGGCTGGTTGTCGCCCTGCCGCTTTTCGTTCTGGACGACGCCGATCTGGTTATCGAGCTTTTCCTGCGTCACCGCGCCGAGGAGGTGCCCCATGCGGTCGGACTCGAGGAACAGCGCGGTCTCGAGCGCGGGCGTGGGCACCGTCTGGAAATAATTGGTGCGGTCGAACCAGGTCGTGCCGTTATAGTCGGTCGCCCCGATCTGCTGCAGCGGCTCGAAGAAATCGCCGGGCGAATTTTCGGAGCCGTTGAACATCAGATGTTCGAACAGATGGGCAAAGCCGGTCTGGCCCTTCGGCTCGTCCTTCGACCCGACATGATAGTAGATCGAGGTGGCCACCACGGGCGCCTTGCGGTCGGTATGGACGAGAACGCGCAGGCCGTTGGGCAGCGTGAACTGTTCATAGGGGATGTCGACCTTCGCCACGAGCGCCGACACGGGTGCGGGCGCATCGGCAGCCCAGGCAGGGCCGGCAAGGACAAGCGCCAGGGCAAGGCTGGTCGGGCGGATCATCTGAAGCATCCTCGAATGAAACTCGTTCTGGCGGCGTCTTAGCAGGCCGATACGGCCATGCAATCAGGGTCGATACGCATGTTTCGAATGCGCGATGATGTCGGCGCGATCGAAATGGACCGGCTTGAACTTGCGTGCCTCGAACAGCGCCATCTGGTCGGTGTAGTGCGGCGAGTCGGAGCGTGTCGTGGCCGCGCCATAGGGCTGGATCGAGCGCGATTCGACCTTGCCTGCCTTGTCCCAGGTGACGAGCATGACGAAGCTGTCGCCATGCTTCACGCGCATCCGGCCGTCGGGCTGCGGCTCCCAGCTGGTTGCCGCCCGCAGCGTATCGGTGCCGCCGTTCGCCGGCAGGTCGACGGTGCCGCGCCGCAGCCGCTGCAACTCGCCGAGCGGCATGTCGAGCCGCCCGAATCCTTTCATCAGGGTATCGACGACTTCGCGGAGCTTGGCCTTGGCATCGGGCAGCGGCTCGCCGTGATAGGCCGCCGAGTTCGCCATGTGCATCATCGATTCGCCCAGCGCATCGGCACGGCCGTTGCCGTCGCTGTTCCAGTCCCATGTGGCCAGCAGCTGTTGTGCGCGCAGCAGGTCGGGCTCGTTCTTCAGGTCGAGCGCCATCAGCTTTTGCATCCAGCGCCCGGCGAACCCGGCCTTGCTGTAGGCGGTGTCGAACTTGATCTGCATCAGCCGTTCGGGCGTGATCTGGCCTTTCTCGGCCGTCAGCAGTTCCATGGCGCGGACGATGCGGTTGGTCGTGCGCCCCTCGATTCCCATCAGCGGCGAAAAACTGTTGCGGTCGAGCTCGGAGCCCGGCCCGGCCGCCATGAAGGGCGTATTGTTGGCGTTGACCACCCAGCCCGAGGCGGGATTGACGATCTTGGGCATCCGGTCGAAGCCGAGATTGCCCTGCCACATGTCTGCCGACGTATCGCCCGGGATGACGCCGGTATAGTCGAAGCCGGGTTTGCGGGGCGGGAACAGCGCATTGTAGACATAGGCGATGCGCCCGGTCTTGTCGGCATAGATGAAATTGGTCGCGGGAATGCCGCCGAGCGACATCGCCTTCGTCCATTCGTCCCAGTTCTGCGCCTTGCCGATGCGGTAATATTGCTCGACCATCTTCGCGCTGCCGATGCCGGCGTAGCGGATCGCGAAGGCGCCGTTCTTATTGACGATGACCGGCCCCTGCACCGCGCGATAGACGGTGCGCGGGATCGGCAGCACGAAGGGCCCGAACTTGACCGGCAGCCAGACCCGCTTGCTTTCCAGCGGCAGCCATTTGCCGTCGTAGCGATATTGCGTGCCGTCGGCGTTCAGCACCAGCTTGTAGACGTCGATCAGGTCGGGATCGTTGACGGTGTTGGTCCACCCCAGGTTGCGGTTGTGGCCCATCGGGATCATCGGCATGCCGGGGAACAGCGCGCCGGTCATGTCGAGGCCCTGCCCCGAATGGACGCTCGCCTCGTACCAGGCGACCTGACCCTCATAGGGCTGGTGCGAGTTGGAGATCAGCCAGGTCTTGCCGTCGCTCATCTTCGTCGGCGAGACTGCAAAGGCGTTCGAGCCGTTGGTCGACGGGTCGCGGCCGACGGGGGTCATGGGCGGCGTCATCGGCGGCACGGTGGTCGCCGGCGGGGGCTGGTCGGTGCTGAGCTTGCTGAGCACGGCATCGAGCCCGAAGAAGAACGGCGTGCGCAGGACGAAGCCGGCCGCGATATCTTCGCCATTCACCGGGAACAGGCGGCTGAGCCGAACCTCGCCCGGATGCCGCGCGGCGTACAGGTTCAGCCCCGCCGCATAGGCGTCGAGCAGGGCGCGGACGTCGGCGGGCATCTTGGGATATTCGCGTGCCGCCGTTTCGCGCGCGCCGAGCAGGTGCTGGACATAGTCGATCTTGGCGCCGTCGCCGCCCATGATCGCGCCGGCACGCCCGCGCGTCATCGCGACGACCTGTTCCAGCGTCGAGAAATCGTCCTCGGCATGCGCATAGGCGAGGCCATAGGCGGTATCGGCGTCGGTCTTGCCGAAGATATGCGGCACGCCGAATTCGTCGCGGACGATCCGCGCGTCATAGCTGCGGGCCGGTGGCGGGGCGGCTGCCGTCGCGGTCAGCGGCTCCCACACCAATCCTGCGACGGCGACGAGCGCAACTAGCAGCAGCAGGCCAAGCCCGATCCTTTTCAGCACTCATCTTCTCCCGCTTATCCTTGACGTAAACGTGAAGCCGATTGCGGGGCGCGCCGCAAGGGGCGATATCACGCGCCGTGACCCCGCCCCCCCAGATTCGCCGTGCAAAGACGCTGGCGCTCGCCGCCGGACTGGCCTCGGCCACCGGATTCGCGCCGATCGGCCTGTGGCCGCTGACGATCCTGTGCGTCGCGGTCCTGATGATGCTGGTGGCGTGCGCGCCCGACGGCCGGGCCGCCTTCGCGCGCGGATGGGTCTTCGGCGTGGGCCAGTTTACGCTCGGCCTCAACTGGATCGCGCACGCCTTCGACTTCCAGGACGCGATGCCGCACTGGTTCGGCTATGGGGCCGTCGTCGGGCTGAGCCTGTATCTCGCCGTCTATCCGGCGGTGGGCGCCTGGCTCGCCTGGCGGATCGGGCGGGGCGCCGGACGCGGGCGTTTCGGCATCGGCTTCGCAGCCGCCTGGGTGGCGACCGAATATCTGCGCGCGACCATGTTCACCGGCTTTGCCTGGAATCCGTTGGGCGTCGTGGTGCTCGACACGCCCGCGTCCGCCTTTGCCCGCTGGATCGGGACCTATGGCCTTTCGGGGCTGGTCGTGCTCGCCGCCGGACTGATCTGGTGGCTCGCGGCCTGGGCGCGCGATGCGGCAACCGGGGGCCGCGGGCGCGATCCGGCCCATCTGGGCGCAGCCGCCGCGACGATCCTCGTTCTGGTGCTGGCCTATCTCGGCCTGCCCGCCAGCCTGACGCAGCCACCCGCCGCCGTCCGCGAATTGGGTCCGCTGGTGCGCGTCGTCCAGCCCAACCTGTCGCTCGCCCAGCAGCGCAACAGCGACGCCGACGAGCACAATGTCGCGCGGATGGAAGCGCTGAGCGGCAGGCCCGGCCCGGCGCCGCGCCTGATCCTGTGGCCCGAGGGTGCCATCCCCTATTATCTCGACGAGGAAAGCTGGGCCCGCGGCCGGCTGGCCCGGCTGCTCGGTCCGCGCGACGTGTTGATGACCGGCGGCAGCACGCTGGTCTACAACAAGGCCGGCGACCTGACCGCTGCGCGCAATTCGGTCTATGCGTTGACCCCCGATGGCAATGTCGCCGCGCGCTACGCGAAGACCCATCTCGTACCCTATGGCGAATATCTGCCGATGCGCCCGGTGCTGTCGGCGATCGGCCTGGCCCGGCTGGTCGAAAGCGACGTCGATTTCATCCCGGGCGACGGCGCGCTGACGACGCGGATCCCCGGATTCGGCAACGTGGGCGTCCAGATCTGCTACGAAATCATCTTTTCGGGCCAGGTCGTCGACGGCAAGGTCCGGCCCGGTTTCATCTTCAATCCCTCGATCGACGCCTGGTTCGGGCGCTGGGGCCCGCCGCAGCATCTCGCGCAGGCACGGCTGCGCGCGCTCGAGGAAGGGCTGCCGATCGTGCGCGCGACGACCACCGGCATCTCGGCGGTCATCGACAGCCGCGGCCGGGTGCAGGCCGCACTGCCGCTTGACCGCGCCGGCTTTATCGCCACGCGCGTCCCGGCCGCTGAACCGCCGACGTTCTTTGCGCGCTTCGGAAACAATGTGCCGCTGGCGCTCGCGCTGCTGTTCGCCATCGCTGCCATTGCACCCCGCTTTCGGCACCGCTAAGGCGCGCACATAAAGACATCTTTATATCCGATTCCGAAAGGCCTCTTCGATGCGTCCGCACTTCCTGTTCACCTCCGAAAGCGTGTCCGAAGGACATCCCGACAAGGTCGCCGACCAGATTTCGGACGCCATCGTCGACCTGTTCCTGTCGAAGGATCCCGAGGCACGCATCGCGTGCGAGACGCTGACGACCACCGATCTGGTCGTGCTGGCCGGCGAAATCCGGTGCAAGGGCGTGTTCGAGAACGGCGAATGGGCCCCGGGCGCGCAGGCAGAAATCGAGGCGACGGTCCGGGCGACGGTGAAGCGCATCGGTTATGAGCAGCAGGGTTTCCACCACGCCAATTTCGAATTCATCAACCGCCTGCACGGCCAGTCGGCGCACATCGCGCAGGGTGTCGATGCCAGCGGCAACAAGGATGAGGGCGCGGGCGACCAGGGCATCATGTTCGGCTATGCGACCGACGAAACCGACGGCCTGATGCCGGCGACGCTCTATTATTCGCACCGCATCCTCGAGGAGATGACCAAGGACCGCCACTCGGGCGCCGCGCCTTTCCTCGAGCCCGATGCGAAGAGCCAGGTCACGCTGGAATATGTCAACGAAAAGCCCGCCCGCGCGACCGCCATCGTCGTGTCGACGCAGCATGCGGACGATTATTTCTACCACGGCGGCGAGGGCGATCCCGAAAAATATGCCGTGCTGCGCGACTATGTCGTGGGCGTGGTCAAGAAAGTCATGCCGGCCGAACTGCTGGGCGACTGGACCGAGTATTTCATCAACCCGACCGGCTGTTTCCTGATCGGCGGACCCGACGGCGACGCGGGCCTCACCGGCCGCAAGATCATCGTCGACACCTATGGCGGCGCGGCACCGCATGGCGGCGGCGCGTTCAGCGGCAAGGACCCGACCAAGGTCGACCGTTCGGCCGCCTATGTCGCGCGCTACATGGCAAAGAACGTCGTGGCCGCGGGCCTCGCCCGGCGCTGCACGATCCAGCTTGCCTATGCCATCGGCGTGTCGAAGCCGCTGTCGCTGTACGTCGATACGCACGGCACCGGCACGGTCGACGCCGACAGGATCGAGGCGGTCCTGCCCAAGCTCGTCGACCTGACGCCGCGCGGCATCCGCACGCACCTGAAGCTCAACAAGCCGATCTACCAGCCCAGCGCCGCCTATGGCCATTTCGGACGGACCCCCGACGGCGACTTCTTCCCCTGGGAAAAGACCGACCTGGTCGACGCGCTGAAGGCCGAGCTGGGCTGAGCAATACTTGCAATTAATTCAGTAACTTGGCAGCTTATATCGAGTGACGCGACCTTACCGATCTTGACCCGCCTCCCGTTATTGGCCGGGCTCGTGCTCGCGGCGGTCGCCGGTGCGACGCCCGCCGCTGCAAAGCGAGACCTTGCCGTCCCGCCGACGGCGGGATGGCAGCACGCCGCCTCGGGCCTGATCCTGACGGCAAAGCTGGGCGGGCTGGCGCGCACCGAGCTCTACGATCTGGGGAGCAAGGAACTGGACGTCGTCGTTCAGTTCGCAAGCGCCGACACGGCCACACAAGCGTCGATTTTCGTGTTCAAGCCAGCGCTTTTATCGGTTCCCGTCTGGTTCGACCGTTCACTCACGCAGATTCGGCTGCGGTCAGGATTCGGCGCCCTCGCTTCGCGCCGGACCCTGCCAGTGGCATTTGCGGCAGGGCGCTCGACCGTGCCAGATGCGCTGCGCCAATCGTTTGCCGTCGAAGGCGGCACGACCAAGAGTACGGCGCTTGCGATGCTGCCCCTTAATGACTGGCTCATCGGTATACGCCTGACCTCGACTGTAATGGATGAAACACAGATCGACGCCAAGATCGATGAGATCGTGAGCGGCCTGCGCTTTCCGGCCAGCCAGGTTGCCGGCGATGCTGCTGTCCCGATGAGGCCTTGCATGACCGTGCAAAAGCGGTTTCGCGCGAGGCTGATGAAGCCCAACATGGCGCAGGTGCTGCTGGGAGCGATGACCCCGCAGCTCGAGGCCAAGGCGGCGTCGAATGCAAGGCGCGACGGCAAATCGGCCGAGTCGGCCAAGCCGCTCTGCCGCGACGGTGAGGGGACTGTCGCCTTCGGCATTTATCGAACCGACGATGACCAGAAATCCTACACGCTCGCGCTGGGCGACGCGGGACGTGTCGCAACGGTTTCCGCCGCAATTGCTTTGCTGACGTCCGAGCCGGGATTTCAGGTCATCTTCCGCGACCTCGAAACATCGTCGGTTTTTCCGACGTTCGACCGTCTTCCACAGCCCGAACAGGTCCTTGCCCTGATCCAGACCGGCAAGGCGCTGTCGCAATCGTCCGACAAAACCAACTCGATCACGATCGACGCCGAAACGCTGAAACAGCGGCCCAGCGACCGCTAGGCCGCGTCGATGTCGGTCGCCCTTTGGCCGCCATGATCGGCGCTAACCATCTGTCCGCCCCTGAATCCGTTGGGCTTCTTGCCGGTATGCGGGCTGGCATAAGCGCCACCCAGGGGTTCGCGGCCGGTCGCGTCCGCCTGGTCATCGACGCCATCGGGTTTGCCCGCATCTTCGGGGTGCCCGGTCGCCTGCAGCGGTGTCTTTGTCATCACGCGCTCCTTTGCATCGAAAGCGCCGCGCACAGGCTGCAGTTCCCGCTGCATGACATTGGCACGCGCGGGAACGCTGGCTAAGGCCGCCCTTATGAACGACCCCATGACGATCGGGCGGCTGTACGGACGGCGCGCCGGGCACAAGCTGCGCGTGGCGCAGGCCGAGCTGGTCGAGGACCTGTTGCCGCAGCTTGCCGTACCCGATGGGCCGCTCGACGCGCGCGTGCTGTTCGGCGATGCCGAAGGTTCGGGGCGCCCGCTCGAGCTGGAGATCGGTTTCGGTGCAGGCGAGCATCTCGCGGGGCAGGCGGCCATGCGCCCGGAGTCCGGCTTCATCGGCTGCGAGCCGTTCCTGAACGGCATGGTCGGCGCGCTGGGGCATGTGCGCGACAAGGGCCTGACCAACGTCCGCCTGCACATGGGCGACGCGCTCGACGTGCTGAGTCGCCTGCCCGATGCGTCGCTCGACCGCGCCTATCTCCTCCACCCCGACCCCTGGCCCAAGGCGCGCCATGCGAAGCGCCGCTTCATGAATGCCGGGCCGATCGGGATGATCGCGCGCAAGCTGAAACCCGGCGGCGAGTTCCGCTTCGGCACCGACCATCCGGTCTATGTCGCGCACGCGATGATGGTGATGCGGCAGCAGGCCGGGCTGTTCGACTGGCAGGTCGGCAGCGCCGCCGATTTCCTGACCCGCCCCGCCGACTGGCCCGAGACGCGCTACGAACGCAAGGCGCGGCGGCTGGGCCACGAGGTCTGGTACTTCCGCTATCTGCGCCGCGCGGCATGAGCGACGGCCCGACGGATCCGGCTTGCGATGCGGCACGGCAGGTCCTCGCGGCGATCACGGAGGCCTTCGATGCCGCCGTCGACGAAGCCGCGCGCCAGTGCATGCGCGCCGGGCGGATCGATGCGGGCCTTGCCGACGAGCTCCAGCTCGTCTGCTACGAACTGGCGTTCGCCCATGCGGACCTGCTGGCCGGCCGCACCGTCCTGGCCACCGATGCCGGCCTGTCGCCGCTCGACCGCGCGCTTGCGCTGATCTTCGTGGCCGAGACGGCGGGCGCGACGCTCGGTCGCCTGGAAACCGCCTATCTCGGACTGGGGCTTTCCCGCGATCGGCTCCATGCGCTGCGGCAGTCGCCCGCCACGGCGATGGTCCAGCAGGCCGCCACGCCCACGGCTCTCGCCCATGCCGGACGCGCGGTCATCGACGCCGACGGGGCGATCGGCGACGTCGTGATGGACGAGATGACCGCGATGGCCATGACCGGCTTTCGCCGCTTTGCGCAGGATGTCGTCGCGCCGCTTGCCGAACGCATCCACCGCGAAGACCTGACCATTCCCGAGGCGTTGCTGCAGCCCATGCGCGAGCTCGGCGTCTTCGGCCTGTCGATCCCCGAAAGCCATGGCGGGACGTCGGGCGCGCGTGAAAACACGCCGATGATGATCGCGGTGACCGAAGCACTTTCGGAGGCGTCGCTCGCCGCCGCCGGCAGCCTGATCACCCGGCCCGAGATCCTGAGCCGCGCGCTCCTGGCAGGCGGTACGGAAGCCCAGAAGCGGCACTGGCTGCCGCGCATCGCAGCCGGCGACCCGCTCTGCGCGATTGCGATTACGGAGCCCGATTACGGGTCCGACGTCGCGTCGCTGTCGCTGCGCGCGACGCCGACCGAGGGGGGCTGGCTGCTCGACGGAGCCAAGACCTGGTGCACCTTCGCGGGCAAGGCGGGCCTGCTGATGGTCGTCGCACGGACCGACCCGGACCGTTCGCTCGGCCATCGCGGGCTCAGCCTGTTGCTCGTCGAGAAGCCGTCGTCAGACCGGCATGAATTCAGCGTCGAGCAAGCCGGCGGCGGGAGGCTGACCGGCCGCGCCATCGCCACGATCGGCTATCGCGGCATGCATTCGTTCGACCTGGGATTCGAGCGCTTCTTCGTGCCCGCGACGCACGTGATCGGCGGCGAAACGGGGCTGGGCAAGGGGTTCTACCTGACCATGGCCGGGATGACGGGCGGCCGCATCCAGACCGCCGGTCGCGCGCTCGGCGTGATGCGCGCGGCGGTAAAGGCCGCGATCCGCTATGCCCGCGACCGCAAGGTGTTCGGCGCGGCGCTCGGCAGCTACCAGCTGACGCAGGTCCGCATCGCACAGATGGCAGCGCTTTATATCGCCTGCCGTCATCTCGCTTTCGCCGTCGGCCGGCAGCTCGACGCGGGGGGCAGCGGCGCGGACGCCAGTCTCGTGAAGCTCATCGCCTGCCGCGCGGCCGAGCGGATCACGCGCGATGCGCTGCAGATCCACGGCGGCATGGGCTATGCCGAGGAAACCGCGGTCAGCCGCTACTGGATCGACGCGCGCGTGTTGTCGATTTTCGAGGGTGCGGAGGAGACGCTGGCGCTGAAGGTCGTGGCGCGGGGCCTGCTCGAGGCGGCGGCGCAACGCGCGACGGGCTGAGCGCGTCAGGCGAAGAACGCGCGCCGGGCTTCTTCGGGCACCGGCACCCCGGTGACGACGGCGCGCTGCAGGCAGCTCCAGAAATAGCGGTAGGTCGCGCGGTCGTGCAGTTCGCCCTTGTACTGGATCGGGCCCCAGTCGGCGGCCTGTGCCTGCAGCAGGATGGCGGCGCCGTCGCTGACTTCGGAAAAATCGGGGCGCATGGCGCGTACGATCGGCTCGATCTGGGCGGGGTAGATGCTCCACATTCTCAGGAAACCGAATTCGTTGCGCGCGCGGCTGGCGTCTGAAAACACGACATCGGCATTTTTGAGGTCGAGGCAGACATTGTGCGCCGGGACGACGCCATGGGCCAGCGCGGCGGCGACGATCTCTGCCTTGGCGCGCACGATCAGCCGGTGTTCGAACTGGTTGGGGCTGCGCATGGCCGACGCGGGTATCGCGCCATTGTGTGCACTGACGAAATCCATCTGGCCGAAATCGAGGACCTGGAGGCCCGGCAGCGCCGCGATCTTCCAGACCTCGGCCAGCGCGCCGTGCGTTTCGATCAGCACGTGCAGCGGGATGTCGCGGGCGATGCCCCGGGTGGCGCACCCCTGGCGGATATAGTCGGCCACCGTCGCGAGCTGGTCGAACGAGACCGCCTTGGGAATGGTGACATAGGCAAGTTGCGGCCCGCATCCGTCGAGGATGATGTCGATATCGGCCTTCCAGTGCGGATGCGCGGGGTCGTGGATGCGCACGCCCGCCTGGCGGAAGGCGTTCGCCTCGGACGCGATCAGCCGCGCGACCATGGCGGCGTGCGCGGATTCCTGCCCGGCGGCGGCGCCATCCTCGCAATCGCAGGTGACGTCGAAGACCGGGCCGTGTTCCGCCTGCAGCGCAAAGGCCTTGAGGATCAGCTTTTCACTGCCCGCAAAATGCTCGCAGCTCGGAATGTTGGGGGCCGGCCTTTCGCCGTCGAAGAGCGCCTGGGCCGGATGGGTTTCAGGGGGCATGTCGTTGCTTTCGATCAGCCAAGCGCAAAAGCGCGGGGAATGAGAACGGTATAGTCGAGGTCGAGCACGATGTCGGGATGGCGGTGCCGTCCCTCTCCCGCCGTCGCCACGAAGCCCGCGGCGGGGGTGTTGCGGAGCCCGGTAAGCCGCAGGCGAAGCGCGCCGCAATCGCTTCGGCCAGGCAATTCGATCCGATCGAGGACCTCGCTGACGCAATAGAGCGTATCTCCGGCGAAGGTCGGCGCGCTGTGCGTCCCGCCGTTGATCGCGAGCAGCGCGACGACGTTTTCCAGCCCGTCATAGGCCAGCGCGCGGCACACCGACATCACATGGCCGCCATAGACCAGCCGGCGACCGTGCGCGGTGTCCCGCATCATCCGCGCGTCGAAATGGACGCGGGCATTGTTCTGGTACAGCCGGGTGGCGAACACATGGTCGCTTTCGTCGAGCGTCATGCCCGCGGGGTGATCGATGCGCTGCCCGGCGTGATAGTCTTCCCACATGGTGGCGCGGCCCGTCGCCTCCACCAGCGCCTGTGCATCGACGGGCGCCGGCGGGAGCGCAAGGTCGGTGGTCGCGACGCATTCGGGCAGCACGGGAACAGCCGCCGGGCAGTCGGGCGCAGCCGGGTCGCGCTTGCGGACCAGTACCCAGCGGATCCAGCGCACCACCGGAAGATCGTGCTGGTTGAAGGCGATCGACCGGACATAGACGATGCCTGCGCCGCCCCCCGACGTCGGCCGCACGCCGATGATTTCGCTTTCCGCCCGCAGCGTGTCGCCCGCGTAAAGCGGCCGGCAGAACCTCAGGTCGGCATAGCCCAGATTTGCCACGGCATTGCCCGAGATGTCCGCCACCGTCTTGCCGAACGCCATGTTGAACACGAGCATGTCGTCGAGGGGCGGCCGGGGATGGCCCAGGCGGGCAGCCAGCGGCGCCGAGGAGGGCAAGGGCTGGCGGGCGCCGGTCAACGCCACGTACAGGCTGGCATCGCCCACGGTCATCGTGCGTGGCGTCGCATGCCGAATGCGCTGGCCGACGACGAAATCCTCGAACCATTTCCCGTCCAGGGCCGGGCCCGCCGGCTGAGTCATCGAATCCAGCGAGAATCCCCCCTTGAAACCGCCCGTCGCCGGCCGATGGCGGTGCCGGTCCAGCGCCTGCCACTTCCATTCAACCGCCCGGAGAGCCGGCATTATTCCGGCAGGCGGACGCCCTCAAACCGCATAGCTCCCCGCCCGGCCCGGCGCAAACACCCGATCGGTGAGACACGAAAGATTTCGGTGTCGTCTGCCCCGATGCCATGTTCGCATAGTTGGGCGTAGCGTTCGGGTAATATCCGGTTATGGTCCGGCGATGCCGAAGAAACCGAATATCCTGATGCTGATGGCCGACCAGCTGGCCGCCTCTGCCCTGCCCTTTCTGGGTGCGTCGCCGGTCAAGGCGCCGCATCTTGCCGCCCTGGCGGCACAGGGCGTTCTGTTCAGGTCGGCCTATTGCAACAGCCCGCTCTGTGCCCCGTCGCGTTTCTCGATGCTGTCCGGCCAGCTGCCCTCACGCATCGGTGCCTATGACAACGCCTGCGAGCTGGCCGCGACGACACCCACGGTGGCGCATTATCTGCGGACGGGGGGCTATCGCACGATCCTGTCGGGCAAGATGCACTTTGTCGGGCCCGACCAGCTGCACGGTTTTGAGGAGCGGCTGACGACCGACATTTATCCGGCGGACTTCGGCTGGACTCCCGACTGGACCCGCTTCGACGAGCGGCCCTCCTGGTATCACTCGATGGATTCGGTCCTGACCGCTGGGCCGGCGATCAGGACCAACCAGCTCGACTTCGACGAGGAAGTCGTCTTCACCACGCGCCGCAAGCTGTTCGATCTGGCGCGCAAGGCGGACGGCGACGAACGGCCGTTCTTCCTCGTGGCGTCCTTGACGCATCCGCATGATCCCTTCGCCATACCGCAGCGCTATTGGGATCTGTACGACGATGCGGATATCCCACGCCCCCGCGTCACGATCCCGCTCGAGGCCCAGGACCCGCATTCGCTGCGGCTGCGACACGTCTGCGGCAACGATCTCGACCCCGTGACCGACGAACAGGTCATCGCCGCACGGCGCGCCTATTACGGCGCGATCAGCTTCGTCGACGAGCAGATCGGCCTGATCCTCGGTGCGCTGGCCGAGAGCGGGATGGCGGAGGACACGGTCATCGTGCTGTGCAGCGACCATGGCGAAATGCTCGGCGAGCGCGGCCTGTGGTACAAGATGAACTTTTTCGAGGGGGCCTCGCGCATTCCCCTGATCGTCAGCGCGCCCGGCCGCTTCGCACCGCGCAGCGTCGACGCGAGCGTGTCGCTGGTCGATCTGCTGCCGACCCTGCTCGACGTCGCCGGGCTCGACCAGGCGGAGACCATGCCGCTCGACGGGCACAGCCTGTTGCCGCATCTGATCGAGGGCGCGGGGACCGACGAGGTCATCGGCGAATATCTGGGCGAAGGGGCGATTGCGCCGATCATCATGATCCGCCGGCAGCAGTGGAAATTCATCCACTCACCGAGCGACCCCGACCAGCTGTTCGACATGTCCGCGGACCCGGACGAATTGATCAACGGCGCGTCGGACCCGGCCCATGCCGGCGTCGTCGCCGCGTTTCGGCGAGAAGTCGCGGCGCGCTGGGACCTGGACGCGATCGAAGCCGACGTCCTGGCGAGCCAGCATCGCCGGCGCCTGGTCGCCACGGCCAATGCGATCGGGGTGCACGAAGCCTGGGACTGGCATCCGCCGCGCGACGCATCACGCGAATATATCCGCAATCACATGGACCTCGAACTGCTCGAGGCATCGGCCCGCTTCCCGCGCGTGCGCCAGCCGTGACGACCGCCGGCGCGCAGGCGATTCCGGCCGTCGGCGAAACGACGCCCGTCGGATCGCGCCGGGACCAAGTTTTGGTGCTCATCGGCATCGGCGCGACGACGGGCGCGGCCCATATCGGCAATAATTTCACGACCTACCTCGTGGGCGGCCTGATCGACCGATACGGTTTCTCGCCGATCCAGATGGGCGCCTGGGGCATGACCGAAACGCTCGCCTATGCCGCGGCCATGTTCCTGGTTGCGCCCCGTGCGCAAGCCGTCAGCGCGCGGACCCTGGGGCTGGTCGCGACGATTGCCGTCGTCGCGGCACAGCTGCTGTCGGCGACGACGGCAGTCTATGCCCTGCTGCTGGCCGGGCGGGTCGCGACAGGATTCGGCTTCGGGCTGCTCAACAGCGCCGTCAATCTGGCAGCCGGGCGCACCGCCCATCCGGCACGGGCGATTTCAGCGGGCATCGCCTTTCAGACGTCGCTGTTCGCCGCCGTCAATATCGGCCTGCCCATGGTCGGGGCGGCGCGCGGGGTGGGCGGCATGTTCGTGGCGCTTGCCGGCTTATCCGCACTTCTGGGGCTCGGCACGCTGGCATTACCCAGGGCAGGCGGCGCGCAGCAGACGCTGTCGAAAGCGAAGACGCCCGCCGCACCGATCGGAAGCGACGGCTGGCGCGTGCTGACCGCCATGGCCCTGTTTGCATTCGGCAGTCTGGCGATCTGGCCGTTCATGGAGCGCGCCGCGCATGCCATCGGCCTGCCGGCCACGACCTTCGGGCAATATCAAAGCATCGCCACGCTGTTGAGCGCGGTCGGCAATCTGGGGCTCGTCGCGGTCGTCGCACGGCTGCCGCGCACCTGGCCGCTGGCGCTTGCGCTCGGCAGCTGCGGCATCGCCTGCGCCCTGCTGACGACGGTGTCGATCCCGCTCGCCTTCGCCGCCGCACTCATCGTGTTCAACGTCAGCTGGTTCATCACCTATCCGTTGCTTCTGGGGCTGGCCTATACGACCGATGGAACGGGCCGGCTCGCGGTCATGACGACGGGTACCTGGCTGTTGTTCCAGTCATTCGGATCGCTTGGCGCGGGGGTCATCGCCCAGACCTTCGGCGGTTATGGCGCGATCGGTCCGCTCGGGCTGGGCGCCTGCCTGGTCGCGATCGCCACGGCATGGCCCCTGGCCCGTCGGTTCGACCGGCAGCACCGGCCGAATATGGCGACACGCCCGGCGGCGTGACCGCGCAGCTGTCGAGCCGCCGTCGCCTGTCAGTCGTTGCCGAACATGCTGCCGAGGATGCCGCCCACGGCAGCCGCGCCGAGGCCGGTCCCGAGCGCGCCCGACACCGAGCCGGTTTCACTTCCGCCGTGGTTGCCGGGCAGGTAGCGACCGATTTCTTCGGCCAGGTTCATGATCGGCATGGACTGCAGCCAAACCCGGCCCGGCCCGGTCAGGGTCGCCAGGAACAGCCCTTCGCCGGCAAAGAGGATGTTACTGAACCCGCGCATCATCTGGATGTCGAAGCCCACACTCGGTTCGAACATGCCGACATGACCCGCATGCACGATCAGGCGCTCGCCGGGCCGCAGGTCCTTGACGACCACTTCCCCGGAAAGATCGAGGAAAGCCGTGCCCGGCCCCTTCACGTGCTGCAGGATGAAGCCGTCGCCGCCGAACACGCCGGCACCGAAGCGGCGCTGGAACGCGATATCCAGCGTCACCGACATCTGGGCACACAGGAATGTTTCCTTGCGGCAGATCAATTCCTGTCCGGTCGCCAGATCCTGGGCGATGATCTGTCCCGGAAAGCGCGGCGCAAACGCGATATTGCCCGGCGCGTCGGCGGTGAATTCGGTGATGAAGAAGCTGCCGCCCCCCATCGCGCGCTTCAGCCCCTCGAACAGGCCACCGCCGGTGTGGGTGTCCATGCGGATGCCATCGGACATCCAGGCCATCGAAGCGGTTTGCGAAAAGAGTCGCTCGCCCGGCATGAGGTCGACCGAAACCGTCTGCATCGTCGTGCCGGTGATTTCATAGCGCATCGGTTACTCTCCTGCAGAGTCGTTCCGACATAGCAACAGAAGCACCGGGCGTGAATGCTTGCCGATAAAGCGCGCCGCTGGCTGGGGTGGCAGGATTCGAACCTACGAATGGCGGCATCAAAAGCCGCTGCCTTACCGCTTGGCGACACCCCAGCACGACGGAACGCGGCCTTTAGACAAGCCGCACGCGGTTGCAAAGGGCTAGCGGATGCGGTGGACCCAGCCGTGCGGATCGGGCGCCGTGCCGCGCTGGATCGCGGTGAGCCGATCGCGCAGGCGTTCGGTCAACTGGCCCGGTCCTCCCGCGCCGATGGTGAAATTGCCTGCCGCACTGCGCACTTCGCCGATGCTCGTCACGACGGCTGCCGTGCCGCAGGCGAAAGCCTCGCGCAATTTGCCGCTTTGTGCATCGGCGCGCCACTGGTCGATGGCATAGGGCTCCTCGCGCACGGCCATCCCTTCGTCGCGGGCAAGCGTCAGCAGCGAATCGCGGGTGATGCCCTCCAGGATCGTCCCCGATATGGCGGGCGTCGAAACCGACCCGTCGTCGAACACGAAGAAGACGTTCATGCCGCCGAGTTCCTCGACATAACGGCGCTCGACGGCATCGAGGAACACCACCTGGTCGCAGCCATGAGCAGTCGCTTCGGCCTGCGCGGTCAGGCTGGCGGCGTAATTGCCCCCGCATTTGGCCGCCCCCGTGCCGCCCGGTGCCGCCCGGGTGTAATGCTCCGACACCCAGATCGAGATCGCGCGTGCCCCGCCCTTCCAGTAATTGCCCGAAGGCGAGGCAATGACGAGATAGAGATATTCGGCCGAGGGCTTCACGCCCAGGAACACCTCCGACGCGAACATGAAGGGTCGCAGGTAGATCGAGCCGCCCTCGACCGCCGGCATCCAGTCGGCATCGGCGCGCAACAACGCCTCTACCGACCCGATGAACATTTCCTCGGGCAGTTCAGGCATTGCCAGGCGCATCGCCGAACGGTTGAAGCGCCGGGCATTCGCTTCGGGCCGAAACAGCGCCGTCGCCCCGTCCGGATGGCGATAGGCCTTCATCCCCTCGAAGATTTCCTGCGCGTAGTGAAGCACGGCGGTTGCCGGATCCATGGGTATCGGCGCTCGTGCCACGACCTTCGCGTCGTGCCAGCCCTTGCCCTCGACATAGCGGATCATTGCCATGTGATCGGTGAAGACGCGGCCGAAGCCCGGATCGGCGAGCAGGATCTCGCGCGCATCGGGCGCGACGCAGCGCGGGTTCGGTTCGAACACGAAATCGGACGCAAAATCGGACATGGGGGCCTCCGCGAAGTCTTGCGTCGGCCTATCGGCGCTGGCAGAACAGGTCAACATGTCTGGCCCAATTCATCCGCAACCGGCGCTGTGACCTCACGCGCTTCCCCGCTGTTCCTGCGCGAGCCCGAAATCAGACGCGGCGTGGAGCTGCTGTATTTCGGCTATGCGCATATGACGCGCAATGCCGACGCGCTGCTGGCGCAGCATGGCCTTGGCCGCGCGCACCAGCGGGCGCTGTACTTCATCGCGCGCCAGCCCGGCCTGACCGTGGGCGATCTGTTGCGGCTGCTGGCCGTGACCAAGCAGTCGCTGGGCCGGGTCCTGACCGAACTGACCACCCGCGGGCTGGTCGCGACCGCGCCCGGCGAAACCGACCGCCGCCAGAAACTGCTGCGTCTGACCGACGCGGGAACCGCGCTCGAAGCCGAGTTGTTCGACCGGCTGCGCGAGCGCCTGTCGGCAGCCTATGGGCGGGCCGGGCAGGAAGCGGTCACCGGCTTTTGGCAAGTCCTCGAAGGCCTGATCCCTCCCGAAGACCGGGCGCTGGCGATGGACCTGAGCCGGGGGGAATAAAGCGGCGCGCCCCCGGACAGGGTGTGGCGCGACGCCGCGGACGGCGGTCAATCTTCCTAAAACCCCAAAGCCGCCGATCTTTCGACCGACGGCTCTTCATTCTCTAGGGAGAAGCGCGGTCAGGCGTAACGGATACGCGCGCCAACGGCATTCTTGCGACGCATGGCATAGCCGATGCCGCCGAAGCCCAGCAACATCATCGCCCAGGTCGCCGGCTCGGGAACGGCCGCCGCCGCCTCGGTGATGCTACCGCTGACGAGGTGCACGTTGCCATAATAATAATAGGCGAACGTCGTGCTGTCGAGTTGCGTGCCGTTGATCGCGGTGACACCCGCAACGGTGGTCGTCGGAAAGACGAGGCGCATATAGTCACCGGTCCGCCCGGCGTAGAAATACACATATTCGTCGGACGGGTCGTACTTTCCGACATTGTTCCCGTACACGCGGTCCCATCCGAAATAACCGGGCACGAGGACGCTGACGTCGGAGAACTGGTCCGCACCGGTCTTTGTGCCATCGAACGCGAACGAACCCGTCAGCGTGCTTCCATTGGTGAACGTACCCGACAGATCGTAGACGACGGGCGCGGCGGTCGCGGCGCCGGACAGCAAAACGGCAACGCATGCTGCGCCAAAAAACCTGATCATGTTGGATTCCTAATCTTGCGGCACCAATCGCGCCGCGTGACAGGGCCGTTAACGGGGCGTTGGGCATCGGACAACCGACCTCGGGCGACCCGCTCTCAAAACAAATGGGCCTATCGTCCTGTTTCGAGACCGAATTATTGTGACGGGTCGGTTTTTGAACACGCTAGCTTGCCGCCATGCGCCGGAATCAGCGCTTGTGCTCGATATCCTCCAGCGTTGCCGGGCTGCCGGTGTCCATGCCGCTGCCGCCAAGACCGCCGTTCATACCGCCCCCTGCGCGCTCGCTCCGCCCGCCGACTTGTTCCTGCTTGGCCCGGTTCCCGGCAGCGGCCGGTCGGGTCGGGCCTTGCATCGGCAGCGTCAGGTGCGCGCCGATGGGATCGAGGTCGAGCGCCGAACGGATGAAATTCCGGAGCGAGACGACAAGCGCGTGCGTCGGAACAGGGCGCCCGGCCACCAGTTCGATCGCGGCGTCGGCAGCGAGTTTGACCTGTTCTTCGGTGCCGAGGAGGATGATGTCGGACAAGGCGGCCTCGACCGCGTCGCGGATGCGTCGCGCGCGGTCGGAGGATTCCGCGCCGACACCCGCGCCAACGTCCGTCGACACCGGTTCGGCGGCAGGCGCGGCATCGGCGCGGCGCCGCATGTCGCGCAAGTGGCTGGGATCGACACTCAGGTCACCGGTGAACGAGCCGCCGAGGACCTTGTAGGCAGCGATCAGCGTGCGCAGCCGCTCGTTGATTTGGCGGTTCTGGCGCTCGCGCCGTTGCTGGATCGTCATCATGGCGATCAGGCGTGCGCCGACGCCGATCAGCGTGAAGACAGCAAGGCCCAGAAGCGTCGTGAACAGGCTTTGCCAGGACGTGAAATCAAGGTTTCGCAAGCCGGCCTCTGGTCGCGCACGGGAAAGGATGGGGGGCGCGAGACGCGGGCGGAACGCTCCGCCCCCGCCCGCGCTTCGGGCCGGTCCTAATTGAAAGCGCCGGCCAGCACGGCTCCGATGAGGCCGCCGGCGACGGCAACCAGGACGGCGTCGTTGCCCGATCGCACCCAGCGGTAACCGCGCGGCGGCGCGTAGAGGCGGCGGCCCCGATACTGCTGCCAGTTGTTGATTTCCTGATAATTCGAGGCGTAGCGACGATCGAACCGCTGGCCGCGCGCCCAGCGGCGGTTCTGCTGCTGGGGAGCACGTACGACGCGCTTTTTGACGATCGTGCGCCCGTTCGGCCGGACCTTTACCTTGGTAACGGTCCGTTGCGGCTGTGCCGATACCGGCGTCGACGGCATCGCGGTCATCGAGACCGCAGCGATCACGGCACCCAGTAGCATCTTTTTCATGAGCGTCTCCATTTCGTAACGCGCGAACAACGGTTGCGGTGACGAAAATATCCGTAGCGGGTGCGCCGGGCGTCCCGATCGGCGGGCGGTTTGCCGATCATCCTGGATCCAGCCCGCAAAAGTTTCCCGTCGACGCCGTGCGGATTGGAACCGTCATCTACGACAGGCGGGTGGATCAGCCTTTCCCCAATTCCCGGTTGCGCTCTGCGGCCGCCTTGAGTGCTCTGGTGGCGAGCGCTTTCAACGCATCATCATGGTCGAGCACGTCGAGCCCGACGCGCGTCGAGCCGCCCCTGCTCGCGACCCGGTCGGCAAGCGTGCCGAGCGGTGCCGTCGATGCCCTGGCGAGCGAAGCCGCGCCCGCCACCGTCGCCCGCGCCAGTCGGTCGGCGACATCGGGGGCAAGGCCGAGCGCCGCCCCGCCCGCCGTCAGGGCCTCTGCAAAGCGGTAGAGGAATGCGGGTCCCGATCCCGACAATGCGGTGACGGCGTCGAACAGCCCTTCGTCATCGATCCATTCGACCAGGCCGAGTGGTGCCATCAAGGCGGAAATGGCGGCATGGTCGGCGCCCGGCGCATGCAGCGCCACGGCCCCTTCGCCGATCGCGACCGGCAGGTTCGGCATGACGCGGACCACCTGCCGGGCGGCAGGGAAAGCCTGCGACAAGGTGGCGTGACGTTTCCCCGCCAAGATCGACAGCAGCGTCGTGTGCGCCCCGACAAACGGGGCGACGCGCGGCACGACCTCGTCCAGCATTTGGGGCTTGATGCCCAGCATGAGCTGCGCCGGGGGACTTTCCTTCGGCATCTCGGCGAGCACGCGGACGCCGGGAAAATCCGGCAGCGCGGGATCGATCACCGTTACCAGCGCGGCGTCCATGCCGGTCGCCAGCCAGCGCGAGAGCATCGCACCCGCCATGGCGCCGCATCCAACGAGCCAGAACGGCGCCGTCAGCCCGCTGTCGCTCACGCCTCGCCGCGCGTTTCGACGAGCGCGGCGGCAATCGCTTCCTTGGGCGACTTGCCGCCCCACAGGACGAACTGGAACACGGGGTAGAACCGATCGACCTCGTCCACTGCCGCTTCGATCACGGTTTCGGCCTGTTCAAGGCTGAGCCCGGCTTCGTCGCCGCTGTCGATCAGCACGGCGTTACGGAACAACACCGTGCCCGCCCCCGACCAGAGCTCGAAATGCCCCAGCCACAGCTGCTCGTTGATCAGGCCGATCGCCTCATACACTGTCGATGTCTGATGGTCGGCAACCTTGATGTCCGGAAAGGCCATGAACTGCAGGACATTGTCGTCATCGCGCCAGACGCCGCGCAGCTCGTACAGGCCCCACGACCCCTGGGCAGATGCGACGATCTCTTCTTCGCCGACGCGCTCGTGCGTCCAGCCGTGCGCTTCGAACCACGCCTCCAGCATGTCGATAGGCGCCGCGCGCTGCCCGTCCAGATCGATTTCGACATTGGTCATGGCGTCTGGGGTGGCTCGGCTTGACGCGCGATGCAAGCATTTCGCGCGCGAAGCTGTGGATAACCATGCCGTGTAACCGATGTCGCAATTCTGCCGTATAGCGTTCGAGTGCCAACCGACGAAGCTCAACTCCGGCGCCTGATGCAGGCGAGCCTCGACGGCGATGCGCGCGCGCATCACATGCTGCTGTCGGCGCTGGTGCCGGTTTTGCGGCGCTATTACGCACGGCGCATGGGCGGGGCGGCCGATGTGGAGGACCTGGTGCAGGAGACCCTGATTGCCGTCCATACCCGCCGCGCCAGCTATGACCGCAGCCGTGCCTTCGGTCCCTGGCTGTTTGCGGTTGCCCGCTACAAGATGATCGACCATTTTCGCCGCACCCGCTACGATGTCGCGCTCGACGATGTCGGCGACCTGCTGAGCGAAGGCGGATTCGAGGATGCGGTCTCCGCGCGGCTCGACGTCGACGCCGCGCTGGAGACGTTGTCGCCGAAACAGGCCGCTACGATCCGCGCAACCAAGATCGAGGGGCTGAGCGTCGCCGAGGCTGCCGTTCGCGATGGCCTGTCCGAAGCGGACGTAAAGGTTTCCGTCCATCGCGGGATCAAGGCACTCGCCAAAAGACTGGCAGGGAAGTGATGGATACCGACGCCCTGATCGACGCACTGGCGCGCGACACGGGTCCCGTTCCCCGTCATGCCGCCCCGTTGCGCCTCGGCCTGAGCCTGGCCGCCGGCATGGCCGTGACACTGGTCGTCATTGCCGCAACGCTCGGCTTTCGCCCCGATCTCGATCTGGCCATGGCCGGGCCGATGTTCTGGATGAAGCTGGCCTATACCGGGTCGCTCGCGCTGATCGCGATCACGGCACTGCTTTCGCTGATTCGTCCGGAAGCGCGTCCGCCCCGCTGGCTGTGGTTGCTCGGCGTACCCGTGGCGTTGCTGGGCCTGGTGAGCGCGCACGAGCTGGCGGGAATGCCGCAGGACGACTGGCTGCTGGCGTGGCTGGGCAGGACATGGCGCATCTGCTCGATGCTCATCGCCCTGTTCGCGCTGCCCGTCGCGGGCACCCTGCTGGTCTTCGCCCGGCGATTCGCGCCGACCCGGCTGCGGGCGACGGGGGCGGTTATCGGTCTCGCATCGGGCGCCGTGTCGGCGACGCTGTACAGCCTTCATTGCCCGGAAGCCGGCGCAAGTTTCGTGCTCACCTGGTATTCGCTCGGCATTGCCGCCGCGACGGCGATCGGCGCGCTGCTGGGACCGCGCCTGCTTCGGTGGTAGCGTAACTTTCGGCCGCGCGCATGCGTATCGGTGGCAAAGGAGATCATCATGTCCAGATCCATCGTCGCCATGCTTGCCGTCGCCGGAGCCGGGGCCCTCGCCCTGCAATTGGCCGCACCTTCACTGGCCCCCGAAGCTAAGGCCGCACCCGCGGCGAGCGGTGCCGATGCCGCCCATCCGGCGGTCATCGAACTCTACCAGAGCCAGGGTTGCTCGTCGTGCCCGCCGGCGCTGGCGGTGCTCGACGAGGTCGCCAATCGCCCTGACGTGCTCGCGCTCAATTTTGCCGTGACATATTGGGACCAGCTGGGGTGGAAGGATATCTACGCGCAGCCGGCCTATACCGCACGCCAATGGTCCTACGCCCGGGCCCAGGGGCGCGGGAACGTCCAGACGCCGCAGCTGATCGTCAACGGACGCGTGGCCGTGCTGGGCAGCCGCAAGGGCGAAGTCGAACAGGCGATTGCCGGCAATGCCCGTACCGGCGGCCCGGCCCTTGCCGCGAACGGCAATGTGATAACGGTGGCCGCCGCGACGATGGCGCGCCCGTCCACCGTCTGGTTCGTCGCCTATGATCCGCGGACGGTGCAGGTACCCATCCGCGCGGGCGAAAATGGCGGGCGCACCCTGCCCCATCGCAACATCGTGCGGCAACTCGTGGCGCTGGGTAGCTGGAACGGCAAGGCGGGCACCTTCACGGCGCCGGCGACGCCGACCGGGCTCAAACGGGCCGTACTCGTCCAGAACGGAAACGGCGGCCCGATCGTCGCGGCAGCGCGGCTTTAGGAGGCCTTTGCCTCAAGCGCGGCGATGCGCAGGTTAAGCGCCTCCGCTTCGTCGCGCGCGGCCGCGGCCATGGCCTTCACGGCCTCGAACTCATCGCGGCTTACAAAGTCGAGGCCGCCGATCCAATCCTTCATCCGCTCGCGAAAGCCCGCTTCCGCTTCGCGCCCGACTCCCGCGAGCGTGCCGGCGGCGCCGTTCATGAACTTGGCAAAATCGTCAAAAAGGCGGTTGTCGGTCTGCATGATGTGATCCCCGATCGGGTTAGCGTCTGATATCTATCTGGGTGGCGCCGGGTTCGACGACAAGGCCTTCGGCTCCCGGATTGAGGCGGATGACCTCCCAGTTGAGCAGCGCGGCAAAGCACAGCCAGCCGAGATAAGGCACCATCATCCAGGCCGCCGCGCTGCGCACGCGACCGAAAGCGAAGGTTGTCGCGAGGGCAGCGACGAACATGGCGATGATGATCCCCAGCGCCATGGTCGGGCGATGCAGCCCGAAGAACACCGGCGACCACGTCAGATTGAGAAGAAAGGCGACGACGAACAGCGCGATGGCATAGCCCCGGTATTGCGCGCCGCGCGCGTGGAGCACCTGCGCAATAGCCAGACCAAGCATGATGTAGAGCGACGTCCAGGCCACGGGGAACGCCCATGAGGGCGGCTGGAACCAGGGCTTTTCGAGCAGGGCATACCAGCGGTTCGTCTCCCCCGAATTGCTGAGTGCGCCAACGACGAAGCCGGGTACGACGACCATCGGCACGGAGACGAGGGCCCATCGCCAATAGGCAGCCCGTAATTGTCCGCTTGATGCCAGCTCACTCATGCGCGACTCCGTTTCTCGGCTTCAGGCCGGACATGGCGTATTGTTGCGGAGGCGGAAAGGGGCTGCTGCAGGTTAAATATCGGCCGCCAGACTGAGCGAGAAGCGACGCGCGCCGTTGGCCACGAAGAAGCCGCTGCTTCCCACATTCCAGCCGAACGTGTTCGTGACGTTGCCGACGAGGGCGCGCACCAGTACGGGCCGATCCGCGACCTTCGTCCGGTAGCGCGCGCCCAGGCTCATGACCGCGCGGGTGGGCACGGTCAGCGTGTTCGCGGCGTTGGCGGTGCGGTCGCTGGTCCCCTCGAACGTCGCGTCGAACGACAGCGGATCATACCAGGGCAACCGATAGTCGAGGCTGACGATCGTATGTCGCACGAAGGTGCCGACGGGTCGGCGACCGATCAGCCCGCGCTCCACGAGATCGCCCGAGACCTTCGCATCGAGAAGGACATTGCCGGCGACAAGGTTGAGCCCCGGGGCGATCTGCCCGGCAATCGAGATCTCCAGCCCACGATGCCGCACCATGCCGAGCTCGCGAAACCGGTTGCTCGCATCGAGGTTGAAATACGGCTTGGCGATGTCGAAAACGCCGACGACCGCCGTCACGCCCTTCGAGACGGACCAGCGAATGCCGGCATCCTTCTGCTCGGTCTTGATGGCGGGCGGCGCTTCGCTCAGGTTGACGGCGTTGCTGGGGGCGACGGGACTCTCTTCGAGGCCGCGTGTGTAGCCGGCGTAGAACGCGAGCCGCGGGGTCGCGCTGATGGCGCCGGTAACGCTGAACAACCAGGGCGAATCGCTGCTCACGGGTACCGGGACGGCCGGATCGGGGTTCGTAACCTGCTTGCGATATCGCGTTTTCTGCAAGCCGACGCTCAGTTCGCCGACACCGCGCCATTTGCCCTGATAAGCAATGCCTAGCGTTGTTTGCGTGACATGGTCGAGGGTCTGGGGCCCCGCCGTGAATGCCGGCTCGGGTCGTTCGTCGGCGACGCCGGTCCGGCTCGCGCCAAGATCGGCGAAGGCAGCGCCCCCATAGCGCCGCGACTGATCGCGCCCGCGCAGCGATGCGATCAGCGCATGGCGGCGCGGCCCCTCGTCGAAACTGCGCGACACGCGCAGCTCACCGGACGTCGAAGCGGACCGACTGTCGATTTCGCGCACGATGAGCCGGCGGCCGACGCGTCCCGCGGGAGCCGTGTCGAACAAGAGGTCGGCTGCCTGGGTATCGCTGTCCGAGATCGAGCGGAAAACGCCCAGCCGCACATCGAAGCCGAACGGATCGGCGCGCGTGACGATGCCGTAATTGTACACGGTCTGGGCATTGTCGTTCCAGGGTTGGCCAAAAAACCGCGTCCGGTCGATTCGCTTGGGCAAGAAGGCGCCGGCCGAAAAGATCAGCGGCTGCGTGCCCTCATCGACCTGTCGGATCCGGGCGGCGAACGGCATCACCTCGATCCCGGCGCGAGGAGCCCAGCGCATCAACAAGGCAGCCGACAGACCGTTCGTCGAAACCTGGCCGGGATCGACATTGTGATAGGGCGTCACGCCGGCGACAATGCCGAGACGGTCACCGTCGACGGGGATCTGCAGGTCAAGGTCGGCCAGGATCGTCCCGAACGGGCCGGCGGTCACCGCAGCGGACGCGAGAAACGTGCCGCCGGGCTTGCGAAGACTGAAGTCCGCGATCCCGGTCGGCGCGGGAAAAGGATAGCTTTGCGCCGAAATGCCGACGCGGACGGTGGAGCCGTTTTGCAGCCGCTGGGTCAGATTGCCCTGCTGATCGAAATATAGTCCCTCGATCCGGATATTGCCCGCGTCGACAGGGGAAAAGCCGCGCACGTCATAAGGGTTGTAGATGCCGATCGACTGGTCGCCGACCGATTTGCCGAAGGCGTCCTCGGCAGACGTGACGGCGTTGTCGTCCGTGCGCTGGGCCGAAGCCGGCTGCGCGACGGCGAAAGCCAATATGGCGACGGCACCGGCGATCCGGATCATGTCGAGCCCCTCCCCCTTGTTGTTGTCGCGTATTAAGCATGCAACACAGCCACTGCCAGATATCGGATATTATTTCTTTTTTTGCTCCTGCCGGTGCGCCGCTATCAGGAATTCGACATTTCCTTCGGGGCCGGTGATGGGGCTGGCGACAATGCCGTCGACCGTCCAGCCCTGCGCTTCCACCCAGGTCCGGACGTCGGCACAGACGGCGGCGTGGATGGCGGGGTCGCGCACGACGCCGCCCTTGCCGACGGCCTCGCGTCCGGCTTCGAACTGGGGCTTGATGAGTGCCAGCAGCCGGGCGACGGGCGTGGCAAACGTCAAGGGGCGTTCGAGTACCTTTGCGAGGCCGATGAAGCTCGCGTCGCAGACGATGAGATCGACGCACTCGGGAATATGGGCGTCGGTCAGGATGCGCGCGCTCGTCTGCTCGAGCACGACGACGCGCTCGTCCTGCCGTAGCTTCCACGCCAGCTGGTTGGTTCCGCTGTCGACGGCATAGACTCGGGTCGCACCCCGGGTCAGCAACACGTCGGTGAATCCGCCGGTCGAGCTGCCGACGTCGATGGCGACCGCGTCGGCGACATCCCAGCCGAAATGATCCAGCCCATGGGCAAGCTTGATGCCACCGCGCGAGACCCAGGGGTGATCGCGACCCTTGACGATCGGTTGGGCCTCAGCGTCCACCGACTGCCCCGCCTTGTCGATCCGCCGGTCGCCGACAAAGACGTTGCCCGACAGGACCAGCGCCTGGGCCCGCGCGCGGCTGTCGGCGAGGCCGAGTTCGACGAGCCGCTGGTCGATGCGCATCTTCACCACGGCGAATTTGCACCAGGGCAAAGACGCGAGTGCCGGTTGCGTGGTGCTTGGCGGGGATGGGCGGCGGGCTGGCGGGGCATGCGACCGGAGTCTCCCGCATTCCTCTACATTGCAAGCCCTGCCGGGCTCGGCCCTGCCGCGTTCCGGAGCGAGATCCGGGCTACGGCAGGACCCGCCCGCCAGAACGCGCCGCTAATTTGCCTGACGGCGTGCGACGTAGGCCGATCGGGGGTTCGGCCCGGCGAGGATCGAGACGAGGTACCGCACGCGCGCGCCGTCAACGCGTGCGACGGCGGCGGGATCGTCGAGAAGATAATCTTGCCCCCCGGCAGAGGCGGGCCGCGCCGCTTCGCGCACGGCGCGCGCGGCCCGCGCTCCGGCCAGCGCCGGCGTGGCGTCAAGGACAATACCTACACACTGGATATGGATCGTCATGCTACGCCTCTGTCCGGTCAGCAGGACAAATACATGATCCGGTCAAATAGCGTCGGCGTATCTAGTCGGTTTTGGTGGCAGTTACGCAAGATGAACCGGCCATCGCCACAAGTAATCGTGCCGAGTTGACGGCCCAAATATCTTGAGAGCGCCGATCGATCACGCCCGGACTTCGACGACTCCCACGCTGTTCACGCGCAGCGCCTTCAGCACGCAGTCCACGATCCCTTCGGCATCGAGGCCCGCTTCCTTGTACTGAAGCTCGGGTTTGTTGTGGTCCTGGAACAAGTCGGGCAGGCGCAGCGTGCGCAGCTTGAGACCGGCGTCGATCAGGCCCTCGTCGCTCGCCATGGTCAGCACATGCGCGCCGAAACCGCCGATGCTGTTTTCCTCGACGGTCACTGCGACTTCGTGCGTGGTAAGCAGCTTGCGGATCAGGTCGGTGTCGAGCGGTTTGGCAAAGCGCAAGTCGGCAACCGTCGTGCTCAACCCCTTGGCGTCGAGCGCGTCGGCGGCCTTCATCGCTTCTTCGAGCCGCGTGCCGAGCGAGATGAGCGCGACCTTCTTGCCCTGCCGGACGATCCGGCCCTTGCCGATTTCCAGCTTTTGCGGGACCTGCGGCAGGGCGACGCCGGTGCCGTTGCCGCGCGGATAGCGCACCGCGATCGGCCCCGAGTCGTGCTCGGCGGCCGTGTAGGTCATGTGAACCAGCTCGGCCTCGTCAGACGGTGCCATCACCACCATATTGGGCAAGGTTGCCAGATAGGTGACGTCGAACGATCCGGCGTGCGTACAGCCGTCGGCACCGACGAGCCCGGCGCGGTCGATGGCGAAACGCACGGGCAGGTTCTGGATCGCCACGTCGTGCACGACCTGGTCGTAGGCGCGCTGCAGGAAGGTCGAATAGATCGCGCAGAACGGCCGCATCCCCTGTGCGGCAAGACCGGCCGCAAAGGTCACGGCATGCTGTTCGGCGATGCCGACGTCGAAAGCGCGGTCGGGATGGGCACTGGCAAATTTGTCGACGCCCGTGCCGCTCGGCATGGCGGCGGTGATCGCGACGATGCGCTTGTCGGTTTCCGCGAGTTTCGCCAGCGTTTCGCCGAAGACATTCTGGTAGCTCGGCGGCCCCGGCGGCGCCTTTGCCTGCACGCCCGACACCACGTCGAACTTCTGCACGCCATGGTATTTGTCGGCGCTCGCCTCGGCCGGGGCGTAACCCTTGCCCTTCTTGGTCACGACATGGATGAGGCACGGCCCTTCGGCTGCGTCGCGCACGTTCTCGAGCACGGGAATGAGCTGGTCGAGGTTATGCCCGTCGATGGGGCCGACGTAGTAGAAGCCCAGTTCCTCGAACAGCGTCCCGCCCATGGCGAGGCCGCGGGCGAATTCATCGGTTTTCTTCGCCGCCTTGTGCAGGGGCCCGGGCAGCGCGCGCGCCAGCTTTTTCAGCGTTTCGCGCACGCTCAGGAATTCGCGACTCGACACGATGCGCGCCAGATAGGCGCTGAGGCCACCCACGGGCGGCGCAATCGACATGTCGTTGTCGTTGAGGATCACGACGAGGCGGTTCCCTGCCTCGCGCGCGTTGTTCATCGCCTCATAGGCCATGCCCGCCGACATCGACCCGTCGCCGATGACGGCAATGCCCTTGCCCGGCTTGTCGTTGAGCTTGTTCGCGATGGCGAAACCCAGCGCGGCACTGATCGAGGTCGAGCTGTGCGCCGCGCCGAACGGGTCATATTCGCTTTCGGTGCGCTTGGTGAAGCCGCTGAGGCCGCCGCCCTGGCGCAGGGTGCGGATGCGGTCGCGTCGCCCGGTGAGGATCTTGTGCGGATAGGCCTGGTGCCCGACGTCCCACACCAGCCGGTCGTGGGGCGTGTCGAACACATAGTGGATCGCCGTCGTCAGCTCGACCACGCCGAGGCCGGAACCCAAGTGGCCACCGGTGGTCCCAACCGCGGAGATCATTTCCGCACGCAGTTCGTCGGCGAGCTGGCGGAGCTGTTCAGGCTTGAGTTTGCGGAGTTCGACGGGTGTCGGGACCGTGTCGAGCAAAGGCGTGTCAGGACGATTGGACATGCGCGTTAGTACCGCCTTGGGGCAGGGCCTGCAATCGACTCCGGCACTTGACGTCATGGTCTGCGGATTCGACAGCGCATTCGTGTCCGATCTGCATCACCACCTTGCCACCGAAGCCGACATCCCGGCGATCCGCGACCTGATGGCGCGCGCGATTGCGGTGAACCAGCAGGGGTTCCTGACGCCGGCCCAGATTGCGCTCAGCCATAACGTCATGGGGCTGGACACCCAGATCATCGCGGACCGGACCTACTTCCTGATCCTGCGCGACGAACAGCTGGTAGGCTGTGGCGGCTGGAGCGCGCGGGCGACCCTTTATGGCGGCGACGCGAGCATTGTGGCACGCGATCCCGCGCCGCTCGACCCGGCGACCGATGCCGCGCGGGTACGGGCGATGTACACGGATCCGGCGTGCGTACGGCAGGGGATAGGCCGGATGATTCTCGACCTGTGCGAGGGCGCCGCACGGGCTGCAGGGTTCAGGCGGACCGAGATGATGGCGACATTGTCGGGCGAACCGCTCTATCGGGCGTGTGGTTATCTGCCGATCGAACATGTCGAGTCGCCGCCCGTCGACGGCGTGTCGGTGCCGCTGATCCGAATGGGGAAGATGCTGTAACTTCCCCTCTCCCCCTGGGAGAGGGAAATGGGTCAGGCGCAGGCGCTGCAGGTCCCGCGGACCTCGATGACGGGGCGCGACACGCCGAAGCCGGTGGCGCCTGCCGCTGCGCGCACGGCGCCCGTGACCGCGTCATCGTCGATGTGGGTCGTATTGCCGCAGGCGTCGCAGATCATGAAAATGCAGTCGTGGATGCAATCGGGGTGCGCGTTAGCCAGATAGGCATTGGCGCTTTCGACCCGGCGCGCGAGGTTGGCCGCCACGAAGAGGTCGAGGATGCGGTAGATGCTGTTGGCGGCGATGCGCCGCCCTTCCAGCTTCGACATCGCCTCGGCAATGTCATAGGCAGAGGCGGGTCGGTCGAACCCGGCAAGCGCGTCGAAAACGCGCGAGCGCATGTCGGTCCATTGCTCGCCCGAGGCCTCGAGCGCGGCCTGGGCCGCGACGGCCAGCAACGTGCCGTGATGTAGCGTATGGGCGTGCAGGGGCATGGCCCGAAGCCTAGGCCCGCGCGCGGGTGTTCATCAAGTGCGCACTGGCAAGCAGGCTGGCACCGGCGACGGTCGCGGCGATCTCGGGCCAGCCATGGGGGACCAGCAGCCCCAGCGCCATCAACGCAAGGCCGACCATGCCGACCACGATGCCGCGGGTCAGGCGTTCGCGAATCAGGGTGGGGCCGAAGGCGAAAGCCGCCAGCGCCACGGCGCCGAACATGCCGATGCGGTGGATTGCCGGGTCGGTCCAGACCGATCCGGCGACCGACAGCCCGGCGATGAGCACGACGCTGATCAGGCAGTGCGCCGCGCAGAGCGCGGACAGGCCGATCGCGGCGCGGTCGAGCGCGGAAAGAAAGGCTGATCGGGACACGGCCACCATATGGCAGTGGATCGGTAAAGATACAACATATCACGTACGGACAATTGACGGCCTCCGATTGCCGATCGTTACGGAGACCCTATATGGCCGCCATGCCCCCAGCCCCGTCCGCCGCCCGGCCGCGATCGATCGCCAACTGGCTGTTCATCGTCGCGTTCCTCGTTTTTTGCATGGTCGTCGTCGGCGGCATCACGCGCCTGACCGAATCGGGGCTGTCGATCACCGAATGGAAGCCGGTTTCGGGCGCGATCCCGCCGCTGACTGCTGCCGACTGGCAGGCCGCGTTCGACGCGTACAAGCGCGTGCCGCAATATGCCGCGATCCATGCGGGCATGACGATGGGGCAGTTCCAGTTCATCTTCTTCTGGGAATGGGTGCACCGTCTGCTGGGCCGCGTGATCGGGCTGGCGTTCGCGCTGCCGCTCGCATGGTTCTGGGTCCGCGGTGCCATCCCTGCCGGGTACAAGCCGCGGCTGCTGGCGCTGCTGGCGCTGGGCGCGCTGCAGGGCGCGGTCGGCTGGTGGATGGTCAAGTCCGGCCTGTGGCAGGGTGTCGCCGTCAGCCATTACCGGCTGGCGCTGCACCTTCTGCTCGCGCTCACGATCCTTGCCTCGCTGGTGTGGACGGCACTCGACCTCGTTGCCGTGGCGCGCAACTCCCGGGCCCGGCCGGCACGGCTGACCGGCTTTGCCGTTCTAGTGGGCGCGGTCCTCTATATCCAGCTGCTCTACGGTGCGTGGGTTGCCGGCATGCGCGCGGGCAAGGTCACGCAGAACTGGCCGATGATGAGCGACCGCTTCCTGCCGACCGGAATCGACTGGTCGCAGGGGATGGCGCATGCGTTCAGCAGCGATCCCTATCTCGTCCATTTCATCCATCGCTGGTGGGCGTTCGTCGCGCTGGTGGCGATCGTCGCGCTGGCGGGCCGGGTGAAGCGCGCCGGCGTACGCCCGGCCTCGGTCGCACTGCACAGCGCGCTGGGGCTGCAGATAGCGCTCGGCATCGCGACGGTGATGTCGGGCGTCAACATCGGACTGGCCGTCGCGCACCAGGCCGTCGGCGCGCTGCTGGTTGCGAGCGTCGCCTGGGGCGCGCATGCTGTCGGACGACAACGCTAGCGGGGAGAAGGAAATGACCGAGCAGGCACCCTTGAACAGCGGTTTCGGCATGCGGTCGACCGCGGGCGACGTGATTGCCGGGGTGGACCTCACGGGCAAGGTGGCGCTGGTGACCGGTGGCTATTCGGGGCTCGGGCTGGAAACGGTCCGCGCGCTGGCCGGTGCGGGGGCGCGGCTGATCGTCGGCGCGCGGCGCCCGGATGCAGCGTCGCAGGACCTGAACGGAATCGCGGGGGTCGAGATCAGGAAGCTGGATCTTGCCGTGCCCGAATCGGTCGATGCATTCGCCGCCGAGGTCGCGGGCGCGACGGACAGGATCGACATCCTGATCAACAATGCCGCCGTTATGGCGAACGCACTGTCCCGCGATGCGCGCGGCTATGAAAGTCAGTTCGCCACCAACCATCTCGGGCATTTCCAGATGACGGCGCGGCTGTGGCCGCTGCTGAAGGCGGCAGGATCGGGCACGCGGGTCGTCGTGCTGTCATCGATCGGCCACCGCATCGCCGCGGTCGATTTCGAAGACATCAATTTCGACCGCCGCGAGTACAACAAATGGAAGGCCTATGGGCAGGCGAAGTCGGCCAATGCGCTGTTCGCCGTGCACCTCGATTCGCTGGGCGCGCCGCACGGCATCCGCGCCTTTGCGGTGCACCCCGGCGGCATCGTGACGCCGTTGCAGCGCCACCTGACGCAGGAGGAACAGGTCGCGATGGGCTGGTTCGACGCCGAGGGAAACGTCAACGAGCGGTTCAAGACCGTGGAACAGGGCGCCGCGACCAGCGTGTGGTGCGCGACGTCGCCGCTGCTCGCAGGCAAGGGCGGCGTCTATTGCGAGGACTGCGACATTGCGGCACGCTGGACCGAAGGCATGGACCCCAACAGCGGCGTCCGCGACCATGCCATCGATCCCGGGGCGGCGGCGAGGCTCTGGGCCGTTTCGGAAGCCATGACGGGCGTCGCCTTCGCCGCCTGATCAAACGACGGTATTATAGTACCCGTTAGCAATGCCGCCGTTTTGTTGACTTTTCGCATCGTCCGATGCATTGGCCCGCTCGAACGCCGCTCCGCACCGGGGCGGCTTGTTTCGTTTGAAGAGGTCCAAAGCCATGAAGGCGTTGATGAAGACCACCAAGGCGGTCAAGCCCGCCGACGTGGTGAAAGACTGGATGCTGATCGATGCCGACGGCCTGGTCGTCGGGCGCGTCGCGTCGATGGTCGCGAATATCCTGCGCGGCAAGCACAAGCCGATCTACACCCCGCACGTCGATTGCGGTGACAACGTCATCATCATCAATGCCGACAAGGTGAAATTCACCGGCAAGAAGATGACCGACAAGGTCTATTACAAGCACACCGGTCACCCGGGCGGCATCAAGGAAACGACGCCTGCCAAGATCCTCGAGGGCAAGTTCCCCGAGCGCGTCTTGGAAAAGGCCGTCGAGCGCATGATTCCGCGCGGACCGCTGGGCCGTGACCAGATGCGCGCGCTGCGCATCTATTCGGGCACCGAACATCCCCATGCAGGCCAGAGCCCCAAGGTGCTCGACGTGGCCTCGATGAACCGCAAGAACAAGGTGGGCGCATAATGGCCGAAACTCCCGAAACCGGCGCCGAAGTGTCGGATACCCGCCAGTCGCTGGCCGATCTCGCCGCACTGACCGGCGCCGCGCCCGCGCCTGCTAAGGCCGAAGTCACCGACACCGTCATGAACGACGACGATGCGGCACCCGCACGTCCGGTGTCGACGATGCCGCTGCGTGACAAGATCATCGACGCGCAGGGCCGCAGCTACGCGACCGGCCGCCGCAAGGATGCCGTCGCCCGCGTGTGGATCAAGCCCGGCAGCGGCAAGATCACCGTCAACGGCCGCGACCAGGAAGTGTATTTCGCACGTCCGACGCTGCGCCTCGTTATCCGCCAGGCCTTCGAAGTCGCCGACCGCGTCGGCAGCTTCGACGTGATCGCGACCGTCAAGGGCGGTGGCCTGTCGGGCCAGGCCGGCGCCCTGCGCCACGGCATCAGCCAGGCGCTGACCAAATATGAGCCGGAGCTTCGCGCCCCGGTGAAGGCCGCCGGGTTCCTGACCCGCGACAGCCGCACGGTCGAGCGCAAGAAGTACGGCAAGGCCAAGGCCCGCCGCAGCTTCCAGTTCTCTAAGCGCTGATCGGCCAACCAGCCAAAACAGGGCGGTCCCGCATGCCGGGGCCGCCCTTTTTTTATGGTGTCGGCCCGGTGGCGTTCGCGCCCTGGCAGCGCTAATCCGCTTTCGTGACCATCGATCTCGACATCGCGCGCGCGGCGCGACTAGCCCCCATTGCCGACATCGCGGCCAAGGCCGGCCTGCCCGAAGCTGCCATAGAGCCGTACGGTCGGTACAAGGCCAAGATCGACCCGGCGGCGGTCCCCTCGGGGGAAAGCACCGGCAAGCTCGTGCTCGTCACCGCGATCAACCCGACTCCGGCAGGCGAGGGCAAAACGACGACGTCCATCGGCCTGGCCGATGCGCTGAACCGGATCGGCAAGCGCACGATCCTGGCGCTGCGCGAGCCATCGCTCGGCCCCTGCTTCGGAACGAAGGGCGGGGCGACCGGCGGCGGTTACGCGCAGGTCGTGCCGATGGAGGACATCAACCTGCATTTCACGGGTGATTTCCACGCGATTACGGCGGCGCACAATCTGCTCGCGGCAATGATCGACAACCATATCCACTGGGGCAATGCCCTCGACATCGACGTGCGGCGGATCGTCTGGCGGCGCGCGCTCGACATCAACGACCGGGCACTGCGCGACATCGTCCAGTCGATCGGGGGTGTCGCAAACGGTTTTCCGCGCGAAAGCGGATTTGACATTACAGTCGCGTCCGAAGTCATGGCGATCCTGTGCCTGGCCAGCGACTTGAGCGACCTGCAGGACCGGCTCGGTCGCATCATCGTCGGTTACACGCGGGACAGGCAGGCCGTAACGGCGCGCGACCTGAAAGCCGATGGCGCGATGGCGGTCCTGTTGAAGGAAGCGATCAAGCCCAATCTGGTGCAGACCATCGGCGGCACGCCCGCGCTGATCCACGGCGGGCCTTTCGCCAATATCGCGCATGGCTGCAATTCGGTGGCGGCAACGCGGCTCGCTCTCGATCGTGCCGATTATGTCGTGACCGAAGCGGGCTTCGGTGCCGATCTGGGGGCGGAGAAGTTCTTCGACATCAAATGCCGCCAGGCCGGGCTCGCGCCGGCCGTCGCGGTCATCGTCGCGACCGTGCGCGCGCTGAAGATGAATGGCGGCGTCGCCAAGGCCGATCTTGCCGCCGAAGACGTGGCCGCCGTCGAGCGCGGCAGCGTCAATCTGGTTCGCCATATCGAGAATGTGCGGATGTTCGGCGTGCCCGTGGTCGTGGCGATCAACCATTTCGCCACCGACACGGCGGACGAACAGGCAGTCATCCGCGCAGCCGCCGAAGCGCATGGCTGCGAAGCTTTCGTCTGCACGCATTGGGCCGATGGGGGCAAGGGTGCCGAGGGACTGGCCCGTGCGGTCGCCGCGCTGGCCGACGCGGACTCCGGGCAATTCGCGCCGATCTACGACGACTCGCTGTCGCTGTTCGCCAAGATCAATGCGGTCGCGACGCGCATCTATCGCGCGGAAGAGGCGGTCGCCGAGCCGAGCGTGCACGCCCAGCTCGCGCGCTGGGAAGCGGCGGGTTTCGGGCATCTGCCCGTCTGCATGGCCAAGACACAGTACAGCTTTTCCACCGACCCTGCCCTGCTGGGCGCGCCGACCGGACATGTCGTTAAGGTGCGCGAGGTCCGGCTGTCGGCGGGGGCTGGCTTCGTCGTTGCGATCTGCGGCGAGGTGATGACGATGCCCGGCCTTCCCAAAGTTCCGGCGGCCGAGGGGATCCATCTAAATCAAGCCGGGTCGATCGAAGGGCTATCCTGACGCGCAAAAAAGGCGCACGGACTTTTTTTGTTGCAGTGCAGCGCAAATTGCAGGAACATCCTGAGCCACGACACGTTGGAGTAGAGCTGTTTCGCAACCCTGTGAAAGGGACCTATGAAGTTCGACCCGCTACCCTGGCCTGGCCATCCGACCGTCTCGCGTGCGGTGCGTGCGCCGTCGCATGTAGCAATATTGGGCAATTTCCCGCCGCGTCGCTGTGGCCTCGCCACTTACACCGAAGACAGCTGGCTCGCGTTGAAGGCGCATGGCGCCGTGTCGCAGGTCGACGTCTATGCGATGGACGACGGCCAAGTCGAAGGTTACGGTCCCGAGATCACCCGGCTTATCCCGCAGGATGACGTTGCCGCCTATCATGCCGCTGCCGACGCGATCGATGCCAGTGGTGCGCAGATCCTGTGGGTTCAGCACGAATACGGTATTTTCGGTGGCGATGCCGGCAGCTATCTGCTCGGCCTCGTCAACCGCGTCAAAATTCCTGTCGCCCTGACATTGCACACGATTCTCGAATCGCCCAACGGGTCGCAGCGGGCCGTGCTGGATGCCCTGCTCGACCGCGCAGCGTCGGTCATCGTGATGGCCGAAAAAGGCCGTGAGATTCTCGAGCGCGTTTACGCGGTCGATCCCGACAAAGTTACCGTCATCCCCCATGGTATCCCGGACCGCCCGATGGGCGATCCGGTTGCGGCGCGCGCGCGCCTGAAGCTGCCGGAGCGTCCGACCATCCTGACGTTCGGCCTGTTGTCGCCCGACAAGGGCATTGCCGACATGATCGAGGCCATGCCCGCAGTGCGCGCCCAGTGTCCCGACGCCCATTACATCGTGCTCGGCGCCACCCACCCGCATCTCGTGCGGCACGAGGGCGAGGCATATCGCGACATGCTGGTTGCGCGCGCGGCCGAGCTCGGACTTCAAGATCATGTCAGCTTCGTCGACAAATTCTTTGCGCTAGAGGACCTGACGGAATGGCTGACGGCGGCGGACGTCTATGTGACGCCGTACCGGAACCCGGCACAGATCACGTCGGGTACGCTCAGCTATGCGGTCGGCCTCGGCAAGGCGGTCGTGTCCACGCCTTATGTCCACGCGACGGAAATCCTCTCGGACGATCATGGTATCGTCGTGCCTTTCCGGTCGCCCTCTGCCTTGGCAACCGCCGTCGGCGGCCTGCTCGTCGACGCCGCGCGGCGCGGCGAAATCAGTGCGCGCGCCTATGCGCGTGGACGTACCATGATCTGGCCGCGCAATGCCGAGGCGGTTATGGCGGCACTGGCGCCGGCCTTGCGCCACCGTGTCGTCGTGCCCGCCGCGCCGGTCCTCAAGTTCGGTCCCATCGAACGCATGACCGACGGCGTCGGCATGCTGCAGCACAGCCTGTTCGGCGTGGCCGATCGGCGCCATGGCTATTGCATCGACGATAATGCGCGCGGGCTTTTGCTCATGGCGCTTGCGAGCGACCTGCCGATCGAGACGCGTATCCGATATGCACAAACCTATGCCAGTTTCGTGCAGCACGGCTGGAATGCCGATACCGCGCAATATCGAAATTTCATGAGCTACGACCGCCGCTGGCTGGAGGACGTCGGCTCCGAGGACAGCAACGGACGCACGTTATGGGCGCTCGGGGTTACCGTTTCGCATGGCCCCGATGCCGCGCTGAGGACCTGGGCCAAAACGCTTTACGACCAGACGATCGGCTCGATTGCCGGCCTCGGGTCCGTACGCACCCGCGCCTTTGCGATGCTGGGCGCCGCCGCATTCCTCGAAAGCCAGAAGGATGTTGCATCGGAGCAACTGCTGCGCGACGGCATTGCCATGCTGTCGGCGCTGCTCGCGCGCAACAGCCGCCCCGACTGGGCGTGGTTCGAGATCGTTCTGTCCTACGACAATACCCGTATCCCGGAGGCGCTGATCCGCGCCGGGCTGGCGCTTGGCGACCATGACGCTGTGGTGACCGGCCTCGAGACGCTGGACTGGATCGCGACGCAGACCACCGGGCATGACGGCATGTTCCAGCCGGTCGGCTCCGAGGGTTTCGACAAGCCCGGCGAGCCACCTGCGCTGTTCGACCAGCAGCCGCTCGAGGCCTGGGCCATGATCGATGCGTGCGCGCTGTCGTGGCAGGTGACACGCGACGAGATCTGGCTGGCGCGCGCCAAGGCCGCCCATGACTGGTTCATCGGTCGCAATACGCTGGGCGTGCCGATCGTCGACCCTGAAACGGGCGAGTGCGGCGACGGCCTGACCCCGGTGTCGGTCAATATGAACAACGGGGCGGAATCGGTGATTGCCTGGCAAATGGGGCGGCGTGCATTTGTTGGCTTGTCAGCGGCGGCGTCGCCGGTTCAAGAGCAGGTGAAGCAGATCGCAAACGCCGCCTGACGGCGTTACTGGACAGCGGGGGCACGTCTTATTTCTATCGTCGATATTCATCCGCTGCGGCTGCGGCCTGACGCTCGGCGCGTTGTCGTGCGCCCTTTTCATCTCGCATGGCAGGCAAGCGGCAACGAACCCAGCCGGGCTCTCAGGCTGGTCGCGAATGTGCTTGCCCTCAGCGACGATCAGGTGACGGTCGCGCTGGAGGACGTTTACCGCGATTTCGGGACGCGCCACTGGCAAGTCGAGAAGGTGTTCGAGCGCCGGTACGAGCAGCTGGTCGAACAGTTCGGCAACGATCTGCATTTCGGCGCGCTGACGCCGCGTCGCCGGCAATTGCTCGGCGCCTATTTCTGCCATGAATACAGCTATGCGGCGGCGGCGATCATGAACCCCAGCGTCGTTGCCGCGCCCGACCAGACCGGGCTCACCGACGGTGCCGTCCGCTTTGCCATGTCGTTGCGCACGGTCGGGGAAGGACATATCAGCACGATCGCCTTTACCCAAGGCATCGTCACGCGCGACCGTGAGGTGTCGATCCCCTCGCCCCCGCGCATCGCCACTGCCGCGGACGTCTCTGCCGTGAAGCGCGGCGATCCCTTCATCCCCGGCGAGCCGTTGACTGTCTATCGCCACCCCGACAGCGACCTGTCGCGCACCGTCATCTTCCCGATGACGGAAGCGCAGCGTAACGGACTGGAAGACCTGCGGATCACGCCGTTCCACAATGGCAGTGGCAAGACCGAATGGATCGGCACCTACACCGCCTATGACGGGCGCACGATCCGATCGGAAATGATGCGGACCAAGGATTTCCGCAAGTTCGAGCTGGTGCCGATGACGGGACGCGCCGCGCGGAACAAGGGGATGGCGCTGTTTCCCCGCAAAGTGAATGGCCGCTACATGATGATCGGGCGGCAGGACGGCGAGAATCTGTTCCTGCTCACCTCGAACGTGCTGACCGATTGGGACGACGGCACGATGCTGGCACGTCCGGCGCACGCCTGGGAATATATCCAGATCGGCAATTGCGGCGCGCCGATCGAAATCGACGAGGGCTGGCTGCTGCTGACCCATGGCGTGGGGGCGATGCGCCGCTATTCGATCGGGGCGATGTTGCTCGACAAGAACGATCCGTCAAAGGTCATCGGCCGCACGCCCAAGCCGATCCTCGAGCCGCTCGATCAGGAACGCGACGGTTATGTGCCCAACGTCGTCTATACATGCGGCGCGATGCGGGTCGGCGACGACCTGTTCCTGCCCTTCGGCATTGCCGACAGTTCGATCGGCTTCGGGTTCGTCGCGATCAAGGACGTGTTGGCTGCGATGCGCTGAGCGACGCTGCCCCATGGTCCTTGACGTTGCCGCGGCCGGCATGGCAGGGCGCCGTCATACCGCGGGTGTAGCTCAATGGTAGAGCAGAAGCTTCCCAAGCTTACGACGAGGGTTCGATTCCCTTCACCCGCTCCATTTTTTTCCCCGATGTAAATTACTGTCGACGATCGCCGGCACTTTTCGCGTTCTCGAGGGTTAGCGCGTCGCGGGGATGCTTTGCCCTTTGGCGACGATGCGAGGCGAGATCGATGGCGGACGTAGATGTGCTGGATATGTCCAGGCGCAACATACTTTCTTCGGGGGCCGCAACGATTGCGTTGTCCTCGGCACCGGCTTTGGCCTTGCCGGCGCAACCGGCACGCGAGACGTCGCGGCGCATGCCCAGCATGATGACCGTCGCCTTCGACGTTAACGGCAAACGTCGCGAACTCGAGGTCGACACGCGGACGACCCTGCTCGACGCGCTGCGCGAAAACCTGCAGCTTACCGGCACGAAAAAGGGCTGCGACCACGGCCAGTGCGGCGCATGTACCGTGCTGGCCGACGGCGTGCGGATCAATTCGTGCCTGTCGCTGGCGGTCATGCACGAAGGGGACAAGATCACGACGATCGAGGGACTGGGCACGCCCGAGCACCTGCACCCGATGCAGGCGGCGTTCATTCATCACGACGGCTACCAGTGCGGCTATTGCACGCCGGGCCAGATCTGTTCGGCGGTTGCCGTTCTGGACGAAATCAAGGCCGGGATCCCCAGCCATGCGACGGCCAAGCTGGATGGCGCGCCGGCAGCCTCGCGGGAGGAAATGCGCGAGCGGATGAGCGGCAACATCTGCCGATGCGGCGCCTATTCGAACATCATGGATGCCATGACCGACGTCGCGGGCACACGGGCATGAAGTCGTTTACCTATGAGCGCGCGACCACGGTCGCCGGTGCCGCCGCAGCCGCGGCGCGCATTCAGGGGTCGAAATTCATCGCGGGCGGGACCAACCTGCTCGACCTCATGAAGCTGCAGGTCGAAACACCCGCGCATCTGATCGACGTCAACGGCCTGGGGCTCGACACGATCGAGGCAACGCCCGAAGGCGGGCTGCGGATCGGCGCGCTGGTCACCAACACCGGTCTTGCGGCCGACATGCGCATCCGGCGCGACTATGCCGTCCTCAGTCGCGCGATCGTCGCGGGCGCGTCGGGACAATTGCGCAACAAGGCCACAACCGCCGGCAACCTGATGCAGCGGACGCGATGCCCCTATTTCTATGACACGAACCAGCCCTGCAACAAGCGCGTACCCGGCTCGGGATGCGCGGCAATCGCCGGATACAGTCGCCAGCTGGCCGTGATCGGGACAAGCGAGGCATGTATTGCAACCTATCCTGGCGACATGGCGGTCGCGCTGCGCGTGCTGGATGCGACAGTCGAAACGACAAGGCCTGATGGCACGGCGCGCTCCGTCGCGGTTGCGGCCTTCCATCGCTTGCCCGGCGACACGCCGCAGCTCGACACCGTGCTCGACCCGGGCGAGCTGGTGACCGCAGTGGTCCTGCCGAAGCCCATCGGCGGCAGCCACCATTACTACAAGGTGCGCGATCGGGCATCCTATGCCTTTGCGCTGGTATCGGTCGCCGCCGTCATCCAGCGCGACGGATCGGGCCGCGTCGCGGTGGGCGGCATCGCCCCGCGCCCCTGGCGCGTGGAAGCTGCAGAAGCGGCGATGGCAAACGGCGCCAAAGCCGTGACCGACATCCTGCTGGCGGGCGCACGCCCAACCGCTGACAATGCGTTCAAGGTGAAACTGGTCGAGCGGGCGCTGGACGCGACGCTTGCCGCGGCGGGAGGCAAATAGCCATGAAGTTCGACACACCCGCCGGGCAGAACCCGATCGACCAGCTGAAAGTCGTCGGGAAACCGCACGATCGCATCGACGGCAAGTACAAGACGACGGGACGCGCGCCCTATGCCTATGAGCGGCACGACGTCGTGGAGAACCCGGCCTATGGCGTGGTTGTCGGTGCCGCGATCGCCAAGGGGACGATCAAATCGATCGACTTGAAGGAGGCCAAGGCTGCGCCCGGGGTCATCGCCATCGTCACCGCCGACAATGCGGGCAAGCTGACCAAGGGCGATTTCAATACTGCGAACCTGCTGGGCGGCCCGAAGATCGAACATTACCATCAGGCTGTTGCGCTGGTCGTGGCCGAGAGTTTCGAACAGGCGCGCGCGGCGTCCTCGCTGATCAACATCAGCTACGCCCGCGCCGACGGCAGCTTCGACCTTGCCGCCGCGCTGAAAGCGGCCCCACCCAAAACCGGCGAGGACAAGAAGCCCCCCATCGATCGGGTCGGCGATTTCGACACGGCCTTCGCCGAAGCCGAGGTTAAGTTCGACGCGACCTACTCAACGCCCGACCAAAGCCATGCGATGATGGAGCCGCATGCCTCGATTGCGGCGTGGGAAGGGGACAAGCTGACGCTGTGGACTTCGAACCAGATGATTGCCTGGGGCCGCGGTGATGTGGCCAAGACGCTGGGCATCGCCAAGGAAAACGTGCGCCTGATCTCGCCCTATATCGGCGGCGGATTCGGCGGGAAGCTGTTCGTCCGGGCAGACGCGATCATGGCGGCGCTGGGCGCCCGGGCCGCGAAGCGCCCGGTGAAGGTTGCGCTCGCGCGGCCGATGATCATCAACAATACGACGCATCGCCCCGCGACCATCCAGCGTATCCGGATCGGCGCCACCAAGGCGGGGAAGATCACGGCAATCGCCCATGAAAGCGGATCGGGCGACCTGCCCGGCGGCGGGCCCGAGACCGCCGTGTCGCAGACCCGGCTGCTGTATGTCGGTGCCAACCGCCTGACATCGATGCGCCTCGCCGTACTGGACCTGCCGGAGGGCAATGCCATGCGTGCTCCGGGCGAGGCGCCCGGCCTGATGGCCCTCGAGATCGCCATGGACGAAATGGCGGAAAAACTGGGCATGGACCCGATCGCCTTCCGTATCGCCAATGATACACAGGTCGATCCGGAAAAGCCGGAACGCCGCTTTTCGCAACGCCAGCTGATCGAGTGCCTGGAAACGGGCGCGAAAAAGTTCGGGTGGTCGGCGCGACAGGCAAAGCCGGGCAAGACGCGCGACGGGCAATGGCTGGTCGGCATGGGCGTGGCGGCCGGCTTCCGCAACAATATGCTGATGAAGTCGGCGGCGCGGGTCGGTGTCGATGGCAAGGGCGTTGTCACCGTGACCACGGACATGACCGATATCGGTACGGGCAGCTACACCATCATCGCCCAGACGGCAGCCGAAATGATGGGCGTGAACCTGGACAAGGTCGTCGTCCTTCTGGGCGATTCCGATTCACCCGTTTCGGCAGGGTCGGGCGGCCAGTGGGGTGCGAACAACTCGACGGCGGGCGTCTACGCCGCCTGCGTCAAGTTGCGCGAGGCGATTGCGACCAAGGCCGGATTTGATCCGGCGTCGGCGCGTTTTGAGAATGGCAGGATCAGTTCGAGCAATCGCAGCATGGACCTCGGCAAGGCCGTCGGCGACGCTGGCATCACTGTCGAGGATGCCATCGAATACGGTGACCTCGACAAGAAATTCCAGCAGTCGACTTTTGCCGGCCATTTCGTGGAGGTCGGAGTGAACCGTTTCACCGGCGAGACCCGCATTCGCCGGATGCTGGCGGTCTGTGCGGCGGGCCGCATCCTCAATCCCAAGTCGGCGCGCAGCCAGGTGATCGGGGCCATGACCATGGGCGTCGGCGCTGCGCTGATGGAGGAGCTGGCGGTCGACAAGCGCTTCGGCTTTTTCGTCAATCACGACCTGGCAGGTTACGAAGTGCCGGTTCACGCGGACATCCCCCATCAGGAAGTCATTTTCCTCGACGAGGTCGATCCCATTTCCTCGCCGATGAAGGCAAAGGGGGTGGGCGAGTTGGGCCTGTGCGGGGTCGGGGCGGCGATAGCCAATGCGATCTACAACGCCACGGGCGTCCGCGTGCGCGACTATCCCGTCACGCTCGACAAGTTGATCGACCGGTTGCCATCCGCCGCCTGATCACCGGCTATGGACTTCGCTGCGAGGTCGGCCGCGCCATTTCGGATCGTTTCGACAAGCGTTCGAGATCGGCGAGCGTGTCCACGTCGATGAGCTCGTCTTCGGCCACGACGACCCGCACGGCTTTGCGCAGCAGCGGGCGGGCGCCCTGGTCGCCGGTCAGTCTGGCGAGCTCGTCGGCCATGCCGCGCGCGAAAACGGCCGGGGGCATGCTCGCGTCACCCTTGGTCGAGGCAACGACACAGCGATCGTCGCCGGGGTCAAAACATGCAAGCAGCCGGTCGATGTGCGCGCCCGTGACCGCCGGCATGTCGCCAAGCGCCACAAGTATGCCGTCGCAAGGATGGTCGTCCAGCGCGACGATGCCAGCCCGAAGCGATGCCGATTGCTCGACCGCGGCAACGTCGACGCGCTCGAAGCCCCTGCCCGAGACATCCAGTGAATCCGGTCGGCAAACGACGATTTTTCGGGTGAAGTCGAAACCGCCCAGTGTCGCGAGGACATGGTGAAGCAGTGGCTTTCCATCGAGATGCGCGGCGAGCTTGTCCGCCTTGCCGTAGCGTTCCGAACGACCGGCCGCGAGAACGATGCATGCAATGCTGTTCGCGACTATACCCATCGACGATCCCGACTCTCTTTGACGGCCAACATTACTATGTGCGCGCACATGCTGCAGCGGCTTTTGCACGGGCCCTTAACCCATGGATGAACCGCGCCGGGTTATCCGTTTCATGGCGGAACGACTGGACCAGGGTGAGAAGATTGCCCTGGTCACGGTCGTGCAGGTCACCGGGTCGTCGGTGCGCAGTGCAGGCGCGGCGATGGCCGTCGCGGCAGGAGGCGATTATGTCGGCTCGCTGTCGGGCGGTTGCTTCGAGGGCGCCGTGGTCCGCGAGGCGCGGGAAGCGATTGCGGACGGCACCCCCCGCCGGCTGCACTATGGGTCGGGTTCGCCGATCATCGACATCAGGCTGCCGTGCGGCGGTTCCGTCCATCTGCTGGTCACGCCTGTCGACGACGCGGCTTGGTGCCATGATGTCCTCGGTCGCTTCGCCCGCCGGGAACCGGTTGAGCTTGCCCTTGCCGGCCCTGCGGGAACGCGTTTCGGCGTTCGGCATGCGCCACCGCTGCGGCTCGCGATTTTCGGTTTCGGCGCCGCCACCTCGGTTCTGGCGCGGTTGGCGCGCGGCATGGGTGCCGATATTCGGCTCTGGTCGCCGGACGCGGACATCTGTGCCGAATTCGGCAGCCTTGCGACGCGGCTGCAGACGCCGTCCGACGCCGTCGATCTCGTGGGCGACGATTGGACGTCGGTTGCCATGCTGTTTCACGATCACGACTGGGAAGCCGCGCTGCTGAGGCAAGTTCTCGGGACGAAAACTCTGTTGATTGCGGCCATGGGCAGTCGGGCGACGCATGAAGACAGGCTCGCGCGGCTCGCGGACATCGGCGTCTCCGCCGCCGATCGCGCACGGATCAAGTCGCCGATCGGCCTGATCCATGCGTCGCGCGATCCCGACACCCTGGCCCTTTCGGCCTTTGTCGAAGCGGTCGACGCCTATAATCGCACCAAACCGACGGTCCTGTTTGAACGCGAATGAACACCGCGTCGGGAGGACGCCAGGCTTCAGACGCGCATCGGCATAAGGACGTACAAAGCCTCGGCCTTGTCGTTTTCACGGATGAGCGTCGGGGCGGCGGCATCGGCAAGGTGAACCTCGACCGTGTCGCCCTCGACCTGCTGCAGGATATCGACGAGATATTTCGCGTTGAACCCGATCTCGAAGCCGGCCGCGCTGTAATCGCCTGGAACTTCTTCGGCAGCGGTGCCGTTCTCGGGCGAGGTTACCGACAGCGTGATCTTGTCGCGGTCGAGCGCCATCTTCACGGCACGTGTCTTTTCGCTGGCGATGGTCGCCACGCGGTCGACGCCCTGCAGGAAGCTTTTGGGATCGATGGTCAGCAACTTGTCGTTGCCCGTCGGAATGACACGGCTGTAGTCGGGGAACGTGCCGTCGATCAGCTTGCTGGTCAGCACCGCATGGCCGAGCGTGAAGCGGATCTTGGACGCGGACAGCGACACCTCGACGGAGCCCTCGACTTCGTCCAGAAGCTTGCGCAACTCGCCGATGCATTTGCGGGGCACGATGATGTCGGGCATGCCCTGCGCGCCTTCGGGACGGGCGATCGTCACGCGTGCCAGACGATGGCCGTCGGTCGCTGCCGCCTTGAGCACATCGTCGGCGACATGGATGAAGATGCCGTTGAGATAATAGCGCGTTTCCTCGGTCGAGATTGCAAACCGGGTCTTGTCGATGATCTGGCGCAGTTTTGCGGCGGGCAACTCGAACGTCGTCGGCAGTTCGCCCTCGGCAATGATCGGAAAGTCGTCGCGCGGCAGGGTCGGCAAGTTCGACTTGTAGCGGCTGGCAGCGATATGCAGGCGCCCCTCGGCGGCCGACAGCGAAACCTGGCTTCCTTCGGGCAGCTTGCGGACGATTTCGAACAAGGTGTGGGCGGACACGGTCGTCGTGCCCGGCTGGTCGATGGCGGCTTCGGCGACATCCACGATCTGCAGGTCGAGATCTGTCGCCATGAAGCGCATCGTGCCGCCCTCGCCCGCCTCGATCAGCACGTTCGACAGGATGGGAATGGTGTTACGTCGCTCGACCACTGACTGGACATGACCCAGGCTCTTCAGCAGTGCCGCACGTTCGATCGTCGCCTTCATTCTATGCGTCCCACCCCGGTGTTCAGGTTCGCCCTGTCATGGCGGCGTTTGTTGTGGCCCGCAAGGGGGCGTGGCGCTATCGGATGACCGCCGTTGCCGCGCGCGACGCCAGTCGTTCGACCGCCGCCGCATGGATACCCGGCGCACAGGCCAGCACACCGAACATCTCGCCCTTCGTCGAGTTGAAACGCAGGTTTCGGCCCAGCGCATCGGTGACTGTCGCGCCGGCCTCTTCGGCGATCAGCGCCGCCGCTGCGATGTCCCATTCATGACCCCAGCGCATGGCCGCGAGCAGGTCCGCCTCGCCGCGCGCCACCATGGCCATGCGCAACGCGATCGAATTGGGTTTTTCGACCATGACGAGGTCGCTGTCCGCCCTGGGCAGGACGTCGGCCGGCACGCGTGCGCCGGAAAGCGTCGTGCGCGTGCTCGCCCGGATGGGGGCACCATTCAATTTCGCGCCTTCGCCGATGGCCGCCGACCAGTGCTCGTCGCGCGCCGGGGCATCGAGTACGCCGACGATCGACCGGCCGCCTTCGACGAGCGCGACCGAGACCGACCATCCCCGACGCCCGCGAACGAAATCGCGCGTCCCGTCGATGGGATCGACGACCCAGACGCGCGGCACCAGTAAGCGTTCGGCCGAGTCCACCGTCTCTTCGGACAGCCAGCCCGCTTCGGGGTCGATGCCGCCGAGGCGTTCGATCAGCAGGGCGTCGAGTTCGAGGTCCAGATCGCAGACGACTTCGCCCGGCACCTTGTCCCAGTGCGCGAACTCGCCCCGCCACCGCGCCATTGCCACCTGTCCCGCCTCGCGGGCGGCGGCCGACACGGCGTCGAGCAGCTCGTTACTCACCGGCGAGCGTCATCCCGTCGATCCGCACCGTGGGCGCATTGGTGGCGTAGCGGAACACAAGATCGTCAGCGGGAATCAGAGCGGCAAACATGTCTTTAAGATTGCCCGCAATCGTGACTTCCGCAACCGGACCTGCAAGTTCCCCGTTTATGATGCGAAACCCGGACGCGCCGCGGCTGTAGTCGCCGGTCAGGCCGTTGACGCCCATGCCGATCAGCTCGGTGACGTAGAAGCCGTCCGCGATATCGGCCATGAGCGCGTCGGGAGAGGCACTGCCCGCCGCCATGTGCAAATTACTCGTGCCCGCGCCCGGCGCGCCCGAGACGCCGCGCCAAGCATGGCCCGTCGGCTCGATGCCGAGCTGCCGTGCTGCCGCGACGTCGGCGATCCATTGCGTCAGGACGCCCTTGTCGATCAGCGCGACGGGCCTGGTCGCCAGCCCTTCGCCGTCGAACGCGCGACTGCGCATGCCGCGCGCACGCCACGGATCGTCGACGATCGACACGTCGGCGGCGAACACCTGCTGCCCCAGCCTGTCGATCAGGAAGCTGGTCTTGCGCGCAATCGCGGCGCCGGTGATCGCGCCCGACAAATGGCCAAGCAGCGACCCCGAAACGCGCCTCGAGAAGACGACGGGCATCGGCCCGCTCTTCAGACGCACCGGGTCGAGGCGCGCCACGGCACGCCGTCCCGCTTCGGTGCCGATCGCCGCCGCATCGTCGAGATCGCCCAGGTGCCGGGCGGAATGGCTGTAATAGTCGCGCTGCATGCGCGCGCCTTCGCCCGCAAGGACGCTGGCGGACACGCCGTGGCTGGTGCCGCCCCGTGCGCCGCCGAACCCGGTCGACGTCGCGATGGCGGTTACGCCAGTGCCGTGGCTGGCCCCGCCGCCTTCGCTGTTCGTGACGCCAGGGACGGCGCGGGCCGCGTCTTCGGCTTCGAGCGCGCGCAGCCGCAGCGCATCAGGCTCGATCTCCGTGCCATCGGTGCCGTCGAAGTCATCGAAGGGGCCAGGCGCGAGCCGTTCCTTGGGGGCAAGCCCGGCAAAGGGATCCTCGGGCGCCAGGCGCGCCATCGCCACGGTCCGTTCGACCAGCGCTTCGAGCGCGGGGCGCGACAAGTCGCTGGTCGATGCGCTGGCGGAGCGCGACCCCACGAAGACGCGCAAGCCGAGATCGCCCGATTCTGAACGCTCGATATCTTCGACCTTGCCAAGCCGCACCGACACTTCGGTCGATCCGCTCGACACGACGACGCTGTCGGCGGCATCGGCACCGGCGCGGGTGGCCCGGGCAACGATGTCGGCGGCGTAGTCGAGGGCTTGTTCTGGAGTCAGCATGCCATGCGCTTAGGCAGGCGGCCCGGCGAGGTCAAAGCCCGACGACAAGGCAAGCCAGCGCCATCAGCATTCCGGCCATGCGATTGCTGCGAAAACGCGCCAGCGCATTCGTCCCGTCCGCCGGGTCCAGCGTCACGACTTGCCAGCCAAGGTGGACGGCCGCCGGCGTGAGCGCGACCAGCACCAGCGGGTCCGGCCGGACCAACCAGAAGGCGCCCGCCCATAAGGCAAGAGCCAGCGCGTAGAATATCGCCACGCCCGAGCGCACCTGTGCGCCCATCCGCCGTGCCGACGATCGCACCCCGATCAAGGCGTCGTCCTCGACATCCTGCAGCGCATAGATCGTGTCATAGCCGATGACCCATGCAATGCTGCCCCCGTAAACGAGCCACATCGACGGATCGACACGCCCGGTCACGGCCGTCCACCCGACGAGGGAGCCCCAGCTGAACACGATGCCGAGCCATGCCTGCGGCCACCAGGTGATGCGTTTCATGAAGGGGTAGGCGGCGACGGGCGCAAGGCTGGCGACGGCAACAGCGGCGGCAAATGGGGTGAGCTGGACGAGGACGATCAGCCCGATCAGGCTGAGCAGCACGAGCCACACCCATGCCGCCCGCACGGTTACCGCGCCGCTCGGCAGGGGACGGCTGCGCGTCCGCGCCACCGAGGCGTCGAGATCGCGGTCGACGATATCGTTGTAAACGCATCCCGCACCGCGCATCGCGACTGACCCGAGCGCGAACCAGAGCAGCAGCAGCCAGTCGCGCGCCAGACTACCCGCCAGCACCACGGCCCAGGCGCAGGGCCAGTAAAGCAGCTGCCAGCCGATCGGTCGGTCGAAACGCGCAAGCAGCGCGAAGGGACGCAGCGCGGCGGGAAGCCAGGCCACGAAGCCGCGATGCTCGCTGTCGGGCGTGGCGGTGACGGTGTCGGTCATGCTAGGGCTCCATTATGCCCGCATTCCCCGCCTGGCCACCGCAAAGCGCCGTTCGCCTGTTCGTCGACGAGCCCCTGATGCCGGGCGCCCTGCTGACCGTCGGCGGTGCGCAGGCACATTACCTGTTGAACGTCATGCGGTTGAAAGCGGGCAGCGTGCTCAAGCTCTTCGACAACGCGACCGGCGAATGGGCGGCGGAAGTCGTCGCCACGGCCAAGCGTGACATCACGCTGTCGGTCGAGGTGCAGCTGCGTCCCCGCGAGCCGGTGCCCGATCTCTGGCTCGGCGCGGCGCCGATCCGACGGACACGGTTCGACTTCCTCGCCGAAAAGGCCTGCGAACTGGGCGTTGCACGCTTCACGCCCGTTCTTACCCGTCGGGCCGTCGTCGACAAGGTCAAGCCCGAGCGGCTGCGCGCGCAGATGATCGAGGCAGCCGAGCAATGCGGGCGCACTGCCCTGCCCCGTGTCGACCCCGAAACGAAACTTGCCGACTGGCTGTCGGCGCTCGGCGACCGAACCTTGTTCTTTGCCGACGAGGAGGGTGGCGAGGCCGCAGCGACCGTATTTGCCGCGCATTCCGGCCCTGCCGCCATCCTGATCGGGCCCGAAGGCGGTTTTGATGGCGAGGAACGGGCGAGTGTTCGGGCTCACCCCCGCGCCGTCGCGATCAGTCTGGGTCCACGCATCCTGCGCGCTGAAACCGCCGCTATCGCGGCGACCGCAGCCTGGATGGCCGTGGCGGGCGACTGGCGCGCTACCTGATCCGGGCGCGGAACCTGATCTGGAAACTGCTGTTCGCGGCGAAGCTCGCGCCACCGGGGGCGAAGCGCAGTGCCTGGACGTTGGTGTCGTACCCGGCCGCGGGCGTATAGGCATAGCTGGCGCCGCCGTTGTTCGAATATGTCAGGTTGCCCGCTGCCATCGTCAGCCCGCTGGTGCCGGGAACGAACTCGAAATTGCCGGTCAGCGGGCCCGCATCGTCGATGTCGCCGTTGTAGAAGGTGAGGCCGGCCGGAAGGATGTCGGTGATCGCGGGCAAATCCGCTGTCGCGAGGTTCGACGCGTTCGAGTTCGTGACCGTCAGCGTGTAGATCACGTCTCCGCCCGGCACCAGTTTCGGGTTCGTCGTGCCGTTCTGCGGATCCGACCAGGGCGCGCTCGACTTGGTCATGGTCAGCGTCGGCAGGGCGCACCAGCTGACGCCCTTAAACCCGATCGCCTGTTGCCCGGTCGCGGTTTCGCCGGCGGTCAGCGGATAATTGCCATAACGCAGTTCGATCGACGTCACGGGCTGCGGAAAGCTGACGGTGACATCGCCGGTCGTGTCGGTGTTGGGGCTCGCACCGGTGCCGACGGCCTGCGCGGCGGTGACCGTCCCCGGGGTGCTGGTCGGGCCAAGCGTGAGCGAGGACGTCGCGCTTGTGAATGGCCCCGTGACATTCGCCTGCCCGTAGGGGGTCACGATCCCAGGCACATAGTTGTTGGTGCCGTTGCGCCCGACCGCCATGAACCAGTCGCGGAACTGGTTTGCCGTGAAGTCGATGTCACTGGCAGTGACGGTCACGTCACGGACGGCAGTCGGGAAGGTGAAAGTCGTGACCACGACGCGCGTGTTGGCCGATACGTCGGTCGTCCTCCCGCTGAAAATGCCGCCGACGACCAGGAAGCGGCTCGCATTGTCGTTGTTGATCAAGTTGGAGATCGCAGGAAGCGCCACGCCCCCCGCGACGTTCGTCGTCTGGCCATTGGCGAGAAAGGACACGGTGAAATTCTGGGAGCCGAGCGCCGCGCTCGTGGCGGTGTAAACATAGCTGCCGACATAGCTGAGCGCGGTCGTTGCCTGTGCGTTGAACGAATAGCTGTACTGGTTCGCCGCCGGACAGTCCGCGTGCGCGGGTGCGGCGGAAATCGCGCCCCACATCGAGATGGCAATGCCAGTCCTCAACCCCCGTCCCATGCGCCCCCTTTAGGCCAAGATGCTGATCGGTCCGTTAAACCGAGCACCCGCGAAAGCAAAATCCTGTTGCGGCGATGCGTGCGGCGATCGTTGCACTTTGCCACTGGATAGCACGGGTCGACATCGCTAGGGGCGGCAGCATGAGCACGCGCACCGCTTCCGATGTCGATGATCCGGTCATCGAATCCCGGGCGGACCTTCTTGACGTTTTCATCAAGGGCGAGAAGCCGAAATCGGCGTGGCGGATCGGCACGGAGCATGAGAAGTTCGTCTATTTCTCGAAGGACCATCGCGCGCCGAGCTATGAGGAAAAGGGCGGCATCCATGCGCTGATGATCGGCCTTACCCGCTATGGCTGGAAACCGGTCTACGAAGGCGAGAACGTCATCGCGCTGTCAGGAACCGACGGCAGCGTCAGCCTCGAGCCCGCCGGCCAGTTCGAACTGTCCGGCGCGCCTCTCGAAACCCTGCACCAGACCTGCGCCGAGACCGGTCGCCACCTGCAACAGGTGAAGGAAGTCGGCGACATGCTGGGCCTCGGCTTCCTGGGCATGGGCCTGTGGCCCGACAAGCGCCGCGATGAACTGCCGATCATGCCCAAGGGCCGGTACAAGATCATGCTCGACCATATGCCGCGGGTCGGCACCATGGGCCTCGACATGATGATGCGGACCTGCACCATCCAGACCAACCTCGACTATTCGAGCGAGGCCGACATGGTGAAGAAGTTTCGCGTCTCGCTGGCGCTGCAGCCGCTGGCGACCGCGCTGTTTGCCAATTCGCCTTTTCTGGAAGGCAAACCCAACGGCTATCTGAGCTATCGCAGCCATATCTGGACCGACACCGATCCGCAGCGCACGGGCATGTTGCCCTTCGTGTTCGACGACGGGTTCGGCTACGAGCGTTACGCCGACTACATGCTCGACGTGCCGATGTATTTCGTCTTCCGCGACGGCGGCTATGTCGATGCGGCCGGCCTGGACTTCAAGGATTTCATTGCGGGCCGCCTGCGCGCCCTGCCGGGCGAAAAGCCGACCAAGGACGACTGGAACGACCATCTTTCCACGGCCTTCCCCGAAGTGCGGCTGAAGTCGTTCCTCGAGATGCGCGGTGCCGACGGCGGTCCCTGGAGCACCATATGTGCGCTGCCCGCGTTCTGGGTCGGGCTGCTTTATGACCAGAGCGCGCTCGACGCGGCCTGGGATCTGGTCAAGGACTGGAGCATCGTCGAACAGCAGCAGCTACGCGACGACGTTCCGCGGCTGGCACTCGATGCACGTGCGCCCGGGGGCAGGTCTCTGCTGGAGATCGCCCGCGAGGTGATGGCCATCGCGGACGCAGGGCTGAAAGCGCGTGCGCGGCTCAACGGCGCAGGCGACAGCGAGCAGAGCTACCTGAACCCGCTTCACGAGATTGTCGCTTCAGGCAAGGTCCCGGCCCAACGGCTGCTCGACAAATACCATGGCGAATGGGCGGGCGATCTGTCGCGGATATACGGCGAGATGAGTTTCTGAAGTCCGGATGTTTCCGGAGCGACGAATCTTAACCTGACATTCATCCGCGCGCGGTGCACATGTGCCGGCAATACGGAGGACAGCGGTGAAGCAGTCGGCACTTGCACATGCGATCGTCGTCCTGTCGCTCGTTCTTTCGGGCTGCGGAGGCGGCGACGGCAGCACCGGCGGCACCGCCACGACGGGCGGCACCACGACGCCCGCTACGGGCAACACCTGCTCTTTGCTCGACCGCCAGAACTGGGCGTTTGCACAGCTCAACGAATGGTATCTGTTTCCAGAAACCCTTCCCGCCAGTCTCAGCCCGGCGCCTTATGCCACCGTCACCGACTATATCGATGCGTTGACGGCCACGGCGCGCAGCCAAAACCGCGACCGGTATTTCACCTATCTGACCTCGATCGCGCAGGAGAACGCGTTTTTCTCGTCGGGATCGAGCGCCGGCTTCGGCATCCGCATCGCCAGCGATGCGACGACGCGCCGGTCGTTCGTCATGGAAGCGTTCGAAGGGACGACCGCGCTCGCCGCAGGCATCGACCGGGGGGACGAGATCCTGGCGATCGGCGACACGCCGACCACATTGCGTAACGTGTCGGACATCATCACCGCAGAAGGGACGGCCGGCGTCACCAATGCCCTGGGACCGAGCACGGCAGGGGTAACGCGCACGCTGAAATTGAGCGGGCCGAGCGGCACACGGACACTGACGCTGGCGAAATCGGACTATACGCTGACGCCGGTCTCGTCGCGCTACGGGGCGCAGGTCATCACCGACGGCGCTCTGCGCGTCGGCTATGTCAACCTGCGCACGTTCATCTCGACCGCGGATCCAGCACTCCGCACGGCTTTCGACTCGTTTCGGGCTCAGGGAATCACGAACTTCATCGTAGACCTTCGGTACAATGGCGGGGGGCTCGTTTCGACGGCCGAGCTGATGGGCGATCTGCTCGGGGGCAACCGCACGACGAATGACGTTTTTTCGCAGACGACGTTCCGCCCCAGCAAGTCCAGCCAAAATTCGGTCCGGCGTTTTTCGCCCCTGCCCCAATCGGTATCGACCGTGAAGGTCGCTTTCATCGGGACCGGCGCGACGGCTTCCGCAAGCGAGCTGGTGATCAATGCCTTCATTCCGTACCTGGGCACCAACATGGCGCTCGTCGGTACGAACACCTATGGCAAGCCGGTGGGGCAGATCGCGCTCGATCGCAGCGCCTGCGACGACCGGCTGCGCGTCATCGCCTTTTCGACGCGCAATTCAGCGAACGCCGATTCCTACTTCAATGGACTTGCCGGCACGGTGCCCGTCACGTGCCGCGCGACCGACGATTATACCCAACCGCTGGGTACGCCGGGAGAAGCCTCGACCCGCGCCGCGCTCGATTTCCTTCAGGGACGAAGCTGCGCCGCGATCGCGTCGTCGGGACAGCTGTCCGCAGCCGTGCGGACGACGTCGCCGACGCCGGCGCTCGAAATGTTGACGCCACTGGCCCCGAGCCCCGCGCAACGCGAAGTGCCGGGGGCCTTTTAAGCCGCGCGAGGTCTCGACGCAGAGCGGAGCGCAAGGCACAAGCGACCCGGGACGGCGACTGTTGTCGTGCCGAGTCGAGTGCTCCATTTTGATCGGACCAGATACACCTTCCCCGCAACATTGCGGATACGAAACGACCCCGGACTCGGCTAGGGTCGACGACATGGCGCGTGCGGTCCGTTGCGATCTGGCAATTGTCGGCGGCGGTCTCGCCGGCGGGCTGATCGCTTACGCGCTGACACAGCGCCGCCCCGACCTTATCGTCCGGCTGATCGAGCCCGGCCCCGCATTCGGCGGCAACCATGTCTGGTCGTTTTTTTCCAACGACATTGCCGCCGACGACCGGTGGATCATCGAACCGTTCATCGACCACAGCTGGAACAGTTACGAAGTACGGTTCCCCGACTATGCGCGGCGTTTTGGCGTGCAGTACAACTCGATCCGATCGTCCAGCTTCGATTCGCGCCTGCGGGTCGCCCTGCCGCCCGATGTTCCTGTCGCGGCGGCTGCCGTGCACCTGACGCGCACCAGCGTATCGCTGAATACGCAGGCGGTGATGCGCGCGAAGGGCGTAATCGACGCGCGCGGTGCGTCGAAAACGGGCCTTCTCGACATGGGCTGGCAAAAATTCGTGGGCCACGAAGTCCGCACGACCGTGCCGCACGGGCTGGAAGGCCCCATCATCATGGACGCCAGCGTGGATCAGCACGATGGCTATCGCTTCGTCTACGTGCTGCCTTTCGCGCCGGATCGCCTGTTCATCGAGGATACCTATTACAGCGACGGCCCGGCTGTGGATGAGACGGCACTCGCCGGACGGATCGCGGACTATGCGGCTGCGCAAGGATGGCAGATCGCAGAGATCATGTCGCGAGAGGCCGGCGCCCTACCCGTGACGCTGGGCGGGGATTTCGAAGCCTATTGGCGATCAGGCGGCGATGCCGGGAAGGTGGGCATGCGCGCCGGCCTGTTCCATCCGGCGACCGGCTATTCGCTCCCCGACGCTGTCCGGACGGCGTCGATGATCTGCACGATGCCCGACCTGTCCGGTGACGCCTTGGCAGAGGCGCTTCATGCACAGGCGCTCTCCCGTTGGCAGACTGGCGGATTCTATCGCCTTCTCAACCGGATGGTGTTCCGGGCCGCAACGCCCGCCGAGCGCTTTCGCATCTACCAGCGCTTCTACCGACTGCGCGCGCCGCTCATAGAGCGCTTCTATGCCGGGCGGTCGACGACGTTCGATAAAATGCGGGTCTTGGCGGGGAAGCCACCTGTCCCTATTGGCCGAGCCTTGAAGGTTCTTCAGGAGAATTGAGTTGAAGCGCGCGGTAGTGATCGGGGCCGGTTTTGGCGGCCTCGCACTGGCAATCCGGCTGCAATCGGCCGGCATCGAAACGACCATCGTCGAATCGCGCGATAAACCGGGCGGGCGCGCCTATCACTGGGTGAAAGACGGGTTCACCTTCGACGCAGGACCGACGGTGATCACCGATCCCGACTGCCTGGAACAGCTGTGGGCGCTGTCCGGGCGCAAGATGTCCGAGGACGTGACCCTGCTGCCGGTGTTCCCTTTCTACCGGATCAATTGGCCGGACGGCACCAACTTCGACTATTCGAACCGGGAAGACGAGCTGCGGGCCGAAATCGCCAAGCTCAATCCGGAGGATGTCGCCGGCTACGAGAAATTTCTCGAGTTCTCGTCCTACGTCTATGAAGAGGGCTACAAGAAGCTCGGCACGGTCGCCTTCCTCGACTTCAAGTCGATGATCGCCGCGTCGCCTGCGCTCATCAAGGCGAAGGCATGGCAGTCGGTCTACAAGCTGGTGTCGAAGTTCGTGAAGAACGAGAAGCTGCGCGAAGTGCTCAGCTTCCATACGCTGCTCGTCGGCGGCAACCCGATGAGCACGAGCAGCATCTATGCGCTGATCCACAAGCTCGAGAAGGTTGGCGGGGTCTGGTTCGCCAAGGGCGGCACGCAGGCGCTGATCGCGGGGATGGTCACCCATTTCGAACGGCTGGGCGGCGTGGTGCGCCTGAACGACGGCGTCGAGGAAATCGAGACGCAGGGCGACAAGGTCGTCGGCGTGCGGACCAAGAGCGGCTGGCGCACGGATACCGATGCCGTCGCGTCGAACGCCGATGTCGTGCACACCTATCGCGACCTGATGCCCCAGTCGAACCGCGCGCAGCGCGCGACGCGGTCGCTGGTCCGGAAGCGTTATTCGCCGTCACTCTTCGTCGTCCATTTCGGCCTGAAGGGCGCATGGCCGGGCATTCCCCATCACGTCATCATGATGGGACCGCGTTATGCCGGGCTGCTGAAGGACATCTACGAACACGGCGTGCTGAGCGAGGACTTCTCGCTCTATTTGCATCACCCGACGGTGACCGACCCCAGCCTCGCACCCGAGGGCTGTTCGACCTTCTACGTCCTGTGCCCGGTGCCGCACATGGGCCAGTTCCCCGCGGACTGGGACGGCCATGTCGGTGAACAGCTGAAAGAGCGCATCCTCGACGAGATCCAGAAGCGGTTCGTTCCCGACATCCGCAGCCGGATCATGACCGAGTTCTATTATGCGCCGACCGACTTCGGCCGCGATCTCAATGCCCATCTGGGTAGCGCGTTCAGCCTGGAGCCGATCCTGACGCAAAGCGCCTGGTTCCGCGTCCACAACCGCGACGATGCGATCCCCAATCTGTACTTCGTGGGCGCAGGCACGCATCCGGGCGCGGGGATTCCCGGTGTCGTCGGCAGCGCCAAGGCCACAGCGGCGCTGATGCTCGAAGACCTGAGGTGAGCGGTCGCGACGCGCCTCTCGCGGCGCTCCAGCAAGGCATGCGCGATGCGTATGTCCGAGGCGCGCCGGGGGTGGCCGTGTCGGGAATCGTCTGGGTGGTGGCGGGGCTCGTGGCCGGCCAGCTGGGCATTGCGGCCGGCTTCGCAGCGCTGTTCTTTGGCGGCATGGTCATCCAGCCGCTCGGCGTTGCAATATCGCGGCTGCTCGGGGCGAAGAAGCCGACTGACACGAACGCGCTGGACCTTGTCGCGATCGAGTCACTCGCCATTCTGTTCGTCGGGTTGCTCATCGCCTATCGCCTGATCGGGGTTGCGCCATCGCTGGTCTTTGCCACGGTCGCGCTGGCGATCGGCGCGCGATACCTGCTCTTTCGGACCCTGTACGAGGACAGATTGTACTGGGCACTCGGCGCCATGCTGATGGCTATCGGGACAGCCGGACTTTTGGGTGTCGTCGCGGGCAAGCTCGTGCCACTGGTCGTGGGCCTCGCGGAACTGGGGTTTGCCGTGGTGCTATTCGGTCGGGCACGGCGGGGTCCAGCGTGAAACGCCTCGCGGTCTATTGCGGGTCGGCCACGCCGGCTGACCCGGTGTATGTCGAGGCGGCGCGTGCCGTCGGCCATGCCCTCGCCACGCGGGGGATAGGCGTCATCTATGGCGGCGGCAAGCTGGGCCTGATGGGCGCGGTCGCCGATGCGGCGCTGGCGGCGGGCGGCGAAGTGATCGGCATCATCCCCCAGGCGCTGGTCGATGCCGAAGTCGCGCATCGCGGCTGCACCGAGCTGCACGTCGTCAGCGGCATGCACGAGCGCAAGGCACGCTTCACCGAGCTGTCCGACGGCTTCGTCACGCTGCCCGGCGGCGTCGGCACGATGGACGAACTGTGGGAGGCGATCAGCTGGGCGCAGCTGGGTTATCACGAAAAGCCGGTCGGCCTGCTCAACGTCGCGGGCTTCTACGACGGGCTGATCGCGTTCAACCGCACGATGATCGAGGTCGGGTTCATCCGGCCGCAGCATGCCGGCATCATGATCGCGGACAGCGACCTCGACAGCCTGCTCGACCGCATGGCGACCTATCAGCCGCATGACACGATCTTCAGGATGACGGCGGCCCAGCTGTGATCGACCGCGCTGCCACCGTCGAGGCGGCCGCCGCCTCGATCGGGCGCGGCAGCAAGTCGTTCGCCTTCGCCTCGCAACTTTTCGACCGGCGCACGCGCGAGCGGGCCTGGCTGCTCTACAGCTGGTGCCGTCGCTGCGACGACCTGGCCGACGGGCAGGACCATGGCGGCGCACGCGCAGTGGTCGTCGACCCGATGGCTCGCCTGGGCACGATCCGCTTCCTGACCGACGCCGCGCTCGACGGGCAGGCGACGGGCGACGCAGCGTTCGACGCGCTGGGCATCGTCGCGCGCGAATGCCGGATTCCGCGTGCGTTCATCGACGACCATATCGCGGGCTTCGCGCTCGACGCCGAGGACTGGAGCCCGCGCAGCGAGGACGACCTGCTGCGCTATTGCTACCATGTCGCGGGTGTCGTCGGCTGCATGATGGCAGTCGTCATGGGCGTCGACCCGGCGGACGAGGAAACACTCGACCGCGCGTGCGACCTGGGCCTCGCCTTCCAGCTCGCCAATATCGCGCGCGACATCAGCGAGGACGACGCCGTCGGCCGCTGTTACCTGCCGATGGACTGGCTGGTCGAGGCCGACATCCAGCCCGGCGAGCATATGAAGCCGCATTTCCGCAGCCGCCTCGCCGACATGGCATGGTGGCTGGCGAACATGGTCGGCGAATACGAAGCCTCGGCCCGTGTCGGCGCGACGAAGCTGCCCTTCCGGTCGCGCTGGGCGGTGCTGTCGGCGGCGGGCATCTATGGCGACATCGCGCGCAAGGTCGACGCGCTCGACCATGCGGCCTGGGACCACCGCGTGGTGACGACCAAGGCCGAAAAAGCCGGCTGGGTCGCGCGCGCACTGGGCCAGGCACTGGTGAACAAGCCGAAGCCGGTGAGCCGCGAAGGGCTGTGGACCCGGCCGCGGGCCGCGCCGGACACGACAGCCGCGGCAGGCTGACAAGGCCTGCGTCGGCGGCGACGGTCACATGGTCTATTACCGGTAGCGTTTCAGCGCGGTGTCGTTGTCGCAGGACGGGCCGGAATAGCGGCTCATCAAGACACCGCCCGTACTGTTCAAAGCCCGCCGAGCAACTCCACAAACGCCCCCTCGTCCACCATCTCCCCCTCGCGCAGGTCGATCGCGCGGCGCGTCCCGCCGTCGAGGCTTGCGTTGAACACGCCCTTGGGGTCGGGCAGCTTTGCCCCTTCCGCAAAGGTCAGCTTGACCTTGTCCTTGTAGACTTCCCCCGTGCACAGGATGCGCAGCTTTCCGTCCGCGCCGGGCACCGACCAGACTGGCACGCCCGCCGGGTTGCTGGGCTTGCGCCATTTGATCGATTCCTCGACGTCCGGGATCGCCTGACGGATCAGCGCGCGCAGGCGGGCGAGCGTTTCGCCGCGCCAGTCGGCAAGCGCGGCGATCTTCGCGTCGATCTCGGCGGCGGCAACCGGTTCGGCACTGTAGGGCATCCGCTCCCTCGCTTTCTTCCTCAGGCGTCGACCGATGCCGTCGCCAGTTGTTTGCGCAGCACGACCTTCAGCGCCACGAACACCAGCCCCGCCGCGCCCGCGCAGGCGGCGTGGATCAGCCAGAACTGGGGGACGGGCATCTTCTCAAGCCAGCCCCCGACCCAGCCGACGATCGAATTGCCCGCGAAAAAGGCAAGGTAGTAGAGGCCGATGACGGTTGCGTTGATGCTTTTGGGAGCAAGGCGCGCGAACAGGGCGAGGCTGACGGGCAGAAGGTTGGCAAATCCGATCGAGTTCACGACGTGGAACATCACCGGCCAGAACAGGCCGATCTTGCCGCCCACCGGCTGGGTTGCCGCCGCCGTCACGAGGCAGAGCGCGCCGCCCAGCGAAAAGACCGAGCCGATGATCATCTTGCCGAGCTCGTCGGGCTCGCGGAAGCGCTTGCCGTACCAGCGCCAGAACAGCGCGACGATGGCGAGGAAGCTGACCGAGACGATGGCGTCGAGGGTGACGAGCCAGGTCGTCGGCAGGGTGGTGCCGCCGAATTTCAGGTCGAAATTGGCGTCTCCCCAGACCAGATAGGCGTTGAAGATCTGGTTGTTCGGCACGATCGCGACGGCCATGACGGGGATGAGGATGAGCAGCGCGATGAGCGCGCTCCAGTCGTTGCCCGACAGGACGGCGCGCGGGGCGGCGGCCGTGGCGCGGGGCTCTTCGGCCGGCAGATATTTCTGGCCGCTGAGATAGATGGCGAGACCGAACAGCATGCCGACGCCGGCAGCGCCGAAGCCCCAGTGCCAGCCGATTTTTTCGCCCAAGGTGCCGACGATCAGCGGGGCGGCGATGACGCCCGCATTGATGCCGAGGTAGAAGATCTGGAAGGCATCGGCGCGGCGCAGGTCTTCGGGCTTGTAGAGCGCGCCGACCTGGCTCGCGATATTGCCCTTGAACAGGCCGACGCCGATGACGAGCGCGAGCAGCGCGAACAGGAACAGCGGTTCGCTGGCCATCATGAAGTGCCCGGCCGCCATGGTCAGCGCGCCGAGCAGGACCGTGATGCGCTTGCCCAGCCAGCGGTCGGCGATCAGCCCGCCGGCGATGGGGGTGAGGTAGACGAGCGCGAAATAGCCACCGGTGATGGCGCTCGCCAGCGGCTGGCCGTCCATCCCGCCGAAGAAGGCGCGGACATATTCGAAGCCGATGACGTGGCGGATGCGGTCGGGCTCGAGCAGGTATTTGACCATGTAGAGCGCGAGCAGCGCCTGCATGCCGTAATAGCTGAACCGCTCCCACGCCTCGGTAAAGGCGAGGTACCACAGGCCCGGCGGGTGGCCGAGGAAATCGCGGCGTTCGGCCGTTACGTCACCGGGGCGCAACCCTGCCTCCGGGCTGGTCATCAGTCGTGTTCCCTGTCGCCCGCGCCCATGTAGAGTTCGCGCCCGGTCTCGTCATAGACCTTGCTCATCGCGGCCATGCCCGCCTCTGCCTCGTCGGCGGCGATGAAGCCTTCGGCCGCCTGGTTCTGCAGCTTCGCGAAGTCGCGGACTTCCTGGCTGATCTTCATCGAGCAGAATTTGGGGCCGCACATCGAGCAGAAATGCGCGGTCTTGGCGCCTTCGGCGGGGAGGGTCTGGTCGTGGTATTGCTCGGCGGTGTCGGGGTCGAGCGACAAGTTGAACTGGTCGCGCCAGCGGAATTCGAAGCGGGCGCGCGACAGGGCGTCGTCGCGGAGCTTGGCGGCCGGGTGCCCCTTGGCAAGGTCGGCGGCATGGGCGGCGAGCTTGTAGGTGACGACGCCGACCTTCACATCGTCGCGGTCGGGCAGGCCGAGATGCTCCTTGGGGGTCACGTAACAGAGCATCGCGCAGCCGTACCAGCCAATCATCGCGGCGCCGATGCCGCTGGTGATATGGTCGTAGCCCGGCGCGATGTCGGTGGTGAGCGGCCCCAGGGTGTAGAACGGCGCCTCGCCACAGCTTTCGAGCTGCTTTTCCATGTTGACCTTGATCTTGTGCATCGGGACGTGGCCTGGCCCCTCGATCATCACCTGCACGTCCTGCGCCCAGGCGCGCTTGGTGAGTTCACCCAGCGTGTAGAGCTCGGCGAATTGTGCCTCGTCATTGGCGTCGGCGATGCTGCCGGGGCGCAGGCCGTCGCCGAGGCTGTAGGCGACGTCGTACGCCTTCATGATCTCGGTGATCTCGTCGAAACGTTCGTAGAGAAAGCTCTCCTTGTGATGCGCGAGGCACCATTTCGCCATGATGCTGCCGCCGCGCGACACGATGCCGGTGACGCGCTTGGCGGCGAGGGGCACGTAGGGCAGGCGGACGCCGGCGTGGATGGTGAAATAGTCGACGCCCTGTTCGGCCTGTTCGATCAGCGTGTCGCGGAAGATATCCCAGGTCAGGTCCTCGGCGACGCCGCCGACCTTTTCAAGCGCCTGGTAGATGGGAACGGTGCCGATCGGCACGGGCGAATTGCGGACGATCCATTCGCGGGTGTCGTGGATGTTGCGGCCGGTCGACAGGTCCATGACCGTGTCGGCGCCCCAGCGGATCGACCAGACCATCTTGTCGACTTCCTGCGCGACGTCGCTGGCGACGGCGCTGTTGCCGATGTTGGCGTTGATCTTGACCAGGAAATTGCGGCCGATCGCCATGGGTTCGGATTCGGGATGGTTGATGTTCGACGGAATGATCGCGCGGCCACGGGCGACCTCGCTGCGGACGAACTCCGGCGTGACGTGATCGGGGATCTCGGCGCCGAAATCTTCGCCGTCGCGGATGTGGTTCGCGATCGCCGCGCGACCGATGTTTTCGCGGATCGCGACATATTCCATTTCGGGCGTGATGATGCCGCGGCGGGCATAGTGCATCTGGCTGACGTTCATGCCGGGTTTGGCGCGGAGCACGTTGCGGCGGACATTGGGGAAGGGATCGACGCCGCCGCTGCGGTCGGGGCCGAGCTGGCCGTTGTCCTCGGGCCTGACTTCGCGCTGGGGGACTTCCTCGACATCGCCGCGGCCGCGGATCCAGCTCGCGCGGAGCTCGGCGAGGCCCTTGGCGATGTCGATCTGGACGGCGGGGTCGGTGTAGGGGCCGCTGGTGTCGTAGACGTTGAGCGGCGCCTCGCCCGACGAGGGCTCGAGGTCGATCGCGCGCATCGCAACGCCGAGCGGGCCGACGTGGATCTTGCGGCTGCCGCGAATGGGGCCGGTCGTGACCTTCGGGCTTGGGGGGGAATAATCGGCCATTGACGCTCTCCTCTGGACGGAAAGAGCGCGGTGGCTGGCGTGACACCGCTCCCTCCCTCCGCCCGTGCTAACGGGATCAGGTTCGCGGGTCAGGACATCGGTCCTATCTCAGCCGTCCAAGCACAGCCCCCCGGGGAATGGCGTCAGTCTAGGCTCGCTGGCCGCAGCGGTCCAGCTAAACGACGCGGCGACCGGTGAAGAGCTGGATGAGGCCGACGACCAGCGCCACGACGAGGAGCAGGTGGATGAGCCCGCCGGCGATGTGCAGGCTGAAGCCCAGCAGCCAGAGTACGACGAGGATGACGACGATGGTCCACAACATGGCAATGCTCCCCTTTGGAGTTTCGATCGCCGGTGAAACGATCGAAACGCCAATCGGGTCCGGTCGGGCGATCAAAGCATGTATTTGACTTTGATCGGTTCCTCGGTCGTGCTGCCGGCCACGCTGAAGCGCGCATCGTCGAATTTTGGCGGCCCGAACCGGATCACGGGATTGCGCGAGAAACCGAACCCCTCGCGCGGAATGCCGAAACTTGTGTCCAGCTTGTTGTTGCTGTTTTCGTCGTGGATCAGGGCGATCGCGTAGCTGCCGGTCGGCAGCCCCTCGAAGCGAACGTTGCGCGCCTGGGAAACGGGGACGGTCAGGCGGCGCGCGAGCGGGTCGCGGTCGCACTTGGAGAACATGTCGGCCCTGGTCGTCATGCAGATGAGCAGCTGGCCCCGGGCCGAACGCAGGCCGGTGACGTCCGCCTCCACACTACCGGGTGCCGACGCCCCCGCGAGCAGCCCCCAGCTCAGCACGGACATCGCCAAAACTGCCAAGCCCCTTGTCGGTCCCGCAGAGCCGATCCCAAAATCTGAAGTACAAGCCATAATTCCCCCGATATTCGGCATGGTGTCGCTGATGATGCGTCGCCGTTATCAACCAATTCCCTAATGGCCCCTGAACCACCGCGCGGGGAAATACTTCCCACCCCATGTGATTGGTCACCCCCATCACGGTCATGATCGACAGCACGACGCCGAGCGCGGCGACGTGGATCGGAATCATAAAGACAAGTGCGGGGATGACAATCGCGCCGGTGACCGCCTCCCACGGATGAAAGCTCATCGCGGCCCAGGCCGTCGGGGGACGGCTGGCATGGTGGACCGCATGGGCGATCCGGAAGAGCCGCGGCTGGTGCATCCAGCGGTGCGTCCAATAGAACCAGCTATCATGTGCCAGAAGGTACAGAAGCACCGACACCGGGAGATACCAGAGCGGATAATCCGCCAAATCACTGTAGATGCGCGTCCACCCCAGGTTCTGCCAGCCCCAGGCGACCACCCCTGCCGGTACGCCGTAAATCCCTGCGCTAAGCAGAGACCAGCGGATCTCGCGCGCGATCTGCGCATCCAGTCCGGTGTAGAGAAGGGGATAGCGCCGCCGGGTTGCCCAGGCGAACGCACTGCTCGCGATCAGGTAGCGCACGCCGACGATCAGCGTCATGGCGAGGGCGGAGAGGGTGAGCGCGACGATCACGTGCCCTTCCTAGCGACTATTGGGGGGAAATGAACCCCTCGAACAGATTGACCGCTACGCTGTCGGTGAAGCGCTGCTCGAATTCATCGGGATGAATGAACTCGTCGGCAAACCAGGGGAACTTCGTCTTGTCGAAGGCGTCGGCGAGCCAGTCGAGGGCCTGGCGCACCTCTGGAAAACGCACCGCGTCGGGGTGGTGCACGACATAGATTTCCCGCCGAAGCTGGACACCGATATCGAGTGGGCGGGTCGAACGGCTGAGCGCGCGCGCATAGGTAGGCAGGAAACCGATACCCGCCCCTTTCGACACGGCCCAGTAATGGGCCGAACTCGTGTTCGTCTGCAGCGCGATGATGCTGTCCGCCAACCCGCTGTCGACGAACAAGGGCAGCGCATCAAAAGCGACCTGATCGGCCTGTTGCCAGACGAGCTGGTGCTTAGCCGCATCGGCGACCGATTTCGGCGTGCCATAAGCCTTCAGGTAAGTGTCCGACGCGAAGGGCATGAGGTGCATCGTGCCGACACGGCGCGCGATAAGATCGGGGCTCGTCGGCTTGGTGAGCTGAATGGCGATATCGACATCACGGAACAGCACGTCCGGCGGGGCCATGTCGCAATGGAGATCCACCCGGATATCAGGGTGCGCCGCGCGGAACTCGACAAGCCGCGGCACGAGCCAGAACGTCCCCAGTCCCTCCGTCACCGAAATCTTGACCGTGCTGTTCGACCGTTGCGTCCCGGCACGCTGCACCCTGCTGGCCGAATTGCCCAGCGCGGCCATCTGCCGGGCTATGGCCACCAGCTCGTGACCCTCTTGAGTCAGGCGCGCGCCTTCCACGCTGCGACGCAGCAGCGGCGTACCGAACTGGCGTTCGAGCCGATCGATCTTCGACCGGATGGTATTGAGGGACACGCCGGCCACCACGGCCGCCGAGCGGAAGCTGCCGGCATCCGCCAGCGCCAATAGCAAGCGCATATTGTCCCAGGACAATCTGTTCAAAGCCGCTGCTTCCTTCGGCCTCGGAGCAGCCTGGCCGGCGGTGCGCTGTGCAGAATCGCGAACGGGGGGCATCACATTTTGGTTAATACGAGGCCCGCCTCTCACCATTAGAAATTCCTTATGAGCAAGTAATGATCATGAACATGCAGGTGAAGACATGCAATTGAACGATGACGTAAACGTTAATCCCGCAAGTTACAAGACTGTAGCGTTCACCGATCGCTTCGAAAAGATGCTCAACGTGCGTGGTAAACGCAGTATGACAAGCTCACGCGCCGTGTCGATCGACGAGGCGCGCTTCCTGGCGCGGAAACTGCGGCACGCCGTCGGGCAGACCGCCGACGATGACGTGCTGCTGCGCGTTCTCGCGCACAACCCGCAGATCGTCCGGCTCGCCGAGCGGCAGGACGGCGGAGAGCCCGGCTTTGTGGCCTATCTTCCCTTGCGTCCCGCCGGGTTGGACGCCCTGACCCGAGGCCGGCTCGACCGGCGCAACCCCGATACGGCGCTGCTCTGTCATGCCGGCGAACCCCCCGTCGCCCTCTATATGTGGTGCGTTTATTCGCCCGGTAACTTCATTCCGGCAATCGCGGCCATTTCGGCGCATTTCCAGGAAATCGCCCCAAGTGGCGTGCCCTTGTTCACGAGCGCCGCCACGGTGCCCGCGGCGCGCCTTTTTGCTTCCCTGGGGTTCAAGCGAGCAATCGAATACTATCCCGATGCCGACGACGATGTGCTGGTAGTCTTTCGCAGCACGCCCAATCCGCATGACGGCGGCGGGCCCGGCGGGCGATTACAGCCGCTGGGATCGACGGGCCAATGCGAGACGATCACCCGCGTCAGCCGGACGATCGAGGATGTCATGAAGGTCTTTGCCATTCGCGCCGCGACGTACATGCACGAGCAGTCCTGCCCCTATGAGGAAGAGTTCGACGGCAATGATTTTTGCGCCGCGCACATCATCGGGGAGATCGGCGGCGAGCCCGCAGGATGCATCCGAATCCGATTCTTCGGAGGTTTTGCCAAGCTGGAACGGCTGGCCGTACGCCACGAATTCCGCAAGTCGAGCCTGGCCTTCCGTCTCGTCCGCGCGGCCATCGACTATGTCCGTCAAAAGGGGTTTACGCACATCTATGGCCACGCCCGGGCGGATCTCGTCCCCTTCTGGTCACGTTTCGGCTTTCGCCCGATTGCGGGGCGGCCCACGTTCCGGTTCTCGGACATCGATTATGTCGAGATGGAAGGCTCCATCGCTCCTGCCGAACACCCGATCGGCCTGAACCACTCTCCGTATGAACTCATTCGGCCGGAAGGAGCCTGGGACACGCCCGGGCCGCTCGACCGAAGCGCCACGCGCTCGACGCGGCATGACCGCCCCGAACGGGCCGCTGCCTGACCTGCGCAAGCGGCTGGAGACGCGCCGTCGCGATCGGGTCAGTGCGCTGCTTGCGGGCCCCGTTGCACGCCTGACGCGGCAAGCTGCGCGTCGATCATGCCAAGCAGGCGGTCGAGCCCGGCCTGGTCGTGCGATTCGGCGCGCGCCACGAGAACATCCTGCGTGTTCGACGCCCGCAACAGCCACCAGCCGTCAGGCGTATTGACCCGCGCGCCATCGGTACGGTCGACCGTTGCCCCTTCGGCCTCGAGCCGGTCGAGCACTTCGTCGACCACCGCGAACTTGCGCGATTCATCCACCTGGAACCGCATTTCGGGCGTATTGACGAGCGCGGGCATGGCGTCCTTGAGTGCAGTGAGCGAGCCGCCCTGCGACGCGATAGCGCGGATGAGCTGGATTGCGGCGAACTGGGCGTCGTCAAAGCCGTAGAAGTCGTAATAGGTCTTGGCGAAAAAGATGTGGCCGGACATTTCGCCGGCCAGCGGCGCGCCGGTTTCCTTCATTTTGGTTTTGATCAGGCTGTGACCGGTCTTCCACATCACCGGCTGGCCACCCAGCTCGGCGATCCGGTCGTACAGCATCTGCGACGCCTTCACGTCGGCGATAACGGTCGCGCCGGGCTCTGCCGCCAGGAGCGGCTGGGCGAGGATGCTCAGGATCTGGTCGCCCCAGACGACGCGGCCCTTGCCGTCCACGGCACCGATACGATCGCCGTCGCCATCGAAAGCCAGTCCGAAGTCGAGATTGTTTTCGATGACGAGGCGCTTGAGATCGGCGAGGTTCTTTTCCTCGGTGGGATCAGGGTGATGATTGGGAAACGTGCCGTCGATGTCGGTGAAGATCGTCATATGCTCGCCGGGCAGCAGCTTGACGAGCTTCTCGATGACCTGACCCGCTGCGCCGTTGCCCGCGTCCCAGCCGATGCGGAAGGGGCCGGCATCGAACCCTTCGACCAGCCGCGCGACATAATCGTCGATATTGCGGTAGTCGCTGACCGTCCCTTCGCCGCTTTCCCAGTCGCCAGTCTCGGCGAGCCGGGCAAGATCCTGGATGTCCGCCCCAAAGAACGGCGCATGGGCAAGCACCATCTTGAAGCCGTTATACTCGGCGGGATTATGGCTGCCGGTTATCTGAACGCCGCCATCGACCTCGAGCGTCGCTTCGGCGTAATAGAGCATTGGCGTGGGGCCCAAGCCCACGCGCACCACGTCGATGCCCGTCTCCGTCAGGCCGCGCACCAGCGCAGCTTCCAGTTCGACCGACGACACCCGGCCATCATAGCCCACCGCGACCCGCGTACCGCCGTTGCGACGGACCCGCGTTCCGAAGCCGCGGCCGATGGCATGCGCATCGGCGGGCCCGAGCGTCTGGCCGACGATGCCGCGGATATCATATTCACGCAGGGCCGTGGGGTCGAAGCGATGAGTCATGGACATCCTCGAATAAGGGAAGTGGAAAAGGAAATGGATTTGGCGGCGTAACGATCCGGAAGCATGGCCTGTTCCGTCAGCCCTTCAGCATCGTATCACGCGCCTGGTTGATGCGCGCAGCCAGTTCGACGCTGCCCCCGGCATCGGGATGAACCTTGGCGATCAGGCGGCGATGTGCGTCGAGCACGGCATCGGTGCCTGCGGCCGGGTCAAGCCCCAGCAGCCGGGCGGCTTCGGCACGGGGCATAACCTTGGCCGGCTGCATGAATCGCGTGGCCAGCCACCACATCACGCCGATCAGCGCGACAAAGAAAAGGAGCTTGGTCACAGGGCCATGCGGACCTGTGCGGCATCATCGGGGAGTGCGAGCCCGGCGATCATTTCGCGCAGTTCCTGTCGGGCGGCGATATGGCTGAGCCCGACACGTTCGAGCGACTCGATATCGAGGAGCGTCAATCCCTGCGGGAAAAGTTCGCGGTAGATCACGCGCTCGCCAAGGCCCGGAATGACGCGAAAGCCGACCCGCTTCGACAGCTCGCCCAGCGCCGCCCCCACCCGACGCATATTATGCGCGTCGAGATGCTGGAGCCGGTTGCGGAGCACGACCCAGTCGACCGTACCGCCATCGTTCTTGGCCCGCACCTTGCGCAGGTCCCAGATGAGTTCGGCGTAAAAGCTGGGCTTCTTGACCTTGAACGTCTCGGCATCGACCTGGCCGATCAGGTCGAGATCGACGAAGCTGTCGTTCATCGGCGTCACCAGCGTGTCGGCCACCGCGATGGCGGCGCGTGCCAGGGGATCGTCGCGTCCCGGCGTATCGACGATGACATAGTCCGCACCGTGTCCCAGCCGCGCGATTTCCTGGTCGAGGCCGGCCGGCGTCAGGAGCGACAGAACGGCATGGTTGGCGGTCGGCAGATCGATGCCGCGCCGCCGTCCCGTCGCCGCGCGGTTGTCGAGATATCGGGCCAGCGTCTTTTGCCGGGTATCGAGATCAAGCGCTGCCACGCGGTGCCCTGCCGCCGCCAGCGCCACAGCCACATGCACGGCCGTCGTCGACTTGCCGGTGCCGCCTTTTTCGTTGGCGAATACGATGCGATGTGCGCGGCTTGACTTCATCACCTGGCTCTGCGGCCCCCCTGCCCCGCGTGGATACGACTTGATCTTGCGCGGCTCCGTCTGCCAAAGGCCGCGCCCGCGCCATAGTAGAGGCCCCGAGACTGTGCAAACGATCCGCGATATTTCCCAGCTTCGTGAATGGCGTGCCGGGGCCGAGGGCAGCGTCGCGCTCGTTCCGACGATGGGCGCCCTGCATGCCGGGCATATGGCGCTGGTGGCCGAGGCGCGCGCGCGTGCCGCGCAGGTCGTCGTCTCGATTTTCGTCAACCCGACGCAATTCGGTCCGAACGAGGATTTGTCGAGCTATCCCCGACGCGAAGCGACCGATGCCGTCATGCTCAAGAACGCCGGGGTCGCGGTCCTTTGGGCGCCCGACGTTGCAACGATGTATCCAGACGGGTTCGCCACGACCGTTACGGTCGCCGGGCTCGGCGACGGCCTGTGCGGCACCACGCGGCCTGGGCATCTGGACGGCGTCTGCACCGTCGTCGCCAAATTGTTCAATCAGGTGAGACCCGACCTTGCGCTGTTCGGCGAAAAGGACTGGCAGCAATTGGCCGTCGTGCGGCGGATGACGCGCGACCTCGACCTGCCGGTCGAGGTGGTGGGAATGCCGACCCAGCGCGACGCCGACGGCCTGGCCCTGTCATCGCGCAACATCTACCTGAGCGACGAGGAGCGGCGCGCCGCCCGCATGCTGCCGCGCGCGCTGGGCGAAGCAGCCGCAGCGATCGGCAACGGCGGCGACGTCGGCGAGGCGCTGGCACGCGGCATGGCGACGCTCGAAAAGGTCGGCTTTTCGGTCGAGTATTTCGAGCTTGTCGACGACATGCTGCGATCGGGCCCTGCCGGGACGCGGCTGGTGGCCGCCGCCCGCATCGGTACGACGCGCCTGATCGACAATCTGGCTGTCGCGCCCCGCTAGGACGAGGTTAAAAAACTTCGCTTTCGTATTAACCATTTCTTTGAACTCTTGCGGCGACAACGGCGGTCGACACCACGCACAGCGCGGGTGGAGCAAGGGGGTTCGAACGATGGCCAACAGCCTGAAGAGCGCGATGTTCCTGATCGAGAGTCGCATTGCAGATGCAGCGGCGGGTGATTCAGACGCCTATTACGATCTGGGGCTCGCCTATGCGGCGGGGACGGACGGGTTGGAAGTCGACCTGGTAGAGGCGCACAAGTGGTTCAACCTGGCCGCCCTGGCGGGGGACGAGCGCGGCCATGGCAGCCGCGCCGAGATCGCCTGGGACATGACGGCGCGCGAAATCGCGGAAGCCCAGCGGGCGGCACGCGCTTGGCTCGGCGCGACGCAACGCCGGGCTGCCTAACCCTTTTTGAAGGGCGTCATTTCGCCCAAAAAGGCCATGTTTTCTTCGACGGCGCGCCGTTCGCGCGCCAGGAAATCGGCAATGGCCGAGCGGAAGCCCGGGTCGGGAATATAATGCGCCGACCAGGTCGGCACCGGGACATAGCCCCGCGCCAGCTTGTGTTCGCCTTGCGCGCCCGCCTCTACCCGCGACAGGCCGCGCGCGATCGCTGCGTCGATCGCCTGGTAATAGCACAGCTCGAAATGCAGGAAGGGCACGTCCTCGCGGCACCCCCAGTAGCGCCCGTACAGCGTGTCCGCGCCGATCAGGTTGAGCGCGCCCGCAACCGGCTTGCCGTCGCGCAGCGCGAGCATCAGCAGCACCTTGTCGGCCATACGCTCGCCGAGCATTGAGAAAAAGCTGCGCGTCAGATAGGGTCGCCCCCATTTGCGGCTGCCGGTGTCCTGGTAGAAATACCAGAAGGCATCCCAATGCGCCTCGGTCAGATCGCTGCCCGACAGGTGGACGATGTCGAGGCCTTCCACCGCGGCAGCGCGCTCCTTGCGGATCGCCTTGCGCTTGCGTGAGGCCAGGTCGCCGAGGAAATCGTCGAAAACCGCATAGCCGCGATTGGCCCAGTGGAATTGCGTGCCCTCGCGGATCAGCCAGCCGGCGTCGCGGAACAGCTGGAGCTGGTCGTCGGCGACGAAATTGGCGTGCGCGCCCGACATGGCATGGCGGTCGACGAGCGCCTCGGCACCGGCAATCAGGGCCCGCGCCGCTTCGGGTGCGCGGGCAAGCAGGCGCGGTCCGGGCACCGGCGAGAAGGGCGACGCGATCAGCAGCTTGGGATAATAACGTCCGCCTGCCCGCTCCCAGGCATCAGCCCAGCTGTGATCGAAGACATACTCGCCCTGGCTGTGGCTCTTGGCATAAGCGGGCGCAACGCCGGCAAGGGTTCCGTCAGCCTCATCGAAGGCGATCGGCAAGGGCTGCCAGCCCGTCCGGGCGACGGCGCTGCCGGAGTCCTCGAGTGCGGACAAAAAGGCATGGCTGACGAAGGGGTTGGCGTCACCGGCACAGGCGTCCCAGGCCGCCGCGTCGAAGCTGCTGACGCTCTCACCGACCCGCAGGGTGACGTGGCCTTCGCGATCGCCCTCGCTCACGGGTGCAAACCCCTTATCAGGCGGGCCTTATCGCGACGACCGCGTCGATCTCGACCATCGCGCCGAGAGGCAGAACCGGGACCCCCACCGCCGAGCGAGCATGGCGTCCCCTGTCACCGAACAGTGCCACCATCAGCGAAGAGGCCCCGTCGGCGACCTTGGGCTGTTCCGTGAACCGCGGGTCGCTGGCCACGAAGACGCCAAGTCGGACGATGCGCTCGACCCGCTCGAGATCGCCCAACGCCGCCTTCAACTGTGCGACGATCATCAGGCCACAGGCTTCTGCCGCCTGCTTGCCGACTGCGACGTCGGTATCTTCGCCGAGGCGGCCGCGCATCACCTCTCCCTTCAGGAAGGGAAGCTGTCCCGACAGATAAAGCAGACCCCCGGCCTCGACGGCGGGAACGTAATCGGCGACAGGCAGCGCCGGCTTGGGGAGTTTCAGGTTGCGGGCGGCCAGGGCGGCTTCGACGGTGCTCATAACCCTGACAAAGCGCGGCAGGCGCGGCGGGTCAAGCAAGGATTGGCCCCTAGAGGGGTTCACCGGCAAATCGCGCCTCGATCCAGGGCACGGCCTGCATCCAGTCGTCGATTCGCGCATGCGCATCGGCCGCGGGCGGCGACATCCTTGCCACCATCGGCTCGGCAATCATGTGCAGGCGAAAGACGTCGGGCGCGTGTCTGGCGACGGACGTATGGTGATGCGCCAGATCGTCGACGAAAACCGTTACCAAGGGCGCGAATTCGGCCACCAGCTTGGCCACGGGATCACCCTTCCCCCCCTGATTCGTCACGACGCGATGGGCAATGCCGTGTCCCAGCAGCTGAGTGGCGCGCGCCTCGTTGAAATGATGGCCGAGATTGGTCAGCACGACGATGTCGGCCTTCTCGCCCAGCACGCGAAGCGCTTCGGCGGCGCCGGGTACCAATGTCTGGCGGTGCATCTCGGTCTGGAAAAAGCCGTCGAGGAGCGGCCACACTTCCTCGCGTTTCAGTGCGTCACCGGTCGACCGCCGCTTCAGGGCGCCCGAAAAATCGCCGCCCGTCAGCACGAAGTCGGTGTCGTGCCTTTCGCTGACCCAGTCGCGGAAATGACTCACCATGTGCAAAAGCACTTCGTCGCAGTCGGTGATCAGCAGGGGGCGCGTCATCCGCCCAGCCTTTGCCGCGCGGCGATCAGTTCGATAGGCGCCACGTCGAGATATTTGGCGCAGGCGAACAGGTCGGGCTCGTGCCCCTCCAGAAAACCGAGCACGGCATCGAGGACGACGGGGTCGCCCGCGCGAGCGCGCAGGTCGTCGGCCGAGATGCCGGTCAGAGCCACGAAACGGTCGGCGCGTTTCGACTCGGACAATATCCAGGCGAGCGCGTGAAGGGCCAAGGTCTCCGCCGAAGTGCCGGAACCGTCATGCGGATTTGTCTCGCGTATCGCCATGGCCTATTCACGGGTCCATTCTTGAGAAAGGTCGGGTTCCGCGTGGCAAGGAAAGTTCTCGTTGTCGAGGATAACGAACTGAACCTCCGGCTGTTCTGCGACCTTTTACGCGCGCATGACTGTACCGTCGAAGGCGTGCGGGACGGACGGGAGGCGCTCGGTGCCGCACGCGCCTTCTGCCCCGACCTCGTGATCATGGATATCCAGATGCCGCATGTCACCGGGATCGAGCTGATGGAAGCGATCCGCGCGGATATGGACTTGTGCAGGACCCCAATCATGGCCGTGACGGCCTATGCCGGCAAGGCGGACGAGGAACGCGCACGCACAGCCGGCGCCGACGCCTATGTGTCGAAACCGATTTCGCTGATGCGATTCGTCGAAGCTGTCGAGGGATTGATCAAGCTTGGCCGCGCGGAGATCGCCGCGACACAGGCTTGACGGGCGAGGGCGGCGCCTGCCGCCACCCGCTTACTTGATCTTGGTTTCCTTGAACTCGACGTGCTTGCGCACGACCGGGTCGTATTTGCGGAACGACAGCTTTTCGGTCTTGGTCCGGGGGTTCTTCTTCGTAACGTAGAAGAAACCCGTATCCGCCGTGCTGGCGAGCTTGATCTTGACGGTGGTTGGCTTGGCCATGACCGGAGTGCCTTCTTGAATTGTACGTTGATCTGGAAAGGGCGGGCCAATGGCGGCGAAGCGGCGGAAAGTCAACCCGCGAGCCACCGTTAACGCCGCTTTCACTCCGATTGGCGCAGGGTATGGGCTCGAGAGGACGCGTCATGAGTCTTACTGCCGATACCAGAGCCGTTGTCCGCGCCCAGCTCGCGGCGCGAATCAACACGCTCGGCCGCGAGTTGTCGCATCTGTCGGCCAGCCGAATCGCTTTCGCCGTCGATGATATCCGGCGCGAGGCGCGCGGGGCGCAAATGGAAGCACTGGCAACCCTGGCCAGCGGGCTGGAGCGTGCTATGGCGACGTCCGGCGGCAATGCCGTGGTCATGCCCTACCTTGAGGCCATGGGCGACGCGCTGGAGAGCTATGGCAAGAGCGCGCGGCTCAGCGCCGCCGCTCAGGCGTCCCTGCTCCCGTCGGTAGGGTTGCGCCTTCACGGCTGAAGCTGCGGCCCGTGAAACACACTGCCCGATGAACGGGTTCGTCCCCGCGCTGGTCGCTGTGATGCTTGCCGAAATGGGGCCGCGGGCATTGCTTTATGCCGATGCCCGGCGGCAGGAAATCGCACTTTGGCTCATCGCCGCGCTCGTCTTCATGGCAGCCGCGGCGGGTGTCGTCGCCGCGCCGCTGCTGAACGTCGACGCATCGGCACTCATGATCGCGATCGCGCTGGCATTTGCCGCCACAGGGCAGCTGCAGCGTGTCGCACCCGCCAGCGGCGCGGTCCGGACACTGGCCGCTTTCTGGCGCGGTGGCGTACTGATCCTCGTCTTCACGCTCGCCGCGCGCTTCGGCCCGTTCGCCGCATCCTTCGGAGCGCTCGCCGGCATGCTGGCCGCCGCCATCGCGACACGCGCGCTGCTCGCCGGCGGCGTGCCGATGAAGCCGATCCGCTGGGCAGCGGCGGCCTTACTGGCGGTCGCGGCCGCCTTTCTCTGTGTCGACGCCTTGCGCCTCGTCTAGAGCAGACACAAATGCACGCGGTCGATGCACCCTTTTGGCGTGTCGATGGTTATGCCTGCGCAACGAAAAACCAAAGGATCTGCTCATGGCGAAGACGCCCAAGACGAAACTGAAAACCCCGACCGACCTGCCGACCAACGCCGTCGCAAGCGTCGCCGACGCGCTGAACGGCATTTTGGCCGACAGCTTCGCGCTCTATTTCAAGACGAAAAACTTTCACTGGCACGTCTCGGGCCCGCATTTCCGCGATTATCACCTGCTGTTCGACGAGCAGGCGACGCAGATTTTCGCGACGACCGACTTGATCGCCGAGCGCGTCCGCAAGACCGGGAACACCACCTTGCGCTCGATCGGCGACGTGTCGCGCCACCAGAGCCTGCGTGACAACGACGCCGACATGGTGGGACCGGCAGAGATGCTCGCGGAATTGCGCGACGACAATCTCAAGCTGATCGAATCGCTGCGCGCCGCCAAGGACCTGGCCGACGAAGCCAAGGACAACGCCACCTCCGCGATCATCGACGACTGGACCGACCAGGCCGAACAGCGCGCCTGGTTCCTGTTCGAAGCGGCACAGGCCGCCTGATGAGGGGCGGGTTGCGAAGGTCGAGCGGCGGCGCTAAGGCGCGCGCTCGCTTGGCCCGGGCAACCGGTTGGCGAGCGTCATCGGTCGGGGAATAGCTCAGCCCGGTAGAGCACTGCCTTCGGGAGGCAGGGGCCGGAGGTTCGAATCCTCTTTCCCCGACCAGTACGCACTAAATCATTGATTTCACGCCCCTAACCAGGGCGTGGGATCAATCAGTACCCACGATCGTGCTCCTCGCCGTACGCGAGAAGATCGACGGCAGTACAAAAATCCGCAGTCGTGGCTCAACCTATCGCGGCAACGGATGAATCTTCGAAGCACGCGTGGCGGTTAAAGTCCGTGACAATTCTCCAGCCATGACCGGACGCCGTTCGTGCGGCTCAGACGGCACGGCACGAGGTCCGTCGCCGGCCATGGGGCGTCACGCGCCCGACATATGAAAGTCTTCGGACAGGCCCATCTCGCGGACCAGCATCGCGCGGTCGTAATATTCGCGCCACGCCGTGATCTTGTCGCCTTCGATCTCGAGCACGCCGACCACGGGAACCGCGCCCTTGTGGCCGTTATAGATAAAGCGATCGACGCGCTCGACGAATACGACGTCGCCGACGCGTCCGATATTGCGGACTTCGAGCGTGATTTCCTCGGTGCCCGCGCCCAGCGCCGCAATCCGCTCGGAAATCTGCTGGCGGCCCACGACGGGCTCGATCATCATCGAATGGAGGACAGCATTCTCGGCGAACATGTCGCCCGCAGCCTTCCAGTTCTTCGTATTCCACGCCTCGATCTGCGCCTCAACGACGGCGATCTTTTCGTCTTTTGCCATATCTGCCTCCCCGATTGCGGAAATTCTTGCGACGGCGACAGCCGAAATCACGCCGATCCCTGTTGACCTTTCACGGCGATGTGCTTGGCAGCCTCCTACCCCTGTCGGTTCGCCAGATAACCGTCGCGGATAAACCGCCGGTCGGCCCAGGTAGAATGCGTCCCGCTGCAAATCTTGTGCGGCAGGGCGATACGGACCACCGGGCCGGCGGCGAAATTCTTGCAGTCGATCAGTATGCATTCCGACGTTTGGTTGTTCTCGTCGATGAGAAAGCTCACCAGATAACCATCGTCTTCGTCAACGGCGTCGATGCGCGGCACGAACGGCGCCTCGCTGGCGAATACGCCGTCGGGAAGCTTCACGTCCCAGGAATCGCCGGTCTTCAGGTCGTGCTTGACGAAGCCATTGAACAGGAACCAGCCCGGCTTGGTCGTGGTGCTATAGGCATAGCGATAGGGAACGCCCGCAAAGCGTTGATTGAACATCCCGAATTCGAGGATCCGGTCGTCGAGATGCTGCTCGGTCGTCGCGCCCGTCTTCATGTTGAAGCGCCAGCGATGCAGCTTCGGCTTGAAGCTGTGTTCGTCCAGAAATGCCATCATCTGCCCCATCCCGTCCGGCGCATCCTCTAAGCGCCTGGGCATCGGGTCTTCCTGGAAATAGCCATCGAGGACGATTTCATCGCCTTCCTCATAGGCGTTTTGCCAGTGCAACACATAGGTCGGATCGGCTTCGAACCAGCGGATATCCTCTGTCTGCCCGTAGCGCGGAATGATCGCGAACCGCGACTTCATACCGGGGTGAAAACGCGAGACATGGATGTCGCGCTTCAGCAGATCCAAGTCCCAGAACAGTGGGAAGTCATTGAGAATTGAATAGTTCTTGGTGAATGCCATGTCGTGCGGAAGCCGCGGGCCGGGCAGCGGCACCGGTACGTAATGCACGCATTTGCCCGTTCGGTCGATGACACCATAATGCATGTAGGGCGCGTGGACGCCGTAGTTGAAGAACAGCATTTCCCCGGTCGCCTCATCGACCTTGGGATGTGCCGACACGCCGTCGATCGGACCCCAGCTGGCAATACCTTCCTGTTCGAGCGTCTCCGGATCGAGCAGATAGGCTTCGCCACATTGATAAAAGGTCGACACGATCTTGCCGGCGTGAACGACGACGTCGGTGCTGGACGAATCCTTCAACGCACCATGGGCGCCGAAGCCCGGCCGCAACGATGTGCCGGGCGGGTCCATGAGGCCGCCCCACAGGGATTGGCCAGCTTCCTGCTCCGCCGCAAAGCCACGCGTGCGGACGAAGCGATTGCGGTAGTCGGCTTTGCCGTTCCTGAAACTGATGACGTGCACCATCCCGTCGCCGTCGAACGGATGATAGTTGCCCAGCGGTTGATGCACCTGGTTCTCGGTGTTGCGGACGTAGATTCCGTCGATGTCTTCGGGGATCTTGCCCTCGATCACATCGAGATCGAGGGCCGTCGCCTCGGTGAACGTGGGAGTCCACGGACCCGTAAGATAAGGATGATTCGTTGGCTTCAGCGACGTTTTGACACGCTCCAGGAATTGCACGTCCACGCACGATCTCCATGTGCTGCAAATTGCGCGCACGCCTAAGCTATTGGGTTTGACTATGCAAGTCACACACGCGTGTAGGTTGGAACGCGGCAAGCCGGCAGACGCATCAACTGGACCCCCGCGGCGAGCCGCGTTAGACCGCCGTCATGCACGGCAAGATTCTGATCAAGACCTGCTCGATCTGGCGCGCCCTGGAAGTGGTGGGGGACACGTCGAGCCTCCTCATTCTGGAAGCGAGCCTGCTCGGTGCGCGCAAGTTCGACGACTTTCTGAACGCCACGGGCCTGCTACGCGCGTTGCTGAGCGACCGGCTCAAGAAGCTTGTCGCCAATGGTCTGATCGAGAAGCGGCTCTACAACGAGCGGCCGCCGCGCTACGAATATGTACTGACGAAAAAGGGACGCGATCTCTATCCGATTTCCCTTATTCTTCTTCGTTGGGAAATCGAGTGGGGTGAGAAGTCGAGCGAGATTAGAGTCGGCCTAAAGCACGAAATCTGCGGCAAAAGCTTTCTGCCGGTACCTTCGTGCCATAGCTGCCGCACATCGTTCAACATCGGTGAGATCGATTGGAAAGAGGGCCCCGGCGTTGGCTGGATGGCCCCGATCTATAGCCGCCGCCGCCAGCAGCGTGCGAGCACGGAAGAGGGCTCTCAAATTTTCGAGCAAGCCGCCCAGCTTCTGGGCGACCGTTGGGCCAGCCTGATCATGCGGTCGATTTTCGCCGGCATCCATCGGTTCGAGGAAATTCGCCAGGATACGGCGATCGCGACCAATATACTCGCCGAGAGACTTGCCTGGCTGGAGGACATTGGCGTCGTCAAGCAGGTGCAATATGCGTCCGCCCCGCCGCGGTTCGAGTATCGGACAACACGCAAGGGGGCCGGCTACTTCCCTGCCCTTCTCCTGCTGATGGAGTGGGGCGACAAATATTATGGCTCGCCCGAAGGCCCGCCGGTGCTGCTCACGCACACGACCTGCGGAAAAACGCTGAAACCCGAAGTTGTTTGTTCTGAGTGCAGCGCGCCGGTCCAGGCCAAGGACGTCACTTTCACGCTTAATGTCAGAGGCGCCCGATCCGACCTGGAATCGCAGCCCACGGACATGGCCCTGTCGCTTGCATGATCATACTGCCAATAGCAAACTAGCGGCATGATCTTCGAACCCGACGCATCCAGTCCCTCCGGCCGATCGATTCTGGTCACAGGCGCATCGAAAGGGCTTGGGAAATCCTTTGCGATGGCCTGGGCGCGTCGCGGTGCAAACGTCGTTATCAACAACCGGTTCTCGGGTGACGGCCTCTCGCCGGTCGATCAGCTCGTCGCCGAACTCGCCGCTGTCGGTGCGACCGCCGTAGCCGATCACCATGACGTCGAGGCGCCGGGCGCCGCGACCGCCATGGTGGACGCTGCGGTTGCGCGTTTCGGCCGGCTCGATGCGCTCATCCTGAACGCCGCGATCGAAGGGCCTGCAGAAAAAATAAACGCGGCCGGCGATGGCGGACTCGACACCGTCATGGCGATCAACTTCTTTGCCAATACCGCCATCGTGCGCGCGGCGCTGCCCTATTTGCTGCAGTCCGACAGTCCGCGAATCCTGTTCGTCTCGTCAACGGCCGGCGTATACGGTGTGAAAGGGCGTGCCGCCTATGCGGCATCGAAAGGGGCGTTGAACGCCTATGCCCTTTCGCTGGCGCTCGAGCAGCGCCGCAACGGATTGTTCGTCAATATTCTGATGCCCTATGCTGCGACAACGATGACAACCCGGACCAACGCCGCGCCGGACGCAAGGCTGAGCCCGGATGATATCGCCGCTGCAGCCATGTGGCTGTCAGGGCCCGAGTGCGCCGAAACCGGCAGCATGTGGGTTGCCGCCGGCCAGTTTATCAAGCGCGTCTTGCCGATCGAAAGCGCGCTTGCCGGCCCGCATGGAAACGCGCCCGACTGGTTGGCCGAACGGTCACGCGACATCGGCGCCACCGAAAGCCTTCGCAGCCACGCAGGGGCCGAGGCTGCTTTTGCTGCCTTCTACGCCGAAATGCTCGAACGCTCCTGAGCTAGCTCAGCCAGCCGGCGAGATCGGCGCGGTGGGGCGTGGCCACTGGTCGCATAAACAAGCCGGCAGGCGCCTCGCAAATGACGGGAATGGCATTGATCACGGCTCCGGCAAGTCCAAGTTGCTCGGCAGTGACCCGGCTCTCGTCCTCGGGATGCTTTTCGACTTCGACTTTCAAGTGCACGCAGGGCTGCCCGATAATGTCGATATCCCAGAGCGGCGGCGCGGCGTTGGCAAGGTGCGTCGTTTCCATGAACCAATGGATCGATAGCGCCAGTCGATGCTCGTCGCCGACGCACCCTACCCAGCGCCAATTGATGTGGCTGACACGCCCTTTCGAAATGCTGCCCGCCGCGATTTCGAGATTGTCGGCGGCGGCAAACAGGCGGTGGTCGGTCTGGACCTGCCGGAGGTCGACGCCGAGGCGGGTCGCCATGGCGGACAGCACCTCGCTGTACATGCCGTTCATCAGCGCCGCCGGTCCCCAACCCGCGTCATTGGGGTCGATCGTCGCGGGATCGGACCCAAATCCCAGGCTCCCGAACACATAGTCGGGATGTTTGACCGCTCGGCAATCGACATATTCGGTAATGTTGACTTGATCGACCCGCGAACAGGCCCCGGTCGCGACGATGGCCAGCTGCTCGGCGGCGAAACCGGGGTTGAGCCCCGCGCCCATGAGCGTCGCATTGCCCTTCGCACATGCCGCCGCGAGGACCGCGCGTCGCGCACTGTCCCATCGCCCCGGATCGCTGTGGCCATTGATGCTGATCACGTTCTTCCCGCTCTCCAGCAGCCGAACAAGTTCCGCGTCGTGCGATCCGAACGGCGATATCCGCGCGCAATGGATGACGACGTCGGCGTCGAGCGCCAGAATTTCGTCGACATCGGACGTCGCAACGACGCCCACGGGCTCGCGTCGCGCGATGGCACCGGCGTCCTTGCTGGCCTTGGCCGCGCTGTAGACGTACAGTCCGGACAGTTCCATTGCCGGGTGGTCGATCACGGCCTGGAGGCAGGTCTTGCCCATCGCCCCGGTAGCCCATTGGATAACTTTGTAGGTCATTTGCGGCGGTGGATCATGCTTGGCGAGGCGGCCAGGGGAAGAACGAGGCTGTCCGCCGGATGTAATCCTCATAGTCGGGCTTCTTGCGGCGCATGCTGCCCTCGATCGTTGGCGCGCCCGACCATTTCAGCAGGGTCCAGGTCAACAGCATCGGCCCGACAATCGCCCAGCGGCCCGTCGGGGTTTCGGCAGCCACGAGATAAATGCCCCACCACGCACAGGCGTCACCGAAATGATTGGGGTGCCGTGTGTAGCGCCACAGGCCGCGATCCATCACCTTGCCACTGTTCGCCTCATCCGCTTTGAACCGGACGAGCTGATAGTCAGCCAGCGATTCGAATATGATGCCGAACAAGGCCAATGCCGCACCGATCAAGCCGACGTTGCCGACGACCGGGCCGGCGTCGATCTGCCCCAGCTGTACGGGCAGGCACACGATGAAGAGCAACGGGGCTTGCGTGGCAAAAACGAGCAGCAAAGATGCCTTGCCGAAACCCCAGCCGCGGTTCTGCTTGGCCTTGTCGAGCAATTTTACATAGCGCCGGTCAGGCCCGTGATGCCGCCAGCGCCACAGCATGTACCAGCCCAATCGAATGCCCCAAGCGGCGCACAGGAGCAGCAACAGCAGTTTGCGCTGGGGGTTGCCCCCGGCCAGCAGGAATGTGCTGGCCGCCATCACCACCATGCCGAGCGCCCATGAACTGTCGACAGGCGTCACGTCCTTGATCCCAAGACAGATCAGCCAGAGCAGTGCGAAAGCCGTCGCCAGAATTGCAGCGTTGGCCAGCAAGAGGTTCGTCATTTCCATTTGTTGCTATTTTCCCTGCACGATGCCGACGTCAGGGCCCGGATCGCGGGCATAAAGTCGTTCGAGGATGTCGGCACGGTTCGTCAGGACCGCGCGACGATTGATCGTGCCCTTGTCGGAAACCTCGCCGCCGCCAGCATTGGGAGGAGACGTCAGCAGGATGACGCGGCGGATGGCGACCGAAGCGCCACCGCCCGCATCATTGTACAGCTTCAGTTTCGCCGCGATCCGCGCCAGCAGGGTGCCGTCGTCGGGGACCTTCGGCCACGCCATGACCGCGAGATATTCCCGGTTCTCCCCGCAAAGCACGATTTCGGATACGTCGCCATCGAGCCGCTCGAGAACCGCGTCACGCACTTGCCCGCCGTAAACCCAGCTACCAGTCAGCAGCTTGAACTCTTCGGCCAGCCGACCCGCAAAATACAATCCTTCTTCCGGACGCGCAGGGTCATGGAAATTGGCGAGGTCGCCGGTCCGATAATAGCCTTCCTCGTCGAAAGCGTTGGCGGTCTGATCGGGTTCGTCGACATAACCCAGCATGACATTGGGGCCACGCAGGCGCACCTCGTACCTGCCGCCGTTCGGCACGAGCTTCACGTCCAAGCCGGGGGGAGGGAGGCCGATCCCCACGCGGTCGGTCGGAAAATGGATCGCGATACAGCCGGTGACCGTTTCGGTCATGCCATAGCCGCTCGACATGTGGATGCGGTGTCCGGTCTCGGCGACCGCCATCGCCTGCAGGCGGTCGTAGACGGGTTGCGGCAGGCCCGCGCCCCCGTACAGCATCAGCCGCAATTCCTTGAAGAAACTCTGCCGGAGCAAGGCATCCCGCTCCATGGCATCGACAAGCATGGCGAACCCCTGCGGAACGTTTGCGAAATAGGGTACCGGAATTTCGCGGAGATTGCGGATCGTCTCATCGAACAGCGACGGCATCGGCTTGCCGGCGTCAATGTAGATACTGCCGCCGTTATATAGCGATGTACGCAGCACACCTGCGCCAGCCGCATGATGCCAAGGCAGCCAGTCGACGATGTTGCCCTGATAAACTTCGGGCCCGAATATGATGCTGCTCTGGACGGTCACCGCAGCAATGTTGTCCAGCGAGGTCGCGACCAGCTTGGGCAATCCGGTCGATCCCGACGTCATCATATAGGACGCCGGCATTGACGTATCGAGCGTGTCGATCGACCGTGCGACCTCGGACGTCGCCACAGCGCCGACCACATCGCCCCAAGCAACCGACACGCCGGGATAGCTTGCCGATCCGGACGCGATGATCCGCACCGCGGGATCGACCACGCGCGATATCAGATCCTGAATGACGGTCGGGCCGTCGGCGAAGATCGCTGACGGCTTTGCCCGAGCGATGACATGCCGCAACCGCGCTTCGCCCGCGGCCGAAAGCAGGCTTGCCATTCCGACCGGACTCACGATGACGCCCGCCGCATAGGCCGCAAAGGTCAGCGTGGCATAGGCAGGCGTGTTGGGGCCGATCAGCAGGATTGCGGTCCCGCGCGGCACATTGTCCATCAGCCATTGCGTGACGGCGTCAAGATCACGTTTCAACTGCGCGTAGCTTGTGTGCTCCCAGGCACCCGCCGCATTCCTGATCGCAAGTGCGGTCTTGTCACCCTCGCGTGCCGCCGTTGCCGCAAGCGCCCGGGGAAGATTCGCATCGTAATCGGGAACGGGCAACTTCGTGCGCAGCGAAATCGTACCGTTCGGGTGTTCAGCCACATCGAGATCGACGGGCATGAAGTTAACGTCCCTGAAGGGTGCGCCGCGGAGCGATTGGGCCGCGCGGTCGACGGTTGCCGTGTTCACGCCGCCATTTTTTCAACGATGAAGCTGACCGTCGTCGTCGTCGATCCGCCGATGTTGAGCGTCTGCAGCCGCCTGGCCCCCTCGACCTGATAATCGCCGGCAGTCCCGGTCACCTGCTTGTAGCCGTCGAGCACCATTCGCACCCCCGTCGCCCCGACCGGATGCCCCATGCCGATCAGGCCGCCTGACGGGTTGATCGGATTGGCGCCGCCGATCTCGATCGAACCGCTTTCCACCGCCTTCCACGCCTCGCCGGGCGTCGTGATACCGAGATGGTCGATCGCCATATATTCGGTCATCGCAAAGCAGTCGTGCACTTCGAAGGCATCGATCTGCGACACATCGGCCACGCCGGCCCGTGCGCGCGCTTCGCTAGCGGCGCGCTGGACCTGAGGAAAAACATATGGATCGTTCGCGCTTGCGCGGATCTTCGCGCTGTAGGAAATGGGCGCCGACCGATGCCCCCAACCGGTAATGCGAGGGATCGAATCGAGCGCTATGCCGCACTTGTCGGCATATTCCGCAGCGCGTTTTGCCGAAGCCAGAAAAACCACGGCAGAGCCATCACTGACCTGCCCGCAGTCCATTTTGCGCGTCCGGCCCTCGATGACGGGATTGTGCTCATCGGAGGCCGTGAAGGCATCGGGCGCGAACTGATAGCTGCGCGTCTGGGCGTTGGGGTTGCGCTTGCCGTTGGCGAAGTTGTTGCGCGAGATCGCCATCAGGTGATCGTAGGAGAGGCCGTACCGCCGATCATATTCCTCCGCGAGATCGGAGAAAGCGCGCGGCCATGCGTAGGTCGCGTCCTGATATTCGTGCCCTGCCCAGGCGGCAGCACCCAGATTCTCGGCCGCGACCACGCCGGAAACGTTGCGCATCAGTTCGAGGCCGATGACACAGGCCAGATCGTACCGCCCCGATTCAATGTCGGCCGTGGCGGCCAGCATTGCCACGCTCCCCGATGCGCAAGCGGCCTCGTGCCTCGATGTCGGCAGGCCGTCGAAGGCCGGATTAACCAGCCCGAAGAACCCCCCGAGCATGCCTTGCCCGGCGAAAAGATCGCCGACGAAATTGCCGACATGACCGACTTCGATTTCACGTGCGTCGAGCTGGACCGACTCAAGTCCATTCTCGACGGCCTCGGAAAAGGCATCCGCCAGTTCCATCCCGTGGCGATCCCAGTTCTTGGCATAGTCGCTCTGCCATCCGCCAAGAACATAGACCATGTCACTCTCCCGTGTGCGATTGAGACGCACTGATTTGGTTGGTTTGATTATACAAGCTACATGGGCTTGGCAAGAATCTTTAGGGCTCGCGGCACTGGCAGCCAGGCCTTGTGTCTTATGCCGACGACACCCGGCTGCAGTCCGCTTCCAGCCGCGCCACCAGATCCGGCACCGTCGTCATCGGTTGCCGCGTATGCGCAAATGGGTGCGTAGTCCTGTGCTTGCGGTCGAACCAGACACGGTCGTCGACCCCACCGGGCCGCTTCGCTGCCAGCCAGATGATCGTATCTGCGGCCTGTTCGGCATTGCGCAGGACCGGCTTCAGGATCTTGCGAAAAGTCGGCAGCGACGTGCGGACACCCGCCGTGTCTGCCCAGCCGGGGTGAACGGCGTAGGCGTTGACCCCGAGCGTGCCGAACTTGGCGCGCCAGTGGTCGGCCAGTGCGACCTGTGCACGCTTGTGCGACGCATAGGATGCAAAGCCGTTGAAGCCCTTTTCCTTCTGGTCGAGCATCGCGAGATTGAGCGGCACGTTGAACATGCCCCCCGAGGCCACGTTGATCAGTGTCACGCCGTCGGCGAGGCGCCCGAGCTCGGCCAGTGTCTCGGTTAGATGGAAGTGCCCGAGCAAACTCGTCGCATAGGTGGTTTCGAAATCTTCCGGTGTCGAAGAGTATGCCCGGTTCAGGATCCCGACGTTGTTCACCAGCACGTCGATTCCTCTCGGCATGTCTTCACCGCGCGCCATCGCGTCAATTGCCGCAATCGAGGATAGGTCGCAGGTTACGGGCGTGATCTCTCCCTTGAGAGCTGCTGCTTCGGCAACCAGCGACTTCAGGGCCGCACTGTTACGGCCAACCGCAATGACGCGCGCGCCCCTGGCTGTGGCAAGAAGAGCCGTGGCTTTGCCGATGCCACCTGTCGCGCCGGTCACGAGCCAGTTTTGACCGGAAAAATCGGCCATGACCGGGCGCAACGGCAGCAGGCGAGTCACATACCCAATCCGGGTGAAGGAAGGTGCAAACCGCCCATAGAAATTGAGCGTCTTCGACACGCCCTGAAGCATTTTCGGCATGGCCATCCCAGCGCTCCCCCCTGTCGACCGGCGCATTCGACGCGCCGAAATTCGGTTCACATATGCAATTCGTGTCGAGCTTCTTTCAAGTTGCATAACCGTATTGTCTTTGAAGATACAAACGCGATCCTTGGTCCAGGGTGCGCCCGAGCCCGACATTTAACCGCAATTCCGCGAGCCGATCGACGTAAAATTCACTTGCGTAACGGAATCAGCTGACCGTAATAAAGCTGCGAGTTTGATTATAAAAGTGATTCGACGGATTGATCGGATCACGACGCAAGGGGAGGAAAACGATGAAATTAGCATCACTGCGCGCATCGACCGTCATGACGTTCGCTGCCTTGGGGGTAGCGAGCCCGGCATTGGCTCAGACCAAGCCCGCAACCACCGACGACTCAAACCTCGAGACCATCATCGTTACCGCTCAAAAGCGCGTTGAGAATGTGCAGGACGCGCCGCTCGCGATCTCTGCCGTGTCGGGCGCGACGCTCGAAAAGGACCGGGTGGTCTCGATCAACGATCTCGCGCAGACGATGACGGGCATTTCGTTCACGTCGAATTCCCCGCAGGCCAATGAGATCAACATTCGCGGCGTCGTGAACACCCGCCTGACCGGGCCGACTGCCGACCAGTCGGTTTCGACCTTTGTCGACGATGTCTATGCTGGACGTTCGGGTGTGCTCAACACGGCCTTTTACGACGTCGCGCGCATCGAAGTTGTTCGCGGCCCCCAGGGCGTGCTGCTGGGCAAGAATGTCGCCGGCGGCGCGGTGAACGTCATCAGCAACCCGCCCACGCAGGAAAACTCGGGTGCCGCCACGCTGACGATCGGCAATTACGACCTTCGCCAGTTCAGCGGCTTCGTCAACGGCCGCATTGCCGACGGCCTGTCGGGCCGCATCTCGTTCCAGGCGATCAAGCATTCGGGCTACGCGCGTGACCTGCTTCACAATGTCGACGTGGAAAATCTCGATTCGACCCAGGGGCGTTTGCAGTTGGGCTACGAGCCTGAAGGAAGCGGCTTCAAGGGCCTGTTCATCGCCGACTTTTCTCAGACCAGCGATAATGGCGTCAACCGCGTAGGCATCCAGAGCCCCACGATCGCCACCGGCGCGACCATCTGGTCGGGCACCCGCTCGCTGATCAGCGCACGGCTGGGACGCCCGTTGGGCCCGCGCGAAAGCTACGCCGTCTGGCCCCAGTTTGCCGGCGAAGCAGCGCCATCGCCGCAGAGCGCCACGCGCGATAACTACAGCCTGATCCTGAAGCTGTCGCAGGATCTCGGCGACAAGATCCTGTTGTCCAGCATTACCGGATACCGCAACAACAAGTCCTACACGCTATACGACCAGACAGGCCTCGGCCCGAACAACGGGTTCAATTTCACCGCAGCCGAGCTTGCGAGCGTGGGGTCGAGCCTGTTGTTTGCCGAGCCTGTCAATTTCCGAGAAACTGGCAATTACTTCACGCAGGAGCTCCGGTTGCAGTCGAAAGACGACGACCAGAAGCTGAGCTGGATCGTCGGGGCGTTCTACCTGAAGAGCAACGTTACTCAGCGTAACCGCTTTTGGGGCGAATCGCTTGTGCTGCCGACGCTCAGCGGTGAATCACAGTGGGTCGACAGTGGCCATAACGAGGATTACGCCGTCTTTGCCCAGCTTGGCTACAAGTTCGCGGACACGCTGAAGCTCGAAGCCGGCCTGCGCTACACGCACGACAGCAAGTCCGGCAATCAGCAGGGAATTATTGTGGCGACGGGGGATCGTTACAATCCTGCGGACCCGACCCCGCTCACGCCGCTGACCGAAAACTTCAGCACTCCATATGGCAAGTCGTGGACCGCGTGGACGCCGCAGGCAACATTGAGCTGGACGCCAAACGACAGGACGCTGGCTTACGCAACAATCTCGCGCGGCTTCAAAGGTGGCGGGTTCCTGAACAACGCACCCAAAGGCAGCGGAGCGGCGATTGCCTATGAGCCTGAAAACGTCACCAATTATGAAATAGGCTTCAAGACCGAATTGTTCGACCGGATGATCCGTTGGAATTCAGCGCTGTTCTTGATGAAGTACAACAACCTGCAAGTTCAGCAGACGGTCGCCGCCTGCCTGTGCAACATCATTACAAATGCCAAGGGTGCGACGATCAAAGGGCTCGAGACAGACATCCAGTTCGCACCGTCCCGGCATATTCGGGCCTGGCTGAGCGGGACCTATCTCGACGCTAAATATGACGAATTCATCTTCGGAACGACGGTCAACACCGGTAACAAGCTGCAGCGCACGCCGCAATTCCAGTTTGCCGTAGGCGCGGAGGCATCGATCGGGAGCGGCGCTTGGGAAGACGCGCTGACGGCGCGCCTCGCCTACCGCTATCAGGGCCGCATGCCCTGGGCGCCCGAGAATACGACTTGGGAAGACGGCTATGGCACGCTTGACGGCCGCATCACGTTCAAGCTGCCGGAGAAAAACTGGAGCGTCTCGGCGTTTGCCAAGAACCTTGGAAATACGCTCTACCGCACGAACATCATCGTGTTCTTCCGCGACGAAATGTCTTCCTATGCGCCGCCGCGCACGTTCGGGGTGGAGGCCGCAGTGAAGTTCTAAAACGCCATCCGCCGTGCTGGGACATCGTTCCCGGCACGGCCGACGAACTCAATGAGGTCGCCGGTGGCGATCCGGAGATGATCCATGATCGACCGCCGCCTTTTCGTTGCGACCGCAATCGCCACCGCCGCCCTGCCCCTTCCCGCCCTTTCGAAAGCGACCGTCATGAACAAGCGATTCAAGCAATTCAGTGCCGTGATCGACGCCTGGAAGCGCAAGGACGTCGACTTCATCATCAACAGCATGACCGACGACATCGTTTGGCACTATGCGGCCGCCATCGCGCCTCCCGCGCGCGGAAAGGCCGAGTGCCGCGCATTTATCGAAAAGTTCGGTGCAAACATCGGGGCGGTGCGCTGGCGCATTTTCGAACACGCCGAGACGGCCGATCGGCTGTTTGCCGAGGGTGTCGACGAATATGACACACTCGACGGCCATACCATCAAGGCCCCCTACGCCGGCATCATCGAGTTTCGCGGTGACCTGATCAGCGGCTGGCGCGACTATGTCGATCGCAGCGTGATCGAAGCCCAGAAGCGCGGCGAGCCCGCCACGGCGCAGGTCAATGAACTGACGTCTAGAAAAGCGGCACAATAACCGCCTGTACTCAGGATCGCCAACACGGAAGAGGCTGAAGATCATGCGTAAATGGATTGCGGCCCCGCTGCTCATCGTTCTCGCGGCATCCGGTGCCTATGCCAAGCCTGTGCCGAGACCTGCCGACCCAAAGGTCGCCGTCGTCCAACAAATGATCGACGCCTGGAACAAGCGTGACTGGGCACGCGTCGGTGACCTGTTTACCGAAGACGGTGTGCTGCATTCGATGATGAGTGAGCCCGTGGTCGGCCGCAAGGCAGTGTCCGGACGGCTCACGGCCCTGGGCGCCGGCATCCAGTCGATCACGCTGCACGTTCGTCACATCGGACGCATCGGCGACGCCGTGTTCGTCGAGCGCGTCGACGAGTTCGTGTACAAGGGGCATCCCGGCAAGGTGCCGGTCGTCGGTGTGCTTTTCATCGAAGGCGGCAAAGTCAAGGAATGGCGGGAATATTATGACCGCGCCCAGCTGCTCGCTGAAATGGGCGCCAAATAACTGGTGATTTCCGACTGCCCCGATCAACCCCAGAACAGGTGCAAGAATGAACATTGAGAATTGCACAGCCATCGTGACCGGCGGCAATCGCGGCATCGGCGAAGGCTTTGTCGAAGAGCTGCTCGAACAAGGCGCCAAGCGCGTCTATATCGGCGCACGGTCGCTTGAGGATGCCCAGCGGGCCGCCGCGCGCGATCCCGCCCGGCTGGTCGGCATCCAGCTCGACGTCACCGATGAGCGGCAAGTCGCTGCCGCGGCTGAAGCCTGCGGCGACGTCGACCTGCTGGTGAACAATGCTGGCGCGTTCGGCATGACGACGCTGATGACCGCGCCTGACATGAGTGCGATGCGCCAGGAAATCGAGACCAATTACATAGGTGTCGTCTCGATGATCCGAGCATTCGCGCCGATCCTGAAACGCAACGGCGGCGGTGGCATCGTCAACGTCCTGTCCGCGGGTGGCATCGTCGCCGTACCCGGCATGGGCGGCTACAGCCCTTCGAAATTCGCGGCCCGTGCCGCCTCGACTTGCCTGCGCGCCGAACTTGCGCCGCAGGGTACGCATGTCGCGGCGCTGATTGTCGGGTCAGTCGATACGCGGATGGCCGAACATGTGAAGAACCAGGTCAAGTCATCGCCGCGCGACATCGCGCGCGCCGGCCTGTTGGCGGCACGCCACCAGATCGACGAGCACGATACCGACGCCCACGCCATTTCGGTTCGCGCGTTTCTGGCCCGCGACCCCAGCGGGCTTGCCAAATCGATGGCGAAAGCGGTCACCCCGCAGAGCTGAACTCAATCACGTCGATCTAAGGAGCTAAAGCGTTGAACGAAACTCAGATTCTCGAATTCGCAGAGCGTTTCGTCAACGCGATCCAGACCGGCGACGTCGACGCCGTGCGTGCTTGCTACGCGCCCGATGCCAAGCTGTGGCACAACACCGACGACATCGAACAGACCGTCGACCAGAATATGGCCGTGCTCGACTGGTTCATCAAAACGTTGCCCGATCGCTACTATCGCGTGCTTTTCCGCGCGCCGCTGAAGGACGGCTTTGTGCAGCAGCATATCCTGGAAGCGACGCTACCCGACGGCACCAAGTGGAAGATGTTCGCATGCGTCATCGTCCGCATCGAGAACGGCCTGATTGTCCGCCTGGACGAGTATCTCGACTCAGCGCAAGGCAAGGCCCTGCGAGGGTTCGGGCGGTAGCACCGCTCGCTACTTCTTCCGCACGGGCTGCATCAGCCGATCGGCGATCGCCTGATACGCCGGCAGCGAAATCGGATCGAAATTTGCATTGGCCGCTTTCGGATTTGACGCGAAGCGCACGATGACCATCTCGGCCTTCGGGTCGATATAGATCGCTTGCCCGTAGATGCCGCGCGCCGAGAAAGCGCCGTCCCGGTTGTGACTGACCCACCACTGGCTGCGATACGTCCAGTTGGGCAGCGTGGCATACCCCGCCTTGGCGAAATCGGCTTGGCTTGCGCCCCGCCTGATCGACGCGACCGCCGCCGCCGGCACGATCTGCTGCCCGTTGAAACGGCCGTTCAGCCGCAGCATTTCCCCGAACCGCGCCGCATCGCGCAGCGTCATGTTCAGCCCGCCGCCGGCGATCGCCGCGCCGCTCGAATCCACGACAAAGTCGGCGTCATGTTCGGTGCCAAGCTTTGACCAGATCCGCTCGCTCAGCAGGTTGGGCAACGACCTGTTCGTCAGCCGTGACAGCAGGACGGCCAGGACTTCGGTATTGATCGTGCGATAAGTGAACTGATCGCCATGGTTCCCCGACTTGGGCACGGTTTTTAAGAAACCGAAGATGTCTCTGGGCCCCGCATAATCCACCGGCCTCGGAGCCGCGCCCGCTGCCCATGCGTAATTGACGACCTGGGCTTTTGGGTCCGAATAGTTCTCGGAATAATCGAGGCCCGTCGTCATATCGAGGACCTGCCTGACCGTAGCGTCGCCAAAGCCACTTGCCGACAGTTCGGGGATGTAGCGCGAGACCAGGGCGTTCTGGTCGAGTTTGCCCTCGGCGATCAGCATTTCGGCCAATGTCCCCGAGAAAGACTTCGACACCGAGAAGGCGATGTGCGGCTGGTCGCCGTCCATGACCCCTGTGTAGCGCTCGTACACGATCCGGCCGCGGTGCAGCACGAGCACGCCGTCGGCATATACCCCCTCTATCGCCTGTGCCCATGACATCCGGTCCTGCGTGCCGATCGGCGTGAAGATCACCCCATCCAGATCGGGTCGCAGCGCAGTGGGGAGAGCGGAGACCGGACCGTTGCCGCGTGCGACGCGCGCAGTCGGGAAAAGCTCGCGATAATGAGCGAACGACCAGCGGCTCTGCGGGAACCGCGCGAAGGACCCGTCCTCGAACTTGATCGCTTTTCCGGGCTTCGGCGGGCTGCCCTGCATCCAGCCCAAGACCAGCGGGTCGGAGTCGCGCGGGCTCGGCACCGCTGTCGGCGTTTGCTGGATCTGGGCCGACGCGCCGGTCACGAAGAGCACGCACCACCCCAGAAAGCCGACCCGAGCGACATTGGTTCTAGACCGGCCCCGGCGGCATCTGCGCGTCGTCTTTCCCAAATCACCCTCCCCTGATTTCAGCCAATATCCTGTCCGGCGTCGCTCACCGTGACTTTCGCCACTGCAGGATGTGGTGACGGCTCGCCCCGTCCTTTAGGGGCTCGTGCGCCGAAAGGGTCAGCCCACCGTTGCCGTCGAATACGGCTAGGCGGTGCTGCTCGGTGCCGGTCATGTCGGGGAACAGCGACATAGTGACCGCGTGAACGACCTCGTCACCTTCGATGCGCCATGGCCCCGCATAGGCAAAATAGCTGTCGAACGCCGAGCTCTTCTGGCCCAGATCGGCATTACGCGAATTGGCAATGCCGAACCGGTCGCGCACGCCGTGCGCGATGTTGGCGATCATGATCCCGTTGGCCGAATAGACGATATAGCCTTTTGCGGTCGCGCCAAAGGGTCGCGTTACGCCGCCATCGCCATATTCGATGCGCCAGTCCACCAGTGACCAGGCGCCGACAAAGTCTTCGATCTTATGCGGCATGGCGTTCCCCTTCGCGTGCGGCGGGCCGACGGTGCTGCACGATGCGAAACCGGTTCGTGACGAATGCCAGATCGGCGAGGCACGCATTGCCCGCCGGGTTCAGCCCGGTGACGTGGTAATCGCTGTAGGCCGCGGCGAAATTGGCCCACATAGCGCCATGCAGGTTGATCGAGAGATTCATGCCCGCTTCCGCATAGGCATCGAGGGAACGTTCGACGAACCCGTCATCGATCGAATAGAGATAGGACGATATTGCGCCATGCTTGCGGGCGAGAGCGGTTGCTTCGCCAACAGCAGCATCGCGGTCGCGCGCCGCGATCACGAACAGGACCGGCCCGAAATGCTCTTCGGCATAGAGCGCGGCATTTTCGGCGGTAAGCGCAACCACAAGGGGCGTCATTGTCCGCGCATGAGGGAAGTCAGGATGAACGTAAGGCCTCGGTCGGCGCAGAATCCGCGCGCCGGGGGTCTGAGCCGCTCGTATGGCAAGCCCGTTCACGATCTCGCAGCTCTGCTCTGCTTGCACGGCGCCCATGATGGCTGCTGCCAGCGCCGGATTGTCGGCAATCGCATCGATCGCCTCAATAAGCGCCCCGGCGACCTCGTCGAACGTTACATGCCCGTTGCTGATATCGATGCCGGCTGCGGGGACATAGACGTTCTGCGGGCTGGTACACATTTGCGCCGAAAACAGGCTTGTCGCCCGCGCTATCGCCGTGGCGGTCGCGGCCAGGTCTTTGCAGGACTCGACGACGACGGAATTGAGCCCGGCGGTTTCAGTAAAAAGTAGCTTGCCCGTAATCGTCCGTTCCAGGTGGCCCCCATATCTTGGGCTGCCCGTGAAATCGATGATCTGCACAGCGGGATCGTCGATGAACCGCGGTGCAACCGGCACATCGACCGTATCGACGGCGAGCGTCACGAGATTCGGGTCGCAGCCGAATTCGGTCAGCACCCTGCGGCATTGCTGCACGACGATCGCCATCGGCAGTACCGCAATCGGGTGTGGCTTGACGATGACAGGATTGCCGGTCGCCAGATTTGCAAACATCGCCGGATAGGCATTCCAAGTCGGAAAAGACGCGCAGCAAATGACCAGGCCGATCCCGCGCGGCACGAGCGTGTAATGCTTGTCGAGCGCAACATCTTCTTTTCCGAAGCTGCGTTCCCACCGGGCACGTGGCGCAACCTCGCGCATGGCTTTTGCGGCATAGGCCAGCGCCTCGATCCCACGATCTAGCGCGTTGGGACCGCTGCCGCTGAACGCCTGCGTATAGCTCTGCCCTGCAACGTGCATGACGCTGTGCGCCATCTCGAAGTTGCGGGCATAGAGTTGCTCAGCCATCTCGAGGCACAACGCGACCCTCGCTTCGGGTGAAAGCTTGCGCCATCCGACCATCGCCGCGTTCGCAGCCGCAATGAGCGCCGACGGCTCGCTGACCGGATAATCGATGCCGAGCGGTTGGCGGGTGAACGGCGAAACTTCTGCGCCGGACCGTGAACTTATGCCCGGCTGGTCCAACTCGAACGGGCAGCCGAGTTGCGCATCGAACGCGGCCTTGCCCGCTTCGGACGCCCCCGGTGCATGAAACTTGCCGCTCGGCGAATCGCGAAACGGGCTCCAGTTCTTGCGGGTTTCCACCGCATCGATCGCCGCCGCCAACGTCGGTGCATGCTTGTCGATCAATTCGTCGAGCGCGGCCGTCATTCAGTTCATCCGCTCGACGATCATTGCCGCGCCGATACCCGATGCGCCGCTGAGCACGACAAGACCAAGGGTACCATCGCAGGCGTCGAGACAATCCAGCAACGACGACGTCAGTATCACGCCGCTTGCCCCCATCGGGTGGCCCTTCGCGATATGTCCGCCGCCGACGTTCACACGGTCGGCATCGACCGGATAATCACGCAGGAACTTGGCAATCGTCACCGCAAACGCTTCCATGAATTCGATCCGGTCCATTTCGGCGAGCGACAGCCCGGCCCGGGCGAGCACCTTTTCCATCGCCGCAAAACCCGCAGTCAGCGAGGATTCGGGATCGCCACCGCTTTCCGCAAAGGCCAGGATGCGGGCGCGTGGGCGCGGCGTCAGGTCCTTGCCGCCGACCAGTGCCAGACCGGCACCGTCGCAAACCGGCGGCGCATGGGACACCGAATGAAGGGGGGCGAAGGTCGCGCCGTTCAATGCATCGGCATATTGGGCCTGCAGCGCACCGAACGACGGCGGCATCGCGGCCAGCCCCTCTGCGGTGGTTCCCGGACGGATACATTCGTCGCCCTTGAGCGTCCCGGTAGTTATCCGGGAGGCCTGCAGAACCGGATGGCTTTCCGCTGCGCCCGCCTTTTGCTGCGAAACAAGCGCGACAGCGTCCAGCTCGGCACGCCCGATTCCCTCGGCGCTCGCCAGCCGGTCAGCCGCCAGCACCACCGGGATATAGCGCGCACGGTAGGGAAACGTGGCGTCCTCGTAGAAACTGGCGCGGTCTCCCATGAAGGGAACCTGGCTCATCATCTCGACGCCGCCGGCCAGCGCAGAGCCGACCAAGCCGCTTTCGACCATGGCTGCGGCTTGCCCGATCGCCGACAAGCCCGATGCACAATAGTTGTTGAGCGAATGCGCGGCCGTTGCGTCGGGCAGTCCCGCGTGAAGTTTCGACACCAGCGCGATATGGCCGCCCTGCGTCCCGACCTGACCCACGCAGCCGAGCAGCAGGATATCGGGCCGGGCAGCATTTTCACCGACGCGCTGCCTGAGGGACTCGGCCTGTCCCTTGATCAATTCCTGCGGCGAAAGGCCTGCCAGACCGCCGTCGGGCTTCGCCTTGCCGCGCGGCGTGCGAACGGCGTCATGGATGTAGCTATGGTTCAAGAGTTCAATCGCCCAATTCCGACATGGCCAATGCGCGGTCGCGCACCTCGCCTCGCATCACTTTGTTCGTCACGTTTCGCGGCAGGCCGTCAAAGACAAACAGCCGCTCCGGCAACTTGAAAACCGCCAGGTCGCGGGCCTTCAGCCAGCCGGTGACGTCATCGAGGCCGACGGTCTCACCGGCGCGCGGGACGACGGCCACGCCGATCCTTTCGCCCATGACGGCATCCGGCAGCGCGAACGCGCAGGCCTCCTGCAATTGGGGATGACCGCCCAGGAGCAGGTCCAGCTCCTCGGGGGCGATGTTTACGCCGCCGCGAATGATCAGGTCCTTGCAACGCCCGACGAATTCATAAAAGCGGCCTTCCCCGGCAATCGAGAACAAATCGCCCGTCTTGAAGTAGCCATCCTCGGTGAAGGCGGCGGCCGTCTGTTCGGGAGCGCCGTAATAGCCCGCGAATACCGTAGGCCCCTTGATCTGCAATTCGCCTGCGATGCCAGGTTCGGTGATCGCCTTTCCTCCCTGAGGCGGGATCAGGCGGGTTTCGATGTTCGTGGCCCGGCCCGATCCGTGGGGGGGCGAGAACAGCGGCGCGCGCGGGAAATAGCGGGCGCGCTCCTCCGGGTCGGGTACATCGTCGGGGCCGGTGACGAGCGCCATACCCTCGTTCGATCCGAACAGGTTGATCACCATTATGCCGAAACGGTCCTGAAACCCCTTGACCATGGCCGGTGCTAGGGGAGCCGAACCCGACCCGATCGTCCGCAAGCTCGAAAGGTCGACGCGCGCGAGCAACGCCTCGTCCTGCAAGAGCAGGTTGAGCACCGCCGGCGGCGCAATGGTGAAATGGGGGCGCTCGATCGCAATCTGGGCCAGGAATACCTTCGGGTCGAACGGGTGGTGCAGCACCATCGTACCCGCTTTCGTGAGCCAGCTCATGGTCACCCCGCCGATGCTGGCCATGTTGATCAGCGGGAAAGGGTTCAGCATGACATCGCCATCGCGCAACTGTGCCGATTCATAGGTGCCCGGCGAAATGGCCACCCAATGGTTGTGGCTCCGCGGGACCCCCTTGGGCACACCCGTCGTCCCGGAGGTCCAGCAAATCGTAAACATATCGTCGGCGTCGACCGGATTTGCTTCGCGGTGCGCGCCCAGAACATCGCGGTGCCCGGACGCTTGCGACAGATCGACCGCATCGGCCGGCGCGTCCGGCCCGACCGTCATCAGCCGGACCGTATCGCCGAGCAATGGGCGGACCGTGCCGACATGATCGCAGCCCTTCATGCGCGTTGCGCACACAAAGGCCCGGGGTTTCACGAGCCCGATCATCCCAGACAGTTCGTGGGATCGATATTGTACGGCAACCGGACTGATGACGGCACCGATCAGCGCCGCCGCCATGTACAGGTTCACCAGCTCGACAATGTTGGGCAGCTGGACCATGACGATATCGTCCTTGCCGACGCCGTTGGTCAGCAACGCACCTGCCAGCCGCTCCACCTCCGACGACATTTCAGCATAGGTGAACCGTTGCGGATCGCCGAAGGCAATGTCGCTGCGATTGGGTGCATCGACCAGGGCAAGCCGTTGGGGAAACTGCGCTACGTTGGCGACAAACATGTCGCCGAGCGTCACGTCGCCCCACCATCCGCGCGTACGGAACTCCGTGCGTGCCTTTGCGTCCGCCAGTATCACATCAAGCCGCCAGCACGGTGTTTTCGGGCATGCCGATGTCGTTGCCGCTTGCCCATGTAGAGTGCGTTCCCGAACATATGCGTTCGGGCAGAATGATGCGGCACACCGGCCCCGCTGCGAAGTCCTTGGCGTCGATCAGGATGCATTCGGATCTGTCGCTGTTCACATCGGCAACGAATGACACGATGTACCCGTCGTCCTCATCGACCGCACCGATGCGCGGCGCGAAAGGGGCCTCGCTGCCGAAGCGGCCTTCGCCGAATTCGATCGACTGGCTCGTGCCTGTTTCAAGGTCGTGTTTCACCAGTCCGCGGAACAGAAACCAGCCCGGCTCCGGAATTGCGCTGTAAGCATAGCGGTATTTGCGGCTTGCGAATTTCTGATTGATCATGCCGAATTCGAGAATGCGATCGTCGAGCCGCTGCTCGACAGTGGCGCCGGTCTTCAGGTTGAACCGCCAGCGATGTAACTTGGGCTTGAGCAGCTGCTGGTCGAGATAGGCCATCATCCGTTCAAGCCCCTTCGGCGCGTCCGGATAGGATTTGGGCATGGGCTCTTCCTGGAAATAACCGTCGAGGACAATCTCGTCGCCATCCTCCCAGGCGTTCAGCCAATGCAGCGTGTAGGTCGGCTCTGCCTCGAACCAGCGAATATCTTCCGGCTGGCCAAAGCGCGGAATGATCGCAAAGCGCGTCTTCTGGTCAGGATAAAACTGGACGGCGTGGATGCCCTGCTTGAGCAGTTCCGGTTCCCAGTAAAGCGGCATGTCGTTCAAAATGGAGTAGTTCGGCGTGAACGCCATGTCGTGCGGCAGGCGCGGTCCCGGCAACGGGATCGGCACATAATGCTTTAGCCGGTTGTCGGCACCGACCACACCATAATGCATGTAGGGCGCGTGTTTCGAATAGTTGAAGAACAGCAATTCGCCCGTGGCTTCGTCGGTCTTGCAATGCGCCGAGATGCCGTCGAGCGGCACCCAGCGCTCGGTGCCGAACTGCTCCAACGTGAAAGGGTCGAGCCGGTACCCCTCGCCGCACTGGTAGAATGTCGACAGGATCTGACCGGCATGGACGACGACATCGGTGGAGGAAGAATCCTTCAGCCACTCTTGCGCCCCCCATCCGGGCCGGAGCGACTTGTGCGGCGGTTCCATGAGCCCCGCCCACAGCGATCGGCCAGCTTCCTGCTCGGCCTGAAACCCCTTGGTCCGGACGAAACGGCTGCGATAGCTCGCACGTCCGTTCTTGAACGCGATCGAGTGGATCAGGCCGTCACCGTCGAACGGATGATAACGTCCGATCGGTTGGTTGATCTGGTTTTCGCCGGTCCGCACGTAAACGCCGTCGATGTCGTCGGGAATCGTGCCGATCACTTCCGCATCGCCATTCGCGAACGCGGCATTCCACTCATTGTGCGTCGGCCGCCAAGCCCCCTTGAGATAGGGGTTGTCAGTGGACTGGATCGTGGACCTTATGGTCGCGACCAATTCGACGGTCATTGCCTTTCTCCCTTGCGCCGAATGCGGGCAGACCCACTGCGGCATCATATTCTTCTTTCAATCGTGTAACGACCTCTGCCAACGGCAGACTGCTTCGCACCGCACCGACACCCTGGCCCGCCGACCACAGATTTTTCCAGGCCTTGGCGTCGTCTTGTGCGTTCTCGAAATCCGGCTTCTTGTCCTCGGGCATATTCGCCGGATCGTAGCCGGCAGCGACGAGGCTGGGCCTCAGCCAATTGGCCGTTACGCCGGTGATGCCCTTCGACGGGACGATCGATTCCGCCGCCGCCTCGATGATCATCTGCTTGTAGGCAGGGTCGGCCATGCTTTCTTCACAGGCGATCAACGCCGTCCCCAAATAGGCGAGATCCGCCCCCAACAGCTCGGCCGCGCGGATTGCTCGTCCGGTCGAGATGGCCCCTCCAAGGACAATCGGACCGTCCCAGAACTCGCGAACCTCTTCGACGAAGGCGAAGGCTACCGTGTGGCCCGTGTGACCGCCGGCACCAGCCGCTACGAGGACCAGGCCATCGACGCCGGCGGCTGCCGCCTTTCGGGCAAAGCTGACGGAATTGACATCGGCAAAGACCAGCCCGCCGTAGCTGTGCACGGCGTCGATCACGCCCGCAGGACTCCCTAGCGCGGTGATGACCAATGGCGGCTTGTGCCTGAGAACACATTCGAGATCGGCAGGCAGTCGGCTATTGGAGGGGTGCACGACGAGATTGGCGGCCCAGCAGGCGGCACGGGCGTCGTCGGCCAACGCGTTGCAAATCTGGGCCATCCATTGGTCCAGAATTTCTGGTGTACGCGCGTTCGGCGTCGGGAAGCAGCCGATCACGCCCGATCGGCAAGCGGCGATGACCATTTCCGGTCCGGAAACAAGAAACATTGGCGCCGCAATGGCCGGAAGCTCGAGATTTGTGACGAGGGTGGCGGGAAGCGGCATAGAACCTTGGGCACGATGACTTTACTTGCATAATCATACTATCGGCGGTTGGTCGTTTTGCAAGCGAAATTCGCGAAGCGCATTCGCCGAAGTATTTGGCGGGCACGGCTGTCGTGCAGCCGTGCCGATTGCGGGCGGTGCCGGATCGCCGCTTCCAGTTTGCCCACGGCTATCCTCTGACTTCCGCGGTTGATCACGATCTACCGAAGGTTGCGCGGTTTGTTTAAGTCTGTCGACCAGCTCGGTTCCGCGCTTTTGGAGTCGCGGATTACGGTTGCCCGTTCCTGATCTTCAAATCCAGTCGCTGAATTCGCCCGCCAGCTTTCGTCGCAGGTCTCGCCGGGCGTGAAACATGCGCGTTTTCACAGTGTTGACGGGACAATCCATAATTTCCGAAATTTCACGATATCCCGCCTCATGAAAATAAGTCAGGTCGATCACCGCGCGATGCTCCGGGGAAAGCTTCTCCATCGCGCGGACGATTGCGGCGCGTGCGCGCTCCTGCCCCAGCTCGTGATCCGGCAGCTTTACATGGGCGTCGCACTCGGCCCCTGTTGCAGGCGTGAGACGAGGATGACGCGCGCGCAGGGCCTTGCGGTAGGCGATCGCAAACAACCAGGTCGAGAATTTGCTCGCGCCGGCAAAGCTGTACGGGCGGTCCCACACGACCATCAACGTGTCGTTAACGACCTCCTCGACTCCGGGCGACGAGCGGATGAGATTGCCGACGAACCGGGCAAGGCGGGGCTGGTACCGTCGGTAGAGCGTTTCGAATGCGTGCAAGTCACCCGCGCGCACGGCGACCAAGAGGCCGAGATCCTCGCACCCGTCGACGCAACCGCCTGCGGTCGCTGCAATCGCGAAGCTGTCGTTTGCCGTCTCGCCCTGCTTCACCTGCCAGATTCCCCGATTAGCGCTTTCGGCGCAGCCGTTCGTTCACAGAAAACCAGAACATCAGGAACGTCCCGACGACGCGGCCCAGCCCCCGCCGATGGCTCTGATCAGGTCGATCGCCGCCACAAGCCGCACGAAATGGGCGCTCAAGGCTTCCTGCCGCTGACGCGAAGCAGCGATCTGGCTCTCGAGCAGCTGCGCTCGGCTGATCGAGCCGATGCCCGCGCGGCGCTGTTGGATCGTTGCTTCACGCTGGCCCAATGCCTGGCGCTCGTCGGCCATGAGCATCTGCTTGCCGCTGGCATCGACCGCCGCGAGCGCATCGTTCACTTCGCGCAACGCACCGAGCACGGTTTCGCGATATTGCGCCTGGGCCAGGTTGCGCTCGGCCTCGCTGCCCGCGACCAGCGCCTTGTGACGCCCGCCGTCGAAGAGCGGCAATGAGAAAAGCAGCCCGACACCGAAGTCGCGCGCCGAAGCCGACAGGATCTGACCCAGGGTCGGCGAAGCGGTACCGCCCGATGCGGTCAGGCTGAACGATGGCAGCCAGCTGCGTCGGGCTGATTTCAGGCGACTGTCAGCGGCGACCACGCGGCTGGCGGCAGCATCGATATCGAAGCGACGGGCAAGGACCTCGCTTGGGAGCCGAGACGGCACCTCGGGGGCGGCAGGTAAACCGGTTACGCCGGTCGTCAGCGGCTCGGACTCGCCGACGAGAAAGGCAAGCGTTGCGCGCGCTGCCGCGAGCTGGCGAGAGATTTCCGCTGCCTCGGCAGCGCTGACGATCGATCGCTGTCGCAACTGACTCAGGTCGATTTCGGGCGCGAAGCCGTGGCGTGCGCGCTCGGCCGCAATCGCCTCGCGTTCTTGCCACAGCGCCGCCTGTTGCGCTGCGCTTGCTTCGGCCTGCTGCAGATAGACGGTTTCGAAATAGCTGCGGGCGGTTTCCGCCTCCATCAGCAGCTGCGCGTCACGAAGCATCGCTTCCGCAGCCTTGGCGTCGAGCAGTTCGGCCTTTTGCCGGCCGGCTAACCGCCCCAGCAGATCGACCTCCCAACTGACCGATACCCGCGCCGTGTAGAGACTACCGTTGCCCCCCGCATCATTGATCAGGGGACCGCTGGCATCGCTGGCGCCGCCTGTAAGATCGATGCGGGGGGTGCCAGCTGCCGCACCGAGGTGGGCCTGCGCCCTGGCGGCAGCGAGCCGAGCTGCCGATTGCAGGATCGTCGTGTTGCCCGCGTGCATGCGCGCGATCAGGCCGTCCAGCTCGGGGTCGGCGAAGACGCGCCACCAGTCCGGGTTCGGCGAGAGGTCGGCCGGCCGGATCGAGGGTAATGACGCCCCGCGGGCGCCGGGCCACGGGGGCACGACAATGTGGCTTTGTCCACCCCGAGGAGCGCGGAACTGCGCTTGGCCCCCGCTGGCAAGAGCCAATGAAGCGCCGAAGGCCAGCGCGCTCTTGGAAAGAATGTGCCGATATTTCATCTGACTCAGGGCGATGTGACGGCCGGGCTGCTGGCCCGGCCGTCTCAGTCGACCGATCCTGCGATCAGTAACCGGCGCAACGCGTGTAGCTCGACGGGGGCGGAGCAGGCGGAACCGGATCGGGAAGAAACTTGCCGCTGCCAGGCGAATTGCCGCCCACGCCGCTCGCGCCGCCTGATCCGGCGCGCAGATTTGTCTTGATCTTCATGATGTCAGTCCTTCGATTGAGTAAGTGTCGGTCAGAGATCAGTATCCGGCACAGCGTGTGTAGATGACGGGAACCGGCTTGTTGCTGTTGACGCCACCGCTGTTCGCGCCACCGCTGCTGGTCGAGGGGCTGGTGTCGACTCCCGAAGAATTGCCACCTTGGCCGGCACGGATGTTGGTCTTGATTTTCATGACTCTTCCTTTGTTTTCAGTGCGCTAGCGCACAGTATTCGCCCGACGAGATGTCCGGGGAATGGCGGGGAGCCGGGGCCGGGGGCCGCGGCGTGATCAGAATGGTTTCGGCATCGACGTGAATGTCGATATCGAACAGCGATGCGATTTCGGCCGGCAGGAAAGGCAGCGAGCGCACGTCTTCGCCCATCAGGACATTATGAAGGTTGAGGTGCGCCAGGGTCAGACGATGAGCGGGCGCGGGACGGTGCAGAAGCCGGGCTGTGTCGGCCTGAACCCGTTCGGTCAGACGGACAATTTGCTGGCCGCGCAGCAGAAAGTCGTAAAACTCGGCAGCAATAGCCTGGGCCAGAGCGTCGTCGCCCAGCCGCGATGCGACCGCCGCAGCCAGCGCTAGGGGGGGAATCTTCGTGCGGGCAGCGGCGGCGCGAGGGGTCAGCAATGCGGACAGCGGCTGTCCGGGCGCAGGACCGGCAATCGCCGAAGCACAATTCGCGACCATATCGTCGTAAACTGCTTCGCGGTGTTGCCGCCATTCCTCGTTGGCGAGGAAAGAGCGCGTGCTGAGATTGGCAAAATGATCCGCAAACCGGGCGGCGATCACGCCCGCCGCGCCATTTGCATGATCGAGGAGTTGGTGGAGACGCTCGTAGCAGCGCGTCATCGCCGGCCACAGCGAGAACACGGTCCCGAACGCCTGCAGGCCCAGCATCGCATAGTCCATCGCCGGGTCGATGAGATCGAGCACGGCCATCAATTCGGGGTCGAGCGACGTGTCGAGCCCACCGCGCGGTTCGCGGCCGTCGATGATCACGCCGAGGAAGTCCTCGATCATGAAGCGGGGCCCCGCGCAGACGCCATGGTCGGAATGAAACGAATAGTTTCGATCCGCATAGGCCAGCACCTCGGCTGCCGAGACGGGTGCATCCGCCGCGCGCATCGTTTCCATCACGGGCAGGAACAGCATCTGGTGCATGACCATGCGCAGTCCGTCGGTGACGCGAAAAAGGTTGGAGAGCGCCGGATGAAGGTCGCCGTTCGCGACAGGTGCATCGTGCCGCAGCAGCATGAACGAAGGGATCGCGAGCACTGCCGTGCTCAGCCGCTCGACATCGCCGACCGTCCAGCCGTTCCGGGCAGCAGGAAACCGCGCCAGATAAGCTTCGCGCACATGCAGCAGCAGGCCCATCATCGGTCGCCAGTGCTGGCGCATTGCCCGCAATGCGGTGACGTTCATCGGCTTTTCGGACTGATAGCGATTGCCCGCATAGGGACAGCCGCGCCAGTCGGTCGTCGCTTCGATGCGGGTCGCCATCGGAAACACATTGGCCTCGCCGATTTGGCGGCCGTCGCGATCGACGAAGAGGTGCCCGGTACGGAAAACCGGCACGACGCATTCGAGATAGTTGATATCGAGCGCGGTGCCCGTCAGCTCGTGCATCAGCGATGGCTCGTCCATCCAGCTGCGCGCCCGTGTCAGCGGGGCAGGTGGAAGCGGAGAGGGCCGGGGCTTGTTGTCATGGCGCGCTTCGGCGGCTTCCTCGCCGGTTGCCACGCGCAGGATAGTCGCCTCGACCAGATCGGTCAGGAAGGCCGAAGCCTCTTTCCAGCCGATATCGCCCCAGCGTGCGGCGTCGCCGGCACGAAAACGGGCGTGGCTCGCCAGATTCTCTCCAAAGGCGAAATGGCGCGCTTCATCGAAGGTGATTTCGCGGTCGCGGTACCACAGGGTCAGTTGCGGGGCCCCGGACTCGTCGACGCTGCGTTCTGTCAGCACATTGCGCGCCATGGGGAGCACCAGCACGGTCTCGGGGTCGATGACCCCGCTCTGGTGCAACGGCTGCGGCGCGGCAATGAGACGGGCATGTGCTGCCAAGTTCGGGCGACCTTGTTTCAAGCTGACGGGGAACTCAACGGCCCGACTTGACCCTTTATTCCGCAGCTTAAATTTGTTTTTTCGAACGGAATAATCGGCCGGGCCGAAACGTTTATGTGACGCGCAGACCTTGGTTCAGGCCTGCCCGGCGGGGACTTGAACACGACATGGGGATCGCATTTTCGCGGACGACGCGGGCGCTGAGCGCCGACCGCGGGCTGGGCAGCCGGCTGGCCATCGGTGCCGCTCTGGTCCTGCTGGCGCTGTGGACGGCGTGGTTCGCGTTCGGCGCCGTCACAGTCTATCAGGTCTCGCGCGCAGCTCACGTCGAAGTGACTTCAGCCGCGCGCGAGATAGCGACGCCGCAAAGTGGTAAGCTCATGACCTCGAGGCTGGTCATCGGCCGCCGGGTCCGGGCCGGCGAAGTGCTTGCCGAACTTGAATCCGAACCCGAAAGACTGCGCCTTGCCGAAGCAGAGGCGCGGCTCGCGGGCTATCCGGCGCGGATCGAGGCGCTCCGGCGCGCGCAGGGGCTGTCTGCGGCAGCCCAGGCCGGGACGGTGGCGGCGCGACGTGCTGAACTCGCCGCCGCCCGCGCCGTCACGCGCGAAACCAAGGCCAGCGCCGACTTCAGCCACGGACTTGCCAAGCGTCAACAAGCCGACAGCGACAGTGGCGGCAGCAGCCTGGTGGAAACCGAACGCGCCCGATCCGAAGCCAGCCGCGCAGCTGCCGCGTTGGAGGCTTCACGGCACGACGAGGCACGGATCGCCGGTGAAGCCACTGCGCGTGGCGCCGACCGGGCAGGCGAAAGCGCCCGGATCGCGGCCTCGCTCGCTTCCGAAGAAAGTGGTCGCGCGGCCGCCGAGCAGCAGGTCGCGCAATTGCGCTTTGAGCTTGAACAGCGCCGGATTCGCGCCCCGTCCGACGGGGTGATCGGGGACGTGACATCGCTGCGACTGGGCGAAGTGCTCGCTGCCGGCACACGGCTTGCGACGATCGTTCCCGATGGCGAGCTGCACATCGTGGCCATATTCGATCCCGCGACCAGCCTGGGTCGGCTGACCGACGGTCAAAACGGCCAGCTGCGCCTCGAAGGATTTTCGTGGGCGCAATATGGCGAGTTTCCGGTCCGGGTCGACCGCGTTGCCGCCGAACCGAGCGGCAACGGCCTGCGGGTCGAGCTTGAGATCCAACCCCGCCGCGACGAGAATTTTCTACTCCGTCATGGCATGGCCGGCCAGGTCAGCGTTGCGATCGAACAGGTCAGCCCCGCCGTCATGCTGTTGCGCGCCATTGGCCAGGCCGTGGCGTGAAGCACTGGTTCCCACGTTCCGACCGCAGCTTTTTCGCTCCGGAAGTCGTTCAGACGTCGTCGATGGACTGCGGCCCCGCCGCACTCAAATGCCTGCTCGAAGGACACGGCGTGCCGGTGTCCTACGGCCGTCTGCGCGAAGCCTGCCAGACGAGCGTCGATGGCACGTCGATCGACACGATCGAGGTCGTTGCCGCCCAACTGGGGCTGAATGCCGAGCAGGTGCTGGTACCGCGGGATTTTATCTGCATCGACGATGCAGGCAGTTTTCCCGCACTGGTCGTCGTACGCCATTCGGACACCGCGACGCATTTCGTCGTCGTCTGGGCTCGGCTCGGAAACTGGCTGCAGGTTATGGACCCGGCGGTAGGGCGCCGCTGGATATCGCTGCGCCGCTTCGAGGAGGAGATCTTCGCCCATGTCCAAAGCGTCGATGCGCGCGACTGGAGAGCGTGGTGCAACACCGAGGATTTTCTGGTCCCGGTGCGACGGCGGCTGGGCGGCCTTGGCATGGACGACATTCCTGCCGAGGCCTTGATCGCGCGCGCGGCGAAGGATGGAGAGTGGTTCGCGTTCGCCGCGCTCGATGCTTCGGTCCGGCTGTGCACCGCGCTGGCCGATGCGGGCGGGTTGGCGAAGGGCAAGGAGGCGGCGGGGGTCGCCACCGCCCTGTTCCACGACACCATTTCCAGCGACCACGACATTTATGCCGTTATTCCGCCGTCTTACTGGTCTGCGAGGCCAGACGTCGCCAATGTCGATCCATCGGTGCAGAAGCTGAGCATCAGCGGCGGTGTCGTGCTGAAAACGGCCGGACGCTATCCGCATGCCATGACGGCCGTCGACGCGGACATGCCACCGGAACTTGCCGCAGCTCTCGTCGAAGAGACGGCGACGCCTCTGGGCCGGTTCTGGCATATGCTGCGCGAGGATGGTGGTTTCCGGCCGGTCGTGATCGGCTGCGTCATCTTCATCCAGGCCGCCGCGATGCTGGTGGAGGCGTTGCTGTTTCGGGGGTTGCTCGAAGTCAGTCAGGAACTGGTCCTGCCGATGCAGCGCGTCGCTGCCCTGGTCGCATTGGCGAGCATGGTGGTGCTGCTCGGCATTCTAGATCTCGGTCTGTCGGCCCAGACCGTGCGGCAGGGACGCAGACTAGAAGCACGACTGCGGCAAGCGATCTTTGCGAAGTTGCCGCGGCTCCGCGACCGCTACTTCCAGAGCCGGCCCATTACCGACATGGCCGACCGCAACCATAATATCCATCTTGTCCGCGGCTTGCCGGGGCTTGCCTTTCAATTCGTCCAGGCGCTGTGCGATCTCGCGCTGACCCTTGCCGCCATAACGTTGATCGCTCCGGCAAGCGCGGGCTGGGCGATGGCGGTGGTCGTGGCGGCCATGGCCGTTCCTGCAATCGCACAGCCCCTGCTCAACGAGCGCGACTTGCGGCTGCGCAGCCACGGCGGTGCACTGCACGGCTTTTATCTCGATGCGCTCCTCGGTCTCGCGCCGATCAGGGCGCACCGGGCCCAGAACGCAATCTCGCGCCAGCACGAAAGCCTGCTCGTCGAATGGGCGCGCGCAGCCCGGGGCCTGGCCCGATATTCGCTCGCGGCCGAGGGTGTGCAGATGCTGGCGTGCACGACGCTCGTGGGTGCCATGCTGCTTACCCACTTTGCCGGGCAGAGTGCGATCCATGGGGTCGACTTGTTGCTGGTGTTCTGGTCGCTCAAGCTGCCGGGCGCCGCCGACCGGCTGTCCGGCATCGCCCGGCGATATCCGGGCGTACGCAATGCCCTGCTCCGCCAGATCGAGCCGCTGTCGGCGCCTGAGGAGGGCCATGTCGCCGCTGTTCCGGCGGTGCCCCGGGTCGGCGCGGCTTCGGTTGCGATCGCCGGCGGCCGCGTGGTGGCGGGCGGGCATGAAATCCTGTGCAATATCGACCTGACGATCACACCCGGCGAACATGTCGCGATCGTCGGCAAATCCGGTGCGGGCAAGTCGACCATCCTCGGGCTGCTGCTGGGGTGGCATCAACTTGAGCAAGGCCAGCTGCTCGTGGACGGACGCCCGCTGTCGGGCGAAAGCCTCGCCACCCTGCGTCGGCAGACCGCCTGGGTCGATCCCCAGATACAGATCTGGAACCGCACGCTGCTCGATAACCTTACTTATGCCGTCGAAGACCGCGACCATGGCAAGGTGCGCCAGCTCATCGAGACTTCGGGTCTCATGGGTGTGTCCAGTCGCCTGCCGCTCGGACTGCAGGCGCCGCTCGGCGAAGGCGGCGGGCTCCTGTCGGGCGGCGAGGGACAGCGTGTCAGGCTGGGCCGCGCGCTGTTGTCGGACAGCTCCCGGCTGGCCCTGCTGGACGAGCCCTTTCGCGGTCTCGATCGCGGCCAGCGCCGTGCCCTGCTGGGGAATGCGCGAAGCTGGTGGCGCGACACGACATTGCTGTGTGTCACCCACGACATCGAGGAAACGATGGATTTTGCCCGCGTCCTCGTGATCGAGGACGGGCGTATCGTCGAGGACGGCAACCCCCATGATCTTGCCGCCCGTGCCACCCGTTACCGGACCCTTCGCGATGCCGAGCACGCCGTGCAGCGCGACATGTGGCGCGCCTCCAACTGGCGGCGCCTCCACGTGGCCGATGGCGCCGTCCACGAGGCGGCGCGGCTATGAGTCCGAGAATCGAAGCATTTCTCGACGCTGCGTGGTGGCCGCTCGAGGCGTTGCCCGATGCGCTGGAAGTGCTTGCACGAGCTCAGGGAGTACAGATCCCCGCCACCGAGATGGACGCGGCCGCGGTTCCGCACATCTTCCCCCCTCGGCCTGAGGAGAATGCCGAAACCTGGCTGGCATGGGCCGGCGACCAACTGGGACTGGAGGCCGTTCAGGTCGAGGCCAGCGTCAGCGACCTGCCTGAATTGCTGGCGCACGGCGGCCCCGCCATCGTTCGGCTGACCCATGGCCAAAACGCAGGATTCCTTGCGCTGGCGGGGCGGCGGGGCAAAAATCCTCGCTTCCTCGGCCCTCGGCGCAATGGCATCACCTTCAGCTCCGAGGCCTTTGCGTCGCTGCTCTGCCGGCCGCTCGAGGAAACGGTACGTCCTGAGGTCGACCGCATTCTCGAAGCCGCCAACGTGCCGCCGCGCCGCCGCGACGCCGTCGCCGACGCCTTGGTCCGCCAGCGCATCGCCGGCGAGAAAGTCGGCGGCATCACGATGCTGCGCATGCCCGCCACGGCTTCCTTCAGCTTGCAGTTGCGCCGGGCCGGGGTGTTCTCTCGGCTGGGCGTCATTCTCGGCCTTTTCGTGGTGCTATATGGCAGCGAAGTCGGGGCCTGGAGCCTGATCGGCGGCGGCACCCTGCTGGGGCGGCTCGACTGGGGCTGGCTGACAGCCTGGCTCTTGCTGCTGCTGACGATGATGCCTTTTCGGCTGCTCAGCGGCTGGAACGAAGCAATGTTCGCGCTCGATATCGGTCGGCTGGTCAAGTCGCGATTGCTGGTCGGCGCCCTGTCCATGCCGCCCGACGGCATCAAGCGCGGTGGAGTGGGCCAGGTAATCAGCCAGGTCATGGAATCGGAGGCGCTTGAATCATTGGCCCTGACCGGAGGCTTTTCGGTGATGGTTGCCATGATCGAGCTCGGCTTTGCCGCGTGGATCCTTCGTCTCGGCGCCGCAGCCGCCGCGCATCTTCTGCTCCTGGGGATCTTTGCCATTGTCACCCTGCTACTCGGCTGGGCCTACAACCGGCAGATCGCCGGCTGGACAGGGCAGCGCCTCTCGATGACTCAATATCTCATCGAGGCCATGGTCGGGCACCGTACCCGGCTCGCACAGGAGCGGGCAGCGCGAAGGGATGCGACCGAAGACGGTCGACTGACGGCATATATCGACAGATCGACCACCATGGACAACAGCGGCCTTCGGCTCAGTGCCGGAATCGGCATGGTCTGGACCGCAACTGCGCTGCTCGCGTTCGCCCCTGTCTTGGCCGCTTCGCAAGCGCCCGCGCCCGCCGCGCTGGCCATCAGCCTTGGCGGCATCATGCTGGCGCAGCGCGCGCTGGGCGGCATTTCCGGCGGGCTCTCGAGCCTGTCACGCGCGGGCTTTGCCTGGACAAGAGTCTCGGCGATTTTCCGGGCGGCCAGGGGGTATCAGCGCTCTGGGCTGACGGGCGCGGAAAATGCCGCCATGGGCGGGCGCAGCGGACCCGTGATCGAAGCCCGCAACATTCACTTCAGCTACGAAGGCAAAGGTGCCGCCGTCCTCGAGCACACGAGTCTGACGGTCGAGCGCGGCGACCGCATTCTGATCGAGGGTCCGTCCGGCGGCGGCAAATCGACGCTGGCGGCCTTGCTGACGGGGCTTCGCCGTCCGGATGCGGGGCTGCTCTTGCTGAACGGGCTCGACCGGCCGACCATGGGTGATGAGTGGCACCGCCATGTCACGGCCGCGCCGCAGTTTCACGAAAATCATATCTTCTCGGGCACGCTGGCCTTCAATCTGTTGATGGGACGCCAATGGCCGGCAGCCGAGGCCGATATCGCCGAGGCCGAGCAACTGTGCGGCGAGCTCGGACTCCGGGACCTGATCGAAAAAATGCCTGGCGGCATGCACCAGCGGGTCGGCGAAACCGGCTGGCAGCTGTCGCACGGGGAGCGGAGCCGTATCTTCCTCGCGCGGGCGCTGCTGCAACGCGCGGAAGTGACCATACTCGACGAAAGCTTTGCCTCGCTCGATCCCGCGACGATGGACATGTGCCTGCGCACGGCGCTCGACCGGAGCGAAACACTGGTGGTCATCGCTCATCCGTGAGCAGAGCAGCCAGGTTCAGCCGGGGTAGCCGATCTCCATGGGTCGGCTAGGCCGCCAGTCCGCCGGATCGATCCGGGCAGCATCACGACTGAATCGCAACAGGGCGAATTCCTGCGTGCCGGTCTTCATCTCCGGCGCAGCCGCGTCACAGCGCTGTTCCAGGTCACGCCAGAAGGCGCCCGTGTCCATGCCCAGCGCCGCGATATGCGACTCTGACAGGAAAGCACGGGCGAACCCTTGATCGACCGGACGTTGCTGGCGGAACAGGTCGATCCCGCTGCCCGAAATGCGCCCGCCGCGCGCGCGCGCGTGGCCGGGATCGTGGCGCGCGACATCAGGTGCGTCGAGCGCCTCGAATAACAGTGCCAGGCGGGCGTAAAGTGCCCGCACCTCTTCGGCGAAGGGTACTTCGGGCTTGTTACCAAGCGGCGTCATGTCGCCGAGGATGTAGCTCAACGGATGCTCCGGTGGCAGCGTCAGCGCCCCGTGGATGACGAAGAACGACCCGTCCGCCGCCAGATTGCGACACACGCCCTTGACCAGCATGACGTCGTCCAGCCAGTGGATCGCCTGGGAAATGGTGATGCAGTCGAAGCTGTCGTCGAGCTGCACCAGCCGGTTACAGCTCTCGTTGATCGTCGCCAATTCAACCCCGCGCCGCTTCGCCTCGGCCCGGGCGGCGGCAACGAACCCGCGCGACAGTTCCATGGCGGTGACGTGCGGGGTCAGGCGCGCCAATTCCAGCGCCAGGCTGCCAGGCCCTGCAGCAAGATCGAGAACCGTGCTGCGGCTGTTAAGCCCGCTCGAGGCGGCAATCCGGGCGGCGATAGCCGCAGGGAATGGCCGATGGCTCAGGTAGTCACGTGCCATGGTCTTGCCGTAGCGCGACAATTCCGTTGCCGGGTCGATCAGCACCTGCGCGTCGCGCATCGCCGCGATTGCCTTCGCGACCCGCTTGCGCTCACCGTCACCGTCTCCGGCGTCCGCGATCCGGACCATGGCCTCGCTGGCGGCCTCGACATCCATCCCTCCGCGCCTGCCAAACAGCGCGAACAACATCCGCTCGCGGTCCGAGAGCCAGAACTGCGCATAGGGCTCGACCTCGCCAATGACGAAGCTGCGCCCTTCGGCTGACTGGCTGAGCGCGAAATTGGGTGAGGCACGAAGCTTTTCCGGCATATCGGTTCCTGAAGGGTCGGCGCAGTCGGTCAGGCGATACGGAAAGAACCCCCTGCAAAATCATGCACTGATAAAACGTCGTGCGCGCGCGTTTATTCTGCCAAGGGTCGAATGTTGCAGTTCTGGATCGGCTATGCGACCCACGCTCGGGCGCGATCGGGGCGTCTCGGACGCCGGGCAATCAGCAAGGCATCGCAATTTTTGTATTCTGACAGAATAAACCGCGTTTCCAATCGTTTCAGTAAGGGGTGAATGATGTCCGTTGCCGAAGATGCTTTGGCCACCGAACAGGTTCACGCTCGCCTGGTTGCCTTCCTGCCAAGGCTGCGCCGGTTCTGCCACTGGCTGACCGGAACGGCCGATCAGGGCGACGATCTGCTGCAGGCCACGTTCGAACGGGCGATAAGCCGGATCGATCAGTGGCAGGCAGGTACGAACTTGGAGAATTGGGTGTTTCGCCTTGCCAGCAATCTCAATATCGATCGGGTGCGCGCCCAGCGCGTTCGTGGCGTGCCCGTCGATGTCGAGGAAGCCTACGACCTCTGCGGGGAGGACGAGTTGGCCCGACTGGAGTCGCGCAGTGAACTCGACGCAGTCCGTGCCGCGCTTCAGGCGCTGCCTGCCGAACTGCGTGCGGTCATGGCCACGGTTGTCCTTGAAGAGAAGACTTATCGCGAGGCTGCCGATTTGCTCGACATCCCCATCGGAACGGTGATGAGCCGCCTGTCGCGCGCACGGAGGTTTGTTGAAGCGCGTCTCAATGGCAGCTCTCAGACAGAGGTGGCCGCATGACTGTCAATGATGACCAGATTTCCGCCTGGCTGGACGGCTCGGTCGACGAGGCGGAACACGCCCGCCTGGGTGCGCTGATCGCCGCTGATCCGAATCTCTCGGCGCGCGCGGCGCAGCTGAAGCGTATCGACGACCTGTTCCGCGAGGCCGTGCCGCTGGAACAAGCCTTGCCCGCAGAACTCATGGCCCGGCTTGGTCTCTCGGATGCCCCCGCAGCAACGGATAACGTCGTCAGCCTCGCCGCGGTGCGTGCCGCAAGGGTAGAGACAGCAGCGGCGGCGCCTGCACGGCCGGTGTTTGGCTCCAGGTCCTGGCGGATCGCTGCGCAAGTCGCGCTGGTTCTCGGCATCGGCGTCACCGCAGGTCAATGGATACTGTCGCCGCAAGATCGAGCGCCCGACGGCCGGTACCAGACGCTAGGCGACGCGTCCGGTACCGGCACGCCCGCCAATGCGGTGGTCAAGTTCGGGAGAGCGACGACTGCGCGCGAAGCTGTCCTGATCGCAAGCCGTGCGGGAGCGCGCGTCATCGGCGCGCCGACGGAGGCCGGTGCATGGCGCCTCTCCGTTGATCCCGCGCATCGCGATGCGGTGCTCGAAAAGCTGCGCGCGATGCCGCAGGTGAATATGGCTGAGCCGATCGACGGGACCGCCCGATGACCCTCCGATCGCTTTTGGTCGCGGTCGGGTTGCTGATCGCCCCCTTGATGCTGGCCCCGTCAGCCGCCCGCTCCGAGGAAGCCGCCACCGCAGCCGGTGCCCCTCGAATCATGGTGATGCTCCGCCTCGGCGCGGAACACTTCCGCTCGGGCAGCAGCTATGGCGAAACATACGGGGACGCCATGGGAGAGGCTTCGCGCTTGCGCATCGGGCGCCAGATTGCACGCGAGCACCATCTGAAGCTGGTCGACAGCTGGCCGATGTCGGTGATCGGCGTCGACTGCCTGATCATGACCGTCGACGACGGGCGCACGGCACAGCAGGTCGCCGACGAGCTTACGACGGTCAAAGGTGTCGCATGGTCGCAGCCGCTCAACGAATTCGAGATGCAGGGCGCGACCCCTTCGGCCTTCAACGACCGACTGTCTCCCGCACAGCCGGCCACATCGCGCTGGCACCTCGCGAGTTTGCACCGCTATGCGACGGGCCTGGGGCAGACGATCGCCATCGTGGATAGCCGGATCGACATCCGCCACCCCGATTTTGCGGGCCAGGTGATCAGCGTGGAGAATTTCGTGCCGGGCAAGCCAGGGGGAGCCGAACGCCACGGCACGGGCGTCGCCGGGATTATCGGCGCGCGTGCGAACAACGGCGTCGGCATCGCCGGGGTTGCACCGGGGGCGCATATCCTTGGCCTTCGCGCCTGCTGGGAGCGTAGCCTGGGCGGTGCGACCGTTTGCGACAGCCTGAGCCTGGCGCGCGCCATGACTTTCGCGCTCGAGCGCCATGTCGATGTCATCAACCTCAGCCTTTCGGGACCGTCCGACCGGTTGCTGGCAACACTCATCGAAATCGGCATTTCGCGCGGGATGACCATCGTGGCGGCGGTCGATCAGGCCCATCCGGATCAGAGCTTTCCGTCGTCCGTAGCGGGGGTGCTTCCGGTTGCCGATGAACGCTTGTCACTGCGTGGAGCGGGCGTCTACATAGCCCCCGGACGGGATATCCCGACGACCGAACCGGAGGGAAAATGGAGCCTCGTCAGCGGCAGTTCGTACGCGGCCGCGCACGTCAGCGGGCTGGCGGCACTGCTGCGCCAGCTCTCCTTGCAGCACCGCGCCGAGCTGTCGGCCACGACGGCGATGGGGCCTCGCGGCATGATCGACGCGTGCGCCGCTGTGGCCCGGGTTTCTGCGCTTGATGCGCAGGCCTGCCGTTTGCGCGACTGACAATTACCTTTGCCGGGGGCGGGCCGTTACCTACGCCGCGCTTGTCGCGGGTTTTCTTTGGGCGTCGCCGGCCAGCGCCCAGCTCGCCGCCAACGTCTCCCTCGCGACGAGCGACATATTCCGGGGTGAGAGCACGAGCCGCGACGATGGGGCGGCCAGTCTCGAGATAAGCTACGACCACCCCAGCGGTCTCTTCGGAGGTGCCAGCGTGACAGTCGCCGCCGGCTCGCAGGCGCTGCATGTCAACGGATCGACGCAATATGGGGGCTATGCGCTGCGGGTTGGCGAAACTTCCATCGAACTGGGTTTGATCCACCGTGACTATGACGCGCGCGCGCTGTTCGACGACGCCTATTCCCCCCATTATCTTGAGGCCTTTGCCGGCATCAGTCACCGCGACGTCAAGCTTCGGGTCTATCTATCGCCGAATTATCTCCGCGACGGTCGCAGCACCTATTATGGGGAACTCAGTGCCCGGCTGGTCAAGTTCGGCCGATGGTCCCTCATCGGTCACGGCGGCATTTCGGTAATCCCGGCAGACCCGGGAGAGACCGGCCTGCGAGATTATTATGATCTCAGCCTTCAGGCCAGCCGATCCTTCGGCAAATTCTCGCTGGCCCTCGGCGTTGCCACGACCAACTATCCGGTCTTCGCACCAGACCAAGGGCCGGGTTTCTTCCAGAACAAGCCGCGCGCTTTCGCCACGATCAGCCGCGTTTTCTGACTTGCAGCAGCACGCCGTCCATGGCTTCGCATGTGCCCGGCACGGATGCGGTCTCCCGGATAGAAAGGTTCGTTTTTCGTGCGGGTCCCTGCGCTGATCGCAGGAGCCGGCGTCATTTGGCACTTCTTGTGCATCTGCGTGTGAAGCGCCTTCTGCCCGGAGAGATGAGCAGCCCCGAGGCTACCGTCTGACGTGAGGAGTGACGTGGCATCGTCTCGCGGACAGCGCACCGTCATCGTTCATCAGGGACGTGGCTTTCATGCGTAACCGCATGTTGATGCCTGACCCGAGCCATCTGCAGCGTACGTCCTGCGACCCGGCGTTTTTTAGTCGCCGTGGTGGCGCTTGTCACTCGGCCCGTTTCCCGTGACTATGGAAAGATGACCGCTGCCAAGCCCCAGGCCCGCCCGCCCGAGGACCTCGCCAACTGCGCGGACGGGCGGCGCGCCCGCAGTCGTTCTAGTCGGGCGAAGATCGTGGGCGCCATGCTCGACATCGTCGGCAACGGCGACGTCAATCCCAGCGCCGCGCGCGTCGCAGAGGAAGCCGGTGTCGGCCTGCGCTCGGTTTTCCGGCACTTCGACGACATGGACGGGCTTTACCGCGAAATGGGCGAGGTTCTCGAAGCGCGCGTCCTGCCGATCATCAGCGAGCCGCCCGCCGGGGACAACTGGAAGCAGCGGCTCGCCGACATCGCCAAGCGCCGGGCCCGGGTGTTCGAGACGCTCCTCCCCTACAGGATCTCGGCCAACCTCAAGCGCTTTCAGTCGCCGTATCTCATGCAGGATTATCGCCGGATGCTCGCGCTCGAGACCGCGGCAGTCGAGGCGCAACTGCCCGCGCCGGTGGCGCAGGACCGCGTTGCTGCCGCAGCGCTCAACGTGATCCTGAGCTTCCAGACGTGGCGGCTGTTGCGCCATGACCAGGCCATGCCGGTCGGGATGGCGCAGGCGGTCGTCAGACACCTGCTTGATGCGGCGCTGGCGAAACTGCCGGACTGACATCGCCCGTGCATTGACCCTGCCTGCATGAAATGGCATCCCCCGTGTCAATAGTTACGAACGGGGGTCAATGTCGGTGAAGGTCCTGCGTACGCCCGATGCCGCGTTCGACTCGGTCGCCGATTTTCCTTTTACGGCGCACTATGCCGAGATCAGCGACCTAGAGGACGGCACGGCATTGCGCGTCCATTATGTCGACGAGGGGCCAAGCGACGCGCCGGTCGTGCTAATGATGCATGGCGAGCCTACATGGTCGTACCTCTATCGCCATATGATCGGCCCGGTCGCCGCTTCCTGCCTGCGGGTCGTCGCGCCCGACCTGATCGGTTTCGGCCGATCCGACAAACCGGCGGCGAGAGGCGATTACAGCTATGCGCGCCATGTCGCCTGGATGCGCAGCTGGATCGAGGCGCTCGACCTCACGAACATCACGCTTGCCTGCCAGGACTGGGGATCGCTGATCGGCCTGAGGCTGGTCGCCGCGATGCCCGACCGTTTCAACGGCGTCGTGCTGTCGAACGGCGGCCTGCCGGCGGGACAGCCGGCACCACGCGCCTTTGCGATCTGGCGGGCCTTCTCGAAATACAGCCCCGTCTTCCCGATCGGGCGGATCGTGAAGGCAGGCACGCGGCGTGGATTGTCCGATGCCGAAGTCGCCGCCTATGACGCGCCCTTTCCCGATGGCCGCTTTAAGGCGGGCGCGCGCATCTTCCCGAGCTTCGTCCCGCTTGGCCCGAATGTCGCTGTCCCCGACCAGCTGAAAGCATGGGAAGTGCTGGACCGCTGGGACAAACCGTTCCTGTGCTGCTTCAGCGACAGCGACCCGATAACGCGCGGCGGCGACGCCCTGTTCGTCGGGCGCGTCCCCGGCACCGTGGGCCAGCCACACGCGACGCTGAAAGGCGGACATTTCATCCAGGAAGACGATCCCGCCGGGTTCGTCGACTGCATCTTGCAGGTGGCAAAACCATGAATGTCGTCAACCAGATCACCCCTTCGCCCGAACAGGCTAAAGCATTCTTCAATGCCGCGGAGGACGGGCCGTTCGTGATGGTCAACCTCCTGCGTTTCAAGGACAAGGCTGAATATCCCGATGGCAGCGACGCCGACCTGCCGGGGGCCGCGGCCTATTTGCGCTACGGCATCGCCGTGCGCAGCTTCATCGAGAAAGTCGGCGGCACGGCGGGATACGCCGGCCCTGTCACGGGCCTGATGCTGGGCGAAGTCGAGGAGCTGTGGGACATGGTGGCACTTGCCGAATATCCCTCGCTCGCGGCGATGATGGAGATGGTGCGTGATCCCGGATACCAGGCGATCTCGGTCCACCGAACCGCGGGGCTGGCAGGGCAGCTGAACATCAAGACACGCGGCACTTTGGCGAGCGGGGCCGGCGCGTGACGTTGAGCTACGATCTCTACTGGTCGTTCCGGTCGCCCTACAGCTATTTCGTGACCAAGCGGCTCGTGGCGCTCGATCGCGATCACGACGTCGCGTGCAACGTGCGGGTCGTCTATCCGATTGCAGTCCGTCAGCCCGAATTCTTCGACAAGAACGACCCGTTGTGGCTGCCCTACTTCATGCGCGACATCTTTCGCTGCGCCGAGTTCCTGGCGCTGCCGTTCGGCTGGCCGCGGCCGGACCCCGTGATGATGGACATGGCGACCCGGACATATCCCAAGGAGCAGCCGCATATTTACAGGCTGACGCAACTGGGACAGGCCGCCACCGAAGAAGGCAGGGGGCTGGCGTTTCTCGATGAAGTGAGTTCGCTGATCTTCGGCGGCGCGGTTCAGGACTGGCATCTCGGCGACCACCTGGCCGGCGCTACCGCGCGCGCAGGGCTGGATCTCGCCGCGCTCGATGCCAGGATCGCCGCCGATCCCGACCGATACGACAGCGCGATCAAGGCCAATCAGGACGCACAGCGCCTTGGCGGCCATTATGGCGTGCCCCTGATGGTCTTTGACGGCGAGCCCTTCTATGGTCAGGACCGTTACGATCAGCTGGTCTGGCGGATGGCGCAAAAGGGGCTGGCGCGGCGGGAGGTGGCATGAGAGTCGAGGCGCTCGTCGTTCCGGGCATTTTCCTTGCCTTTGCGCTCGTCGAGATGTTCCGGACGAACTTCTTCCACAAGCCGAACCAGACCGGTGCCGATGCCTGGGTCGAGGTTGTCGGCTCGGTCGTCTTGCTGGCGCTGACGCAGCCGGCGATCCTGCTGATGGCCTATGCACTTATGTCGGTGATTGCGCCCGATGCTGCGGGCGCCTGGAAGAGCCTGCCGATCCTCGCGCAGATCGCGCTGTTCCTCGTCTTCGACGACATGATGCAATATTGGTGGCACCGCGCATCGCACAGCTTTCCGTGGCTCTACAACCTTCACCGCGCGCACCACAGCGGCGAATATATGTCGGTGCGGATCGTCTACCGGAACAATTTCTTTTACTATCTGACGATGCCCAGCCTGTGGCTGTCTGGCGTGCTGATCTACTTGGGGCTGGGCGCGGTCTATGTCCCCTATGTCTGCGTGAAGATGCTCGTCATCATCGCCGCGCATTCGGACGTCCCGTGGGACCGGCCGCTCTATGCGGTCAGATGGCTTTCACCTATGATGTGGGTCGTCGAGCGGACGATCTCCACGCCGGCGACGCACAGCGCGCACCACGGCAAACATGCGTCCGACGGCATCACCAACTACAAGGGCAATTTCGGGAACCTGCTCTTCTTTTGGGATGTGCTTTTCGGCACTGCTAAGATCACGCGACGCTATCCCGCGGAGATCGGGGTCGAAAATCTGCCGCCCGTGACGGCCGCCGAGCAACTGGCATGGCCGCTGTTCCGGTCGTCGGCAACGCGGCTCAGCTGACGGCGCGCGCGAGCAGCCAGAAGCTGGCGGTAATGCCGATCGCATAAGCGGCGACACGTTCGGCGTTCGCGCGCATCACGCTGGAAATCCGGCCGAGGAGGGCGAGCACGGCAAGCGCCGCCACCACGATCGCCAGCTGGCCGACTTCGACCCCCAGGTTGAACGTCAACAGCGCCACAGGCACTTCGCCTTCGGGCATGCCGATTTCGGCCAGCGCGCCGGCAAAGCCGAAGCCGTGGAGCAGGCCGAACAGGAAGGCGACGACCCAGGGGATGCGTTCGGACAGGCGCGGATTTGCCGGGTCGCGCTTAACCACCTCCACCGCCAGGAAGACGATCGACAGCGCGATGCAGATCTCCACGGGGCGCTGGCTGACGCCGAGGAAGCCCAGGGTTGCGCCCACCAGCGTGATCGAATGCGCGATGGTGAAGGCGGTCACGGTCCGCGCGACGATCCAGCCGCCACCGAGCAGCAGCACGAGCGACAGCACGAAGAGCAGGTGGTCATAGCCGCTCAGGATATGTTCGATGCCAAGCACGAAATAGGTGCCCGCGACCTGTGCCGACCCGGCACGCGCGGCGACCTGCGTGATCGGCGAGGCGCTGGTCAGCCGCGCCGCCTGTACCGGGCGCCCCAATGGTGCAATGCGAACCAGGGCGTCGGTGACGGTCTTGTCGAGTCCGGAAAGGCCCACCTGCGCCCCGACAAGCGGCTGCGCACAATCGTAGCGCCAGTCGGCATGCAGAGACCCCTGCTCGAGCCGGCGGACGGGCGGGCCCGCGACGCAGAATGCTGGCATCACCGGATTGGCGTAGGCGGCCAGGCCGCCCTTGACGGGGGCCTTCATCTTCACGTGCCAGATTCGCGCATCCTGCTGCGTGATTTCGAGATAGCCGGGCCGCAGTTCATCGGCGCGGACAACACCCGGCGCGAGCAGCACGAACAGCGCCATCCACAGCCACATGCGCATCAGGGTTTGGCGATCCGGATGGTGTAGCCGTCGAGGAGCGCCTGATAGGCGGCGTTTTCGCGGGTCGTGCGGTTCGCCTCGCGCCAGTCGTTTTCGACGGCCTTGCGAACTGCCGAGAGCCGCGGCACTTCGCCAGGCACGAGCTTGCGAAGGCGGATCAGATGTTGCCCGAAGCCGGACGTGACGGGTCCGGCCCAACGACCGAGCGGCAAGGCGGCAATCGCCTTGGCAAAGCCGTCGCCGAACTGGCGGTCGATATCCCCCGACGGCGCATCTTCGAGCACGGCGGGCACGGAAAGGGGCAAGGCGTACCGGGCAGGGTCAGCGCCCTTCACGACGTCCGCGAGCGCGGCGGCGGCGCGGCCGGCATCGCTTCCCACATAGATCTGGTCGAAAGTGAGTTCAGGGTTGGTGATGTAATCGCGCCGGTGTCCGTCGAGCCAGTGTTGCAAGGCGGTGTCGGTCGGTGTTTCGTTCTCGGCCTGCGCGGCAACGAGGAACTCCATCTTCGAGCGCATCCGCCGCCGGATGATGATGTCATCCTTGTCGAGCCCCGTGCGTACCGCCTCGCGATAATAGACTTCGTCCTTGACGAGGTCGCGGATCAGCCCGTCGATCTCAACGGGGGTCGGCTGGCGGTGCCACTGCTGTTCCCATTGCTCGGTCAGGCCCCGGATCTGCGCTTCGGTCACCGTGATCGTCCGGTCGGCGACGTCGCCCCCGCCGCCCCAAACGGCAAAGATCAGCGCGCCGGCAGCGAGAAAATGGACCAGCGGCTCGCGGACGAGCCGCCCGGTATGTTCCCTGAACGTCATCCCCTGGGATGATACCAGATCGGAGATGTATAGGCGCGCTCCTGATCCTTCAGGCGCGTGCCGGGCAACAGTTTTGCCTTGTAGCGCAACACGTCGAACAGCACCCAGCGCGGCGTCGGAATTTCGAGCACCCGGACATAATAGAATGCGTTTTGCGCCGGGTTGAACTCGGGATCGGTCCATACCGTTGCCAGTTGGGGTGCGCCGATCGTGTTCTTGTAGCTTGCGGTGGCGATATCGACCGTGTCGCCGACCGGGGGCAATTTGTCGCCCACCGCCTTGCGCGTCTCGGGATTGCTCCAGACGACGTTGAAGATCTTTTCATGGAGCTTGCCGCCAGAATCGATCCAGCCCTTCACGATCTGGACGCGGTCGAGGTTGGCCCCGATCGGATCCTTGAGGGCTGACACGATGAACTTGGGGGCGCCCGCCGGCGCCTTGCCTCCCTTCAGATCGCCGCCCATCGGGACACCGGCCGCATAGGCTGCCTTCACCCAGTCGCCCTTCAGCGCATCGGCCCCGAAATTCCACCCGCCGAAAAAGCGCACGGTCATGCGCGGGCCGGTGGTCGCATAGGTTTCTTTCCGCAGCATGGCGTCGAAGAGCGCGCTGCGCGAATTGCCCCGCGCCCAGACGCCGGCATAGCCGCCCGCCAGATACTGCCAGCCGAAGCGCCCTTGCGTGTTGCCCAGGTTCTGCGGCGCCGAGGCGCGCCCTGGGCCGGGCTCGACTCCCGAATGCTTCCCGAAGAAGTTGTTCTCGTCGCCGGTCGACAGGCCGGTATGGCTGTCGGTCGAGCCGATCAGGCCGAACTTGTATGGATTGACGCCCGTGCGCGCCTCGATGGCGAGGCCACGCTTCAACGCCTCGCGCACATAATTGCCCGCCTGCATCTCGGGCGTGCTCAGGCGCTGCATCGTCAGATTGCCGATGTCCCACCCGGCTTTTCCGAAATCCGCAAATTCGTCGTTGGGCGAAAGGAACGGATGCGCCTCGCTGTCGCCCTTGATCTGCGTTGCCTCGACCAGAGGTTCGTGCGCGGCGCGGCGGCGCGCATAGGCGGCCGTCATCGGGCCACCGCCGGGTCCCACCATCTCGAACATCAATCCGTTCGAAACGTTGCTGTTGTGGGGGATGGCGAGAACCTGGCCGCCCGTCGCTTTTTGATAAGCGTCCATATAGTCCCACAGCTTGCTGACCGGCGCGTCGCCTTGGCCGGGATCATAGGGCAACACCTTGTCGGTCTTGTCCTTTCCGTCGCGGAACATGACCACGCGGTGGAGATTGTCGCCGCGCGGCATCAGCGTGTATTCGAATCCGATGAAGGCGGTGAACTTGCCGGGCTCGTTGTAGCGCTCGACGATGCTGCTGTGCGTTGTCCAGATCTTGGCGGTACGCTTCTTTTGTCCTTCCGGATCGCTGATCGCAGCCGGCAGCGCATTGCGGCCAGCGAGATCGATCAGTTCGGCCGTGACCTTCAGCCGCCCTTTCGGCCCTTCGTGCATCGTATCGTGCCAGCGCAACAGGGTCGGATCGCGGATGAAGAAACGCGGCGCGTCGTAGAGCGCCTGGGTTGCACCGAGGCCGCCCGAATGATCGGCGATGACAAGGAAATCCAGGGGCCGGTCGAGCTTCGCCTTCAGGCCACCGGTCGAGGTCACTTCCTCGCCGCGGGCAAAGCGAAGCGCGTCTTCCGGCCCCAGCTTCGCCCCGAACGCGAACGCGTCGACCGAATTGCTGGTGTGCAGGTGCGTATCGCCCCAATAGACGCGTTCGGGATAGGCGGTCAGCTTCACGTCGGCGTCGGTCTTGCCGTTCATGCTGCCCGTTCGCTGGCACGCGGCCAGCGCCAGCAGCGCTATCCCCAGCGTCAGCGATGTTTTCATCGACGGCGTCATTCTTGCCTCCCCCAATTCACGCGCGTGCTCGCGAACATTGTATTCCTACATCAACCGGCTTTGCACGATATCCGTCTTACCTGCGGGAAGGCTGAACATCATGCCGTCCTCCCCCACCACGATCGGGCCCGGATAGCGCGTCGCGGCGTCACCCAAAAAGGCAGGGTAAAAGAATTTCGACGGGATCGAGGGCACGATGTGGCTCAGCACCAGTTCCCGGACGCCGGCAGCCTTCGCTACCTCGGCAGCCTGTTCGGGCGTCGTGTGGTAGTTCACGATGTCCCGCGTGATCTGGGCCAGGTTCTTCATGCCCTTCGCCTGCAGCCCGGCCGTCATCAGCCTCACCAGCCGCGGCTGTAGTGCTTCGTGCACGAGCAGGTCGGCGCCCTTTGCGGCTGTCGTCAGCGAAGCGGACTTGGCAGTGTCGCCGCTGATCACGACCGAGCGGCCCTTATAGTCGAATCGGTAGCCGACCGCGGGCTTGACCGGGCCGTGGTCGACGCGGATCGCCGTGACCTTCAGCCCGTCCTTCTCGAGGACGACGACCGTATCGCCACGGCCAGGTTCGGGCAGCGCAAAGGGCATGGCAATGCCGCCCGCGCCCGACGGTGGCGCGATCGCGGGGCCGTGATGCCCGGTCCGGTAGCCATCGTCGATCGCATAAGCGGCGTTGAACCCGGCCACGACACGGTCGACGCCAGGCGGGCCACGGACCGGCAGTGGCGCGGCATTGGTGCCCGCGGTCCAGCGGGTCATCATCAGCGGGCCCATGCCGTCGATGTGGTCGGAATGGAAATGGGTAAGGAAGACGCCCGCAATGCGCCCGAGCGGCAGGCCCATGAGGTTGATGTTGCGGCCGCCGCCCTCGCCGATGTCGACGACGAAGACCTGCCGGCCCGCGATGACGACATTGCACGGCCCTGCGCGGCCTGGATTGGGCAGCGGCGATCCGGTACCGCAGAGCGCCACGTGCAGGCCGTCTGGCAGGCCTGCCGTGCTGTCGCGGCCGACGCGCTCGGTGACGGCGCGGTCGAACAGCGCCGTGCCGATCGCCGCCTGCTGCCAGCGGAGCGCGACAAGAAGTACAAGCACGATCGCGGCAAGGGCGAGGATGATCCGTGTTCGTAAGCGCATGTCGTCCCCACCCAATCGGCGTTCGACTATCGGCGCAACTAATGGCATTGGCAATGCCATTAGATCGGGGGAGGGATTCTCATGCGTCAGGGTATGCGCGTCGCGCTGGGGCTGGTCGGCCTTTTCAACATGTTGATCGGGCTAGGTTTTCTTTTCAACCCGGCCAAGCTGGGCGCCGCTTTCGCCCTATCGCCGGTCGGCATCCAGGGGCTGGCTACGATCCGCGCGGATTTCCCCGCATTCTTCCTGACCGGCGGACTGTTCGCCCTGGCCGGGGCGTGGCGGGCCGACGCGCGGCCGCTGCTCGTCCCGCTGGGGTTGCTGGGCATCGCGCTGACGGGCAGGTTCGTCAGCATCGCCATCGACGGCGTGGTCGCGACGACCTACCCGCCGATGCTCGCCGAAGCGGTGATGATCGCCGTCATCGTGCTGGCACGGCGCAGCTTTACGCCTGGGCCAGCGCTTCCCTGATCAGCGCGCGCGACGGTTCTATGCCATAGAGCGCGATGAAGCTGCCCATGCGCGGCCCCGCGCTGCTGCCGAGCAAGGTCTCGTACAGCGCCTTGAACCAGTCGCGGAGCTGTTCGAAGCCGCCTTCGTTGCCGATCGCATAAACGATATTCTGGAGCGCCGTCGCATCCGCGTCGGCGGGAGCGGCGGCCAGTTCGCGGTCCAGTCGCTCGAGCGCTGCCACTTCGACGCCTTCGGGCTTGCGGCGGCGGAGCGTCGGCGCGACGTAATCGCGATTATAGGCTAGCGCATGGCCGATCAGCGCGTCGAGTTCGGCCGTGAGCGCGCCATCGACATAATTGGACAGATAGCCCCGCACCTGGTCCGCCGTCGCGCCGGCGCCCAGCACGCCGGCCAAGTTCAGCAACAGGCCAAAGGTAACGGGCGGTACGTCGGCAGGGACGTCGCCATTGTGGATGTGATGCACCGGATTGCCGAGCTGCTGTTCCAGCGGTTGCGCGGCGTAATTGCCGCGGAACTGGAAATACTCGTCGACCGCGCGCGGGATGACGCCGATGTGCAGCGACTTGGCCTTCTTCGGTTCGCGGTAGGCGTAGAAGGACAGGCTTTCCTGCGTGCCGTATTCGAGCCACTGTTCGAGCGTCAGGCCATTGCCCTTCGACTTCGAGATCTTCTCGCCATTTTCGTCGAGGAACATTTCATAATGAAAACCCTCGGGCGGGCGGGCGCCGAGGACGCGCGTGATCTTGCCCGACTGGATGACCGAATCGATCAGGTCCTTGCCCGACATCTCGTAATCGACGCCAAGCGCGACCCAGCGCATCGCCCAGTCAACCTTCCACTGCAGCTTGGCCTTGCCGCCAAAGATGCATTGCGTGACCTGGTCGCCCCCGTCATCGAAACGGATCAGCCCGGCCTCGGCGTCGACGACTTCGACCGGCACCTGCAAGACGATGCCGGTCTTTTCGCTGATCGGGAGGACGGGCGAATAGCTGGCTGCCCGCTCCTTGCGCAGCGTCGGCAGCATAACGCCCATGATCGCGTCATAATGGCGCAGGATGCCCCGCAATGCCTCGTCGAAGGCGCCGCTTTCATATTGCGACGACGACGAGATGAATTCGTACTCGAAGCCGAACCGGTCGAGGAAGTCGCGGAGCATCGCGTTGTTGTGGTGGGCAAAGCTCTCGAACTTGCCGAAGGGGTCGGGAATGCGGCTGAGCGGCTTGCCGAGATGTTCGGCCAGCATCGCCTGGTTGGGGACATTGTCGGGCACCTTGCGCAGGCCGTCCATGTCGTCCGAGAATTCGATCAGCCGCGTCGGCGCATCGCTCATCGCTTGGAACGCGTGGCGGACCATCGTCGTGCGCAGCACTTCGTTGAAGGTGCCGATGTGCGGAAGTCCGGAGGGACCATAGCCCGTTTCGAAAATGACGGGCGCACCGCCCGGCTTGCCGTCCGGATAACGCTTCAGGAGCTTGCGCGCTTCCTCATAGGGCCAGGCTTTGGAGGTGAGCGCAGCGGCTCGAAGGGCGGCGGTATCGGTTGTCGTCATGATGGCTGTCGCCTTGGCGCGTGGCTCGGCGCCACGCAAGCCATGGCGGTTCAGGCGAAGACGTGTGCAAGCCCTTCGGTCTGCCGTTCGGCGCGGTAACGGCGCATCAGCCCAGGGATCAGGAAGGCGTCGACAAGGCACCAGAGCATCCAGGCGATCACCATGGCGGCCCAGAACGGCGGCACGGCATAGCTGCCGATCCACAGCGAGCTCTTTTTCGACATCACGCTGCCGAGCGCCAAACCGCCCCAGAACAGGCCAGTCATCGCCGCCCCCGAACGATAAGCGCCGAGGTAGAACCGGTGCGCCGCAAAGGCCGCCCCCCACCACCACAGCACATAGGCGACCAGCATGGTGCGGGCGGGCTTTGCTTTGGGCGCCGTGCGAAAGACCGGCGCATCGCTGCGCACGGGGTCCGATGAAGAAAGCGATTCCGCACGCCGTACGCGCTCGGCCGCGATGAAGGCGCGCGCCTCGGGCGACAGCCCCCCGTCCGGCGCGGACGTTCCGGGCGTGGCTGCGCGCATCGCGGGGGCTCCAAAGCTGCGCGGCGCCGCCGCTTCGCCGACAACACCCTTGCGTCCGAACCCGCCCGGCATGGCGCACTCCACCCTGGCGGACGACATCACCCGCCCAATCTGACTAGCCGAAAGGCTTTAACGAGCGGTTAGCCGTCGTTTACTTTCTGTTCCGCCCTCCCCATAGTTTTGCCGTGACCCCGCTTCGCCATCCCGCACTTTACGCCAGCCACGGCGGCATCTGGATTGCCGATGACAGCGGGACGCAGCGGATCGGGCGCGGCGACGCGATTTCGCGCGCCGGCGAGACGCCGGTCATCATGCTCAATGCGCCGCTGGTCGCGCAGCGGCTGGGCTATCCGGAACTGTCGGGTCTCGACCTTCTGGAGCTTTTCGCCTTCGTTCATCCGGCGCAATTCGTGGTGCCGACGATCAAGGGGCTGGCCGAGGCGACGGGGCTGACACCACCGGCCGACGAGGCCGGCGCAGCGACGGTCTTGCGCGAGGCGGCGGCGGTACTGGTCGCGCGGCTGGGCGACGCCGGCTGGGCCCAGCGCGAGGGCGCATGGAGCGTCGCGGCCACGTTGCAGCGACTCCGCTGGCCCTGGGCCGGCATCGTGCTGGGAGGCCTGGCCAAGCCCGCCGAGGCCGAGCGCGGGCTGTTCGCGCGGCTTCCCGAATGGGAGGAGAAAGCGCCGCGCCCCGCGCCCCGGACCGCCACGGTCGCGGGTGCCGACGCCCTGGCCCGTCTCGATGCGCTGACCGGGCACGGTGCCGAAGTCCGCGAGGGACAACAGGCCTATACCGTGGCCGCAAGCGACGCCTTTGCGCCCCGTATGCGCCGCGACGAGCCCAATATGGTGCTGGCCGAGGCGGGCACCGGCATCGGCAAGACGCTCGGCTATCTGGCGCCCGCTTCGCTCTGGGCCGAGCGCGCCGGCGGGGCGGTCTGGGTGTCGACCTATACCAAGGCCCTGCAGCGCCAGCTCGACGGCGAGACCGCACGGCTGTTTCCCGACCCGGTCCAGCGCGCCGCACGGGTGACGGTGCGCAAAGGGCGTGAAAACTACCTGTGCCTGCTCAACCTGGAAGACGCGTTGCAGGGCGGATTTTCGGGGCGGGCAGCCGTTCTTGCACAGCTCGTCGCGCGCTGGGCCGCCTATACCCGTGACGGCGACATGGTGGGCGGCGACCTGCCCGGCTGGTTGCCGACCCTGTTCCGCCGCAACGGCAGCACGGCGCTGACCGACCGGCGCGGCGAATGCATCTATGCCGGCTGCCCGCACTACCGCCGCTGCTTCATCGAACGCAGCGCGCGCGCCAGTGCCGATGCCGATATCGTGATCGCCAATCACGCGCTGGTGATGATCAATGCCGCGCGTGGCCGCGAAGCCGCCAACCGGCCGACGCGGATCGTGTTCGACGAAGGGCATCATGTCTTCGACGCCGCCGATTCGACCTTTGCCGCGGCGCTGACCGGGCAGGAGGCGATCGAGCTGCGCCGCTGGGTGATCGGCCCCGAAGGCACGTCGCGCGGCCGCCGGCGCGGCCTGTCGGCGCGGCTTGCCGATGTCGCAAGCTACGATTCCGAAGGCGCGAACGCCATCAGTGCCGCAACCGCAGCGGCACAGGCGCTGCCGTCCGATGGCTGGCTGGCGCGCATTGCCGAAGGGGCGCCCTTCGGTCCCGTCGAGACCCTGCTGTCGGCGGTGCGCGGGCTCGTCTATGCGCGGTCGACCGCCGAGGACGCGGGGTACGGACTGGAAACCGAGGCGGCCGAGCTCGACGGTCCGACGATCGAAGCTGCGGCAGCGGCAGCAGCAGCGCTCGACGGCCTGCTGCGTCCGCTGGTTGCGCTTGGCCGACGGCTCGAAGCGGTGCTGGACGATCCGCCCGACTGGCTCGACAGCGCGGCACGGGCACGGATCGAAGGCGCGATCGCCTCACTCGGCTGGCGGCGCGATTCGGTTGCGGCCTGGCTGTCGATGCTGGCGCGCGTCGGCGGGCCGACCGACCCCGATTTCGTCGATTGGCTGGCCGTGAGCCGCATCGAAGGGCGCGACCTCGACATCGGGATGCACCGCCACTGGCTCGATCCGACGCGGCCCTTTGCCGATACCGTCCTCAAGCCCGCGCATGGCGTGCTGATGACGTCCGCCACGCTTACCGGCGGCGGCGACTGGGCACTGGCGGAGACGTTGAGCGGAACCAATCACCTCGCCCACCCGCCGGCCGTGTTCACGGCGAAAAGCCCGTTCGACTATGCGGGCCAGTCCGAAGTGCTGATCGTGACCGACGTGACGCGGGGCGACATGGGCGCGCTGGCGAATGCCTATGCGCGCCTGATCGCCGCATCGGGCGGCGGTACGCTGGGCCTGTTCACCGCGATCCGGCGGCTGCGCGCGGTCCATGCCCGCATCGCCGACCGGCTCGCGCGTGACGGGCTGCCGCTCTATGCCCAGCACGTCGATCCGATCGATACCGGTACCTTGGTCGACATCTTCCGCGACGACCCGCGTGCCAGCCTGATCGGCACCGACGCGCTGCGCGACGGCGTCGACGTGCCGGGCAATTCGCTGCGCACCGTGGTGATGGAGGGCATTCCCTGGCCGCGCCCGACCGTGCTCCACGCCGCCCGCCGTGCGGCGAATGGCGGCAGTGCGCACGACGACCGCATCGTGCGGGCACGGCTGGCGCAGGCATTCGGGCGGCTGATCCGCCGCGCGGACGACCATGGCGCCTTTGTCATCCTGTCGGCCGCCGTGCCGTCGCGCCTGCTGACCGCTTTCCCCGAGGGGACGCCGGTCAGTCGCGTCACGCTGGACGAAGCCGTGGTGCGCGTTGCATCGCGTCTTCCAACGGTCACGCCATTGGTGCATCAGGATCGATGATGAAGACCCTCACCTTGCTTCGCCATGCCAAATCGGGCTGGGACGACCCCGTGGCCCGGGATTTCGACCGGGCGCTCAACGATCGCGGCAAGCGTGGCGCGGCTGTCGTCGGTGCGCATATGAAGCGGATCGGCCTCGAATTCGACGCGGTCGTCTCGTCGCCCGCCGTACGCTGCGTCGATACGCTCGATGGCGTGTGGGAAGGCTATGGCCGGACGCTTCACCCGAAATGGGACCGGCGCATTTATCTGGCCTCGTGCGTGACCTTGCTCGACGTCGTCCACGACCAGCCCGACACCGTCGACCGGCTGCTGATGTGCGGGCACAACCCCGGGCTCGAGGACCTGATCCTGATGCTTGTTCCCGACACCGGCGAGGAAGCGTTGCGGGACGACATCGAAGAGAAATTCCCGACGGCGAGCATCGCCGAAATGACTTTCGACGTTGAACATTGGGCCGATGTCGCCGGCGGCAAGGGACATTTGACGCGGTTCATCCGGCCACGCGACCTCGACGCCGCGCTCGGTCCCGACGACTGATGCAAGTTCGTCGCGCGAGCATTGCCGACGCTTCCAGGCTCAGCCTGATTGGCTGCGCAACATTTATCGAGAGCTTTGCCGACGACCATGACGGCGACGAAGTCGTGCGATATTTGGCGAGCGACCATTCGCCCGAATGGTATGCCCGCGAACTGGCCGATCCCGACAAATGGGCCTGGCTGGTCGAGGAAGCGGTTGGCTGTCCTGTCGGCTATGCCATGGCGATCCCGGCGGCGCTCCCCGGTTCCGACAGCGCAACCGACTATGAACTGAAGCGGATCTACCTGCTGTCGAAATGGCATGGCGGTGGCTGGGGATCCAAGCTGTTCGAGATTGTCGAGCAGGCGGCGCGGACGCGGGGCGCGCAGCGGCTGGTGCTCAGCGTCTATGTCAAGAATTTCGTGGCACAGAAATTCTACGCCGCACGCGGTTTCGAAACAATCGGGCGATGGGTTTTCGAAGGATTCGATACGAGCGAGGATTTTATCCTCGCCAAGACGCTCTAGGCGTCGATCGCGGCGGCCAACGCGCTGCGGATCCGCGACAGATCGGCCAGCAGCGACGTCATGTCGCGCGGCATGGGCTGAAGCACGACGGCGGGTGGCGTCTCCGCCTTGCCGGCGAGCAGCTTCTGGACGCCCTTGATCGTATAGCCGTCGCGGTTGAGCGCGGCATCGATGCGGCGCACGAGCGCCACGTCCTCGGGCCGGTAATAACGTCGATTACCAGCCCGAGTCAGCGGCCTCAGCTGGGGAAAACGTGTTTCCCAATAGCGAAGGATATGCTGCGGCACGCCAAGCTCGGTCGCGAGCTCGCCGATCGTACGGAAAGCGCTGTCGCTCTTGCCAGTGTCGCTCTCGGCCAAGGTCCTACCCTGCCTCGACGATGCGGTCACGCATGATCTGGCTCGCGCGGAACGTCAGGACACGGCGCGGTGCGATCGGCACCTCCACACCCGTCTTCGGGTTTCGCCCGATCCGCTGCGACTTGTCCCGCAGGATGAACGTACCGAACCCGGAAATCTTCACATTCTCGCCCTTGGAAAGCGACTCGCACATGTGTCGTAATATGCCTTCGACCAGACCGGAAGAGTCGGCGCGCGAAAGCCCGATCTTGCGATGAATGGATTCAGCTAGGTCTGCACGCGTAAGGTTACCGATTTTTGCCATTATGTCCCCCCGGAGTTCTGGCGGTTAAAAAACGCTACGAAATACTCTACGCAGAAAACACTATGTAGAGGGCCGCGACGTCCGGTCAAACTTACCAGCGTAAAATTGCTGCGCCCCATGTGAATCCACCGCCCATCGCCTCGAGCACGACGATGTCGCCGGCCTTGATACGCCCGTCGCGAACCGCCACGTCAAGCGCAAGCGGCACGGACGCCGCCGACGTATTGGCGTGGTCCGCGACGGTTACTACCACCTTTTCGGGTGCCAGGCCCAGCTTCTTCGCGGTGGCATCAAGGATGCGGGCATTGGCCTGGTGCGGCACAACCCAGTCGACGTCGGCCGCGGTCATGCCTGTCTGCTCGAGAACCTCGCCCATCACGCTCGCCAGATTGGTGACTGCGTGTCGAAAGACTTCGCGGCCCTTCATGCGGACTTTGCCGACCGTGCCCGTCGTCGAGGGGCCACCGTCGACATAAAGCAGCTGGTTGTGCCGACCGTCGGCGTGAAGCTTGGCCGACAGCACGCCACGGCCGTCTTCGCAGGCGCCAAGCACGATTGCGCCGGCGCCGTCGCCGAACAGAACGCAGGTCGCACGATCCTCCCAGTCGAGGATCCGGCTGAACGTTTCCGATCCGATTACCAGCGCATTCGTCGCCGAGCCCGCGCGTATCATGCTTTCCGCGACCGACAGCGCATAGAGAAAGCCCGAGCACACGGCGCCGACGTCGAAAGCGACGCAATCGTCGATGCCGAGTGCCGCTTGAACCAACGTGGCGCTGGCGGGAAAAGTCTGGTCGGGCGTCGCCGTCGCCAGCACGATCAGGTCGATCTGCGACGCGACCATGCCTGCGGCATCGAGTGCCCGTCGCGCGGCATCGGTGGCGAGCGACGACGTCGTCTCGCCTTCCCCGGCGATATGGCGAAAACGGATGCCGCTGCGTTCGACGATCCATTCGTCGGACGTATCGACAGTCTCGGCGAGTTCGGCGTTCGAAACGCGACGTACCGGCAGCGCCGCGCCGGTACCCAGAATTGCGGCGCGCCTCATTCTGCGGGCGCCGACGCGACCGAAGGGGTGGAAGTCAGGGCGCGATGGCCCGCGAAATTCCCGAGGTCTTCGGTAATGCGCCGCGTAATGTCGTTCGCAACCAGCTTGGCTGCTACCCCTATGGCGTTGGCGACACCTTTCACGTTGGCGCTGCCATGACTTTTGACGACGATGCCGTTGAGGCCGAGGAAAACCGCGCCATTGTGGTTGTTCGGGTCAAGCCGGTGGCGCAGCAGCTCGGTGGCGGGCTTGGATACCAGGAAACCGAACTTCGAGCGGAGAGAGCTGGTGAAGGCAATGCGCAGGAGATCCGTCACGAAACGTGCAGTGCCCTCCATGGTCTTGAGCGCGATATTTCCCGAAAAACCGTCGCAGACGACCACGTCGGTCTCGCCGCGCGAAATCTTGTCGCCCTCGATGAAACCGCCGAAGCGCATCGGCAGGTCGGTTGCGTCGCGCAGCAGTCCCGCGGCGTCGCGAATCTCTTCGGTCCCCTTCAGCTCTTCGGTACCGATGTTCAGCAGGTTCACCCGCGGGTTTTCCAGCCCGAGCGCGCAGCGCGCATAGGCAGCGCCCATCACGGCGAACTCGACCAGATTGCGGGTATCGCACTCGGTGTTGGCACCCAGGTCGAGCATGACATGGTCGGTCTCGCCAAGGCTGGGCAACAGCGCGGCCAGCGCGGGCCTGTCGATCCCGGGCATTGTGCGCAACGCGATCTTCGCGATCGCCATCAGCGCCCCGGTATTGCCGGCCGAAACCGCTGCCGATGCCGTGCCGGCCTTCACTGCATTCACGGCGACACCCATCGACGACGTCTTGGCCCGACGGATCGCCTGCGCGGGCTTCTCGTCGCCGCCGATCACGTCGGCGGCGTGAATGATTTCCGATCCGGCAAGCGCGGGGAATGCGGCAAGCTCTGCGCGAATCGCGGCTTCATCACCGACAAGGGTGAATTCGAGCATCGGCCAGTGGTCTTTGGCCAGCGCCGCGCCGGCGATCATGACGCCGGGCCCGACATCACCGCCCATCGCATCAATGGCGATTCGCCGGGCTGATGACACCTGTCGATCCCGTCCTTTCGACTTACGCGTCGACCGAAACGATCTCGCGCCCGTTATAGTGGCCGCACGCGCCACACAGGTTGTGCGGACGCTTCAGTTCGCCGCAATTCGGGCATTCCTGGTAGGACGCCGGGGTCAGGCTGTCGTGGCTGCGGCGCATGTTGCGCTTCGACGGCGTGGTTTTTCTCTTCGGAACGGCCATGTCTAAATCCTGAAATTCTAAAGGCGGGCTCTTGGCGAACCGGGCACGACATCCCGTTGCGCCTGGGACAAAGCGGCCCGCGAGCGAAGGCGTGCGCCTATACCGATTTGCGGCCACGTTGCAAGCGTATGCCGCGCGTGCGAGATGCCGCGCATCACCCGGGGGACATAAACATGATCATTCTGCCGATTACATTGACTGCAGCGGGGGGCGCCGCGCTGATAAACCTGTGGCTCGCGATCCGGTGCGGGCAGGTACGCACGAAGTACAAGATCAACATGGGCGACGGCGGGAACGAGATGATGATCGCCGCCATGCGGGCGCAGTCCAACCATGTCGAGTTCACGCCGTTCGTCCTGATCCTGCTTGGTCTTGTCGAACTCGCCTGGGGCAGCCCCATGTGGCTGTGGATCGGGTCCGGCGCCTATTTGCTGGCGCGCGTGTTGCACGGTCTGGGTATGACCGGCACGTTTAAGCAGGGGCGCGGCATCGGCATTGTGGTCACGATGCTGGTGACGCTGGGGCTGGCCGGCCTTGCGATCGCCATCCCTTATCTGGCGCCCGCAACTGACGTGCATCTCGTGCGGATGGGTTGAAGCCGGTCGAGTCAGAGATCGCGGACAAGGTGCTGCAGACTGCGGTCGACCGCCTTGCCCTTGTCCGAAACGATTTCCTTTTCGAGCGCTCTGCGCACGGCCTCGACTTCGGTGGAAGTCAGGTGCTCGATGCCGATAAACCGTTCGCGCGCGCCTTCCAGCGCGCGGAGCAGTTCGTCGAGCTTTGCCTGCATCGAGGCCGTGTCGCGGTTCGCCGAATTCTGGATGAGAAAGACCATCAGGAACGTGACGATGGTCGTGCCCGTATTGATGACCAGCTGCCAGGTCTCGCTAAACGCGAACAGCGGACCCGATACAGCCCAGACGATGACGGTGACCAGCGCGAGCACGAAAGTCGCCGGCTGACCCGCCCCGTCTGCGATCCGTGTCGCAATTCGGGTAAAGAGTTGGTCGAGTCCGGGCTTCATCCTGACGGCGTAACGAGCAATCGGCGTAAGCGTTCCGTCAGACGGCCGCAAGCACCCGATCGGCGACATAGGGGTTCGTCGCGCGCTCATGACCGAACGTCGACATGGAGCCATGGCCGGGCACGAAACTGGTGGCATCGCCCAGCGGCCACAAACGGGTGACGATCGCGTCGAGCAGGTTTTGATGATTGCCCATCGGGAAATCAGTTCGACCGATCGACCCCTGGAACAGGACATCCCCGACCATGGCTACGCCCGAAGGCGCGTGGTGGAAGACGACATGTCCCGGTGTATGGCCGGGGCAATGATAGACGTCGAGCGTCAAATCGCCGACGGTTACGGTGTCGCCATCGTCGAGCCAGCGGTCGGGTTCGAAGACGCGTCCGTGGATTCCGTATTTATGTCCTTCGTCCTCGAGCCGGCTGATCCAGAACCGGTCGGCTTCGTGCGGCCCCTCGATGCACACCCCCAGCTCTTTCGCCAGCGTTCCCGCTTCGCCGCAATGGTCGATGTGGCCGTGGGTAATCAGGATCTTTTCGATCGTGACGCCCGCCTGGGCTGCCGCCGCCTTCAACCGGGGCAGGTCGCCACCCGGATCGACAAAGGCACCCCGCATCGTCGCCGTGCACCAGAGCAGCGTGCAGTTTTGCTGGAGAGGCGTTACCGGGATGATGGCGGCGCGCATCGGGGGCGTGACTGTCATACGCGTGACATGGCGCGCGTGTCTGGACGTGACAAGAGGAGACGGCCATGCTCCATTGGATCGCCATGATTATGACTGTCGCCCTGTCCCCGTCGGGACATTCCCCTGCCGTCCACCCGCTCGTGATCGCGCATCGCGGCGCGAGCGGCGAGCGCCCCGAGCATACGCTTGCTTCCTATCAGCGCGCGATCGACGTGGGAGCCGATTTCATCGAACCCGATCTGGTGATGACCAAGGACCATGTGCTGGTCGCGCGGCATGAGAACGAGATTTCGGGCACCACCGACGTCGCCGACCATCCCGAATTCGCGGGGCGCAAAGCAACGAAGACGATCGACGGGCACAGGACGACGGGTTGGTTCACCGAGGACTTCACGCTGGCGGAGTTGAAGACGCTGCGCGCCCGCGAACGCCTGCCCGAACTGCGGCCGCAGGGCCGCGCCTATGACGGCCGGTTCCAGATTCCGACCTTTGCCGAAATCCTGGCGCTGGCAGCCACGACGCATCGACGGGTCGGCGTTTATCCCGAGATCAAGCACGGGACCTATTTCGACGGCCTGGGCATGAACATGGAAGCGCCGCTGCTCGCGGCGCTCAAAAAGGCGGGCTATACCAAGAAGACCGACCCGGTGTTCATCCAGTCGTTCGAGGTCGGCAACCTGCAGCGCCTGCGCAAGGTGACGAAGCTGCGCCTGGTCCAGCTGATCGATGGCAGCGGCCATCCCGCCGACCGGCCCGACCTGTCGTCGACCGCGATGGTGACGCCGGCGGGCCTTGCCGACATCGCGCGCTATGCCGACGCCGTGGGCGTGACCAAGAGCCTGGTCGTGCCGCGCGACGGCATGGGACGATCGATCGCGGCGACGACGCTGGTGTCCGATGCGCACAAGGCCGGGTTGAAGGTCCATGTCTGGACGTTCCGCGCGGAGAACGCCTTCCTGCCGCTCGAATTGCGACGGGGCAGTGACGCCGCTGCCCATGGCGATTTGGCGGCCGAGCTGAAGCAGTTCTATGCGCTGGGGGTCGACGGCGTGTTCAGCGACTATCCGGCGACAGCTGCCGAGGCGCGCTTGAAATAGCGACGGGCTGCGGAGCCGTTCGGACGGCGGCGCGTTCCTCCCTTGCCACGCAGCGCCGTGCTGCGCCGCGCACGAGGAGGGTTACCATGGAAGCCACAACCAGTTCCGGCCACACCAGCCTGATCGCGTCCGACCGCGTAGAGGGCACGGCCGTCTACAACCGTCAGGGCGAGAAGCTCGGCAGCATCCAGAACTTCATGGTCGACAAGCTGAGCGGCAAGGTCGAATATGCCAACCTGTCGTTCGGCGGCCTGTTCGGGCTGGGCGGGTCGCTGCACCCGCTGCCGTGGAGCGTGCTCGACTATGTGCCCGAGCAGAACGGCTATGTGATCGACCTCGACAAGGACATGCTCGAAAAAGCGCCGAAATATGAGCGTGATAGCGAGCCCTCGTTCGACAGCACCTATAATCGCGGCGTGAACGACTATTACGGCGTGCCGACGATCTGACTAATTGCCGCCGACCGTCGCGATGGCGGGCGCCACGCCCCTCATCGTGGCGGCGGTAGCCTCGACACCGCGCATGACGCGCAGGATGTTCCCGCCCGCAAGCTTTGCCAGGTCGGCATCGGTCCAGCCGCGGCGAACGAGTTCTGCAAAGAGGCGCGGATAGCCGTCGACCCCATCGAGGCCGACGACCGAATCCCCGCCGATCCCGTCGAGATCGCCGCCGAGCCCGACATGGTCGTGCCCAGCGACCTTGGCGATGTGATCGACATGGTCGGCGACCAGCCCGATGGGCGTCGCCGGCCGGGGATTGGCCTGGTCCCACGCCGCCATCGCAGCCTTGCGCCTGTCGGGCTGGCCGTTGAAATAGGTTTTCGCCCGGGCTTCCTCGGCGGCGCGCTCTGCCGCCCACGCCGTCACCGCCTGCGAAAGATGGCCCGGGTAGAAGTTCACCATCACGACGCCCCCGTTAGCGGGCAGGCGCCTGAGGATGTCGTCGGGCACGTTGCGCGGATGGTCGTTGAGCGCACGGGCGCCCGAATGCGAAAACATCACCGGCGCCCGCGTCGCGTCCAGCGCGTCGGCCATCGTCTTGGGACTGACATGGCTGAGGTCGACGATCATCCCCAGGCGGTTCATTTCGCCGACCACGCTGCGACCGAACGGCGTCAGGCCATTATGCTTCGGGTCGTCGGTCGCCGAGTCCGCCCAGTCGTTGTCGAGGAAATGCGTGAGCGTCATGTAGCGTGCGCCGAGCACGTACATCTGGCGCAGGACGCCCAGCGAGTTGCCGATCTGGTGTCCGCCCTCGATCCCCATAAGGCTGGCGACGCGCCCCCCCTTGTGGATGCGCACGACATCGTCGGCGGTCGTCGCGAGCTGCAGATCGGCGGGGTAACGCGCCGCCAGCCGCCGGACGATGTCCATCTGTTCGAGCGTCGCCTGCACAGCGGCACCGCCGGTCATCTCGGCAGGCACGTAGACCGACCAGAACTGCCCGCCGACGCGTCCGGCGTGCAGGCGCGCCATGTCGGTCTGCAAGGGCTGGGGCAGCTTGTCGCTGTTCGCGGCGACGTCGGTCGTTTCGACCTTCGACTGATATTTCTCGCGCAATTCCCACGGCAGGTCGTTGTGGCCGTCGATCAGCGGCGTCGCCTTCAGGATGCGGTCGATGCGCGTCCTGACCGCGGGGTCGATCGGCGCGGCGGCCGTCTGACCCAGCGCGGACGTCCCCATCGCCAGCAGCGCAAAGGTCACCAAGGTCCCACGACATCGCTGCGGGAGTCCGGTGAACCGTGCCATCGAAGCGATGAAGCGTGCGCGGCGAGCAGGCGTTTGCTGGGTCATGCGCCCAGCTAAGCACAAAGGACGCCGTGTAGGACAGGATTAACTGCACGCTTGTAGCGGTCGCTACATTCGAATATGGTCGTAGCGTCCAGGCAAGGAGACTGTGATGCAAGCTGCACTTCCCACGCCGTTCCAGACCGCCGTCCTTGCGCTGATGGGCGCCGTGTTCTGGCTGGTCGCCGCGCTCGTTGTTCGCTGGAGTGCCGCCGTCTGGGCGGGCCATGAGGGACCGACGGCGCTGGTGTTCGTGCTCGTCATCGCGGCCACGGCGCCGGGCCTCGCGCTCGGCGCCCGGGTCGCCGGCGTGGGACGCGACCGTTTCATGGCCGTCGCGACGATCATGGCAGCCATGGCGACCTTGCTCGACGGTATTGCGCTGACCTGGTTTCGCCCGCTGTACGGCAGCGACCCGGCGACGGTGTTGTCGGGCGCGGCCGCAATCCTGTGGGGTGTCGGCGTCGCGCTTGTCCTGGGACTGGTGCTGCAGCGCCGCTAGGCGGGTGTCAGGTCGCGCGGGCGGCGACGTCGCCGAGCCCGACGCTTTTCAACAGCAGCGTTCCCTCGATCGCCACCAGCAGGCGTGCCGCCTCTACCTCGCGCGTGGCCGCGTCCTTGCTGTCGAGCTGCGCCGCGCCCCAGGCGAGGAAACCGCGACCGAGGCTTTCGCCGACAGCCCGGAACACCGGGTCGCCGAGTGCGGCCAGCGCCGCCATTTCAAGCCAGAGCCGCATGAACGGCCACAAGTCGTCGGCAAAGACGATGTCGAGCAGCGCCCGCCGAAGCGCGTCGTAAGGCAGGGGCCCGGTCGCCTTGCGCGCATCGAGCAGCGCGACCATCCGGGCCGCGACGACTTCCAGCACGGCCGCGATCAGCGCGCCCTTGTCGGGGAAATAATAGAGCAGCATCCGGTCGCTGGTCCCCGCCGCCTTGGCAAGCGGCCGCAGGCTGGACGCGGCCAGCCCCCGTGCGAGGACATGGTCGGCCATGAGGTCGAGCAGCTCGGCCCGGCGATCCCCTGCCTTCATCCCCTCAGCACTCGACGACGTTGACCGCGAGGCCACCGAGCGAGGTCTCCTTATAGCGTTCGCTCATGTCGAGGCCGGTCTTGCGCATCGTTTCGATCACCTGGTCGAGCGAGACCCGGTGCGTGCCGTCCCCCAGCATGGCAAGCCGCGCGGCCTCGATCGCCTTGATGCTGCCGACCGCATTGCGCTCGATGCAGGGGACCTGGACGAGGCCCGCCACCGGGTCGCAGGTCAGGCCGAGGTTGTGCTCCATGCCGATCTCGGCGGCATTTTCCACCTGCATCGGCGTGGCGCCGAGCGCCGCCGCCAGCCCCGCCGCCGCCATCGAGCACGCCACGCCGACTTCGCCCTGGCAGCCGACTTCGGCACCCGAGATCGAGGCGTTTTCCTTGAAGAGCGACCCGATGGCGGCGGCCGTCAGCAGGAAATCCTCCGAGCCGCGGCTGCAGGCACCGGGCGCGAAGCGTTCGTAATAACGCAGGACCGCCGGCACGATGCCCGCCGCGCCGTTGGTGGGTGCCGTTACCACCCTGCCCCCGGCGGCATTTTCCTCGTTGACGGCGAGCGCCCACAGATTGACCCAGTCGATGACGGTCAGCGGATCGGCCAGCGCACGTTCCTGGCGCTCGACCAGCTGCCGCAGGATGTCGGGCGCGCGCCGCTTGACCTCGAGGCCGCCGGGCAGAATGCCGCCGATCGCCACGCCCCGGTCGATGCAAGCCGACATGGCGCGGCGGATTTCGCCGAGCCGGTCGCTCAGCTCGTCGGACGACAAGGCGGCCAGCTCGTTCTCGCGCATCAGGTCGGCGATCGACTTGCCGGTTTCGCGTGCCCTGGCGAGAAGATCGTCGCCCGAGCAGAACCGGTGCGGGACGTCGGCGAGCCCCTCCGGCGGGGCGTTCCGGACGATGTCTTCCTCGTAGACGACGGCCCCGCCGCCGACCGAATAGGCGGTGCGCGCGTCGACCAGCGCGCCGTCCGCATCGAAGGCGGCGAAGCGCATGGCGTTGGAGTGAAAGGGGAGCCGCTCCTTTTGCAGGAAGCGCAGGTCGCTCGCCTCGTCGAACGCAATCGCATGGGTGCCGTCCAGCAAGAGCCGATGCCGTTCGCGGACGGCGGCGACGGTCGCATCGGCGCGGTCGGGGCAAAGTGTCGCCGGCCGCTCCCCCGACAGTCCCAGCAGCAGCGCGCGATCGGTCGCATGCCCCTTGCCGGTCAGGGCGAGCGAACCATAGAGCGCCACGTCGACACGATGGACCCGGACGAGCAGGCCGTCGCGCGCCAGCCGCGCCGAAAAATCGGCCGCAGCGGTCATCGGCCCCATGGTGTGCGAGGACGACGGGCCGACGCCGATCTTGAACAAGTCGAAAACACTGGCAACCATGAAGCCCATCATGCGCACCGCAGACATGGGCTGGCAAGCGCGCGCTGGGAATGCCAAGGGGAAACCGTGAGTTTTACGCCACCCTTTGTCCTGTTCGACGATGCCCGCCCGTCAGGGGCCGCCCCGGCGCGGCTCTACACCGACCCGGTCGAGATCGTGACCACCCGGCGGCCCGGCGAAGTGGCGACGGCGCTCGAGGCGCTGCGCACGGCGACGCGCGGCGGCCTGCACGCCGCCGGCTATCTGGCCTATGAGGCGGGTGCCGCGCTGGAACCGAAACTGGCGGGGGCCGGGGCCGCCGACGCCCCCCTGTTGTGGTTCGGCCTGTTCCGGGGTTTTCGCACGCTCGATCCGGGCGACATGGCCGCGCTGCTGCCCGACCCGGATGGCGCCTGGCTGGGCACGCCCACGCCCGACGTGTCGCAGGAAAGCTATGAGGCGCAGCTCGCCGAGGTGAAGGCGCTGATTGCGGCGGGCGACATCTATCAGGCGAACCTGACTTTCCGGGCCGCCGTTGCGACCGTCGGGCATCCGCTGGCGCTTTATGCCGGGCTGCGCGAACGGGCCGCGAGCCCCTATGGCGCCGTCGTCGCGACGGGCACGCACTGGATGTTGTCGCTGTCGCCCGAGCTGTTCTTTGCCCTGCACGAGGGCAGGATCACGACGCGCCCGATGAAGGGGACCGCGCCGCCCGACGCCGATCCGGCTTTGCTGGCCGGCGACCCCAAGCAGCGCGCCGAAAACCTGATGATCGTCGACCTGCTGCGCAACGACCTGTCGCGCGTCGCCGAAACCGGCAGCGTGGCGGTGCCCGAGCTGTTCCGGGTCGAGCGCTATCCCACGGTGCAGCAGATGACCTCCACCATCACCGCGCAATTGGCCGAAGGTCGCGACGCGATCGATGTCCTGCGCGCCCTGTTCCCGTGCGGGTCGATCACGGGGGCGCCCAAGATCCGCGCGATGCAGGCCATCGGCGCGATCGAGCACCGGTCGCGCGGCGTCTATACCGGCAGCATCGGGCGGATCGATGCCGATGGCAGCGCCGCCTTCAACGTGGCGATCCGCACGCTGGTGATGGACGCCGGCGAGTCCGCCGCGACCCTTGGCCTGGGGTCGGGAATCGTCGCCGATTCGGGCGCCGCCAGCGAATGGCACGAATGCCTGGCCAAGGGGGCATTCGTGCCGTCCAGGCGCCGGTTCGACCTGGTCGAGACCATGAAGTTCGACCCTGAAGTCGGGCTGGTGCGCCTCGAGGCCCATCTCGCCCGCCTCAAGGCGAGCGCCGATGTCTTCGGCTTTGCGTTCGACCGGCACGCGGCGCGCAACGACCTGCAGGCCGCGACCTTTCGCCTGCGCGACCCGGCACGCGTCCGGCTGTTGCTGGGCCGCGGCGGCCATGTCGCCGTCGACGTGCGGCCCATGCCGCCGCAGCCCGGCGGGCCGGCGGCGGTGCGGGTCGTGCCCCTGCCGGTCGATCCGACGGACTTCCGCCTGCGCCACAAGACGACCGACCGGGCGTTTTACGACCGCGCGCGCGGGAACCGGTTCGAAGTGGTGTTCGCGCTGCCCGACGGGCGGCTGACCGAAGGCAGTTTCACCAACGTCTTCGTCGAGCACGGCGGCGTTCTGCTGACGCCGGCGCTCGACGCGGGCCTGCTGGGCGGCGTGCTGCGCAACGAACTGGTTGCCGAAGGCCGCGCGCGCGAAGCCGAATTGCGCGCCGACGACCTGAAAGACGGGTTTTTTATCGGCAACTCGTTGCGCGGCCTGTTGCCCGCCCGCCTCGCGGGGTTATAGGCACCCCGCCTGCAGGGGGAAATCATGAGCCAGTTGTCCGCCGCCATCGACCGCATCAAACCGTCGCCGACGCTCGCGATGACGGGCCGTGTCGCCGCGCTGAAGCGATCGGGCGTCGACGTCATCGGCCTGTCGGCCGGCGAGCCCGACTTCGACACGCCCGATTTCGTCAAGGACGCCGCGATCGAGGCGATCCACGCGGGCAAGACGAAATATACCGAGGTCGACGGCATCCCCGAGCTGAAGGCCGCGATCGCCGCCAAGTTCGCGCGCGACAACGACCTGACCTATGCCGCGAGCGAGATCAGCGTGAACGTCGGCGGCAAGCACACGCTGTTCAACGCGCTGGTCGCGACGCTCGACAAGGGCGACGAAGTCATCATTCCCGCGCCCTATTGGGTCAGCTATCCCGACATCGTGAACTTTGCGGGCGGCACGCCGGTCGTCCTGCAGGCCGGCGCCAACCAGCTCTACAAGATCCTGCCCGAGCAGCTCGACGCCGCGATCACGCCGCGGACGAAATGGGTGATGCTCAATTCGCCCTCGAACCCGACGGGCGCCGCCTATAGCGCCGACGAATTGCGCGCGCTGGCCGAGGTGTTCCGTCGCCATCCGCATGTGATGGTCCTGACCGACGACATGTACGAGCACGTCTGGTATGCCGACACGCCGTTCTCGACGATCGCACAGGTGGCGCCCGACCTCTACGAGCGCACGCTGACCGTGAACGGTTGTTCGAAGGCCTATGCGATGACCGGGTGGCGCATCGGCTATGCCGGCGGCCCGGCCTGGCTGATCAAGGCGATGGCCAAGCTGCAGTCGCAGTCGACGAGCAATCCCTGTTCGATCGCGCAGGCGGCGGCGGTGGCGGCGCTCAACGGCGACCAGGGTTTCCTGAAGGACCGCAACGCCGCGTTCCTGAAGCGCCGCGACCTTGTCGTCGGGATGCTCAACCAGGCGCCGGGCCTGCATTGCCCGACGCCCGAGGGCGCGTTCTACGTCTACCCGGACGCGAGCGGGTGCCTCGGCAAGACCACGCCCAAGGGTCAGATGATCGCAAGCGATGCCGACCTGATCGACTATTTCCTCGACGAGGCGCTGGTCGCCGCCGTCCCCGGCAATGCGTTCGGCCTGAGCCCCGCCTTCCGCGTGAGCTATGCCACGTCGGAGTCGATCCTGACCGAGGCGTGCACGCGCATCCAGACGGCGTGCGCCGCATTGAAGTGAGCCACGAGTGAAACCATTTGGGGTCTGCGTCCGTAACTGGAAGCACAACCACCGAAAGTGTTTCGCCATGATCGCCCTGTTCCGCACCGACTATGTCCGCGCCTTCGTCATCGGCTTTCTGGTCGCCGGCGTGCCGATGGCCGCCTCGACGGGGCTGTTCTCGTGATGCGGCGCGTGCTGACCGGCGCGGCGATCGCGGGGGCTGCGCTGCTCGCCAGCCAGACGCTGATCCCAGCCTTCGCCGCCGAACGGACGGTGCTCGTGCCCGCGTCGACGACCGACGCCAAGGTCACCGCCCCGCGCGCCGTGGCGGTGCTGGCGGGCGGGTGCTTCTGGGGCATGGAAGCGGTGTTCAGCCATCTGAAGGGCGTGCAGCAGGTCACCTCAGGCTATGCGGGCGGCGATGCGGCAAGCGCGACCTATGACGCGGTGAGCAGCGAAACCACGCGGCACGCCGAAGCGATCCGCGTCGTCTACGATCCGCGCCAGATCAGCTATGCCACGCTGCTGCGCGTCTATTTCTCGGTCGCGCACAATCCGACCGAAGTGAACCGCCAGGGGCCCGACAGCGGCACCAGCTATCGCTCCGCCATCTTCCCGCAGGATGCCGAGCAGGTCCGCGTCGCGCGCGCCTATATCGCGCAGCTGAACGCGGCGAAGAGCTGGGGCGCGCCGATCGCGACGCGGCTGGAGAGCGGCAAGTTCTTCCCGGCGGAGGCCTATCACCAGGATTTCGCGTTCAAGAACCCCAACCACGGCTATATCCGCATGTGGGACGCGCCCAAGATCGCCGCTTTGCAGAAGACCTTCCCGACGCTGTGGAGCGCCAAGCCCTCAGCCTAGGCGGCCAGCGGGAAGCTCAGCATCCGGTCGGCGACGGGCACCAGTGCGCGGGCGTGCAGACCAACGGCGCGCACGATTTCGGGATGTCCCGCGTCGAGGCCCCCGGTCAGCGAGCCGAAGGCGGGCAGGATGAGCTTGGTCTCGCTCGCCACGAAGCAGCGGCGCGCGACATGGCGGCCGCGCAACGTCACGCGCAGCTTGGGATGGAAATGGCCCGACATTTCGGGCCGGCTGTCGTGGCGGTCGGCCTCGTGACGCAGGACGATATCGTCGACGAGCGCTTCGTCGACGATGCGGCCGCCGCACAGGTCGATGACCCCGCCCGCGTCGTGGTTGCCGGTCACCCAGACCCAGTCGAGCGCGCCGGTCAGCGCCCGCAGCATCTGCTGCGCCGCGACCGGCAGGCGCGCACAGCCCGCCGCATCATGGAAGCTGTCGCCGAGGCACCAGAGCTCGACCGGCGTGCAGGCCGCGGCGAGCGCGGTCAGGTCGGCGAGCGTGGCCATGCTGTCATAGGGCGGCAGCATCTGGCCGCCCCGGGCGAACCAGCTGCCCTTTTCGAGATGCAGGTCGGCGACGATCAGCGCGCGCCGCGCCGGCCACCACAAAGCGCCTGCCCCTAGAGCGGCGAAATCCTGTCCGGCGAACGAAAAGCGAACCATTGCCGTCGGCTAGAGTCCGAACTGCTGTCCGGCAAGAGGAAGCGGACCTTGCGCTGCGCAAAATCGACCGACACCCGGCGAAAGGCGCGCAACGTGTCCATCCCGAGCAGCATGGCCGGCCGCTTGAGCAGGTCGAACTTCTTGAACGGATGGGCGTCGGCGAAGGCCACGCCGACGTTGGTCAGCGTGAAGCCGCCGAGACGGATCGATTCGATCCGCGCGACATCGGCGTTCATCGTGGCGCCGGTCACGTCGGTCATCACGAGCGGGTAGAAGTCACGGACCTTGTTCCGCTTTTCCAGCATCCGGCGCAGCGCCAGATTGCCCACGCTGTTCTGCGCGCCCGAATCGATGATGACGGTGATCGGGATCCCGCCGATATCGGAATCGACGAGAACGAGCTGGCCGTAGCGCGACCGCGCCGTCACCACGATCGTGTCGCCCCCCGCCGGTTCCGGCGTTCCCCTGGAGGACATGACGCTGAACGTGCCGAGCCGGAAATCCATGACGACCCGCCGTCCCTGCAGGCTGTCGATGCCGAGCAAGCCCTTGGCACCCAGATTGATTTCCGAAAGCGCGGGCGCGTTGAAGCCGTCGTTGCGCCCGCCGCCGACCTCGAGCGTCGGGACGTGCACGGTGCGGACCGGACCGACGCCGGTCATGGTGTGCATCATCGCGCTTTCGCCATCCTTGAGCGCGAGATGGTCGGCCAGTTCGCGCGACAGTACGGTGCGGTCGGCCCCGGTATCGACGACGAACGGATAGGGGCCCTTGCCGTCGACGGTAACGGGCACGGTCATGCGCTGCGTCCGGTCGACACCCGCGTCGATCACCGTCGTCGGGCCATAGTCGGGCGGCGACGTCTGCTGGGCGGCAAGCGGTGCCGCGCACCCAATCGCACAAAGCGCGAGAATTCGGACGTTCATGTCCCCGGCTCCTCTCCGCGCAAGAGAATGCCGCAAAATCCGCAGCTTGCACAGCATGAAGTTTCGGCTGCGGATCGGCCCCTGGGCCCCCTAGGTGACCATCCGCTGCAATGTCTCAACCCGGTCCGCTTCGGCCGCGGGCTTGTCGGTCCGGATGCGGTGGATGCGCGGAAAGCGCATCGCCACGCCTGACTTGTGCCGCGCGGAGGCGTGGATCGAATCGAATGCGACTTCGAGGACGAGCGTCTTTTCGACCTCGCGCACCGGCCCGAAGCGCGCCACCGTGTGCTGGCGGACGAAACGGTCGAGGTCCTTGAGCTCGGCGTCGGTGAAGCCCGAATAGGCCTTGCCGACCGGCGACAATTCGCCCGAGTCCGTCCAGCAGCCGAAGGTGAAGTCCGAATAGAAGGACGAGCGCTTGCCGCTGCCGCGCTGCGCATACATCATCACGCAGTCGGCGGTCAGCGGATCGCGCTTCCATTTGTACCAGAGACCAACGCGCCGCCCGCTGACATAGGCACTGTCGCGGCGCTTGAGCATGACACCTTCGATCGCCGCATCGCGGGCGCCGGCGCGAATCTGTTCGAGATGGCCGAAGTCAGCCGCGTCGATCACCGCCGACAGGTCGAAACGCTCGGGGTCGAAGCGGGGCATCAGCTCTTCGAGCCGGGCACGCCGGTCTGTCCAGGGCAAGGCGCGCAGGTCTTCGGGACCGTCGAACAGCACGTCGTAGAGCCGCACGAAGGCGGGATAGTCGGCCAGCATCTTGGCCGATACCGCCTTTCGCCCCAGCCGCTGTTGCAGGGCGTTGAAACTTGCCGCCTCGCCGCCCTGGAAGGCGCCCCGCACCAGCAGTTCGCCATCGAAAACGCCATCGACGGTGACCGCGCCCGCAATATCGGGAAAGCTGCCGGTCACGTCATCGCCGCCCCGGCTGAAGAGGCGCACCTGCCCCGCCACGCGCACGATCTGGACGCGGATGCCGTCCCATTTCCATTCGGCCACATAGTCCGCCAGATCGACCTGCGCGTCCTCCAGCGGATGGGCGAGCATGAACGACCGGAACACGGGCGTATCGGCGGCCGTCGGTTGTTCGGCGCGCCCCTCTGCCCAGTCGAACAACGCGGCATAGGGCGGCGCGATACCATGCCACACTTCTTCCACCGCCTCGACGTCGAGATCGAAAGCCTGCGCCAGAGCTGTCTTGGCCAGCCGCGCGGTCACGCCGACGCGCAGCGCGCCGGTCGCCATCTTGAGCAGGGCAAAGCGCTCGTTCTCGTCGAGCGCGTCGAGCATCGCCGCCAGCGCGGCCGGCGCTTCCGCGCGACCGAGCGTCATCAGGCGCGTGACGATGGCGTTCAGCGACAGGTCCTGCGCCGCCGTTTCGCGGGCAGGCCACAACAGCGCGACCGTTTCCGCCGTATCGCCGACGAACTCGCGACTCATCCGGAACAGCACGGGGTCGACGCGGTCCTCGATCAGGCCCCGGATCACGGCAGGCTTTACCCCGGGCAGATCGAGCGACCCGGTCAGCGCCGCCAGCGCCCAGCCCCGGTCGGGGTCGGGCGTCGCACGCAGGTAATCGGCGATCAGGCGCAGCTTGGTGTTGCGCGACCGCGTGTAGATCAGGCGGTCGAGAAGATCAGAAAAGGCGTGCATCGTCACCTGCGTAACGTCTGAACGCGTTGTTCGAAACATTTGAACAAGCCCCCGCCCCGCGCGTTGGCGCTGCGAACCACAGGAGTTACGTTATGGACGACAGCCGCGTCTGGGAATTCGAGGAAAGCCTGTGGAAGGCCGATTTCGAACATTATCGCGATTCGATCGACAAGGAATGCCTGATGGTCGTCCCGCAGCCGCCGTTCGTGCTGGCCGGCTATGACGCGATCGAAGCCGTCGCCCAGACCCCGCGCTGGACCGAGGTCAGCTTTTCGGAAACGCATATCGCGCGGCCGCAGGAAGGGCTGATCGTCGTCGCCTATGCGGTCGACGCCGCGCGCGAGGGCGTCGACCCCTATCAGGCGCACTGCACCTCGACCTACCGGCGGCTCGGCCATGACCAGTGGCAGGTCGTCCAGCACCAGCAGACGCCCAAGCTGGCGCTGGGCAGCTGATCAGTCGCGCAGGAGGTCGTTGATCGCGGTCTTGGCGCGGGTCTGCGCGTCGACCCGCTTGACGATGACCGCGCACGACAGGCTCGGCCCCGGCGATCCGTCCGGCAAGGGTTTGCCGGGCAGGGCGCCGGGAACGACCACCGAATAGGCCGGCACGCGGCCGACGAAAACCTCGCCCGTGCTGCGGTCGATGATCTTGCTGGTCGACGAGATGAACACGCCCATCGAGAGCACGGCACCGCGTTCGACGTGGACGCCTTCGACCACTTCCGACCGGGCACCGATGAAGCAGTCGTCCTCGATCACGACGGGGTTTGCCTGCAGCGGTTCGAGCACGCCGCCGATGCCGACGCCGCCCGACAGATGGACGTTCGCGCCGATCTGCGCGCAGCTGCCGACGGTCGCCCAGGTGTCGACCATCGTGTTCGCACCGACATGCGCACCGATGTTGACGAAGCTGGGCATCAGGACGACGTTCTTGCCGATGTAGGCCCCGCGGCGGACGATGGCGCCGGGGACAGCGCGGAAACCCGCCGCGCGAAAGGCATTGTCGCCCCAGCCGGTGAATTTCGACGGTACCTTGTCGAACCAGTTGGCGCCGTGGGGGCCGGCCATGATCTCGTTGTCGTTCAGGCGGAAGCTGAGCAGCACGGCCTTTTTCAGCCACTGGTTCACGCGCGAGCCGCCGTTGCCGTCGGGCTCCGCCACGCGCACGTCGCCGCTGTCGAGCGCCATGATCGCCGCGTCGACGGCCATGCGCACCTCGCCCTGCGTCGCCGTCGAGATCGTGTCGCGGGCTTCCCAGGCGGCGTCGATGATGGATTCCAGATTCATGCCATTTCCCCCGTGAGTTCGTGCAGCCAGTCGGTCAGGTGCGCGGTGCGGTAGTCGATGAAGGGGGCGAACGCGTCTTCCGACGCCTGTTCGGACCCGTTGTCGATCCACAGCGTCGTCATCCCCAGTTCCTTCGCCGGCTTGAGGTTGCGCGCCATGTCCTCGGCGAAGAGCGCGCGCGCCGGATCGATGCCCCAGCGCGCGCACATCGCTTCATAGCTGGCCGGCGCGGGCTTGGGCACATAGTCCATGGCATGGATGTCGTGGATCGCCTCGAAGCTGTCGCCGAGGCCGAGGCGATCGAGCACGCGCTGGGCATAGTCGACGTCGCCATTGGTGAAGACGAGCTTTCGCCCCGGAAGACGGGCGATGGCGGCGACCAGTCGGGCATCGTGCACCACCCGGTCGAGCGCGATGTCGTGGACATCGTCGAGGAAATGTTTCGGATCGGTGCCGTGCAGCGCCATCAATCCCGACAAGGTGGTGCCGTGATCGCGGAAATAGCGTTTCTGGATCGCGCGCGCCTGGACCGCGTCGCACCCGACGAGCCGTTGGATATAGGCGCCCATGCGCTCGTCGATCAGCGCGAACAGGTTGCACGACGCCGGATAAAGCGTGTTATCCAGATCGAAGATCCAAGAGTCGACATGGGCGAGTTGCGACCCGTCGGGCGGCGAGGAATGTGGGACGTTCATGCCATGTGTCCCTTACCGGCACTGTCCCGCGGTGCAATCGCGTTCACAAGCAGCGATAGTGTCACGCCGCCGAAACGATCGCCTATGATGAGTTCAAACCGTCGGGAGGGCATATGATTGCGAAACGAGCACAATTCCTGACGGGATGCGTGCTTCCGCTGGCCGCGCTGGCGGGGTGTGGCGGCGAGTCCGGCGGCGGCAGCATCGCGTCGACGCCGACGCCGCCCGCGGTACCGGCGCCGACGCCTGCACCCGCTCCGGCACCCACGCCTTCACCGACGCCCACGCCGACGGGCGTCAACTACGATACTGCCGAATACCGCCGGTCGACCGCGGCGGTCCAGGCACAGGCCCTTGCCGCGTACAAGGCAGGCGCGACGGGCGCAGGCGTCCTCGTCGGCGTGATCGATTCGGGCGTCGATGCCAACAGCGCCGAATTCGCCGGCCGGATCAGCCCGCTGTCGGCGGATTTCGCCGGAGCGCGGGGTATTCAGGACGAAGGCGGCCATGGCACGGCGGTGTCCGACGTCCTGTTGGGCGCGCGCAACGACACGGGCATCCACGGCCTGGCGTTCAATGCCACCCTGCTGGCGCTGCGCACCGACACGCCGGGAAGCTGCACGACCGGCACCGACGGCTGTTCGCACAACGACAACAACATCGCGGCCGCGCTCGACGCGGCGGTTTCGGCGCGCGCGCGGGTGGTCAACATCTCGCTGGGCGGATCGCCGCCCAACACGCGGCTGCGCGGCGCCATCGACCGGGCGACGGCGGCGGGAACGATTATCGTCATTTCGGCCGGCAACGACGGTGTCACCAGCCCCATGGCCGCCGAGAACCCCGACATGCTGGCCCAGGTCGCCAACGACGCCATCGCGCGCGGGCTGATCGTCATCGCCGGCGCCGTGGATTCGACCGGCGTCCTTGCCGATTTCTCGAACAAGGCCGGCAATGGCGCGGCGAATTACGTGGCGGCCCTGGGGGTGCGGGTGCGCGCGATCGACAATACGGGAACGGCGTTCCTGTACAGCGGCACGTCGTTTTCCGCGCCGGTGGTTTCGGGCGCGATCGCGCTGATCGCCCAGGCATTTCCCAATCTGACCGCCGCGCAGATCGTGGCGCTGCTCTATCGGTCCGCCGATGACCGGGGCGCGACCGGCGTCGATGCGATCTACGGCAACGGCGAGATCAACCTGGCCCGTGCGTTCAGCCCGATCGGATCGCTCTCGCTCGCGGGCACGGCGGTGGCCGTGTCGCTCACCGGCAACGCGACGCTTGGCGGAACCATGGGCGATGCGGCCAAATCGGGACTTGCCGCCGTCATCCGCGACGAGTTCGATCGCGACTTCGACGTCAATCTTGCGCCGACGGTGGCGCGCACGCCGATCCAGCAGACGCTGGCCAATGGCCTGGCCGCCGGGGCGCGCCAGATGTCGGCGGCCGGCCACCGGGCGAGCTTTGCGCTGGCGATCGACGCGGACAGCGCGCCCCGCCCCCTGATGCTGACCCCCGGGGATGCCGGCCGGGCGCGCGTGCTTGCCGGATCGATCGCCCTTGCCGTCTCGAAAGACCTGCGAATCGGCTTTGCCGGCGGCCGCGGCGCGGACGGGCTGTTGCCCGGTGCACGCGACCGGGCGGCACCCGCCTTCCTCGTGGCCGACCACAGCCTCGACCGCGAGGCGCTCGGAGCCTTTGCGGTCCGCCGCGACTTTGGCAGTGTCGGCATCACGCTGGCGGCCGAAAGCGGGCGGATGCGGCTGTGGCAGCGAAGCGACCTCGGGTCGATGAACGACGGTATCCGGCGCTATGCCTATGCCGAACTGTCGGCCGGGCTGGACGGTCGGGCTGGGCCGGTCGCCCTGAGCGCAAAGCTGACGCGTCTCGACGAGCGCGCCACCGTGCTCGGCAGCCGCTTTGCCGGCGCGCTGGGCGGCAACGGCGCGGCCAGCTGGTTCGGCGACATGGGTGTCACGCTGACCCCCGTCGGCAACTGGCGTCTGGATGCGACGCTGCGCCGGGGGTGGACAATCCCGGTCGCGGGCAGCGTGCGCGGCCGGTCGGTGCTGCGCACGCAGGGCCTGTCGGCGGGTATGGTCTGGGACAGTGTCTCGGCGGTCGGCGACAGTTTCGCGATCCGCTATGCCGAGCCGCTGCGCGTGGTGGGGGGCGGGCTCAACCTGTTGGCGCTCGGAAACGGTCCGCAGATGCTTTCGCTGACGCCCGCCGGCCATGAACGCGACTGGGAGGCGGTCTATGTCCGTCCGGTCGGCAGGGGCTGGCTGACGGCCAACACCTATTGGCGCCGACAGGCGGGAAATTACCTGAACGCGCCCGACGACCTGGGCGCAGCGGTGCGCTACAGCTTCGATTTCTAGACGGTAAAGCTCTCGCCGCAGCCGCAGGACCCCTTGGCATTGGGGTTTTCGAAAACGAAGCCCGCGGTGAAATCGTCCTCGACCCAGTCCATCCGGCTGCCGATCAGGTAGAGCACCGAGGCGCCGTCGACATAGAGCGTGCCGCCCGACGTCTCGATCTTCTCGTCCATCGGGCTGGCGCCGGTAACATAGTCGACCGAATAGGCCAGGCCCGAGCAGCCGCGGCGCGGCGTCGACAGCTTGACGCCGATCGCGTCGGCGGGTGCCTTTGCCATCAGCGCGGCGATGCGCGCCTCGGCACCCGGGGTCAGCAGCAGCGCGGCGGGACGGGCGCGGGTCCTGGTCTCGACGGCCATCACAGCATCCCCAGTTCGAGGCGCGCCTCGTCGGTCATCTTGCCCGGGTCCCAGGGCGGATCCCAGACGAGGTTCACGTCGACCACGCCGACGCCGGGGACGCTGCCGACGCGCAGCTCCACTTCGGTCGGCATGGTCTCGGCGACCGGGCAGTGCGGAGTCGTCAGGGTCATGTTGACGTGGACATGGCCCTCGTCGACCTCGACCCCGTAGATGAGGCCCAGGTCATAGATATTGACCGGGATTTCGGGGTCGTAGATGTCCTTGAGCGCGGCGACGACCGCCTCGTACAGGTCCCCGCCCGGCTCCCCGTCCGCCAGCCTGGGCGCCTCAGCCTGCAGAAACCCGTCGAGATAGTCGCGCTTGCGCCCGCCGGTTTCGGGCGGGGTTTCCACGACATCCTGCACGCGGGCGCGCGGCGGCGCGTCGACGCTGGTGACTTCCTCGATCTTCATCCGAACAGTTTCCTTACCCGTTCAAGTCCCCGGACCAGCGCCGCAATATCGTCGGGTCCGTTGTAAATGCCGAAACTTGCGCGCGCCGTCGCGTCGACGCCGAGCCATGCCATCAGCGGCTGGCCGCAGTGATGACCGGCGCGCACCGCCACGCCCGCCTCGTCCAAGATAGTGCCGACGTCGTGCGGATGCACCCCTTCGACGTTGAAGCTGACGATGCCTGCCGCATCCTCGGGGCCATAGAGCGTGACCGCGTTCACCGAGCGCAGCGCGTCGCGACACTGGGCGACCAGCGCCGTTTCGTGCGCATGGATGGTATCGACGCCGATGGCGTCGACATAGTTGATGGCCGCGGCCAGACCGACGACACCCACGATATGCGGGGTGCCCGCCTCGAAGCGGCCCGGCACCGGCGCATAGGTCGTGCGCGCGAACGTCACCCGGTCGATCATGGCCCCGCCCCCGTGCATCGGCGGCATCGCATCGAGCAGGTCGTGACGGCCCCAAAGCACCCCGATGCCGGTCGGGCCGTAGAGCTTGTGGCCCGAAAAGGCGTAGAAATCGCAGTCGAGATCGACGACGTCGACCGCCAGCCTCGGCACCGCCTGACACCCGTCGAGCAGCAATTTGGCGCCGACAGCGTGCGCCAGCGACGCCGCGCGCTTCGCCTCGACGACCGAGCCCAGCACATTCGAGACATGGGCAAAGGCGACCATCGTGTGCGCGGGCGTCAGCATCGCTTCGGCGGCGTCGAGGTCGATCCGCCCATCGGGCGTCAGCGGGCAGACATCGACCTGCCACCCGGCAAGCTGCCAGGGCACGATGTTCGAATGATGCTCGAGCTGGCTGAGCAGCACCCGGCCCTTTTGCGGGAAGCTTTGCGCGACGAGATTGATCGCCTCGGTCGCGCCGCGCACGAAGACGACTTCGTTTTCGGATCGCGCGCCGATGAACTGCGCCACGCGGCGACGCGCGGCTTCATAGGCCAGCGTCATGTCAGCTGAGCGGGCATAGACCCCGCGATGGACGGTCGCGTAATCGGGGCCATAGGCGCGGGCGATGGCATCGATGACCTGCCGCGGCTTCTGCGCCGTGGCGGCCGTGTCGAGGTAGTGCCAGGGGGCGCCGTCCTTGTCGAAGAGACCGGGGAAGTCGGCGCGATGGTCGCGACGGTTTCCCTCTCCCTGAAGGGGAGAGGGATATGCGAGCGTAGCGAGCGAGGGAGAGGGAAATGCGCTCACAGGCCCTCACCCTGCGGCTTCGCCGCTGTCCCTCTCCCCTTCAGGGAGAGGGAAGAAAGCGCATCCAGCGCCGCCGCTTCCAGTGTTTCGCGCGCCTCGGCCCCGGCGAAGACCTCGCTCACGAAAGCCTGCAACAACAGGGTCTGTGCCTCGCGCGGCGGAATCCCGCGCGCGGCAAGGTAGAACAGGGCCGTCCGGTCGAGCTCGCCGACGGTGGCGCCATGCGCGCACTTCACGTCGTCGGCGTAGATTTCGAGTTCGGGCTTCGAATTGGCCGTCGCCTGCCGCGACAGCAGCATGGCCTTCACCGACTGCGTGCTGTCGGTCTGCTGCGCGTCGCGCGCGACGGCGACCTTGCCGAGATAGCTGCCGATCGCCGACCCGCCGAGCACCGACCGGACGATCTGGTTGCTGGTGGCATTGGGCGCGACGTGGCGCACGGTCGTGACGATCTCCAGATTCGCCTCCCCGCCGCCGACCTGGACCGCGCCGAATTCGAAGTGCGCCCCGTCATGGAGCGTCACGTCGAGGGCTATGCGGCCATATGCGTCCGCTGCATTGAGCACGTGAAAATCCATGCGCGCGCCCGGGTGAAGCGTGATCGCGAAATCATGGATGCCTGTGTCGGCGACCAGATGGCGCGCCGCGCGCGCGCCCGCTGCGACGGCGATCTCCACCGGCGCAGGAACGGGCCACAGGCGCGCTACCGCCTCCAGGTCGCTGTACCGCCAGGCTTCGTCCTTGCGGGTCGGCAGGGCTGTCATGCGGCCAGTTCCCGATATCCCTCGCGCTCGAGCTCGAGCGCGAGTTCGGGGCCACCGGTGCGCGTGATGCGGCCGTCGGCGAGGACATGGACGAAATCGGGGCGGACATAGTCGAGCAGGCGCTGGTAATGCGTGATCAGCAACACCGCCTTGTCGGGCTTGCGCATGATGCGGTTGATGCCGTCGCCGACGACGCGCAACGCGTCGATGTCGAGGCCGGAGTCGGTTTCGTCGAGGATCGCGAGCGCAGGGTCGATGATGCCCATCTGCACCATCTCGTTGCGCTTCTTTTCGCCGCCCGAAAAGCCGACGTTCACCGGGCGCTTGAGCATGTCCAGGTCCATACCCATCGCCTGCGACTGGGCGCGGGCAATCTTGAGGAATTCGGCACCCGACAGCGGCGCCTCGTCACGCTGCTTGCGCTGCGCGTTGAGGGCTTCGCGCAGGAACTGGACGTTCGACACGCCGGGAATTTCGACCGGATACTGGAAGCCGAGGAACAGGCCGGCGGCGGCGCGTTCGTGCGGCGCGAGGGCGAGGAGGTCCTGTCCGTTGAACATCACCGACCCACCGGTGATCTCGTAGCCCGGCCGCCCGGACAGCACATAGCCGAGCGTCGATTTGCCCGCGCCGTTCGGCCCCATGATCGCATGGATCTCGCCCGGGTTGAGCGACAGCGTCAGCCCCTTGAGGATCGGCTTGTCGCCGACGTTGGCGTGGAGGTTGGTGATTTGGAGCATCACAATCCCTCCAGATCGAACTGGTTATAAATTTGCACCACTGATTTAGCTGACCTCTTCACGCTCTCTGATCGCAAGCGGCTCACCGCCGAAACATCGCTAGTTACTTGATAAAGCTGAGGCTCGCATTCCAAATGCGCTAACTCACTGACCGCTGCAGCAAGCTCTCGCCGTCTCGGATAGCCTCCGCCTTTCCCATCATCTGTTGCCGCTAAAATGCGTTGGCTGACACAGTCCCGCCACGCCGCAATGGCCTTTTGATCCAGTGGCGTCGCGGATGCCGCTGCCGACAAAAGTACAAGCGCGGATATCACCCCACGCTCTCCTCGAGCGAAATTCCCAACAGCTTCTGCGCCTTCTCAAGCCCCTCCCCTTCAGGGGAGGGGTTGGGGTGGGGCTTCGCGACGTTCCGCAATGTCTCGGTAATGTGCGCCACGACCCCATCGATGTTCGTCATCACATCTGCGTTTGTGACGTGCAGGACGCGGTAGCCGAACGCCGCGAGCCCCGCGTCGCGGCGCGCATCCTTCTCCAGGTCGTCGTGGCTATCGCCGTCGACTTCCACGATCAGCCGGGCTGACGGGCAGGCAAAATCTGCAATTGACCAGCCAATGACTTCCTGACGGCGAAACTTGGCGCCTCCGACCTGACTGTTCGAGAGACACCTCCATAGCCGCTTCTCCGGCTCGGTCGGGTCGCGGCGCATTTCGCGGGCGCGGCGCTGAAGCTCGGCCAGCTTGCTCGCGGTGAGGCCCCACCCCAAACCCCTCCCCTGAAGGGGAGGGGCTTCCTCCTGCTTCGACCAATCTCGCAAGGTCAGCGATGTCATCCGACCGATCCCTCCAGGCTGATCCCCAGCAATTTTTGGGCCTCAACCGCGAATTCCATCGGCAGCTGCTGCAGCACTTCCTTGGCGAAGCCGTTGACGATCAGCGTCACGGCTTCCTCGGCGTTCAGGCCGCGCTGCATCGCATAGAACAGCTGGTCGTCGCTGATCTTGCTCGTCGTCGCCTCGTGCTCGATCTGCGCGCTGGGATTGCGGACTTCGATATACGGGACGGTGTGTGCGCCGCTGAGGCTGCCGAGCAGCAGCGAGTCGCACTGGGTGAAATTGCGCACCCCTTCGGCCTGGGGCGCGACGCGGACCAGGCCGCGATAGGTATTGTTGCTGTGCCCCGCGCTGATCCCCTTCGACACGATGGTCGAGCGCGAGCCCTTGCCGTTGTGGATCATCTTGGTGCCGGTGTCGGCCTGCTGGTGATTGTTGGTGATCGCGACCGAGTAGAATTCGCCGACGCTGTCTTCGCCGTTCAGCACGCAGCTGGGATATTTCCAGGTGACCGCGCTGCCGGTTTCGACCTGTGTCCAGCTGACCTTGCTGCGCGCGCCCTGGCACAGCGCGCGCTTGGTCACGAAATTGTAGATGCCGCCCTTCCCCTCGGCGTCGCCGGGATACCAGTTCTGCACGGTCGAGTATTTGATCTCGGCATCGTCGAGCGCGACGAGTTCGACGACGGCGGCGTGAAGCTGGTTCTCGTCGCGCATCGGCGCAGTGCAGCCTTCGAGATAGCTGACATAGCTGCCCTTGTCGGCGACGATCAGCGTGCGTTCGAACTGGCCGGTGTTTTCCGCGTTGATGCGGAAATAGGTGCTCAGCTCCATCGGGCAACGGACGCCCTCGGGAATATAGACGAAAGTGCCGTCGCTGAAGACCGCGCAGTTGAGCGTGGCGAAGTAGTTGTCGTGCATCGGCACGACCTTGCCCAGCCAGCGCTTCACCAGATCGGGATATTCGCGGATGGCCTCCGAGATCGAGCGAAAGATGACGCCCGCGCGTTCGAGTTCGGCGCGGAAGGTCGTCGCGACGCTGACGCTGTCGAACACCGCGTCCACGGCGACCTTGCGGCTGCCCTCGACGCCCGCGAGCATCTTCTGCTCTTCGATCGGGATGCCGAGCTTTTCGTAGACGCGCAGGATTTCGGGATCCACCTCGTCGAGCGAGCCGAGCTTCGGCTTCGCCTTGGGCGCGGCGTAATAATAGGCGTCCTGGTAATCGATCGGCGCGATGTCGAGCTTGGCCCAGTCGGGCGCGGCCATCGTCTGCCACAGGCGGAACGCCTTCAACCGCCAGTCGAGCATCCACTGCGGTTCGTTCTTCTTCGCCGAGATGAAGCGGACGGTGTCCTCGGTCAGCCCCTTGGGCGCGAAATCGGTTTCGATGTCGGACGCCCAGCCGTGCTCGTAATCGGCGACGCTGGCCGCGGCGTCGCGCGCCGCCTGGTCCTTGACGGGAAGATCGGTCATGGCTGTACCTGTGCAAGTTGGGTCAGCGGCACTGCCGCCAGGGCGCCGCGCACCGCGCCGTTGACCGTGCCCCAGTGCGGCTTGGTCAGGCATTGCCCGTCGAGCGAACAATCGTCGCGGTGCCCATCGACACAGGTCGTCATGGCGATGGGGCCCTCGATCGCTTCGATGATGTCGGCCAGATTGATGGCGGCGGCCGGTCGCGTCAGCTTGAATCCGCCGCCGGTGCCGCGCAGCGACGACAGCAGACCGGCGCCCGCGAGCTTCTGCATCAGCTTTTGCGCCGTGGGCAGCGGCACGCCGGTCTCGGCGCTGAGCTCGGTCGCCGACAGGCGTGCGCCGCACCCGTGGCGGGCGGCGGCGCTCATCATCACGACGGCATAATCGGCAAGGCTGGAAAGTCGCATGTTACAATCGGATATAAACACTCCGATTTAAATGTCACGTCTTCCTGATGAGCGGCGCAACGCCTTCGACTTCGGTGCGCTTGAGCGTCAGCGTGGCCAGCGTCGGCAGGTCGTCGGCGATACGGGCCGGCGTGACGCCGGTGAAGGCCTTGATCTCACGGATAAAATGCGACTGGTCGTAAAAGCCGTCGGCAAGGAGGTCCTGCGGCCCCGCTTCCCCCTTGGCCAGAGCGATGGCCGCCTTCAGCGCGCGGTATTTTCGCGACAGAAGTTTCGGCGGCGACCCGTAATAGGCGTTGCAGCGCCGTTCGACCTGACGGCGCGACAGGCCGGTCGCGGCAATGAGCGTATCGACATCGGGTGACGGGTGCGAATCGAGCCAGTCGTCGACGATCCGCGTGAAATCGAAGGCGGCGGACTTGCCGCGCCCGGTAACGGCATCGGCGAATTTCGTGCCGATCGCGACGCGTTCATCGAGCGACGAAGCGGCTTTCAGCGCCTCCGGCACGCCGCGTAACTCGGCGCCGAACAATTCGCGGGCGTCGATCACCCGGTTGACGAGCAGCGACGCCTCGAAATCGAGCAGGCTGCCCCAGCCGGCGGGGAGCAGGCCGACGCCGAAAAGGTGGATCGGCCCCCAGACCTTGATGTCGACGGGCCCCGTCGTGGGTCCGACGATCTGGATCTCGGGCGCGCGCTGGACGTGGCCGTCGGCGAAGCGATATTCGCCATGCCCCATGAGATTGACCCGAAACTGGGCGAGATCGGCCTTGTCGGTGTCTTCCCAGAGCGGCACGTCCGCCTTCAGCTCGTAGAAAACCGACAAATGGCTGCGCAGATGCTCGGGCGGCATCGCATAGTCGAGCGTTATGGCGCCCGGCGGCTGCACAGTCTTCCCCATGTTGCGCCCGTAACTACCCCTAGTTGTTGGACAACCTATGCCATGGAAGACTTAAAGAAAAGCGGTCCGGACGATCGCTCGTCCGGACCGCCAGGAAAAGGTTTCCGCATGGACGAACCATACGAAGCCCTTCGGGTCGCAGGAGGCGCATAATCGGTACGGTTGCGATTCGTATTGTACGGAATCGACATTCCGCAAAAATGCGTAAGATTCGCATCATTTTGACGCGACGCTCCGCGATCGATAGCCGCCTGTCCCATGTCCCTGTTCGACCTTGCCCGCCCCGCCCTGTTCCGCCTCGACCCCGAGCGCGCGCATGGCCTGACGCTTGCCGCACTCCGGTTCGCGCCGCCCCGCACCGTGCGCCACGACCCGGTGCTGGCAACACGCGTGGCGGGGTTGGATTTTCCGTCGCCCGTGGGTCTCGCCGCCGGTTTCGACAAGGATGCCGAAGTGCCCGATGCCATGCTGGGACTGGGGTTCGGGTTCGTCGAAGTGGGCACGCTGACGCCGCTGCCGCAGGCGGGGAACCCCCGCCCGCGGCTGTTCCGACTGGTCGAGGACGAAGCGGTGATCAACCGCATGGGATTCAACAACCAGGGTCAGGCGGCCGCCCTTGCCCGGCTCCGGCGCCGCAAGCGGCGCGGGATCGTCGGCGTCAATATCGGGGCGAACAAGGATGCCGCCGATCGCATTGCCGATTATGTGGCCGGCGTTCGCACCATGGCGGGGGTCGGGGATTATCTGACGGTCAATATCTCGTCGCCCAATACGCCGGGGCTCAGGGGACTGCAGGACCTGGGCCCGCTGACCGCGTTGCTGACGGCCGTCGCCGAGGTTCGCACCGCCGGCGGTCCGCCGCTGTTCCTGAAGGTCGCGCCCGACCTGACGCCGGGCGATATCGACGGCATCGTCAAGGCGGCGTCGGGCCGGGTGGACGCGCTCATCGTGTCCAACACGACGATCATGCGCTTCGACAATCTGCGCTCCCCGCACAAGACCGAGGCGGGCGGCCTGTCGGGCGTGCCGTTGCGCGGCCATTCCTACGAAAGACTGCGTGACTTCAGGCGGGCGACGGGCGGCGCCATTCCGCTGATTGCGGCAGGCGGCATCGACAGCGCGGAGGAAGCCTATACCCGCATCCGCAATGGCGCGTCGCTGGTGCAGCTCTACTCCGCGCTGGTCTATCGGGGACCGGGGCTGGCCCGCCGGATCGCCGAAGGCCTGTCGCGGCAGCTGACGCTCGACGGCTTTGCCCGTGTCGCCGATGCGGTGGGGGTAGACGCGGTTTAGCTTGCGGCCCTAGGGTGCGCGCCATGATCCGCAGATTCATCGGGCTGCTCGCCCTGCTCGCCGCCCAGCCCGTCTTCGCGAACGGAGGGGTCGTGTCGGCGGCCGACCCCCGCGCCGCCGAAGCGGGTCAGCAGATCCTGCGCGAAGGGGGCAGTGCGGCCGACGCGATGATGGCGATGATGCTGGCGCTGACCGTCGTCGAACCGCAGTCGTCGGGCATCGGCGGCGGCGGGTTCTTCGTCTATCATGAAGCCAGAACCGGCCGGATCGCCACGGTGGACGGGCGCGAGAAGGCGCCGGCAAGCGCGAAACCGGAACTGTTCCTGGACGCCAGCGGCAAGCCGCTGCCGTTCATCCAGGCATTCCCGGGCGGCAAGTCGGTCGGCGTGCCCGGCAACCTCCGCCTGATGGAGCGCGTCCATGCGCGCTGGGGCAAGCTTGCCTGGCCCAAGCTCTTTGCGCCCGCCATCAAGCTGGCCGAGGACGGCTACACCGTCAGCGGCCCGACGGCGGCGCTGCTGCGGACCGTCGCGCCCTTGTGGAAGGATTTCCCTGCCGCGCGGGCCATCTATTGGGACGGCGACCGGCCCAAGGCCGAGGGAGCGACGATCAAAAATCCCGCGCTTGCCGCGACGCTGCGGCGCCTGGCTCAGGGCGGCGCGCGCGCGTTCTACACCGGGCAGACGGCGCAGGCGATCACCGCGGCCGTCGCCGGTTCGACCCGCAACGCCACGCAGCTGACCGCCGCCGACCTTGCCGCCTACAAGGTGGTCGATCGCGACGCGCTGTGTCGCCCGTACCGCCAGTACAAGGTCTGCGGCATGGGGCCGCCCTCGTCGGGGGCGACGACGGTGCTGCAGATGCTGGGCATGATCGAACGCTTCGACATGAAGGCGCTGGGTCCCGACAGCCCGGTCGCCTGGCACCTGATCGCCGAGGCCATGGGCCTGGGCTATGCCGACCGCGAGAAATATCTGGGCGATCCCGATTTCGTGAAAGTACCTGTCGCGGGGCTGCTCGACCCCGCCTATGTCAGGTCGCGCTCGGCGCTGATTTCCGAAAAGACGTCGCTGGCGAAATACGAGGCCGGAACGCCGCCCGGGGCCGAGGCCCGCACGGCGGCGCTGTCGTCCGAAGTCGCTGGCACGACGCATTTCGTGGCGGTCGACAGCGCCGGCAACGTGGCCAGCATGACGTCCACGGTCGAGGGGCCGTTCGGCAGCCAGCTGATCGCCGACGGGTTCGTCCTCAACAACGAACTGACCGATTTCACCTTTGCCCCCGTGAAGGACGGCGCCCCGGTGGCCAATGCCGTGGCGGCCGGCAAGCGCCCGTTGTCGTCGATGTCGCCGACGATCGTCTACGGTCCCGATGGCAAGGTCATCCTCGCGGTCGGATCGGCAGGCGGCAAGCGCATCATCATGCACGTGATGAAGGCGCTGGTCGGCGTGCTCGACTGGGACCTGCCCGCGCGCGACGCGCTGGCGCTGCCCAACATCTATTTCGGCGGGGACGCCATCTTGGTCGAGCAGGGGACGAAACTGTCGGCGATGTCGGGCGCGCTCGCCGCACTCGGCCGCACGGTCGTCGCGACCGATCTCGGGTCCAAGCTGAACGCGATCCAGCGTACGCCCGCGGGCTGGGTGGGCGCTGCCGACCCCCGCGGGAAGGGCGAGGCACTGAGCGAATAACGCCGACGTCAGCGACACGCACGCGGCACGAAGGAGAGACATGCGGACGTTCGAAACATTTCCCAATCTGGTGACGATGTTCTTCACCCGGGCGCGCGAGAACGGCGACGCACCGTTTCTGTGGCACAAGGCCGCCGGCGTCTGGAAGTCGCGCAGCTGGACGCAGACCGCGCGCGAGGTCGCAAGCCTTGCCGCCGCGCTGAAGGCGATGGGCCTGACGCGGGGGGACCGGGTGATGCTGGTCAGCGAGAACCGCCCCGAATGGTGCATCGCCGATCTCGCGATCATGGCCGCGGGCTGTGTCACCGTGCCGACCTATGTGACCAATACCGAGCGCGACCACGCCCATATCCTCGGCGATTCGGGCGCCAAGGCAGCGATCGTGTCGACCGCCAAGCTCGCGCGGACGCTGCTGCCGGCGGTCCTGCGCTCGACGCATTGCAAGGCCGTCATCGGCATCGAGGACATCCGCGTCGGCCAGTCGGGCGACATCACGCTGCACGACTGGACGACATTGATCGCCAGCCAAGCTCCCGACGTGGCGGCGGCAACCGCAGCAGCCGATTTCCAGCGCAGCGACTTGGCCTGCCTCATCTACACCAGCGGTACCGGCGGCAGCCCGCGCGGCGTCCGCCAGCACCACGGCGCGATCCTGCACAATGTGGCAGGCTGCATCGACATCGTGTCGAACGACTATGGCTGGGACGACGAGATCTTTCTGTCGTTCCTGCCGCTGAGCCATGCCTATGAACATTCGGGCGGGCAATTCCTGCCGATCGGCCTGGGCGGGCAGATCTATTATGCCGAAGGGCTGGAAAAGCTGGCGTCCAACATCGAGGAGGTGCGCCCGACCCTGATGGTCGTCGTGCCCCGCCTGTTCGAAGTGCTGCGCGCGCGGATCGTTAAGACCATCGAGAAGCAGGGCGGCATCGCGCCCAAGCTGCTCGACCGGGCGCTGTCGCTGGGCGCCAAGGACCTCGGCAAGGGGATTCCGTTCTGGGACCGGCCGGTCGATTTCTTTATCAAGAAGACCTTGCGGCCCAAGGTCCAGGCCAAGTTCGGCGGCCGGATCAAGGCGCTGGTATCGGGCGGCGCCCCGCTCAACCCGGAAATCGGCGTCTTCTTCCACGCACTCGGCCTGACCCTGTTGCAGGGCTATGGCCAGACCGAATCCGGCCCCGTCATCAGCTGCAACCGGCCGAAGGCCGGGTTGAAGATGGACACCGTCGGCCCGCCGATGAAGGACACCGAGGTGCGCATTGCCGATGACGGCGAAATCCTCGTGCGCGGGGAGCTCGTGATGCACGGTTATTGGAACAACGAGGCGGAAACCGCGCGTGTCCTGATCGACGGCTGGCTGCACACGGGCGACGTCGGGCACATCGACGACGCGGGCCGGATCGTCATCACCGACCGCAAGAAGGACCTGATCGTCAACGACAAGGGCGACAATGTCTCGCCGCAAAAAGTCGAGGGCATGCTGACGCTGCAGCCCGAAATCATCCAGGCGATGGTCGTCGGCGACAAGCGGCCCCATCTCGTCGGCCTGATCGTGCCCGACCCCGAATGGCTGCAGCAATGGTGCGTGAGGAACGACGTGAAGCCCGATTGCACGGCCCTGTGCGGCGATCCGGCCGTCCAGCGCGCCATCATGGCGGCCGTCGACCGGGTCAATGCCGAACTGTCGGTCACCGAAAAGGTGCGGCGCGTGTGCCTGACCGCCGATGCGTTTACGGTCGACAACGAAATGCTGACACCGTCGATGAAGATACGCCGGCACAAGATCCGTGAGGTCTATGGGGAGCGGCTCGACTCGCTGTACAAGGCATAGGCAGCCTGAGCTGGCTGCCCGTGGCTCGATGATTCGGCGGCCGGCGGCCCCCGCCGGGACCCGTTCGACAAAAAAAATGCGGGCGTGCCGATGGGGGCCGCACCGCCTGATCGATCTTGCATAAGTTTATGGCGAGCGCGCTTTATCTTGGCGGCACGGCGCGGATCCTGCGCGCGCCCACGCCCAAAGCCCGTACCGGAGCGCCATTCCGCTCGACGATTTGTTAACCGCAGCGCGCGAGTGTCGACGCGTCGCTTCAACCCTGCTGCATGAGAACATCCTTGCTTAAGACGATCAGACCGGAGCAGGCCACATTAGGCATGTACGTCCATTCGATCTCGGGCGGCTGGCTATCGCATCGCCTGTGGCGGTCGCGACTCTTGATCTCGTCGAACGACGAACTCGAACGCATCCGCGCCAGCAATTCCGAGATTGTCATCGATACCGCCAAGGGCCGTGACGTGGCCGTCGTGCGGCCGGCCAAGTCGGTGATTACGGGGTCGATGCGCGCCTCCGGGCGGTTCGGCCGGGCAGATCAGGCGCGCGCGACCGAGCTTGCACAGCGCTCGAAAGCGGTGGTCAGCGCGATGTTCGCGGACTGCCGGATCGGCAAGGGCGTGCCCACTGCCGACATCCTCGCGGTCGTCGACGACATTGCCAGTTCGCTCAACAACATGGCCGCGTTCATCAGCGTGACGCGGATGAAACTGCAGGACGACGAAACCTATACCCACTCGATAGCCGTCTGCGCGCTGATGATCAGCCTGGGCCGCGAACTGGGCTATCCCGATGCCGCCGTGCGCGATCTTGGCATGGCCGGACTGCTCCACGACCTCGGCAAGTCCTTGATCTCTCCAGAGATTTTGCTGAAGGCCGGGCCATTGGACGCCGAGGAAGCCAAGGAGATGCGTCAGCACCCGGCGCGCGGTCACGAGATGCTCTCGACCAGCGTCGGCGTGCCGCCGGTTGCGCTGGACGTCTGCCTGCACCATCACGAACGCCTCGACGGATCCGGCTATCCGTTCGGCCTCAAGGGCGAGGCGCTGAGCCCCGCGACGCGCATGGCGAGCATCTGCGACGTCTATGATGCGATGACATCAGTCCGCCCCTATTCGCCCAGCAAGACGCCACTGGAAGCGGTCACCGAAATCGAGGCGGCGGAGGGGCATTTCGACCGATCGCTGCTGTTCCGCTTCATGGGCAGCATCGGCGTCTATCCGGCGGGCAAGCTCGTCCGCATCATGGGAGATCGGCTCGCCGTCACCTTGCCGCACAACCAGAACGGCATGGGCCCGGTTTTCCGCACCTTTTATTCGACGGTCGATACGCGCTTCTTCCGCCATCAGGACGTCATCCTGACCGAGGGCCTCGCCGACGGTACGACCGTGATTGCCGAAGATCCGGGCACCTGGTTCTCCGATCCCTGGCAACCGATGGCAGCGCGCATCATGGCCGGCGAGGCCGTTTCGGCTGCCGCACTCGCATCGATGGCGCCGAGCTGACACCGGCCGGCGCGAGCCGGCCGGTCCGCGCCCAAGCTAGGCCGGTTGCCGCGCCTCGGCTTCATGAACAGCGCGGAACTTCGCGCGAAGGCCCACCTTGTCGATCTTCTCGGTGCCGAGCTTGGGCAGCGGGTCGTCGGAGAACCATAACCGGGCCGGCACCTTGAAGGCGGCGAGCTGTTCGCCGAGGAAGAACAGCAGCGCCTCGTCGCTGAGATGCTCGCCGGGATGGACATGCGCGACGGCACCCACGATCTCGCCTAGCCGTTCGTCCGGCAGACCGAACACGCAGGCTTCGGCAATGGCGGGATGCGCGTAGATCGCGGCTTCGACTTCCTGGCAGCTGATGTTTTCGCCGCCGCGGATGATGATGTCCTTCTTGCGGTCGACGATGAACAGATAGCCGTCCTCGTCGAGGTAGCCGATGTCGCCGGTGCGGAAATAGCCGTCCGCGGTCATGCAGGCGGCCGTCGCCGCCGGGTTGTTCCAATAGCCGCTGAAATTGCACACCGAGCGCATCGAGATTTCGCCGCGTTCGCCCTGCGGCACCGGATGGCCGGCATCGTCGAGGATGGCGAGGTCGACGAGCGGGCGATAGGGGCGTCCGGTGGAATTCGGCTTTTCGAGATAGTTGGTCGAGAACGAGCCGCACCCGATGGCGTTCGTTTCGGTCAGGCCATAGCCGAGCGCAGGCGGCGCGGGCATCTCGTCGTTGAGCCGCCGGACATGTTCGGGCGGGCGTGGCGCGCCACCGGCCGCGAAGCTCTGGATCGTCGACAGGTCGTAGTTAGCCCGCTCGGGATGGTTGAGAATTTCCCAGCTCATCAACGGCACGCCGGTGAAATTGGTGATCCGTTCGCGCTCGATGAGCTTCATGGCCTCGAGCGCGTTCCACTTCGGCATCATCACGATCTTGCGGCCGATCGCGAAACTGACGAGCAGCATGGGGACTTCGCCCGTCACGTGGAACAGCGGCACCGTCATGAGGATGCCATGTTGCGGCGCGTCGGCCCTGATCGTCCCGTCTTCGGTGCCGATCTGCAGCTGCATAAGGGCCTGGGCGATATAGCCGAACGTCGCCTGGACCACGGCGCGGTGCGTCGAATAGGCGCCCTTCGACTGACCGGTCGAACCCGAGGTGAAGAGGATGGTGGCGAGGTCGTCGCCGGTGACTTCGGGAAGCGCCGTGGTCTCGTCGCCCCTGGCCAGCACCGGCGCAAGCGCCTCGCCCAGCGGCAGCGCGACGTCGACCAGCACGACCTCGAAGCCCGCTTCGCGACCGCATTCCTCGATCCGCTTTGCCCGCTGCGGATCGGCGAAGACCAGCCGGGCGTCGACCGCCGCGATCCCGTCGCACAGCTCGCCGCCCTGCCACCAGCCGTTGAGCAGCGTCGCGACGCCGCCCGCCATCAGGATGCCCATGTAGAGCACGATCCACGACGGCGCATTGCGCATGGCAATGCCGACGCGGTCGCCCTTTTGCACGCCATAGCCGCCGACCAGCGCCTGCGCGACCTTCACGGCCTCCGCATGGACCTGCGCATAGCTCAGCCGCTCCTCGCCATCGACGAGGAAATCGGCCGCGCCGTGCTGGGCACAGTAATAAGCAAAATAACCGATGAGCGTCGGCGGCGCCGCCGCGATCGTCGGCACGGCCACGCCGCACGGCAGGGTGAAGCTGCCCAGCGGCAGCGGCCCACCCTCGATCGACAGGTTCGCTATCGCGGTATCGATGCGACGGTCGAGCTCGGATGCCATCGTCTTCCTCTCCCCTTGGTCTTCGCCAGTGCGCCTTGTATGGGGGCGAAAACCGGAAGGGAAAAGCCTTGCTGCACGAATTTGCCCTGACTCTTGCCCTTGGTGCCTCGGCAAGTGCGGGTGCCGTAACGTCAGACGCGATTCGGTTCACCGATCTGGGCCTCAATCCGATCGCGCTGCAGATCGGCTGGTTCGCGCTCAGATGGTATAGTCTGGCCTATATCGCGGGAATCGTGCTGGGCTGGTGGTATCTGTCGAAGCTGCTGAAACAGCCCGGCGCGCCGATGGCACAGCGCCATGCCGACGACTTCATGTTCTATGCGACGCTGGGCATCATCCTGGGCGGGCGGCTGGGCTATGCGGCGTTCTACAAGCCCGAGATGTTCGAGACGCCGGTCGAGATCGTGAAACTGTGGGAGGGAGGGATGTCGTTCCACGGCGGCCTGATCGGCCTTACCCTGGCAGTCGTCTATTTCGCCTGGCGCAACAAGCTGCCGCTGCTGCGCGTCCTCGACTATGTCGGCTGCGCGACCCCGTTCGGCGAATTCTTCGTGCGGCTCGCCAATTTCGTCAACGGCGAGCTGTGGGGACGGCCGACCGACCTGCCCTGGGGAATCATCTTCCCGGGCACGGGTGACGGCATCCCCCGCCACCCGAGCCAGCTTTACGAGGCGGGGCTCGAGGGCATCGGACTGGGGCTGCTGCTCTGGTGGCTCTTCTGGAAGACCGACGCGCGCTATTATCCCGGCCGGCTGGCGGGGGCCGGGCTGACGTTCTACGCGCTCGTCCGCTTTTCCCTCGAACGCGTCCGCCAGCCCGACGCGGGCCTCGAGCATCTGTCCTGGGGGCTGACGATGGGGCAGACGCTGTCGTTGCCGGTGCTCGTCTTCGGGCTCTACCTGCTCGCAACGTCCAAGGGGCGCCGCACGCGCGTCGAGCCGGTGGCGGGAACCGCGAGCGTCGCGTGACCGACGTGCAGGGGACGCTCCCCGACCGGCTGGCGCGCGCCATCGCGCTGGCGGGGCCGGTCCCGGTTTCGCGGTTCATGGCAGCCGCCAACGCGGACTATTATGCGCGCGACAGCACGATCGGGGCGGCCGGCGACTTCATTACCGCGCCCGAGATCAGCCAGATGTTCGGGGAACTGATCGGCGCCTGGATTGCCGACCTGTGGCAGCGGAGCGGCAGCGCGCCGGCCCATTATGTCGAACTTGGCCCGGGCCGCGGCACGCTGGCTGCCGATGCGCTGCGGACATTGGCGAAAGCCGGGCTGAGGCCGCCGGTTCATTTCGTCGAGACCTCGCCCCGCCTGCGCGCCGAACAGGCCGGACGCATCCCCGACGCGGCGTGGCATGCCGATGTGTCCACATTGCCCGACGATGCGCCGCTGATCGTCGTCGCCAACGAGTTTTTCGACGCGCTGCCGATCGAACAGGTCCTGCGGGGGCGCGCGGGCTGGCACCGGCGGCTGGTCGCGTGTCAGGACACGCTGTTCCTGCCGATCACCGGACCGGCCGTTCCCGAGACGATCGTGCCCGAACATCTGCGCGACGCGGCACCGGGCAGCGTGATCGAGTCGTCGCCTGCGTCGGTTGCCGTCGTGCGCGACATTGCATCGCGGCTGGGCAGGCAGGGCGGCGCCCTGCTGATCGTCGATTACGGCTATGACGGCCCGGCGCTCGGCGAAACCCTGCAGGCCGTGCGCGGGCATGGCTTTGCCAATCCGTTCGAGGCGCCCGGCAGCGTCGACCTGAGCGCGCACGTCGATTTCGCGGTCCTGGGTGCCGCGGCACGCGTCGCCGGCGCCGCCGTCCATGGCCCGGTTGCGCAGCGCGATTTCCTGGGGCAGCTCGGCATCGCGACGCGCGCGGCGGCGCTGGCGCGCACGGCGCCCGAGCGGGCCGACGAAATCGGGGCGGCGCATGCACGGCTGACGGGAGAGGACGCGATGGGCACCCTGTTCCGCGCGATGGCCGTCACCGGCGGCGGCTGGCCCGAACCGGCGGGCTTTGCATGAGCGTCGCGGTCGTCGCCTCGCCCCTGCTGCACGGCACGCGGCACGGGTTCCTCGGGCGGCAAGGCGGTGTCTCGACCGGGCTCGTCGCGGGTCTGAACGTGGGACTGGGCAGCGGCGACGATCCGGCTGCCATTGCCGAAAACCGGCGGCGGGCGCTGGATGCCGTCGCGCCCGGCGCGCAGCTCGTCACGGTGTTCCAGGTTCATTCGGCGGACGTCGTCGTGGCGACGGCGGCGTGGCCCGACGATGCGCGACCCAGGGCCGACGCGATTGTCACCGACCGGCCCGGACTCGCGCTCGGCATCCTGACCGCCGACTGCGCGCCGGTGCTGCTCGCCGACACGCAGGCGGGCGTGATCGGTGCGGCCCATGCCGGATGGAAGGGCGCGTTTGGCGGGGTTACCGAGGCGACCGTCACGGCGATGGAGAGCCTTGGCGCCCATCGCGCGGCGATCTGCGCGGTCGTGGGCCCCTGCATCGCGCAGGCAAGCTATGAGGTCGATGACGATTTCCGCGCGCGGTTCGCGGCGGCGAGCCCCGACAACGAACGCTTCTTCGCACCCGGTCGGCCGGGCCATGCCCGGTTCGACCTGCCGGGCTATGTCGCCCAGCGGCTGACCGCCCATGGCGTGGGCCGGGTCGAGGTGTTGCCGCTGGACACGCTGGAACTTGCCGACCGCTTCTACAGTTTTCGACGCGCGACACTGGCCGGCGAACCGGACTATGGTCGGCAGATATCGCTGATTGCGCTCGGGTAGAGTCCCTTCGGGATTCGGGGCGCGCGGCTCCGGAGATTTATTGTGGAAGACGAAGCTCAACTGACCGGCACGCTCCAGCGGCGCCGCCCCAAGGCCGATATCCTGACGATCGACAACCGGCGCCTGGCGCCCGAGACGCTGATGATGGGCCATGGCTTCGACCCGGCCCTGTCCGAAGGGTCGCTCAAGCCGCCGATCTTCCTGACGTCGACCTTCGTCTTCGAGAATGCGGCGGCAGGAAAGCGCTTTTTCGAAGGCGTGACCGGCAAGCGCCCGGGCGGGGCGGAAGGCCTGGTCTATTCGCGCTTCAACGGTCCCAATCAGGAAATCCTCGAGGATCGCCTGAGCATCTGGGAGGATGCGGAGGACGCCCTGGTCTTTTCGTCAGGGATGTCGGCGATCGCGACGGTCATGCTGGCGCTGGTCAAGCCGGGCGACGTCATCGTGCATTCGGCGCCGCTCTACGCCGCGACCGAAACGCTGATCGGGCGCATCCTGGGCAGGTTCGGCGTCCATTGGCTCGATTTTCCCGCGGGGGCGACCCGGGAAGAGATCGACGCCGTGATGACGCAGGCGAAGACGCTCGGCAATGTCGCGCTCGTCTATCTCGAAAGCCCCGCCAACCCCACCAATGCGCTGGTCGACGTGGAAGCGGTCAAGGCGTCGCGCGACGCGGCCTTCGCGGGCGCCGATTTGCCGCCGATCGTCATCGACAACACCTTTCTGGGACCGCTGTGGGCAAAGCCGTTGCGGCAGGGTGCGGACCTGGTGATCTATTCGCTCACCAAATATGCCGGCGGCCATAGCGACCTGGTCGCGGGCGGCGCCGTCGGCAGCAAGGCACTGGTGAATACCGTCCGCATGATGCGCAACACGATCGGCACCATCACCGATCCCCATTCGGCATGGATGCTGCTCCGCAGCCTCGAGACGCTCGAGCTGCGGATGAGCCGCGCAGGCGAGAATGCGGCGAAGGTCTGCGCCTTCCTGCGCGAGCAGCCGCAGGTCGAGACCGTGGGTTATCTCGGATTCCTCGAGGCCGGGTCGCGACAGGCCGATATCTACGCGCGCCACTGCACCGGTGCGGGGTCGACCTTCTCGCTCTATCTGAAAGGCGGAGAGCGCGAATCCTTTGCGTTTCTCGACGCGCTCAAGATCGCCAAACTCGCCGTGAGCCTGGGTGGGACCGAGACGCTGGCAAGCTGCCCCGCGGCGATGACGCACCTCTCGGTGCCACAGGCGCGCAAGGATGCGCTGGGCATCGGTGACAATCTCGTCCGGATTTCAGTCGGCGTCGAGAATGCCGACGACCTGATCGCCGATTTCCGCCAGGCGCTGCGGGCGATCTAACGCCAGTCGAGTACGTCCCACCCCCGCTGTGCGGCAAGCGCCGCCAGCGGGGCGTGCGGGTTGGTCGCGAAGGGTTCGTCGGCCCAGTTCAGGCATGGCGCGTCGGACACATGGTCGCTGTAGAACCGGATGTGGCAATCCTCGCGCCTGAGACCGTGCCGCGTCATCCACGCCTGCACCATTTCCAGCTTGGCCGTGCCATAGCAGTTCTGCGCGTCGATCCGCGACAGCAGGTCGCCCGCCGGGTTGATACGGGTCATCGTCCCGATCACGTCGTCGAAGCCCAGCCTTTCGGCGATGGCGCGCACGTAAAAGTCGTAGGAAGCGGTCGCCAGCACCATCCGATAGCCCGCCGCCTTGTCCGCCTGCACCCGGGCCCGGGCCTGGGGAAGGATATTCGTCGCCAGCGTCTCTGCCGCGAAGCTTTCGGCAAGGGACGTGGCCTCCTTCGGTGAGAGCGTGCGACCGACAAGCAGGCGGTGGTTGAGCTCCTTCAGCCTGCCCCGGTCGATCAGTCGGAGGAGGTAAAACAAAATCGTTACACTCACGATCGGCAGCAGCAACAAACGCCAGGGTTCGCGCGTTCGGGCGGCATGGATAAGGAACGGGGTGTAGGTTGGACGGCGTGTCACCGTCTTGTCCATGTCATAGATCGCCAGCAGGACTGCGGCGTGGGCGTTGTCACAACTCATCCTAGCCCCCTATCGCTTCGCCGTCTTGCCGCGCCACCATTAATGCCGCATCACCCGCTTTGATGACAGGGGCCGATTTTACCGAGATCGACCGCGACGGTACGCGGGCGCTGGTCTTCACCGGCGCGCTGACCCTTTCCCAGCTCGGCGAGCTCCCCGGCCGGCTCGAGCAGGAAAAGCCGTCGGCCGACACGATCGACGTGTCCGCCGTCGAGAGCATGGACACCATCGGCGCCTGGGTGATCCACCGCCTCGCGCGCGATGCCGGTGCCCGCATCACGGGCGCGACGGATGACACCGCCCATCTGATCGCACAGGTGTCGCGCAGCGACGTACCAATGAAGGTGCGCCCCGACCATGTCTTTCCCATTGCGCGTGTCCTTGGCGAAATCGGAACTGCAACGCAGCTTGCCGGTCGGACGCTCCTTGGCCTGCTCGGTTTTTTTGGCGCGATATGCATCGCCTTCGCCAGCATCGTGCGGCATCCGAGCCGTTTTCGCCTCGATGCGGTGGTGCAGCGGTTCGAGGTCGTCGGCGTCAAGGCGTTTCCCATCATCGGCCTGATGAGCTTTCTGATCGGGCTCGTCATTGCCCAGCAGGGCGCCGTCCAGCTCCAGCAATTCGGCTTCGAGAGCTATACGATCAACCTCGTCGGACGGATCACGTTCCGCGAACTGGGCGTGCTGATGACGGCGATCATGGTCGCCGGCCGCTCGGGATCGGCTTTTGCCGCCGAACTCGGCACGATGAAGCTGACCGAGGAAATCGACGCGATGCGGACGATCGGCATTTCGCCGAACGAAGCCCTGGTTCTGCCGCGCATCTTTGCCGGCGTGCTGATGATGCCGCTGCTTGGCTTCTACGCGTCGATCGTGGCCATCATCGGCGGCGGGCTGTTCTGCTGGACCACGCTCGGCATCCAGCCGGTCACCTATATCCAGCGCATCCGCGAAGTCGTCCCCGCGACCGACGTCTATATCGGCCTGATCAAGGCGCCGGTCTTCGGCCTGATCATCGCCCTTTCGGGCTGCTTCCAGGGATTGCAGGTCGAGGGCGACGCCGAGCAGGTCGGGCTGCGCACGACGGCCTCGGTCGTTCAGGCCATTTTCCTCGTGATCGTGCTCGACGCCATGTTCGCGGTCTTCTTCACCGGGATCGGCTGGAAATGAGCGCCGGAACCGGCCCGGGGCCCGACAGCGAAATCGTGATTTGCGTTCGCGGCCTGGTGAACCGGTTCGGCGATGCGGTGATCCATGACGGGCTCGACCTCGACGTCCGGCGCGGCGAGATCATGGGGGTCGTCGGCGGATCGGGCACCGGCAAGTCGGTGCTCATGCGCTCGATCATCGGCCTGCAGACGCCCGAGGCCGGCGAGATCAGCGTGTTCGGCGAAGACATGCGCAACGAGGACGAGGGTAACGAAGATATCCGTCGCCGCTGGGGCGTGCTGTTCCAGGGCGGTGCCCTGTTCTCGACGCTGACCGTGGCCGAAAACGTCGAATTTCCGTTGCGCGAATTCTATCCGCAGCTGTCGAAGAAGCTGCTCGACGAGATAGCGGCCTACAAGGTCGACCTTGCCGGGCTGCCGGCCGACGCCGGACCGAAATATCCGTCGGAATTATCGGGCGGCATGCGCAAGCGGGCGGGGCTTGCGCGGGCCCTGGCGCTCGACCCGGAACTCTTGTTCCTCGACGAACCGACCGCCGGGCTCGACCCGATCGGCGCCGCGGCGTTCGACCAGCTGACGCGCGACCTGCAGCGCACGATGGGCCTGACCGTGTTCCTGATCACCCATGATCTCGATTCGCTCTATGCCATTTGCGACCGGGTCGCGGTGCTTGCCGACAAGAAAGTGATCGCCGTGGGGACCATCCCCGAATTGCTGGCGCTCGACCATCCGTGGATCCAGGAATATTTCAACGGCCCGCGCGGCCGGGCAGCAACGGCGGCGATCGAACGTCGGGAAGACCCCCCGACGCCCGCTGCCAACGTGCCCGCGCCGCCCGTGGCCCCGCAAACAGAAAGTGCCGCCTGATGGAAACGCGATCGAACCAGGTTCTTGTGGGGAGCGTCGTGCTGGGCACCCTCGTGGCGATTGCCCTGTTCCTCGTCTGGCTGTCCGGCGTGTCGGGCAGCCATACCAAGACCTACGACATCTTCTTCAAGCAGTCGGTCGAGGGGCTCGCCAAGGGATCGACCGTGACCTTTTCCGGCGTCCCGTCGGGGCAGATCACGGCGATCGAGCTGTGGAAGGAAGACCCCGAGTTCAAGCGGGTCAGGGTCGAATTGAAGAACGACACGCCCATCCTTCAGGGTACTACGGCGACCATCCTCGGCAGCTTTACCGGGCCATCGTCGGTCGTGCTCGACGGCGCCATCAAGGGCGCGCCGCCGATCACCGAGCCCGGCCCTGCGGGGGTGCCCGTCATTCCCACCAAGCGCGGCGGCCTGGGGGCATTGCTGAGTTCGGCGCCGCAACTGCTCGAACGCATTTCGACGCTGACCGAACGGCTGACCGAATTGCTCAACGACAAGAACCAGAAATCGCTTTCGGGCATCCTGGCCAATGTCGACCGCTTGTCGGACAGCCTTGCCGATCGTGGGCCGGAGATTGCCGCGACCATCGCCGAGACGCGCGTCACGCTGAAACAGGCGGGCATCGCGGCTGAAAAGATCGGCAATCTGGCGCAGACCGTCGATGGCCAGGCCGGTCCGCTGATCACCGACATGCGCGGCGCGATCGCGTCGGCCAACCGCAGCATGAACACGCTCGACGCGACCCTGAAAGACGCGCAGCCGGGCGTGCAGGCCTTTTCCAAGCAGACGCTGCCCGAAGTCGGCCAGCTCGTGCGAGACCTGCGCGTGATGGCCGAAAGCCTGACCGCCGTTGCCGGCAAGATCGACCAGGGCGGCGCCGGCAGCCTCATCGGCAGCCCGCGCCTGCCCGACTACAAGCCTAGAGGAGACCGTAAATGATCCGTCGCGCCCCCTTTGCCGCGCTCCTCGTGCTCGCACTGGGCGGATGCGTCAGCTTCGGCCCGAAAGCGCCCAAGATGCTGATGACGCTGACGACCTCGGCCGCGGTGCCGGTCAACGCGGTGCGTCGGGCATCGGCGGACAACACCATGCTGATCCTGACACCGACGGCGAATGCGGCGGTCACGACCGTCCGTATCCCGGTCTATGACGGTACCGCGATCTCCTATGTCGCCGATGGCGCGTGGAACGAGCCGCCGGTGCGGGCCCTGCAGCGGCTGCTGTCCGAAACGGTCACGGCGCGCACGGCCAAGATCGTCCTCGACCCGCGCCAGTTCGGGGCCAACCCGGCAATGCGCCTGTCAGGGCAGCTGCAGCGCTTCGGCGTGGATCCTGTCGCGATGCAGGCCGTGATCACCTTCGACGCCCAGTTGTCGCGCGAGGCCGGCCAGGTGGAGACGCGCCGGTTCGAGGCGAAAGCGCCGCTCGCGGCGGTCGATGCGTCGCAATCGGGGACGGCGCTCAACCGCGCCGCCAACGACCTGGCGGCGCAGGTGGCCGACTGGGTCAAGTGACGCCCTAGACGAGCGACTTCGACGCCTGTTCGAACACGTCCTTCGACACCCCCGGCTGCGCGACGAGGCGTTCGAGCGCCGCCCGCATAAGGTTTGCGCGGCCTTCATCGAACCGCCGCCATCGGCCGAGCGGCGGCACCATCTTGGCCGCCGTCTGCGGGTTGACGGGGTCGAGCGCCAGGATCTGGTCGGCAAGAAAGGCATAGCCCCGGCCGTGCGCACCGTGGAACGCACGCTGATTGACCGAGAACGCACCGACCAGCGCCCGGAAACGGTTGGGATTCGAATAGGCAAAGTCGGGATGCCGCAGCAACTGCTCGACGGCGTCCAGCGTATCGGGCCGGGTCGACAGGGCCTGGGTCGAAAACCATTTGTCGATGACGAGCGCGTTGCCGCGATAGCGGTTGTAAAAGCTCGCGAGCGCCGTCGCGCGTTCGGGGGCATCGCCGTTCGCCAGCGTCATCAGCGCCGCCATGCGGTCGGTCATGTTGTCGGCCGCCTCGAACTGCGCGAACGCCAGCCGGGCGCCCTCGACCGGTTCGGCAGCCGCAATCGAGCCCAGCGCCACGTTGCGAAGGCGCCGCGCTCCCTTGGCCGCCGGCGAATATTCGAACGCGCGGCCGCCATTGGCTTCGTAGAGCGCCCGCCAGCGCGACAGATGGGCCTTGCCGATGGCCACGCGCAGCTTTTCGCGGGCGCCGGCAATGGCGTCCGGATCGACGATGAGCATCTGGTCGCCGATGAACGCCTCGCTCGGCAGCAGCACCGCTTCGCCGATGAACGCGGGATCGAGCTCCCGATCGTCGAGCGTGGCACCGACGGCGTCGATGACGGCGCGCGGATCGAGCGGATTGCCCGCGATGTCGGTCACGAGCGTGTCGAGCATCAGCTGCTGCATCGCTTCGTAACGCGCAAAAGGATCGTCGTCGTGCGCCGACAGGAAGGCGAGATCGTCTTCGGTCCGGTCGGTCTCGACGATGATCGGTGCCGAGAAGTCACGGTTGATCGACAGCACAGGACGCGTCGTCCAGCCTTCGAACCGCAATTCCTCGTGCGCCACCTGCAGCACATGCAGCGTCTCGCCGCGATGGGCGTTCGTGGCCCGGTCGAACAGGGCGAGTTTCAGGGGCAGCGGCATGGCCGCCTTCAGCGTCTGGCCGGGCGTCGGCGGCACGGACTGTTCGAGCGACAGGACGGCCGTGTCGCCCTCCATCCGGACCGACGCCTTGAGCCGCGGCGTACCTGCCTGTTCGTACCAGCGCCGGAATGCCGTGAGGTCGATCCCGCCGCCGTCTTCCATGGCGCGGACGAAGTCCTCGCACGTCGCGGCATGACCGTCGTGCCGCGCGAAATACAGGTCGGTCCCGGCCCTGAAGCGCGCGGCGCCCAACATGGTGTGCATCATGCGGATGACCTCGGCGCCCTTCGAATAGACGGTCGCCGTGTAGAAATTGCCGATCTCCATGTAGGATTCGGGACGGATCGGATGCGCAAGCGGCCCGGCATCCTCGGGGAATTGGCTGGCGCGAAGGGCGCGCACATCTTCGATCCGCTTGACCGCCGCCGACCCCTGGTCCGCCGAGAAAGACTGGTCGCGGAACACGGTGAACCCTTCCTTCAGCGACAGCTGGAACCAGTCGCGACAGGTCACCCGGTTGCCCGACCAGTTGTGGAAATATTCGTGCGCCACGACGCCGGCGACGCCGTCATAGTCGAGATCGGTCGCGGTGTCGGCGTCGGCGAGGATGTAGCGGCTGTTGAAGACGTTCAGCCCCTTGTTCTCCATCGCGCCGAAATTGAAGTCGTCGACCGCGACGATGTTGAAGACGTCGAGATCATATTCGCGGCCATAGACCGACTCGTCCCAGGCCATCGATGCCTTGAGCGCGGTCATGGCGTGCGCGGTCTTCGCCACATCGGCGGCGCGCACCCAGATGCCGAGCTCGACCTTGCGCCCGCCCATGGTCGTGAAACTTTCGGCATTCACGCTCAGGTCGCCGGCCACCAGGGCGAAAAGATAGCAGGGCTTGGGATGCGGATCGCGCCATTCGGCCCATTGCCGGCCGTTGTCCGCCTCGCCCGCGCCGACATGATCGCCGTTCGACAGCAGGATCGGATAGGCCGCCTTGTCCGCGACCATGCGCACTTCATAGCGGCTGAGCACGTCGGGCCGGTCGGGGAAAAAGGTAATGCGGCGAAACCCCTCGGCCTCGCACTGCGTGCACAGCAGCCCGCCCGAGGCGTAGAGGCCCATCAGCTGGGTATTCTGTTCGGGCACGATCTCGACTTCGGTCTCGATCGTCGCGGCATTGCCGGCCAGCGGGATGACCAGCTTGTCGCCGTCCAGCTTCCAGTCGTTGACGGCCTGCCCGTCGACCTTGACCGACAGCGGTGTCAGGCCCCCGCCGTCGAGCACGAGCGGATGGTCGTGGTCGCCGTTGCGGCTGACCGACAGTCGCGCGGCGACCCGCGTTTTCGATGGCGACAGATCGAAGTCCAGCGCGACGTCGGGCACCAGCCAATCGGGCGGGCGATAGTCTTCCCGGCGGACGATATGGGGCGTGTCGGCGGCGACGGCGGCGGCGGTTTGGACATCGAGCATCGCGACGCTTTAGCACTGTCGCGCGCCGTTGCGAGCGGATTGCGCAGGAAGACGACACGCGATAGCCACCCCCAAAATTTCACGGGAGAGTTTCAATGTACCGCTTCGTCGCCACCTCGCTGATCGCGCTCGCCGCACCGCTTTCGGCACAAGGCTGGCAACCCGAGCCCGGCGAGATGCGGGCCCATGTCGGTTTCCTCGCCAGCGACGAGATGAAGGGGCGCGAGGCCGGGTCGCCCGAATATGACATCGCCGCCCGCTATGTCGCCTCACAGTTCGATGCGCTGGGGCTGAAACCCGCCGGCGGTGCGGACAGCTATATCCAGCCGGTCCCGCTCGTCACTTATCGCGTGGCAGACCAGGGGAGTGTCGAACTGGCCAAGGGCACGGCGGCGACCAAGCTCGAATTCGGGGTCGACTACCTGCCGAGCGGCAATCCCCTGGCGGCGGAGGTGACGAAGGACGCGCAACTGGTGTTCGTCGGCTTCGGCGTGGTCGCGCCGAGCTTCAAGCGCGACGATTATGCCGGGCTCGACGTCAGGGGAAAGATCGTCGTCGCACTGGCGGGGGCGCCGGCGACGCTGCCGACCGAAGAGCGCGCGCATTACGGCAACGGCATCAGCAAGCGGCGTACCGCGGCCGAACATGGTGCCGTGGGCATGATCACCGTCTACACGCCGACGCGCGAAAAAGTGTCGCCGTTTGCGCGCAACGTCCGCAACTGGCGCTATCTGGGCGCGACCTGGGCCGACGCAAGCGGCGCGCCGAGCTTTCCCGGCGGGAGTGCCGCCAATCTCGCCACTCTGAGCCTCTCCGGCGCGGCGAAACTGTTTGCCGGCATCCCGGGCGGGGCCGACGCGGTATTCGCGGCAGCAGAGGGCAAGGCTGCCAACCCGAAGCGCATGGCGCTGCCGCTGTCGGCGCGCGTTTCGCTGAAGACCGAGATCAAGCCTGTCGCGAGCAGCAATGTCGCCGGCATGATCGAAGGATCGGACCCGGCCCTGAAGGATCAGGTCGTCGTGCTGTCGGCGCACCTCGACCATGTCGGCATCTGCCCCGAGGTGAAGGGCGACACGATCTGCAACGGCGCGATGGACAATGCGATGGGCATCGCCTCGATGATCGAGGTCGCGCACGGCTTCAAGCATTCGGGTGTCAGGCCCAAGCGCTCGATCCTTTTTCTCGCCGTGACGGCAGAGGAAAAAGGTCTGGTCGGCGCGGATTACTTCGCCAACAACCCGACCGTGCCCAAGGCAAACATCGTCGCCGACGTGAACCTCGACATGCCGATCGTCACCTACGACTTCAAGGACGTGGTCGCCTTCGGTGCCGAGAGGTCGAGCATCGGGCCGGCGGTCGCGCGGGCGGGAGCCACGATGGGGGTGGGCCTGGTCCCCGATCCCGAACCCGAACAGGGCATCTTCACGCGATCGGACCATTACCGCTTCGTCCAGCAGGGGATTCCGTCGGTGTTCCTGGTTACCGGGCCCGGCGGCGATGGCGCCACGGCGACGGCAGCGTTCGAGAAGGACCATTACCATCAGCCGTCCGACGACATGAAGCTGCCGTTCAACTGGGGCGCGGCAAGCAAGTTCGTCGCGCTGAATCTCGCGATCGCCCGCGAACTCGCCGACTCGCCCGACCGTCCCCGCTGGAACAAGGGTGATTTCTTCGGGACGTTGTACAAGGGGTTTGGCGCCGACGGAAAATAGACGGGTTGCCGCGTCGCTCGCTGCGTGTAGTGTCATGCTAACACACGGGGACCAAACATGACATTATTGCACCTTGCAGCGGCCGCCACCGCTTTCGATCCGGAAGCGGCGACCCAGGCCTATCTTGCCACGCTGAAAGGGGCGGCACGGGCCAAGTCCGATGCCTATTTCGAGGGCGGCTACTGGCTGATCCTCTGGGGTGCGCTCGTCGCAGTGGCGGGCGAGCTGGTGCAGCTCCAGTTCGGCCTTGCGCGGCGCTGGCGCGACTGGGCGGAGCGGATCGCGCCGCGGTGGCTGGCACCGGCGCTGTTCAGCGTTCCCTACGCCATCGCCGGCACGCTGATCGTGCTGCCCTGGACGATCTACACCGGCTATGTCCGCGAAAAACAATATGACCTGATGAACCAGTCGTTCGGCGACTGGCTGCTCGACCAGGGCAAGGGGCTGGGCATCAACATCATCGGCAGCGCCATCCTGTTCACCATCGTGCTGGCCGTCATCCGCAAGAGCCCGAAGCGCTGGTGGCTATGGGGTGCGCTTACGATGAGCGCCTTCGTGGCGTTCGGCGCGATGGTCGTGCCGGTCTTCATTTCGCCGCTGTTCAACACCTATACCGAAATGAAAGCCGGGCCACTCCGGGACCGCATCGTGGCCATGGCGAAAGCCAATAACGTGCCCGCCGAACACATCTATGTCTTCGACGCGTCGAAACAGACCAAGCGGATTTCCGCGAACGTGTCGGGACTCGGCCCCACGATCCGCATCTCGCTGAACGACAATCTGCTCAACCGCACGACACCGGCCGAAACGGCTGCCGTGATGGGTCATGAGCTGGGGCATTATGTGCTCGGCCATGTCTGGAAGTCGATCATCGCCTTCACGGCGATCTTCCTGATCATCTTTTACCTGGCGTATCGCGCCGTGCCCGCGATCATCCGGCGTTACGGCGACAGATGGGGCGTGCGCGACGTTGCCGATCCTGCCGCCATTCCCGTCTTCTTCATCGTCGTCGCCATCATCGGCGTCTTCCTGACCCCGGTCACGAACACACTGGTGCGCGTCAACGAGAGCGAGGCCGACGCCTTCGGCCTCAACACCGCGCGCGAACCCGACGGCTTTGCGACGACGGCGCTGGCACTCAGCGAATATCGAAAGATCGAACCGGGCCCGGTCGAGGAATTCCTGTTCTTCGACCACCCGTCGGGCAAGACCCGCATTCGCATGGCCATGGACTGGAAGGCCGCGCACCTCGCAGAGGTTGAGGCAAGGCCGAAATAGCGACACCCGGTCGCCATGGCGCGCGCGTTCATCTTCGGCCTCGGCTATACCGGCAAGCGGCTGGCCGCGCGGTTTGCCGCGCTTGGCTGGGACGTGTCGGGTTCCGGGGGCGGCAGTCCGATCAGGTTCGACGATCGTCCCGCCGTTTGCGAAGCCGTCGCCCGGGCAACGCATATCGTCGCCACCATCCCGCCCGGGTCAGGGCTGCTCGATCTCTATGGCACGCTGTTCCATGATAAATGGCTCGGCTATCTGTCGTCGACCGGCGTCTACGGCGATGCCGGCGGCGCCTGGGTAGACGAGAGTGCGCCGCTGAACGGGCGGCGCGGCGGTCGCATCGACGAGGATGCTGCGTGGCTGGCGAGGGGCGCGCGCGTGTTCCGCCTGCCGGGTATCTACGGCCCAGGGCGCTCGGCGCTCGACCGGGTCGCGAGCGGGGTCGCCCACCGTGTCGACATAGCGGGGCAGGTATTCAGCCGCATTCACGTCGACGACATCGTGTCGGCCGTCGTCGCCGGATTCGATGGGCCGCCGGGCGCCTACAACATCGCCGACGATCACCCCTGCGACCAGAATGCCGTCATGGAAGCGGCCGCACGGCTGTGCGGCGTTGCGGCGCCGCCTTTCGTGCCGCTCGAGGCCCTGTCGCCGCAGGCCCGCGCTTTCTACGCGGAGAACCGCCGCGTCGCGAATGCCAAGGCAAAGCGGGTGCTGGGCTGGACCCTCGCCTATCCGGATTTCGTCACAGGCCTGCGCGCGATCGCTTCAGGTCGGGACGCGCTTCGCGCTTAGGGCAATGAGCAGCCCTGCCATGGCGACGGCGCCGCCCGCACCGGCCAGCAGCGTCCAGCGGTAATGCTCGAACAGCGTCGACAGCAGCATCGCCAGGATCGGCGTCAGCACCCCCGAATACGCCGCGCGCGCCGGGCCGATCGCCCGGATCACGCCGAAATAGCAGGTGAAGGCCACCGCGCTTGCCGCCACGCCCAGATAGGCGACGCCCAACCAATAGACGGGACGCGGCTCGAACACCGGCGCGCCGACGGTCGGCAGGGCGATGGCGACGTTCATCAGCCCGCCCCACAACATGCCCCAGGCCAGCACCGACGCCATCGGCAGCGCCCGCGCCCGCTGGGTCCCCTGCATGATGTTGGCGACGGACGCCGACATCATGCCGAGCAGGGTCAGCGTGACACCGAGCCAGGTCGCGGCCGCCGTCGCGCCATCGCGTCGCGCCTCCTGCACGATCAGCAGCGCGACACCGACGACAGCCACCGCCGACCCCGCCAGAAAGCGGCGCGACAGGGGCTGCTTGAGGAAGATCGCCGCGAGCACGGCATTGGGCACGATCAGCAGTGCGAACACCACCGCAACCAGCCCCGAAGTGATGTGGTCCTCTGCCCGGTAGATGAAATTGAAGTTGAGCACGAACTGGGCAAGGCCGAACAGCGCGGCAAATATCTGACCTTCTCGCCCGATGTTCATCGGCGCGCGCGTCATGAGCGCCCAGGCGAACATCGCCGCGCTCCCGATGAGGAAGCGATAGGCGACGCTCCACGTCGGCGGCACCACACCGAGCTGGTCGCGGATGACAAACCAGGTCGACCCCCAGATCAGCGTCGCGACGACGAAGGGAATCAGGACTTTGGGTGCAAGGATCGACTGGCCGCTCACAGACTTGCGAGCGCCATGGCCAGCGCCTCGATCTCCGCCTGCGGCTGGTCCCATGAGACGACGAAGCGGACCTCGCCGGCCGCCCAGTCGTAGAAGTCGAGCCCCTTTGCGCGCAGGGTAGCGGCTTCGACAGGAGTCATCCGGGCGAACACCTCGTTCGCCTCCACCGGGAACATCAGCCTGTCGCCGGCGGCTGCGCCAAGCCGTGCGGCACCGGCATTGGCCGCCCGCGCGTTGTCGAGCCACCGATCTTCCTCGATCAGCGCCAGGACCTGGGCCGCCATATAACGCCCCTTCGAGGCCAGATGGCCGGCCCGCTTGCGCCGCACACGGATTTCGCTCGCGAGGCCCGTGTCGAAGCAGACCAGAACTTCCGAAGAAAGCCCCCCGTTTTTGATGAAGCCGAAACTCAGCGCCTCGACCCCCGCGCGCCACGTCAGGTCGGCGGGCGAGGCACCGCTGTGGACCACCGCATTGGCAAAGCGGGCGCCGTCCATGTGGAAGCGCAAGCCCCGTTCCCTGGCAAGCTCACCGATGGCGGCGACCTCGGCAGGCGCGTAGCTGCGTCCATATTCGGTCGCGTTGGTGATCGAGATCGCCGCCGGCTGGACGCGGTGAACATCGTTGGCGATCGCGTCGATCCGGGCGGCGATGCTCTCCGGCGCGAGTTTTGCGCCCGGTCCGTCGGCAAGGATCAGCTTGGCACCGCCCGTGTAGAATTCCGGCGCACCCGCCTCGTCGTTTTCGATGTGCGAATCGCGGTGGCAGACGATGCCCCGATAGGGCGGGCAGAGTGCGGCCAGCGCCAGCGCGTTCGCGGCCGTGCCGCTCGCCACCCAGATCGCGGCAACCGGCGCCTCGAACAGGTCGGAAAAGACGCCGTCGAGCGACCGGCTCAGCGCATCGCCGTCATAGGCGGTATCGACACGATTGGCGCGCGCCATCGCTTCGAGCACGGCAGGATGAACGGCGGCAGCGTTATCGGAAAAGAAGCGCATGGCCCGCCCTTGCGGAGCGCCAGCCGCACGTCAACGGGAAGAACTTCGTAAGCCAATCTTTACGGGCAAACGGACATGTTGCTCTCCTATAATCCGGGGGACGACTGAGTGAGACTGATCGCGGCACTGGTTGCCCTCTTGGCGTTAAGCAGCTGCGCCCGTCCCGACGCCTCACCGACATGCCTCGACATCGCGGAGACGGGCGCCGATGGGCGCGCCATTCGCGCCGCGCCGCTGCCCGCCGTCAAATCCGGCGGCAAGGAATTGTGCGAGGGCATTGCCCTGATACGCGACCAGAAAAGTGATGAAGCACGGACAATGCTGACGCGGGCGGCAGAGGCGTTACCGATTGCGGATCGCTGGATGGCACAAGGCGCCCTTGCCTGGGCGCTCACCCTCGACAAGCAAGATGACACGGCGCTCGAGCTCTGGGATGCGGCAATTGCCGGCGCCATCAAGGCGAGCGATCCGAAGCGCGAAGCCGGTTTCCGGATGATTCGCGGATCGCTCCATGCACGGCGCGAGGAATATGCGCCGGCACTTGCAGATTTTACGGCAGCTTTCGAGGGCTCGAAACTGCCACAGGCACGTGCTTACGCGGCCTATTCGATCCTGGGTCTGGCCGTCACGACGAAAAACCTGGACTTAGCGCGGTCCTGGTACCCGCCGCTTATGCAGGCTGCATCCGCCGCCGGAGACGCTGCGCTGCAGGGCAAGGCCGCTGAGTTCTATGCGCAGATGCTTGAGGAGGCGGGACAGTCCGAAGAAGCGGCCGCGGCGTACCAGCGCGCTGTCACGGTCGCGAAGGAGAGCGGCAGCAAAGAATTGCATGCTGAAATGCTCGAGTATCAAGGTCAGGCCCGCTTCACGGCGGGCGATTACAGAGGCGGCGAGCTTGCTTACAACGAGGCAGCAGAGCTGGCCCGCCAGGCAGGTCAAGGCGAGTTCGCCGAACAACTTGAAGCCAGCTTGCGCACACGTCTGATGCGGTACGAAACTGGAAATGCCTGCGAAGCGTTTCTGCAGGCAGGCAAGCCGGACATCGCCGAGCGCGCCGTTACTGACGTCCCGCCGCCACGCCGCAGCTGGAATCTCCAAGCATGCGAGGTCCGCGTTTTCATTGCAAAGCGCGACCTCGGACGGGCACAACAACGTCTTGAGTCACTCGTAGAAAAAACCGGCACCGGCTGGCCATGCGACCAGTTACGTGCGCTGGCCGGGCAAATCGGCATGACGGTCGACGCGACGCCCCAGATAGAGGCTGCGCGACCATATTATCCGGACCCGTCCCCGACGGCAGGAATCGAAAATACCCGTTCGCCGCAGATGGTGAATATCGATCGCAGTCAACAGGATCGGCAGGTCTACGACGGGAAGTGCAAACTTCATCGCTCCTGAGGAGCGCTGCCCCTAACGGTCAATGGGGGCCGGTGTTGCCACCGACCCCCACTGCGCCGGATCTTCTCCGGAGCTCTGTCGTTACCGTGGCCTGCCCGAAAGCCGGCCCGTTTTCACGACTGAGCCTCCCTCAAAGGCTCCTGGCGTGCTGCGATCCCTTCGCTTTACGGTTCCGCTTGCGCTTCCCCGTCAAGACAGCGGCATCGCCCGGTTGTCGCGGCATTCAAAGGGTTGCGTGACGATGGCTTTCGCCTTCATTCCGCTGCGCCTCGCGCCTTTCGCCAACCCCTGGTTCCGGTCGGGAACGCGTCGCTTTCGACTTGCATCTCGGCTTCGCGACCGTTACCGGCCCAGGCATCCGGTGCTTCCTGCGGGCTTTGACCCCCGCCATCCACCCCGGCTGTGAGAGGAACGCTGTCATGCTTTCCCGAGTCGCTCCAGCCCCAAAACGCCTGTCATTGCCTGTGGATAACGAGGATATCGGGGACGAATAACGTCCATTCGTCCGAAGGCGGACATTGTCCGTCGCACCGGTTGCGCCGGGTTCAGGCACAAGGGGGCATAAGGCGCGTTCCTGTTCCAACCTGACAGAAAGGCCGTCTTGCCATGCGCAATCTCGTTTTCGCACTTGTCGCCACCGCCCTTGTAGCACCCGCGCTCGTGGCGCCGGCACCCGCCGAGGCCAAGCGCGTCTACAAGGAGTGGCGCGGCAAGGACGGTCGGCTCTATTGCCGTCGCACCGATGGGACGACCGGCCTGATCGTCGGCGGCGTCGGCGGGGCGCTGCTCGGCCGGACGATCGACACGCGCGGCGACCGAACGCTCGGGACGCTTGGTGGCGCGGCCGCCGGCGCCCTGCTCGGTCGTGAAATCGATCGTGAAGGATCGAAGCGAAAGTGCGTCGCGCGCCGCTGAAGGCTATTCCGAGGCGATCAGCTTCAGGGCGGGCTCGGTGTCGCGGGTCAGGCGTTTGACGCGCCCCTCGACCTGCGCGCCGGAAGCGACGCTCACCGCGTCGTAGCTCAGGTCGCCGTTGATTCGCGCCGTCGCCTCGATCACGAGCGACTTGGCGGCGACCGTTCCGTCCACCGTGCCGGAGATTTGCGCGGCATCGGCGACGATGTTCCCGCGGACATGGCCTTCGGCACCCAGGATCACGCTGGCGGCGGCAACATCGCCCTCCACCGTGCCGTCGATGTGGAGATTGCCCGATCCACCGATGTTACCGGTGATCGTCACCTCGCGCCCGATGAAGCTCAGGCTGGCACCGCTGCTGCGGACGCCGCCCGATGTGCTTTCCGTTTTGCCGAACATGGCCATGATCGTTTCTCCCCCGCCGCGACTCGCGCTCAGCGCCGGACCGAACTCTGGCTTTCCAGCCAATCCTGCGCAAGCGCGATCCCGCCGGCGACGCCGGCCCGGTCGCCGAGGGCGGGTGGCACGACATAGTCGTTCCCGGCGAGGGCGCTGTGATGGACATAGCCGCCTAGCCAGTGCCGCATCCGGACCGCTGCATCCGCATGAAAGCCGGGCGATTTGGCTACTCCGCCGCCGATCACGACCCGGCTGGGCGAAAGGGTCATGACGAGGCTCGCCAGGCCCTGGCCCAGATCGTCGATGACCTGCAACCGGTGCGGATCGTCCGCTGCCATGTCGCTGAGCGTCTTGCCGGCACGGGCAAGCACGGCCGGTCCGGCGACAAGCCCTTCGAGGCAGTCGCCATGAAACGGACAGACCCCCTTGAAGACGTCGCCCGCCGGCCGCGTCAGCCGGATATGGCCCATTTCAGGGTGCACCAACCCGTGGAGCGGCGCGCCGTTGACGATGACGCCGCCGCCGACGCCGGTACCGACCGTCAGGTATAGGCCGACGTCGGTCGCCTGAAGCGCTCCCCAGCGATATTCGCCCAGCGCCGCACCGTTGACGTCGGTATCAAAGGCCACCGGAACCCCGAAAGCCGCCGCCAAGCGGGGCCCCACATTGGTATCGGACCAGCCCGGCTTGGTGGTATGGGTGATATACCCCCAGTCGGCGCGCGCGCGGTCAAGGCCGACCGGGCCGAACGCCGCAATGCCGATGGCGGAGAAGCTGCCGCGATGCAGGTCGAGAAATGCTTCGACCGCACGCAGGGTTTCGGCCGGGCTGGTCGTGGGGACGATGGTTTCGGCGAGCAGGCGATCGGGGTGCGCGCCGATGGCGATATTGATCTTGGTCCCGCCCATTTCGATTGCCGCGACGACCGGCGCATCGTCGCGCGCGGTGACGGGCGACGGCGCGATCGCGCGCGGCTTTCCGACCAGGGTTTCGTAATAGGCGAACAGGTCGTGGAAATGTTCGTCGATGGTGCGGACGTGTTGGGCGTGATGCAGCGCGCGTTCGCGCACCTCGGCCCGGGGTGCCGCCACGAAGTCGAGAACCGTCTCTGCCAGCGCGGCGGGATCGGCGGACTTGTAGATCCAGCCTTCCGAGAGGCGGGCATGGTCGGCGCCGCCGCCCAGATCGGGCATGATCAGCGGCAGGCCCGAAGCGCGCGCCTCCGCGCCCACGGTGCAGAAAACCTCTGCCTCGCACCCGTGGATCAGCGCATCGCAACTCGCCATCAGGCGCGCGAACTCGTGCCGGTCGGTCACGGGGGACAGCAGGTGGATATGGGGATTGCGGGCGGCGGCGCGGGCCACCCGCGCCCGGTCGCGTCCATCGCCGGCCAGGACGAATCCGATGGGTGCCTTCGCGCCCGCCGCCGTGACCGCCTCGATCACCATCGGCCATCGTTTTTCGGGGCCGTGCCGCCCGGCACCGAGCAGCAGCGTTGCCTCCGGCGGCAGATCGCAGCGCTCGAGCAGCCGTGTGCGGAAGGCTTCGTCGCGCAGCGTGGGCGAGAACAGGTCCGGTTCGACGCCCATGGGAATGGGCATGAGGCGCTCGAGCCCAGCCTCGCGCAGGCTGTCGAGCTGGTGATTGCCCGCGATGGTCACCGTCGCTTCGAACAGGGCATTCACGCCCTGCAGATGGTTCCAGTAGACCGCGCCCATGCGGTTGATCGTCTCGCGCGACGCGATGCCCCCGAACCAGCGATAGCCATAGGCCGAGGCCGGGTCGGCATGCATGATCAGTGTGCGCGGTGCCGATCCCTGCCATTCCCCCACCAGCCGCGCGCTGCGCCAGGGGGACGAAACCTCGACGATGTCGGGCCGAAGCGCGTCGAGCGTGGCGTAAAGCGCGTCGACGTCCCGGAAATAATGGTATTTCCGATCGAGCGGGAAAGCCGGGTCCTTCAGGTAGATCAGGCGGGCATTCGGCCCGCGCTCTTCCACCTTGTTTTCGGGACCGGGCGCGACGCAGATGATCTCATGGCCCGCCATGGGCCCTGCCACCATCTTGCGGTCGATGTACGTCTTAACGCCGCCGCCAAAGGGCGTGTAGAAAGCGGCGACATCGACGATCCGCATGAAGGTGCCTCAATTATCCCTGAGGCGACCGAGCGACAGCAGCCCGGTTCGGTAGAGCATGGCGACCGTTATCGGCGTCGGGCCGTTGCCCACCGTGACCCGGGCAACGGCAACCTTGGGTTTGAACGGCCCCTGGCTTTTCGGATTGCCGCCAAAACCGATGCCGTCGCCCGTCGAGCGCGACAGGTTGAACTTTCGGTCCCGGTCGCGATCGTGAAGCACCGTGAAGGCGTAGACCCCGGGGCCCGGCGCACGGATGCACAACTGCACCGGCCCGCTTTGCGGGACATCCACCACGACGCGACGGAACGTCTTGCCCGCGTTGATGAGAATATTGTCGTCGGCGAGGAAATCCGTGTCGTTCGCCGGATAGAGCTCTGCCTTCAAATTGCCGGCCCGATCCTTCAGGCCGACAAGGTTCACGATCAGGGACGGCCCGCTCTCGCCCGGGCGGCAGCGCCCTTCGGCGATACCGAGCGACGGCGACGACGGCACCTGCGCCAGTGCGGCGGCCGGGAGCAACGCAAGCATCAGACTGAACTTCTTCAACGTTCTTCCTCCTTCCCAGCGCGGCTGGGCGTCACCAGATCGCCAACGGCCAGGATCGCGGCGGCAACCAGATAGATCAGCAGCGTCAGGATCGTCACGACTCCGACGACCTGCTCGATGGCGCTGTCCTTGCCCAGAAACCAGACGACGATGCTCGCGAAAATCACTTCCGCATTGACGAACAGCGGCAACCGCGACGCCGCCAGCTTTGCCGTCGCAAGCAGCGCCCAGGTCCCGAACGCAATCTCGGGATCGTAGAGGCTCCAGGCGAGCGCGATCAGGCCGGTCGTGGCCATCACCCGCAGCAAATGCACGAGCGATACCCACCACAATTGCCCTTTCGTCAGGCTGAACAACCGCTTGCCGAACAGAATGACCAGGACCGACACCAGCATCACGACACCGATCGCCGCCGCGATCGCCTGGCCGGTCGCGCCGATATCGAGGCTGTGGATATAGGGCCAGGCAAGCGCGATCAGGATCAGCGTGACGGCGTTGCCGACAAGCGCCGACAGGATCGTGACGTCCTTCACCGCGCCGAAAGGCGACGTTTCCATCTTCACCTTGCGGCGCGCCCATCCGTAGAAATAGGCTTCGCCGAGCAGGTCGAACAACAGCGCGTTGCCAACCTGCTTTCGCGAAAGCGCGATCAGCCCTTCATAGGGAATCGCCCAGAGCCGCCGATAAATGATGAAATCCGAAATGATCGGGGCTGCCCAATAGGCGACCAGCACCGCCCAGAAAGCGGGATTGAGCGGGATGGCGTCGAGCACGCTGATCTTGTTGCGACCGAACAATTGCCAGAAGATCGACGCGAGGAGCGCAACCGACAGGGCGGGCGTCGCCCATTTCCACAGGGGCGATTTGCGCAGGGCAAGGGGCAGGGGGTCGTCGGCCCCCGGCGCTTCGTCACTGGATGGCGCGGGGCCAGTTGGTGGTGTCTGCAAGTTGGATCCCGACCCCGGTTAGCTGGGGCGGGCGAATAGCAGCATCGTTGGCTTTGCGAAACCCATCGAAGAGTGCAAGCCAGTGGGGGGCGCTGGCCTCGACCGTGAAGGACCGGGCGCGGGCGCGCATTCGGGGAACATCGACCCGGACCTGCGCGATCGTCTCCATGGCCTGCGCCAGTGCTGCGCTGTCCAGCGTGGGGACGAGCAGCCCGGCGCCTTCGACGAGCGACGCCATGTTCACGCAGCAGTCGGTGGCGACGATAGGCACGCCTGCCGCCAGCGCCTCGACCACGACATTGCCCAGGCCCTCGAAATCGGACGACAGGATAAAGGCGTCCGCGTGCGCGAGCCAGTCCTCGATGCCGGCCTGATAGCCGGGCAGGAAGACACGGCCTCCGATGCCGAGCCGAATTGCCTGCGCCAGCAGCGCGTCGCGCATCGGACCTTCACCGACAATGGTCAGCCGGTCGTCCGCGTTGGCGATGCGGGCGAAGGCATCGAGCAGCAGTCCGAAATTCTTTTGCGGCGCGAGCCGCCCCACGGCGAGAAAATTACGCCCGGCATGGTTGCGGACCACCGCGTCACGCGTCCGCGCGAGACGGTCGCAAGACTCCCGTGTCAGCGATGCGTTGTTGATGACGACGACCCGGTCGGGCGCCACAGCCATTTCTTCCACGATCTCCGCTCGGGCAGGGGGCGCCATGGCGATCAGCCGGTCATAGACACGCGCCTGGGCCTGGAGCCCGATCCGGTGCGCAATTCGCCCCCAGGGCTTCAGATCGTCGCGACGCAGATCGTTGCTGACGCGGAGCACCAGCGGGGGGCAGGCCGCGCCGAGCAGCGCCCGCAGCGCGACGGCTATGCTGCCGTGGTTGTTGCTGACCACGACGATAAGATCGGGGCGAAAGCGCGCCACGATGCGGGGCAGGCGCGCGATCATCCAAAGTGTCTCGAAATGCCGCGTCACGCTGCCCGGCTTGGCAATCGGATAGATCGGCAGGCCCTCGGCTTCGGCCGCCAGCGCGCCCGCGCAGCGCCCGACGGCAATGCGGGCATCGACACCGTCGTCGCGCCAGGCCCGGACGAGGCGCATCGCGTCGCGCTCGCAGCCGCCAAGTGCGAAACTGTGAAAAAAGGTCAAAACGCGAAAGCTGCCTGAAGGCAGATGATTAGGGTGCGACACCCGGGCTAAATCGGCGAGACGCGCGCCGGTTCCCTAAAGGCTGTCGGATCGTGCCCCTTCGAACAGGTCGAGCCACTTCCCGATCGTCGCCTCTACCGTGAACTGCCGCGCGCGGGCGCGCATCGCGGCGACGTCGGGCAGGTCATCCACCACCGCTTCCATCGCCCGGGCCAGCGCTTCGCCGTTGCGGATCGGCACCAGCCGGCCGGCTCCTTCCACCAGCATCGCCATGTTCGGCCCGCAATCGGTGGCAACCACGGGAAGGCCTGCGGCGAGCGCCTCGATCACGACGATTCCCAGTCCCTCATAGTCCGACGACAGAACCAGCGCGTCGGCTTCGGCCAGATAGGCGTCGACTGGACTGACGTGCCCCGGCAGCGCGAGACGGCCGGCGATGCCCAGCGCCGCCGCTTGCCGCTCCAGCGCCGCGCGGTCGGCTCCCTCCCCCACGATCGTCAGCGAATCGCGACCCTTTGCGATCCGGGCAAAGGCATCGAGCAGCAGGGGGAAATTCTTTTGCGCGGCAAGGCGCCCGATGGCGAGAAAGTGACGCCCCGGACGATCAAGCACCGTCGCGTCGCGCGCAAGGGCGAGCCGCTCGGCTTCTTCCAGCGTCAGCGAGGCATTGTCGATGGTCACGACCCGCGCCGGATCGGCGCCCATTTCGCAAATGATCTCGGCACGGGCCGGCTCTGCCATCGCGACGATCTTCGCAAAAACCGGGGCCTGCAGGCGCTGCCACCGGCGGTGGAGCCAGCGTGCAGGCGCGGGCAGGTCGCGTCGCGCCAGATCGTTGCTGACCCGGTAAACGATGGGCGGACAGGAAGCGCCAAGGGCCAGCTTCAGCGCCACGGAGACCTGCGTGTAGCTGTTGCCCGCGCAGAACACGATGTCGGGTTGCCAGCGGCGAACTTCGCGCGGAAGATGGCGGACCATCCACAATGTCTCATAACCGGCCGTCGAGCGCGCGCCCGGCTGCTGCAGCAGGGTGTAGGGAAGGCCTTCGCCCTCTGCCGCCAGCGCGCCTTCGTTGCGCCCCAGGACGATCTCGATCTCGACTCCCGCCGCGCGCCAGGCCCGGTTGAAGCGCAGCAGGTCGCGTTCGAGCCCGCCGGGCTCGAAGCTGTGGAGGTAGCTCAGGACCCGCAAGGGGCGCGTCAGGCGAGCAAGTCTGCGTAGCGCGACGGCGTATGCGTCCGCACGAACGTCGCATAGGTCGCATCGATGCTGTCGAGCAGCGCCGGGACGGTGGTGTCGCCCGGATGCACGGCGATGCGGGCCTGCGGCAGCGCCCAGGGCGCGGACCGGGCGGCCGCCGCGACCCAGAGCGAGCTCAGCACACGGCCCTTCGTACGACTGGCCCAGGTGATGACGGGGCGCGAGGCAAGCGTCCTGCCCGTGACGGGCGACCAGACGCGCATGTGATCCTCGGCCAGTGCGAAACGCTGGTCGGCTAGCGCCTGTTTGGCGCCGGCCGAATAAAGCCAGGCGGGCGCGATGAAGCCGGCGACTTCCTGCCCGATCGCGTCCTCGACGACCTTGCGCCCCTCGGTCAGGCGGCGGTTGGCCTCGTCGCGGGACAGCTGCGCGAACTCGCCCGCGCCCGCCGTCATATGCTTCTGCATGAAGCCGCGCACCTTGGCATCGTCGCGGTGGCACCAGCCGTGGAGGAACATCTCGACCCCCGCCCCCGCCCAGCCGCGCAGCTTGGCCGCATAGGCGGCATTGGCGCTCAGCGGCGCGCCGTCCTCGAAGTCGGGAACGACGAGCATCGCGAGCTTCGGCCCGCCCAAAAGCCCCGAAAGCCGGTCGTACAGCGCATCGACCTGGGGCTCGAAGCGCGGCGAGACGTCGTGGATCGAAGCGAACAGGCGTTTCATAGGCGCCGATATAGCGACGATTGCGTCGCTGTCATGTCCGGGGCATCTAGGGGCGATGCAGATGAACCGACGCACGCTGATCGCCGGGGCCGGGCTGGGCGTCGCGGGCGGGGCTTTCGCCGCGGCAACCGGCGTGGCCGACCTTCGCTTGCCGGGCGGTCCGTCCGAGCGCCCGCTGACTCCGCGCTTCCCGCAAAAAGGCGACATGATCGTCCAGCGCATTCGTCCGCCGCTGCTCGAAACACCGTTCGACGTCTTCGATTCCGGCGTCATCACCCCGAACGACCGTCATTTCGTTCGCTGGCATTACAGCGACATCCCGACCAGCATCGACGTGGCGGGCTACCGCGTCGCCGTTCATGGCGCGGTCAAGGCATCGCTGTCCCTGTCGCTCGGCGACATCCTGAAAGCGGGCGAACACATCGAATTTGCGGCGGTCAACCAGTGCGCGGGCAACGGGCGCGGGCTGTTCGAGCCGCGCGTCGCGGGCGCGCAATGGGCAAATGGCGCGATGTCGAATGCGGTCTGGCGCGGCGTCCGCCTCCGCGACGTCCTCAACAAGGCGGGCGTGGGCGGAAACGCGAAGTTCGTTCGCTTCAAGGGGCTGGACAAGCCGCTGGTCGAGGGTGCCCCCCATTTCGCCAAGTCGATCCCCATCGACAAGGCGCGGGCAGACGACACCATTCTGGCCTTTGCGATGAACGGCGAAGCCCTGCCGCTGCTCAACGGTTTTCCGCTGCGCCTCGTGGTGCCGGGCTGGTTTTCGACCCATTGGGTCAAGATGCTGTCCGACATCGAGGTGCTGACGGCCGAGGACGATAATTTCTGGATGGCCAAGGCCTACCGGATGCCGACGGTCCCGGTGAAGCCCGGCGACAAGGATTTTCCGACGGTTCCGGTGACCGCGATGGGGCCACGCAGCTTCGTGACGAGCCATGGGGATGGGGCTTTGGTCGCGCGCGGGGCGGATCTTCAGCTGCGCGGCATCGCGATGGGGGGCGACGCAGCCGTCGAGCGCGTCGTGGTGCTCGTCGACGGCGCGCCCCATCCCGCGACTCTCGAACCCGACGATACCGTCTATGGTTTCCGGAAATGGGCCGTGAAGCTGCCCCCCCTTGCCGCATCCGCGTCTGTGGGCGTCCGGGCGACCAGTGCAACGGGTGCTTCGCAGCCCGACATGCAGCCGTGGAACCCCAGCGGCTACGCCCGCAATCTTGTCGAGCGCATCACCCTGAGGGTCGCATGAGGCGCCTGGTGCTGGCCCTGCCGCTGCTTGTCGCCGCCTGCGGAACGGCAAAAGCCGATTTCGTCTTTCAGAACACCAGCATCACCCTGCCCGACGACACGACGACCCTGCCCGCGGGACCGGGCGTCGAAGCCGTCACGACCAACTGCCTTGCGTGCCATTCGCCCGCGATGATTCTCACGCAGCCGCGCCTGACGCGCAAGGCCTGGGAAGGCGAAGTCGAGAAGATGGCCAAGGTCTACAAAGCACCGATCGACCAGGCAGCGGTGTCGCAGATCGTCGACTATCTCGTGGCGACGAACGAGCGGCTCACGCCTCCGGCAAAAACCGCGCCGTGACTTCCTTCGGCACGCGCAAGAGGCGTTGAGTCGTCCGGTCGATGATCGCCCAGGTCGTTTTCGCCTGAACCAGTGTCTTGCCGTCCCTCACGAAGGCCACGTGCCGGTCGAATTTCGCACCCTTGGGCGGTTCCTCGATCCAGGTACGCCCCTCGACGCTCTCGCCCACCCTGAGGTTGCCGCGATAGTCGATCTCGTGCCGCACCACGACCCAGATGTACTGCGCGATATGCGCCGGTGTGGCCTGCGCCGCCCAGTGCGCAGTCGCCATGTCCTGGATCCAGCGCACCCAGACCGCATTGTTGACATGGCCCAGCTCGTCGATGTCCTCGGGCGCGGCGGTAAAGGCGCGCACGAACATCAGCCGCGGTCCATCTGCCACAGGAAAAAGGCGAATTCCTCGGCGGTCTCGCGCAGGGACTCGAACCGCCCCGATTTGCCGCCGTGCCCGGCACCCATGTTGGTCTTGAGCAGCAGGACATTGTCGTCGGTCTTCAGCTCGCGGAGCTTGGCGACCCATTTTGCCGGTTCCCAATAGGTCACGCGCGGGTCGGCAAGTCCGGCCGTCACCAGCAGCGGCGGGTAATCATGTGCCCCGACATTCTGGTAGGGACAATAGCTTCGGATCAGGTCGAAGGCCGCCTTGTCCTCGATGGGGTTGCCCCATTCGGGCCACTCGCCGGGAGTCAGGGGCAGCGTTTCGTCGAGCATGGTGTTGAGGACATCGACGAACGGCACGTGCGCCGCGACGGCACCCCACAGCTCGGGATCGGTGTTGATAACGACACCCATCAGCTCGCCGCCTGCCGAGCCTCCCGCTGCACACAGCTTGCCGGGCGACGAGAAACCTGCCTCGCAAAGTCCCTTGGCCACGTCGACGAAGTCGGTGAAGGCGTTCCAGCGCTTTTCCAGCTTGCCGTCGAGCTGCCACTGCTGGCCAAGGTCGTCGCCGCCGCGGATGTGCGCGATCGCGAAGGCAAAGCCGCGGTCGAGCAGGCTCAGCCGCCCGGTTGAAAAGCCCGGCGGGATCGCAATGCCATAGGCGCCATAGCCATAGAGGTAGAGCGGTCGGCTACCGTCCCTCGGGAAGTCTGCGGGATAGACGACCGACACGGGTATCTTCGTCCCGTCGCGCGCGGCGATCTCGAGCCGCTCGGTCGCGTATTTGACCTTATCGTAACCGCTGGGGATCTGCTGGACCTTCAGCGTCGTGCGCGCCCCGGTTGCGATATCGTAATCCTCGATCAACGCCGGAGAGACCATCGATTCGTAGCTGAGCCGCAAGGTCGCGACGTCGTATTCCGGATTTTCGTCGAGCCCGGCCGAATAGCTCGTCTCGGGGAAGCTGATCCGCGTGACGCCGGATCCGTCATATTGGTGGATCTCGACCTGATCGAGGCCGTTCTCACGCCCCTCGACGACGAAGAAGCCGGCAAAGGTACTGACGTCGTTCAGGTAGAAGTCGGCGCGCGGGGCCAAGCGCTCGGTCCAGGCGCCGGGCGCCGAGATCGGTGCCGTGACAAGCCGGAAATTCGTGTCGGTATCGTTGGTGACGATGAACAGGGTATCGTCATGCGTTTCGACGTCATATTCCACGCCCGGAACGCGGGCGCGCACCAGCAGCGGCGTAGCCAGCGGGTCGGTCGCCGGCAGCAAGCGGACTTCGGAGGTCGTGTTGTCGCCGGTGCCGACCGCGATCCAGCGGCGGTCGTGCGTCATGCCGACGCCGCACTGAAAGCCGATGTCTGCCTCGTGATAGATCGTCACATCGTCGGCGACCGGCGTGCCGATGCGATGAAGCTTGATCGTGTCGATGCGCCACTGGTCGTTGACCTGCCCATAGAGCAGCATTGTCGCATCCGCATTCCAGACGAGCGCACCCATCGTCTCGGGAATGAGGTCGGCCAGTTCCTCGCCGGTCGTCAGGTCACGAATCCGCGCGGTGAAGCGCTCCGAGCCGTTGTCGTCGGTCGCGTAGGCGAGCCAGCGCCCGTCCTCGCTGAACGTCAGGGCGCCAAGACGGAAATAGTCCTTTCCCTCGGCCAGTGCCGGTTCGTCGAGCACGAGTTCGTCGGCGCCGCCGCCGACCGGTCGCCGCCACCATTTGCGATACTGGCCGCCGGTTTCGAAGGCGCGCCAATAGACCCAGTTGCCGTCCTTGGCGGGAATGCTGGCGTCGTCTTCCTTGATCCGCCCCTTCATTTCGGCGAACAGCGTGTCGATCAGCGGCTGGTGCGGCGCCATGGCCGCTTCGAACAGCGCGTTTTCGGCTTTGAGATGATCGAGGATCGCCGGCGTTTCGACCTGCGGATAGCCGGGGTCGCGCAGCCAGGCATAATCGTCGGTCAGGGTAACGCCGTGGACAGTCGGCGACGTCGGGATTTTTTCAGCAAGGGGAGCCTGTTTCATCCCGCCCTGTTGCGGCGGCGGCGCGCTTCACGCAAGCCACTCGATCCACGCCCCATGCGGATGCGTGCGGGCAAGTTGCCGGTCGGGCAGCCCGGGCCAGGCACGCACATGGCTCTCGATCCCCTTTCGGGCTTCGTCGGGCTCCATGCGGATCCAGGCCAGGGGGCGGTCGGGCGTGGCCGCGGCGCCTGCCGTCTCAAGGGCAATGGTCAGGCGTGCCTGTGTCGCGGCCGGCAGATATTGCCAGACGATGCTGTGCATCAGAACGCGGCACGTGCCGGGCGCCTGCGGTTCGGCGAGCCGCGCGTCGATCCAGTCGGCGGCATCGCCTTGCCGCATGTCGACCGGTTGCGCGCCGATCATGCGGATTGCCGCCTCCACGCGGGCCGTCCGCTCGGGCGCGTCGATCCAGATATAGGCCATCAGCCGCTCGGCAGCTGCCGGATCGGTGACGTCGATCGGCGCGATGTCCACGCCCCGCACGCGGTCGATTCGCACCGTAGAGGGCGGCGGCGGCGGGCCGCGCCACTCAGGGCGAATGACCACAGGCGCGGCCTCGGGGCCCGTCGTCCTGCCGCCCAGATCGTAGCGAAACCGGTCGATCAGCAGATTCAGTCCCGCACTCGACCCGATTTCGAGCAGGTCGAACGGCAGGCCGAACCGGTCCGCAAGCACCAGCAGTGCCGCCATGAAATTTGCCGAGCGGGCCGGTTCGTTGGTCTGCGGCGGCCCGTGAAGCCAGGGCACGATCCACGAGTCATATGCGGCGGTCGCCGCGCGGATCGCCTCTACCGTGTCGAAGGACGGAATCAGACCTTTGCGGAACAAGGCATGATAGGGGGCGACCAACCGGAGCGGCATGGCATCGGCAATGCGGTTGCCGGGCCAATCGAGCGCCCGCCGCCCGGTCGCCGTGGTCCGGTCGAGTGCCACGGCCAGCGCGCGGCACGCGCGTGCCGTGATCGGGGCGCCCCCATCGTCGCAAAACGCGGCCTGAAAGGCCATGGCCTCTTCGAACGTCATCGCTTGCCCTCCTGCCGCCCCGCCCTAGAACATGGGCATGTCCGCCGAAACCCGTCAGGCCCTGTTCCGTGTCCGCGACGAGGAAGACAGCGACCGCGTCACCGAAATCGAATTGTTCTTCGACCTGGTGTTCGTTTTTGCCGTCACCCAATTGTCGCACAGCCTGGCCGATCACTTGACGATCAGGGGTGCGCTCGAGACGCTCGTCCTGTTCCTCGCGGTCTGGTGGCTGTGGATCTACACGAGCTGGGCAACCAATTGGCTCGACCCGGAACGCGGCGCGGTGCGCGGCATGCTGATGGCGATGATGCTCGGCGGCCTGGTGCTGGCGTCTTCGATCCCGACCGCCTTTCGCGCCAACAGCGCCGTGTTCGTCGCCGCCTATGTCGTCATGCAGCTCGGTCGCACCTTATGGATCGGCTGGCTCTCGCGCGGCCATAATCCCGCGCGCTCGCGAAACTTCCTGCGGATCGCCTTTTACTTCCTGCTGGCGACGCCGTTGTGGATCGGGGGCATCTTCACCGACCGCGACCTGCGCCTCGTGCTCTGGGCGGCAGCCCTGGCCATCGAATATTCGGGACCGACACTGTTCTTTCGGACGCCCTTTCTGGGCAAGTCCAACGTGTCCGACTGGGACATATCGGGCGCGCACATGGCCGAACGCTGCGCCCTGTTCATCATCATTGCGCTGGGCGAAGCGATCCTGGTCACGGGCGCCACTTTTTCCGGGCTCGCGCCCGATCTTCCGGTCATTGCGGCCTTTGGCGTCAGCTTCGTCGGCAGCGCGTCGATGTGGTGGATCTATTTCGATATCGGCGCCAAGCGCGGTGGCGAGGCCATCGAGAACGAGGCCGACGCGGGGCGACTCGCGCGCAATGCCTATACCTACCTGCACATGCCAATCATCGCCGGGATCGTCGTGACGGCCGTCGCCGACGAAATGATGCTTGCCCATCCGGTCGAGCATCACGCCGACGTCGACTTCATCCTCGTCGCCTGCGGCGGCCCCCTGCTGTTCCTGATCGGCAACCAGGTCTTCAAATGGATGACGGCAGACCGGCCGATGCCGCCGCTGTCGCATTTCATCGGCAGCGGACTGTTGCTGGCCGTCGGCATCGCAGGATGGGCCGCGCACCTGAACCCGCTGACGATCGGCGCGCTGGCGGCCGTCGCGCTCATCGTCACCGGCGTCTGGGAGTGGTTTTCGCTGAACGGAGGGTGGCAGCGCTGGGCGCCATGGCTCGGCCCACGCACGACGATTGCCCTCGAGGACAGCGAACGCTAGGCGCGGGCGCGCCATGACCGCATTTTCCGCCCCATGCTGACGATCGCCGTGCCCAAGGGCCGTATCCTGTCCGAAGTTCTTCCGGTGATGGCACGCGCCGGCCTCGTGCCCGAGGCCGGGTTCGGCGACGAGGAGGACCGACGCCTTCGTTTCGGCACCAACCGCGCCGACATCGATCTCATCCGCGTGCGTGCTTTCGACGTGGCGACCTTCGTCGCGCACGGCGCCGCGCAGCTGGGCGTCGTGGGATCCGACGTGATCGACGAATTCGATTATGCTGAACTCTATGCGCCGGTCGACCTGGGCATCGGGCGCTGCCGGATTTCGGTCGCCGAGCCTGCAAACCTGGCGGAGACCGATGATCCACGCCGGTGGGGCCATGTACGCGTCGCGACCAAATATCCCGATCTCACCCGCAAATACTTTGCCCGTCGCGGCGTGCAGGCCGAAATCGTGAAGCTCAACGGCGCAATGGAACTCGCCCCGACACTCGGCCTGTCGAGCCGCATCGTCGACCTTGTCTCCTCGGGTCGCACGCTGAAGGACAATGGGCTGGTCGAGGTCGAAGTAATTGCCGAGGTTTCGGCGCGCGTGATCGTCAACCGCGCGGCATTGAAGACGCGCGACGACGTCGCGCCGCTGGTCGAAGCCTTTCGACGAGCCGCCGCATGTTGATGCTCGACGCCAGCGATCCCGGGTTCGAGGCAGCGTTTGCCGTGCTCGTCGATGCGCGGCGTGAGGCCGATGCCGATGTGTCGGCGGATGTGGCCGGGATCCTGTCGCGCGTGCGCACCCAGGGCGATGCCGCGCTCATCGACCTCACGCAGCGCTTCGACGGGTTCGATCTCGACAGCGAGGGCTGGTCGATCTCCCGCGACGATTGTGCCGCCGCCTATGCGGCGCTGGCGCCCGACCTGCGGACGGCGCTCGACCTCGCCGCCGCGCGCATCCGTGCCTACCACGCCAAGCAGCGCCCGCTGGACAGCGACTGGACCGACGACACCGGCACGCGCATGGGCGCGCGCTGGACGGCGGTCGAGGCAGCCGGGCTGTACGTTCCCGGCGGGCGCGCCGCCTATCCCTCGTCGGTCCTGATGAACGCCATTCCCGCCAAGGTTGCAGGCGTCGAGCGGCTGGCAATGGTCACGCCGACGCCGAAGGGGGCGATCAACCAGGCGGTGCTTGCCGCCGCACATATCGCAGACGTCGACGAAATCTGGCGCGTCGGCGGCGCGCAGGGGGTCGGCGCGCTGGCCTATGGTACGGCGCGCATCGCGGCGGTCGACGTGATCGTCGGTCCCGGCAATGCCTGGGTCGCCGAGGCAAAGCGCCAGCTCTACGGCCGCGTCGGGATCGACATGGTCGCAGGGCCTTCCGAAATCCTTGTCGTCGCCGACGGTGCCAATGACCCGGCCTGGATTGCCGCCGACCTGTTGAGCCAGGCCGAGCACGACCCGACCAGCCAGTCGATCCTGATGACGGACGATGCCGCCTTCGCCCGGGCGGTCGTGGCCGCCGTCGACGACCTGATACCGACGCTTTCGACCAGGGCTTCGGCACAAGTCAGCTGGGCCACATTTGGTGCCGTCATCCTGCTCGGCAGCCTCGACGACGCGCCGCCGCTGATCGACCGGCTCGCGCCCGAACATCTGGAACTGGCCGTCGCGGACCCGGACGCGCTTTTTGCCCGCGTCCGCCATGCCGGTTCGGTCTTCCTCGGTCGTCACACCCCCGAAGCCATCGGCGACTATCTGGGCGGGCCGAACCATGTGCTGCCGACAGGTCGGCGCGCGCGTTTTGCCAGCGGGCTGTCGGTAACGGATTTCATGAAGCGGACGTCGTTCCTGGCCGCCACGCCGGCGTCGATCGCGGTTCTGGGGCCGGCCGCTGCCACGCTTGCCGATGCGGAGGGCTTGCCCGCGCACGCTGCATCGGTCAGGGCGCGGCTTTAAGCAGGACCTTCCCCATGAGCCGTTCGAAATCCCGATCTGCCGCACGCCTCGGTGCCGTGCAGGCCAGCTACCAGCGCTCGATGGAGGCGACGCCGACTGCGCAGCTGATCCACGAATTTCACCAGCACCGGCTGGGCGCCACGATCGAGGATGTCGAGTATAACGAGGCAGAAGTCGCGTTCTTCGACGATCTGGTGACGGGCAGCATTGCGCGGGAAGCTGAACTCGATGCCGCCATCAGCGCGCGTCTGTCGACCGGCTGGAGCCTAGACCGGCTCGACAAGCCGATGCGGGCGCTGCTTCGGGTTGCGACCTATGAACTGATCGCGCGCGGCGACGTGCCGGTAAAGACGATCATCAACGAATATGTCGATGTCGCCGACGCCTTCTACGACCAGCGCGAAAAGGGCTTCGTCAACGGTCTGCTCGACGCCGTGGCAAAGGACGTGCGCGGCTAAGGCGCACGACCTTTGCTTTGCGTTACTGCGCGTTGGTGGTGATCGTCGTCGTGGTCGTCTTCTTCGCGACGACCGCCTTGGCCCGCGGTGCCGTGTGACGGACGGTGGCCTTTTTGGTCTTTGTCGTCGTCGTTCGCGTGGCGACCGGCGTCGTCACGCTTTCGGCCGTGGTGACGGTCGTGCTCGTCGGTGCCGGTGCGGCGATCACGACGGGCGGCGCGGCACGGGCGGCAGCGGCATCGGCCGCGGCAGCCGCGGCGGCCTGCTGGGCAGCATCTGCCCGGGCATTGGCAGCGGCCGCGTCCTGTTGCGCGGCGGCAGCGCTGTTTTCGGCGCTGGCACGCTGCGCCTGTTCGGCCTCGGTCCTTGCCCGCTGCGACACGCCGATCGCCGAATCAGCCAGCTGCGACGCGCGGTTGGCATCGTCGAAGGCCTGTTCCTTATGTCCGCTGGCGAGATCCTGCTTTGCCTGGCGCAACATCGCGGATGCCTCGGCACTCAGGCGCGGCGCGTCGCCGCTGGTGCCGACCTTGGCGGCTGCGTCGACCTTGCCGGTCGCTTCAGCGATCGCGGCGCGCGCGCGGTCGGCCTTGCCGGCAGCAACGACGGGCGAGGGAGCGAGCATCAAGGACGACAGGGCAACAGTTGAAAGTGTCAGGAAATACCGTGACATGGTGCAGGCTCCAAAAATGACGATGAGCCTGATCAACGGTTGCCTAGGTCGGTAAGTTCCCGAAACGATTAACCTACAACGTTTCGATATATGCTTTTACCGTCGGTCCGATGTCGTCGCGCCCGAGAGCGAGCGCGATGTTGGCGGTGATGAACCCTGCCTTGTCGCCGCAGTCGAATCGCTGCCCGCCGAAAGTATATGCGTGAAACGCCTGGGTGCCGATCATCTGCGCCATGGCATCGGTGAGCTGAATCTCGTTGCCTGCGCCGCGCGCCTGCCCCTCGAGGACGCGCATCACTTCGGGTTGCAGGATGTAGCGGCCCGGAATCATGAGGTTCGACGGCGCGGTGCCCAGTTTCGGCTTCTCGACAAGGCCGACGACTTCGACCAGCGGTCCATCCACCTTGCCGGGCGTGATGATGCCGTACTTGTCGGTCTGATCGGCAGGTACTTCATAGCCGCACACAATGTTGCCGCCGACGCGATGATAGGCATCGACCATCTGTTTCATGCAACCGGGGCTGTCGACCATCAGTTCGTCGGGCAGAAAGATGGCGAACGGGTCGTTCCCGATGATGTGCCGGGCGCACCAGACGGCATGGCCCAGCCCGATCGCCTCCTGCTGCCGCACATAGGCTACTTCGCCCGGCGCAAAGCGTGTGGAGGCAATGGCATCGAGCGATTTGCCGCGCTCGCTCATCGTCGTTTCGAGTTCGTAGCTGATGTCGAAATGATCCTCGATCGCGGTCTTTCCGCGACCTGTGACGAAGATCATCTGCTCGATGCCGGCCTCGCGGGCCTCGTCGACCGCATATTGGATCAGCGGCTTGTCGACGACCGGCAGCATTTCCTTCGGGATCGCCTTGGTCGCGGGCAAGAACCGCGTGCCGAGACCGCCGACGGGAAAAACTGCCTTGCGGATTGGCTTATGGGTCATTCGGACTCCGGCTTCTTTGGTTTGCGACTGCGATTGGCGTAAAGCAGCGCGGCGAGCAGCGCAGCCGATCCGATGCCTGTCGCGGCAGCCGTTACGATCGCGCCGTTACGGTTTCGTTTCGGCAGGACCGGTCTATCCGCCAGCTTGTCACTGATGTCGGCAACCTTTTCCACGGGCGGCGTTTCTTCGGTCGGCTTGGTCATATCATGTCCCTTTGCATCCCCCGGGTCTTAAAAATGCGTTGCCCCAGAGCGGCGTCCATCGCAAGCCAAACGCCATGAACCCGCTTTACGCCGCACTGAAGCCGACAATTTTTGCGACCATGTCGGCGCGCGCGCGCGAAACGGGGGCGATCAATCTTGGGCAGGGGTTCCCCGACGAAGGCGCGCCGCCGGACGTCGTCGAGGTGGCGGCGCGCGCGCTGGCGACGGGGTCGAACCAGTATCCGCCCATGTGGGGCACGCCCGAACTGCGCACGGCAATCGCCGCGCACTATGCGGCGCACCAGCAGCTCGCCTTGGCAGCCGACGAAGTGATCGTCACCTCGGGCGCGACCGAGGCCCTGGCCGCGGCGATCCTCGCCATCGTGTCGCCGGGCGATGAAATCGTTATGTTCCAGCCGCTCTATGATGCCTATCGTCCGCTCGTCGAACGCGCGGGCGGGATCGCCCGTCTGGTACGGCTCGAGCCGCCGCACTGGACGATAACCGCATCCGCCCTCGAGGCCGTCGGCAGCGCGCGCACCAGGGCGATCATCGTCAATTCGCCGCTCAATCCGTCGGGCGCGATGCTCAGCGCGGGCGAACGCCGCCTGCTCGCCGATTTCTGCCTCGCGCACGATGCCATCGCGATCTGCGACGAGGTTTGGGAGCACCTAACCTTTGACGGCAATGTCCATGTGCCGCTGATGGCGGAGGCCGGCATGCGCGACCGGACCATCAAGATCGGCTCGGCGGGCAAGATCTTCGCGCTGACGGGCTGGAAGGTCGGCTGGATGTGCGCCGCGCCGCCGATTGCCGATGTCCTCGCCAAGGCGCACCAGTTCCTGACCTTCACGACGCCGCCGAACCTGCAAGCCGGCGTCGCCTACGGCCTGGGCAAGGAGCGCGGCTATTTCGACGACATGCGCGCCCGAAACCAGCGGTCGCGCGACCGGCTCATCGGCGGGCTGGCGGCGCACGGCTATGCGGTGCTGCCGTGCCCCGCGACATGGTTCGTCAACGTCGACCTGGCCGCATCCGGCATTGCGATGACGGACGTGCAATGGTGCGACTGGTCGGTCGACACGATCGGCGTGGCAGCGATCCCGGTTTCGGCCTTTTACGAGACCGATCCGGTCACGAATGTTGTCCGCCTGTGCCACGCCAAGACCGACGCGACGCTCGATGCCGCGCTCGAGCGGCTGACGCGGCGACCCTAAAGCTTTTCGAGCACGCCCCGCTCGGTGACATAGCCCGTCACCAGCCGCGCGGGCGTCACGTCGAAAGCGGGATTGGCGGCGGGCGAATTCGTCACGCGTATCCTGCCTCCTTCGCCCTCGACCCACGCGACTTCATCGCCATGACGTTCCTCAATCGGGATGAGGTCGCCCGAAGCGGTTCCGGCATCGTACGTCGTGTGGGGCAAGGCCACGTAGAAAGGGATGCCATTGTCGTGCGCCGCCAGCGCCTTCAGATAGGTTCCGATCTTGTTGCAGACGTCGCCATTGGCGGTGACGCGATCGGTCCCGACGATAACGGCATCGACTTGCCCCCGCTGCATCAAATGCCCGCCGGCATTGTCGGCGATGACGGTGTGCGGAATGCCGTGCTCCGCCAGCTCGAACGCGGTCAACAGCGCGCCCTGGTTGCGGGGACGGGTCTCGTCGACCCAGATGTGCAGCGGCAGCCCGGCGTCATGCGCCATGTACATCGGCGCCGTCGCGGTGCCGTAGTCGGCCGTTGCCAGCCAGCCCGCGTTGCAATGCGTCAGGATGTTGAGCGGTCGGTCCGGATGCCTTGCGTGAAGGCTCCGGAAGAGCTTCAGGCCATGGTTGCCGATCGCGCGCGACAGGCCGACGTCCTCCTCGACGATGGCATCGGCGCGCGCGAACGCCGCCTCGGCACGGGCAGGCGGCCGCAACGGCCGCACGGCGCGGTCGATCTCGTCCAGCGCCCAGCGCAGGTTCACTGCCGTTGGCCGCGTCGCGTTCAGCATTGCGTGGTTTGCCTCGAGGCCGGCATCCGAGGGGTCCTCGGCCAATGCCATGGCCAGTCCATAGGCGCCGGTCATCGCAAGCAGCGGCGCGCCCCGCGTCCACATCTCGCGGATCGCCTGCGCGGCGGTGCCGGGGTCGCGTAGCTCGACCCAGACAACCTCCCAAGGCAGGCGACGCTGGTCGAGGATGCGTACGCCGCGCCCGTCGGTCGTGCGCATGATCGATCGGGTGTGAACACCGCCGAGCTTCACAGCGCGATGTCCGCAAAGCTCGCGATGTCGCCTGCGCCGCCTACCCGGTCGATCAGCAACGCGCGCATGCCGGCCGCCCGGGCCGCATCGGTTTCGGCCGCGACGTCGGACAGGAACAGCATGTCGGCCGGCGTCACGCCGAGCGCGTCGGCAATCAGCACATAGGACATTGCTTCGCGCTTCGGCCCCGTCGTCGTATCGAACCAGCCAGAGAACAGCGGCGACAGGTCGCCCTGGTCGCTATGGCCGAAGATCAGCTTCTGCGCCGGCACTGAGCCGCTCGAGAAGACGGCGAGCGTCAACCCCGCGCCATGCCAGCGCCGCAGCGCCTCTGCAGCGTCAGGATAGACATGCCCCGTCAACGCGCCCGCAGCATAGCCCTCGGCCCAGATGCGCCCCTGGATGTCCTTGAGTGCGGTGACCTTGGCGTCGGCGTCCATCCAGGCGAGCAACTGGTCGAGGTCACCCCCATGCGCCGCCACATAGGCGGGCAGCCGCGCGCGGGCGTAGGGAAACAGCGTGTCATGGACGAAAGCCAGCGACGAGGTCGTGCCCTCGATATCGGTCAGGATTGCCCTGATCATGCCGGTTCGTGGCGCGGAAAGCGTTCGGCGATATCGCTTCCCGTAAACGCGGCCACCCAGCCGTCGGGGTTCACGAACATCCGGATCGCAGTGAAATCGGGCGCCGCCCCCATGTCGAACCAGTGCGTCATGCCCGCGGGAACAGACATCAGGTCGCCTTCGCGGCAGAGAACGTTCCAGACGCGCCCGGCCGCATGGAGCGTGAACAATCCCTCGCCGCGCACGAAGAAGCGCACTTCGTCCTCGGCATGGGTGTGCTCCGACAGGAATTTGGTACGCATCGCCGCGCGGTCGGGATGGTCGGGATCCACCGACACCGCGTCGATGCTGCGATAGCCACCCCTGGCCTTCAGCCGGTCGATTTCGGGGGCATAGGCCGCAAGGATCGCTGTGCTGTCGGCCTTTTCCGGAAGGGCGCGGGTCGGCCAGCGTTCGAAAGTCACGCCAATCTCTGAAAGCGCCTGCGCCATGGCATCCGCGTCGCCGGTTTCCGACAGTTTCGTCCCGTCCTCGGCAAAGATCTCGAGCTTGCTCAACGCTTGAACCTCCGTTCGGCGAGTTCGGCCGCGATCATCCATTCGATGCCTTCGATCACACGCTCAGCCTCGGCCATGTCGCGGCCCCAGCCGTAGAGCCCATGGCTTCGGATCAGATAGGCAGGGATGGCCGCCGGCGCCAGCAACGACGGCGCGACGGCGCGCGTGATGTCGCTCATCTCCTGGCTGTTGTCGACGATGGGCAACACACGCGAAATGTCGTGCGTGGTGACGCCGGGCAGCACTTTCAGCATCTCGTGCCCGGCGAGCGAAAAATTGTCCGCACCGGCAAACGCACGGCTCAGACCCACGGCTTCGGGCGAATGGCTGTGCAGCACCGCACCGCAGGCCGGAAAACGGGCGTAGAGATCGAGATGCAGCGCCGTTTCCGCCGAAGGCTTCTTGCCGTCGAGCGAACGGCCCGCCGCGTCGACGCGCATGACATCGTCGGGTGTCAGCCGCCCCTTGTGCTTGCCCGACACGGTGACGGCGAACGATCCGTCGTCGAGGCGCATCGAGTAATTGCCGGCAGTGGCCGGGGCCCAGCCCTTGCCGTCGAGCCAGCGTCCGACCGCGACAATGGCGGCCTGCGCCGTCGGATAATCGACCGATGCCATGCGCGAGTCCCTAGCCCCGCGGCGCAGCGCCGAACAGCCGCTTCATCAGCCCGCGCACTTTCAACAGCGCGTAGAGCGATCCGCCCGCGACGGCGATCGCCACGAAGATCGCCGCGACCGGATTGGCCAGGGCGAGTGCGAGCAGTCCTGTCGTGGCGACGTCCTCGCCCGACGAAACGACGATGTTGCTGACCGGCTCCGGGCTGGCATTGATCAGCGCGCGCGTGCCTGCCTTGGCAACATGAGAGCCGAGCGCCGCGCTGCCGCCCAGCAACAAGGCCACGGCCTGCCATTTCGGATCGGCCGGATCGACGATCGCGAGCGCCAGCAGGGCGCCGCCGACCGGCCGGACGGCGGTGTGCACCGCGTCCCACATCGTGTCGATCCACATGACCTTGTCGGCGAGGAACTCGGCGACCAAACCGAATCCGGCCGCACCGATCACCCATGGGCTCGCCAGCACGTCGAGTGCATGAAGGTTCACGGGCAAATGAATCCAGCCGAAATGCATCGCCAGCCCCACGCCGAACACGCACAGGTAGATGCGCCATCCAGCGAGCAGGCTGACGCTCGACGCGACCCCGAATAATTCGACCAGTCCCATGGGCCCAGGGTTGCACGCACCCTTGCCTCACGCAACGGGTTCGCTAGGCGATCTCCTGTGCCGATGCCCATTCCTGCTGCAACACTCGTGCTGTTCCGCGACGGTCCCTCGGGGCCGGAGCATCTGTTCGTCGAGCGCGCGACGACCATGGTCTTTGCCGGCGGCGCCGTCGTGTTTCCCGGGGGTCGCGTCGACCCCGGCGATTACGCGCTCGCGGCACGCTATCCTCATCTCGACCCGATCGACGCCGCGGCACGGATTGCCGCCGTGCGCGAGACGATCGAGGAAGCGGGGATCGCTGTCGGAATCGACGCCGATGTGGAGGTGCTGCGCACGGCCCTGGGCGAAAGCGCCGCGCTTGGCCCCGTGCTCGATACCCTCGGGCTGTCGCTCGACCTCGACGGCCTGGTCCCGTTCGCGCGCTGGTGCCCCAACTTCAAGGAAACCCGGACCTTCGACACGCATTTCTACCTTGCGCGAGTCGAGGCCGATCATGCCATCGCGCGGGTCGACGCCACCGAGAACACGCGTTTGTTCTGGGCAACGGCGTCGCAAGTGCTCGAGCGCGCCGCGGCGGGCAGCGTCAAGATCATCTTCCCGACGCGACGCAACCTCGAGCGGCTGGCAACGCTCGACGGTTTTGAAACGGCGCGTGCGCATGCCGCCGCGCTCCCCGTCAAGACGATTACGCCCTGGTTGGAAGAGCGTGATGGCCGGCAGCAACTGTGCATTCCGGAAGGTCTCGGCTATCCGGTAACGTCCGAACCCTTCGACAAAGCGATGCGCGGATGACCGAACAAACCCCTCTCGAAGCTTTTCGCGCCGTTTTGACCGGTGCGGCCCGCGCGATCGCACATGAGCCCGAGGTCGAGCTCGCCTATACCGCCGATGCGCCGACCCAGGCGGGCAAGAACCTGAAGGTACCGATGCCCGGGCGCGCATTGCCCGCGGCGCAGGTCGCCGAGGCGCGGGGCTTTGCCGACGCCTTTGCCCTGCGCCTGCGGCATCATGACGCGACCGCGCATAATCGCGCGGCGCCTCAGCCCGTCGTCGCCCGCGCGGTGTTCGACGCGGTCGAGAACGTCCGCGTCGAGGCGCTCGGCTCGCGCGGTATGGCGGGGATGCGCGACAATCTGGCGCGCGCCCTCGACATGCGGATGCGCTCCGACCCGATTTCGCGCGCCAAGGCCAGAGACGAGGTGCCCCTCTCGACGGCCGTGGCGCTGCTCCTGCGCGAGCGCCTGACCGGCGAAGCGCCGCCCAAAGGTACCGAAGCCGGCCTCGGCCTGGTCCGCGACTGGATCGAGGAGGCGGGTGGTGCCGACATGGACGCGCTCGGTCTGGTCGTCGACGACCAAAAGGCCTTTGCGAGCCTTGCCACAAAGCTGCTCGAGGACCTCGCGCTGATCGAAGGAGAGCCCACCGCCGACGACGAACCCGACGACGGCGAGGACGAGGGCGAGGACGATGTGGACGGTGAGGACGACGCGACCGACGAGGACGACGGCGGCGAGGGCCAGGTCGACCAGCGCGGCGAGCAGCAGTCGGGCGAGGACAGTGAAGGCGAGGGCGAAAGCGAGGGCGAAGAGCTCGACGACGACGATCAGGCCGAAGGCGGCGATGGCGAGCAGGAAGGGATGCTTCCCGTGCGGCCCAACCGTCCACCCGCCGAGCTGACGCCGGGGTTCGACTACAAGGCGTGGACGACCAAGTTCGACGAAGTCATTGCTGCCGACGAGTTGTGCGATCCCGACGAATTGATCCGCCTGCGCGCCTATCTCGACCAGCAGTTGCTCAGCCTTCAGGGCGCCGTGACCAAGCTTGCCAACCGCTTGCAGCGCCGACTGATGGCCCAGCAGTCGCGCAGCTGGGATTTCGACCAGGAGGAAGGCATGCTCGACGCCGCACGTCTCGCGCGCGTCGTGGTCAGTCCGGCGCATTCGCTCAGCTACAAGATCGAGCGCGAGACCGAATTCAAGGACACGGTCGTGTCGCTTCTGATCGACAATTCGGGATCGATGCGCGGCCGGCCGATCAGCATCGCCGCGATCAGTGCCGATATCCTGGCGCGCACGCTCGAGCGCTGCGGAGTCAAGACCGAGATCCTGGGCTTCACGACCCGCGCTTGGAAGGGCGGGCAGGCGCGCGAAAGCTGGCTTGCGGCCGGACGGCCACAGTTGCCGGGCCGCCTCAACGACCTGCGGCACATCGTCTACAAGTCGGCCGACGCCCCATGGCGACGGGCGCGCACGTCGTTGGGCCTGATGATGCGCGAGGGACTGCTCAAGGAAAACATCGACGGCGAAGCGCTGTTATGGGCGCACGGCCGCCTGATCGCGCGACCCGAAGACCGCAAAATCCTGATGGTCATCTCCGATGGCGCGCCCGTCGACGATTCGACGCTGAGCGTGAACAGCGGCGCCTATCTCGAAAAGCATTTGAGACAGGTCATCGGCTGGATCGAGGGCAAGTCGCCCGTTCAGCTTGTCGCCATCGGCATCGGCCATGACGTGACGCGCTATTACCAGCGCGCCGTGACGATCATGGACGCCGACCAGCTCGGCGGCACGATGGTCGAGCAGCTGGCCGGGCTCTTCGATCTCGAAAGCTGATCAGCCCGGTCAGTGTCCTCCCGCGGCCGAAACAGCGCGGGCATGCGACCGTGAAAGCGGATGCGGAACGAAAAAGGGGCTGAAGGATGACTCCTCCAGCCCCTGCCCTCGCTCACGCAACCGGAGGGTATGTCTAGCGGTAGCGACCGTCGCAATTACCGCTCTTGTCGATCGCCCGACCCGCGAGCGCACCGGCGCCCGCGCCCAGGATCAGGCCCGTCGTGCTCGGCTGATTGCGATAGCCGCCACGTCCGACCTCACGGCCCAGAAGGCCACCGGCGATGGCGCCGAGGATCGTGCCCGTGGTTCCGGAATTGCGCCTGCAGTTCTGATAGTTCCTGCTGTAGCGGCGGTCGGCGGCATAGCCGCGGTCGTCGTAGCGCCGGTTGTCGTAGCCACGGTCATAGCCGTTGCCACGATAATAATCTCCGGCCCGGTAGCTGTCGGCACGGCCACCATAATAGCCATCGGCCATCGCGGGCGTCGCGGCAAAGCCGACGGCCGCGATGCTGGCGAGCGCTGCCGTGTTAATCATCTTTTTCATCGTCGGTCTCCTTTGACTGTGACGTCGCTCTAGCCGACTCGCTGTGGCGCGATGCTGAACGCCTGCGTTAGGCGATGTTCAGGTTTCGCATTCGCGACAGCACGCTAAGGGGGCCGCGTGCACCGCCGCTCCTACGCCCCGATCCTTCGTCTCATCATGCTGGCGCCAGCCCTGCTGCTTGTCGGGGGGCCGCAGAGCGGATCGCTGGTCGCCGTGTTCAGCGAACCAGTCGCGATCGTCTCCACCCCCGTGTCGTTGCAGCCGGACCAACCGTCGCGTACGCGGACCGGCCAGCTCACCCTGCTTGCCGGGTGGAAACTCGCCGCGCCGCGCTCTCGCCAGTTCGGTGGCTGGTCCGCGCTGCGGATCAAGGGGGACCGCTTCACCGTCATCGGCGATTATGGATCGGTCCTGCGTTTCCGGCTGACGCGCTTCGGTCGGGCCACCGAGGCCCGCATCGATCCGCTGCCCGAAGGGTGCGGGCGGCAAGACGACAAGAGGGAACGCGACAGCGAGTCGCTGGCCGCTGCGCCCGACGGCTGGCTGGTCGGCTATGAATACGACAACCGGCTCTGCAAGGTCACACCCGACTTCCGCCAAGCGCTGGCGCTGGTGCGTCCGCGCCAGATGGCGGACTGGCCGGTGAAATACGGCGCCGAGTCGGTGCTGCGGCTGGCCGATGGCCGCTACATCGTGATTGCCGAGCGCAGCAGGGATGCCAGCGCGCTGCGCCCGCTGCTGATCTTTCGCGGCGATCCCGCCGACTCACGCACGCCGATCATCGAACGCCGCTACCTGCCGCCAGCAGGCTACAGCCCGACCGATGCCGCGCAATTGCCCGACGGACGTATCCTCGTCCTCAACCGGCGGTTCACCCTGTCGAGCCTGTTCACGTCGATGCTGGTCGTAATCGACCCCGGCGCGCTCGATCGGCAGTCACCGATAACCGGCACACCGATCGCACAGCTTGCGCCGCCGACATTGCATGACAATTTCGAAGGCCTGGATGTGACCGTCGAAAACGGCCGACCTGTCATCTGGATGATCGCCGACGACAATTTCATGAGCTGGCAGGCAAGCTACCTACTCAAATTCGCGATCGACGACCAGCCTGCGCGCCCGCAAGCCGAGCGTTAGGCGGCTTCCTGGGTCGCCGTCTTCGCCTTGGCGATCTTGCGCTTCAGCCGCTGCACCTTCAGGCTCAGCAGGTCGTCGCTTGCCTTTGCCAGCCAGTTGTCGAGGCCGCCGACGTGCTCGACGGTACGCAGGCCGTGCGTCGAAACACGCAGCTTGACGCCCTCGCCCAGCGTATCGGACAGCAGCGTGACATTCTGCAGGTTCGGCAGAAAGGTCCGCTTTGTCTTGTTGTTGGCGTGGCTCACATTGTGTCCCACCTGGCGACCCTTGCCGGTCAGTTCGCAAACGCGTGCCATCGCTCGTAATCCTGAAATCTGAGTGTTGCTCGGAAAGGCGGCGCGCATATCGGCAAAGGCTTGCCGCGTCAACCGGGCAGGGCCTAAGTCGCCGCAATGAGCTTCCCGCTTCCCGAGCCGATGCGCCGTGCACTGGCCCTTGCCGCCGAGGCGGCAGAGGCCGGCGAGGTCCCGGTCGGTGCGGTAATCGTCTGGGGCGGAAAGATCATCGGCGAGGGTGCAAATCGCACCCGGCGCGACCTCGATCCGACCGCACATGCAGAGATCGTCGCGATTCGCGCCGCCTGCATCGAGCGGGGAACCGAACGGCTCGTCGGCGCCGACCTCTGGGTGACGCTGGAACCCTGCGCCATGTGCGCAGGTGCCATTGCCCATGCCAGGCTCGCCCGCATCGTCTATGCGGCACCTGACGCCAAGGGCGGCGGCGTCGACAACGGCGCCCGCGTCTTCGCCCAACCGACCTGCCATCACCGGCCCGACGTCATTGCCGGCGTCGGCGAATCGGCGGCAGCAACATTGCTGAGAGACTTCTTCGCCCTGCGGCGATGATGCGGCAGTTGCTCAGCGGCCGCAAAACCGGCATTGCTGACGGACACCATGTCAGCGCCCGCGCTCTCGCCCTATCCCTGGACCGATGTTGCCATCATCGTTGCGCTGATTGCGCTCAACGGGGTTTTCGCCATGTCGGAACTGGCGATCGTTTCCGCACGCAAGCCCCGGCTCGAGGCCATGGCTCGCAAAGGGGTCGGCGGCGCGCGCGTGGCGCTGGATCTTGCCGCCGATCCGGGAAAATTGCTGTCCACAGCCCAAATCGGCATCACGCTCATCGGGATATTGGCCGGCGCCTATTCGGGGGCAAGTCTGGGCGGACCCACCGGCGAACGGCTCGAACTGCTCGGCGCCCCGCATGATGCCGCATATAATCTGGGCTTCGGCCTCGTCATCGTCGTCACGACGTTCGTGTCGCTGATCATCGGCGAGCTTGTCCCCAAACAATTTGCCCTCAGGGCGCCCGAGCCCATTGCCGCCGTGGTGGCGCGACCGATGCGGTGGTTGTCGAAAGCGACCGCACCGCTCGTCTGGCTGCTCGATTCGACCAGCGCGCTGGTGTTCCGGCTGCTTGGTCTGAAGCGCGAGTCAGAAGACCATGTCACGGCCGAGGAACTCCACCTCATCGTGGCGGAAGCCTCCAAATCGGGCGTCATCGAGGAAAGCGAGCGCGCCATCATTTCGGGCGTCGTCCGGCTGGCCGACCGGCCGGTGCGCGAGGTGATGACGCCGCGCACCGAAATCGACTGGATCGATGCCGATGCCGATCATGACGCCCTGCGCGCCATGCTCGCGGAACTGCCGCACAGTCGCCTGCCCGTCGCGGAGGGGTCGGTCGACAAGGTTATTGGCATCGTCCAGGCCCGGGACATCGTGCGCGTGCTGATCGCAGGCGACGAGATCGATTTGCGCGCGTTGATGCGCCAGGCGCCGATCGTACCCGATCAGGTCGATGCGATGGACACGCTGGAAGCACTGCGCCGCGCTGACGTGCCCATGGCGCTGGTCCATGACGAATATGGCCATCTCGAAGGGATCGTGACTCCTGCCGACCTGCTGTCGTCGATCGCGGGCGATTTCGTGTCGGATCAGGACGAAGGCGACGATCCGCCGGTGTTCCAACGCGAGGACGGCAGCTTGCTGGTCTCGGGCTGGTGGGCGGCAGATTTGCTGGCCGAAAGGATCGGTCTCGAACTTCCCGAAGATCGCGACTACGCCACTGTCGCTGGGCTGGCGCTTGCCGAGCTCAGGCGATTACCGGGCGTCGGCGATCACTTCGACTTTGGCGGCCACCGCTTCGAGATCGTCGACATGGACGGGCGCAAGATCGATAAATTGCTGGTCACCGACGCGGTCTAGAGCAGGCCGGCGGCGCGGAAGCTGAAATCGCGGCCGGCGCCCGTCACGACATGGTCGTGCACCCGGATGCCGAGGGGCGCGACCGTGCGGATCAGCTCATTGGTCGCGGCGATATCGGCTCGACTCGGCAGCGGATTTCCGCCCGGATGATTATGCGACAGGACGAGAATCGTGGCTTCCCAGGCCAGTGCGTCGGCGACGATGCGCCGTATCGGCACGCAGACCCCGTCCCTGCGATTGTCGGTGTGCTCGGTAATGCCAACCAGCACCCCGAGCGCGTCGATGTGCAAGACACGTAACGTTTCGCAAAAGGCCGGAACGATGGGCATGTGCAAAATTTCAATCACCTGCATGCCGCGCGCAATCGCAATTCGGTCCGGACAAAGTCCAGATCGGATGCATCCGCCAAGACTTGGCGGCGTGCAGGGCGCAGGGCATAGCAGGGCACATGCAAGCCTATCACGACCTTCTTCGTCGCATCCTCGAAACCGGCGTTCCGCAGCAGGACCGAACCGGCGTCGGCACGCTGAGCGTCTTCGGCCATCAGATGCGGTTCGACCTGAGCGCCGGCTTTCCCCTCGTCAGCACCAAGAAGCTGCACGTCAGATCGATCTTCATCGAATTGCTCTGGTTCCTGCGGGGCGAGACGAACAACAATTGGCTGAAGGAGCGCGGCGTCGGCATCTGGGACGAATGGGCGCGCGAGGACGGCGAGCTCGGCCCCATATATGGCAAGCAATGGCGCGACTGGGAAAGCGCGGACGGGCGCCACATCGACCAGATCAAGCTGTTGATCGACCAGATCCGCAATACGCCCGCCAGCCGGCGCCAGATCGTCAGCGCCTGGAACCCGGGCGAGCTCGAGCGCATGGCGCTCGCGCCGTGCCACTGTCTTTTCCAGACGCATGTCGCGAACGGCAAGCTGTCGCTGCAGCTCTACCAGCGGTCCGCCGACGTCTTCCTGGGCGTACCCTTCAATATCGCCAGCTATGCGCTGCTCACCCATCTGCTTGCCGACCAGTGCGGCCTGGAAGTCGGCGAGTTCGTGTGGACCGGCGGCGATACCCACCTCTATTCGAACCATCTGGAGCAGGCGCGCCTGCAACTGACGCGCGAGCCTTATCCGCTGCCGAAACTGGTGCTGAAGCGGCGGGCCGACAGCATCGACACCTACGAATATGAGGATTTCGCGGTCGAGGGCTACCAGGCGCACCCGCATATCAAGGGCGAGGTGGCGGTTTGATCACGCTGATCGTCGCGCGTGCCGACAATGGCGTGATCGGGCGCGACGGAAAATTGCCCTGGCACCTGCCTGCCGACCTCAAGCGCTTCAAGGCGCTGACGATGGGGAAGCCCATGATCATGGGGCGCAAGACGTTCGAGAGCCTGCCCGGCCTGCTCCCGGGGCGACGGCATATCGTGCTGACGCGAGGCGCCTGGTCGGCCGACGGGGCGGAGATCGCGCACGATGTCGCAGCGGCGCTGGCCATGGCGGGTGACGAGGCGTTTGTGATCGGTGGCGCGGAAGTCTTTGCGATGTTCGAGCCAATGGCTGACCGTTGGCAACTCACCGAAGTGCATGAGCTAGCTGTCGGCGACACCGAAATGCCGGCGCCGGACCCGGCAATTTGGGAGGAGACGTCGCGCTTGGACTTCGACGGCTACAGCTTCGTCACCTTGGCGCGGCGCTAACCAACGCTTGCCGTGATGCTGAACTTGTTTCAGCATCCAGCCCTCCGCCGGTACGGCTACCCGGGCGGCAGAGGGCACCCTGAAACAAGTTCAGGGTGACGACACGGGATAGGGATTGCCTTGAAAAAACTGTTCAGCTGGCTCGCGGCGCTTTCCGGCATCGCTGCCCTCGTCTTCTTCGGCATCCTCCCGCCGATCGTCGAACGCACCATGAACCGCGTCACCGGACCGCAGCCGCCGAAGGTTTCGGCACGTGCCGCCGCGCTGCACGGGACGCTGCAGATCGCCGACATGCATGCCGATACATTGATGTGGAAGCGCGACCTGTTGGCGCGCGGCGACCGCGGGCAGGTCGACCTGCCGCGCCTCACCGACGGACATGTCGCGCTGCAGATCCTGTCCTCGGTCTCGAAAACGCCCAAAGGGCAGAACTACGACGCCAACGGCGCCGATACCGACAACATCACCTTGCTTGCCATCGCGCAGGGCCAGCCGATGCGGACCTGGCACTCGCTCGTCGAACGCTCGCTGTGGCATGCGACGAAGCTCGACAACTACGCCGCGCGATCGGGCGGGCATCTGCGCGCGATCCGCACGAAAGCCGATCTGGCGCGCCTGCTTGCCGACCGGGAAGCGGGGCGGCCCGTAACGGGAGCGATGCTGTCGATCGAAGGTCTGCAGGACATCGAGGGCAAGCGCGCCAATCTCGACCGGCTCTATGATGCCGGCTTCCGCATGGCGGGCCTTGCGCACTTTTTCGACAACGAAGTCGCGGGATCGATGCACGGGCTTAAAAAGGGCGGCCTCACCCCGTTCGGCATCGAGATCGTGCGTGCCATGGAGACCAAGGGCATGATCGTCGATATCGCGCATTGCAGCCACCAGTGTGTCGCCGAAGTCCTGAAAATGGCGAGCCGCCCCGTCGTCTCCTCGCATGGCGGCGTGCAGGCGACGTGCAAGGTCAACCGCAACCTCACCGACGAGGAGATCAGGGGCGTGGCGCGGACGGGCGGCGTCGTCGGCATCGGCTATTGGGACGCTGCGGTGTGCGATACGTCGCCTGCAGGCATCGTGCGCGCCATCGCCCATGTCCGCGACCTTGTCGGCATCGACCATGTCGGCCTGGGGAGCGATTACGACGGCGCCATTACTGCTAGGTTCGATACGTCCCGGCTCGATGCCATTACGCAAGCGCTGATCGACGCCCGCTTCAGCGACGCCGACATCGCCAAGGTCATGGGCGGCAATGTCCTGCGCGTGCTGGGTCAGGCGCTGCCGGCATAATGGCCGGCCGGTGAATTTCGAAAACCCCTGCAAGACAGAACGCCATCGGGCGGTTGCCCGCGTCGGATACTGCTTCTACTGTAAGATATGCCGCTTGCCGAAAGCGGGGTCGGGCTGCCAAAGCCATTCATTATGGGTAAAGTAACGCGAGTGTAACGGCGCGCAAGCATGGACCGGCCGATCTTCTATGATGAGAGCGGCTCACGCAGCCGCTGGTCCAAGCGGATCCTCGCGTCGCTGCTCGCGCTGATTGCCCTGACCGCGATCGGCTTTGCGTGGACCATCGCTGCGGTCCCGGCAGCCCCGGCGCTTCATCCGGTCGGCGAACGCAGCCAGGCGCGACCCCTGGTCGAACAGGTGTCCCGTTTGCGACGCAGAGCAGGTGCATGGTTGCCACGCGGGCAGCGCCCCTCGGCCGCGCGGATCAGTTCGACCTTCGCCTCGGCCTCGCGCAGCTTTGCCGCACAATGCGCCTTGAGCGCCGCGCCCCGCTCGTAAAGCGCGATCGACTGCTCCAGCGCCACATCGCCCTTTTCGAGCGCGCCGACCACCTGTTCCAGCGCCGCCATCGCCGCCTCGAACGTCATCGCGTCGATCGCCGTTACGCTCATGCGCCCCGCTCCTTCAATACGCCGACATGCGCGGCCACGCTCCGCTCCAGCGCGTCGAGATCATAGCCACCCTCCAGAACCGACACCACCCGGCCTGCGGCATGGGCATCGGCAAGGTCGCAGATCCGCCCGGTCAGCCAGGCATAATCCGCCTCGTGCCAGCACAGGCCGGCAAGCGGGTCATCCGCGTGCGCATCGAACCCTGCGGAAATCAGGATCAGTTCCGGGGCAAAGGCATCGAGCCGCGGAAAAACGACGCGCTCATAGGCCGCGCGCATCACGGCACCGTCCGAGCCGGGGGCCAGCGGCACGTTCACCACCTGCCCATGCGCGCCCCGCTCCGCCGGATCGCCGGTGCCGGGCCACAGCGGCATCTGCTGGCTGGTGACGACGAGCACCCGCGCCTCGTCCCACAGCAGATCCTGCGTGCCGTTGCCGTGATGCACGTCGAAGTCGATGATCGCGACGCGGCGCAGCCGATGCACGTCGAGCGCGTGCATCGCCCCGATCGCGACATTGCCGAACAGGCAGAACCCCATCGGCCGCGCGCGCTCGGCATGATGCCCCGGCGGGCGGCAGCCGACAAAGGCGTTCGCCGCCCCGCCCGACATGACCAGATCGACGGCCGCGCAAACGCCGCCCGCCCCGCGCAGCGCCGCATCGAGCGATCCCGGCGCCAGCCACGTATCGGGGTCAAGCTGCACGAGACCCGTCGCCGGCAGTGCGGCGCGGATGCCGGCCAGATGCGCCGCCGGATGACAGCGCCCGATATCGCCCTCCGCCGCAAGCGGCGCGTCGCGACGGTCCAGATCCATCGCGGCCAGCGCGCGGCGCACGGCCGCAAGCCGCGCCGCCCGCTCGGGATGGCCGTCAGGCGTCAGGTGGCGCGCGAAATCGTCATGCGAGAAATATGCCGTCGTCATCCGCTCCTCCCTCCTCCGATGCGCATGCCGCGCCCGCGCCGTGTTCTGTCCGGAAACAGGCTCCGGGGTCCGAGGGCGAACCCCCGGTGCCCCCGGCTCAATCGGGTGCCAGCATGTAGCCTTCACCGCGCACGGTCTGCAGATAGCGCGGCTGCTTCGGATCAGCCTCGATCTTCCGCCGCAGCCGGGTGATCTGCACGTCGACCGCCCGCTCCTGCGCGCCACCCTCGTCGCGCCCGAGATCGCCCACAAGCCGCTCGCGGCTCACCGGCGCGCCCGGTGCCGCGGCGAAGATGCGCATCAGCGAGGCCTCGGTCGCAGTCAGCCGCACGATGTCCGCGCCATGCCACAACTCGCCCCGGTCCACATCGTAGCGCACCGATCCGAGGTGCAGCACCTTCGGCCCGGCCTCGGCCGCCCTGACCTGCGGCACGCGCCGCAGGATCGCGTTGATCCGCAGCAGCAGTTCCTTCGGCTCGAACGGCTTGGGCAGATAATCGTCGGCGCCCGCCTCGAGCCCCTCGATGCGGTTTCCCGTCTCGCCCTTCGCCGTCAGCAGCAGGATCGGCGTCGAAAGCCGGGTGCGCAGGTCGCGCGTCAGCGAGATGCCGTCCTCGCCCGGCATCATCACGTCAAGCACGATCAGGTCGAATTCCAGCCCCCCCAGCAGGCGTCGCCCCTGCGCCGCGTCGCGCGCGACCGACACGAGAAACCCGCTGCGCATCAGGAATTTCTGCAGCAGCCCCCGGATGCGCTCGTCGTCATCCACCACCAGAAGATGCGCCTGCGGATCGGTCATGCCCCACTCTCCTTCAGCGTCTGATACTGCCGCCGCAGGTCCGGGTCCATCATTGCCTCGAGAACCTGGCGAAATCCCTGCACCGCCACGGGCCCGGCCGCGCGGTAGGCGGCCCGCATCCGCGCCCGCTGCGCATCCGACAGGCTGCGCTCCAGCGCCGCCCCCTTGTCGGTCAGAACGAGGTGGCGCTCGCGCTTGTCGCTCCGGCCGACGCGGCTTTCGACCAGGCCGTCGGCGATCAGCGTGCGCAGCACCCGGTTCAGCGACTGCTTGGTGACACCGAGGATCGACAGCAGGTTGTTGACCGTCGTTCCGGGCGAGCGGTGGATGAAATGGATCGCCCGGTGATGCGCCCGCCCGTAATCCATCCCCTCCAGAATGCGGTCCGGGTCGGCGGTAAACCCCCGATAGGCGAAGAACATCGCCTCGATGCCCTTCCTGACCTGCTCGTCGGTCAGGAACAGCAGGCTTTCGCCACTCCCCGGTCCGCCTGCCGCACCTGCCATCGCCATCGCTTCCCTCCGGCCACGATCATTTTATGTCAGCCTTGTTGACTTTCCAAGACTCAACTGTTAGCCAACGCCTGATTTTGCGCAAGATTATGTCCCAACCGGACCTTTATGGCGCAACATTCGAAAAGTGCCGCTGCCGCAGGAGGGATATGATGGCTGGCTACGACGATCGCGACGGCAAGATTTGGATGGACGGCACGCTGGTCGAATGGCGCGACGCCAATGTCCACATCCTGACCCATGCCCTGCATTATGCCTCGGCGGTGTTCGAGGGCGAGCGTTGCTACAACGGGCGCATCTTCAAGGGTCGCGCGCATTCCGAGCGCCTGCGCATCTCTGGCGATCTGCTCGACATGCCGCTGCCCTATTCCGCCGACGAGATCGATGCCGCAAAAGAGGCCGTCCTCAAGGCCAACAACCTGACCGATGCCTATGTCCGCGCGATCGCATGGCGCGGTGCGGGCGAGGACATGGGCGTCGCGTCCAAGCGCAACCCGATCCGCCTCGCCGTCGCCTGCTGGACATGGGGCAGCTATTACGGCGACGCCAAGATGAAGGGCGCAAGGCTCGACATCGCCAAGTGGAAGCGCCCCTCGCCCGAAACGATCCCGTCGGCCGCCAAGGCCTCCGGCCTCTACATGATCTGCACGATGTCCAAGCATGCCGCCGAAGCCAAAGGCTGCTCCGACGCAATGATGCTCGACTGGCGCGGCTACGTCGCCGAGGCGACCGGCGCGAACATCTTCTTCGTCAGGGACGGCGAGGTCCACACCCCGCTCGCGGATGCCTTCCTGAACGGCATCACCCGGCAGACCGTCATCGGCATGCTCCGCGACATGCAGATCAAGGTGCACGAGCGCCACATCATGCCCGACGAGCTCGAGGGCTTCCAGCAATGCTGGCTGACCGGCACCGCCGCCGAGGTGACGCCGGTCGGGCAGATCGGCGGTTACAACTTCGAGGTCGGCGACCTGACGCGGCGCGTCGCGATGGATTACGAAAAGCTCGTCCGCGCCTGACCGCCTCCGATCGCGGCCACCGGGGGCTTGCCCCCGGTGGCCGCGTGGGCGGGTCAGGCCAGGTGCCCGCGCGCAATACGGCAGAACTCGACCACCCGCCGGTTGCCGCCCCCGGTTTCCGACCGGTGCCAGACAACCCGCGCGGGCCGGGCAATACGCAGGAAGTGCTTCACCCGCCCGCCCTCAGATATCGCGCGCTTGTCCACAGGATGTCGGCTCATGCGTGTTCCTCCCGTTGTCGATGGCATCAATCGTAGCACCGAACGCCCCGATCCAGAACCCGGACGTCGGCGAAACCGGCACGCTCCCGCCGATCAGCCGCCGCTCCCCGGCCCGAACCGGTGCGGCATGGAGGGCTTCGCCGGCGCGTCCGGTGCCGCATCGGCCGGCACGATCGCCGCCCGCGCCGCGGCGACCTGCCGCTGCATCGCAGCCCCAAGCGTGCCGACCGCGCCCTGCGCCCAGGGCAGCGCCGGTGTGAACACCAGCGCGAGCACGGCGACCTGCACGACGCCGATCGCCGTGAGCATGCGCCGGAACGGCTGCTTGCGGGTCTTGTGCCGGAACCGCGCCTGCCCCAGCTTCGCGCCGGGCCAGCCGCCGAGGGCCGCGAGGATCAGCAGGGACCGCTCGGGAATGCGGAACTCGCCGCTGACGGCCCGCCGCTTGTCCAGCCCGAAGGCCAGGAATGCGACCCCGTTGACCGCCAGCACAAAACCTGCCGCGCACAGCACCATGAACCCGGTCGAGCCGGGGGAAACCATCGTCAGATCGCCGGCCAAGGGACACCTCGCGTTGCGGTTGCACTACCCGGTGCCAGAGCAATGCGGCGATTATGAGGAAAGCCGCGCGACCGCCCACCGCGCCGCATCCGCCACCGCAGCGTCGGCGTCGCCGGTCAGCGTCGCCGCCACTGCGGCAAGCCCTGGCGCACCGGAATTGCCGATCGCGTAAAGCACGTTGCGCACGAAGCGGTTGCGCCCGATGCGCTTGACCGGCGAGCCCGCGAACCGCGCCCGGAAGGCCCCGTCATCGAGCGCCGCCAACTCCGCCAGCAACGGTGCCCCGGTGCGCGGCTGATAGCCGATCTCGCGCGCGGCCACGGCGAACTTGTTCCACGGGCAGACCGCAAGACAGTCGTCGCAGCCATAAATCCGGTTGCCCATCAGCCCGCGCAGATCTTCGTCCACCGGGCCCTCGTGCTCGATCGTCAGGTAGGAAATGCAGCGTCGCGCATCAAGCTGGAACGGTGCCGGAAAGGCCCGCGTCGGGCAGATGTCGAGACAGGCGGTGCAGCTGCCGCAATGCTCGGTCTCGGCCGCGTCGCGCGGCAGATCAAGCGTGGTGAAGATCGCGCCGAGAAAGACCCAGTTCCCCAGATCCCGGCCCAAGAGGTTGGTATGCTTGCCCTGCCAGCCCAGCCCCGCCGCCTGTGCCAGCGGCTTTTCCATCACCGGGGCAGTATCGACGAACACCTTGATGCCGCCCCCCGCCGCAGCGACCAGCCACCGCCCCAGCCGCTTCAGCCGCCGCTTGACGAGGTCGTGGTAGTCGCGGCCCTGCGCATAGACGCTGACCGCGCCCCGCTCGCGCTCCGCCAGCACCGCCAGCGGGTCCGCCTGCGGCGTATAGGCCTCGGCCAGCATGATGACCGAGCGCGCCTCGGGCCAGAGCGCCGCCGCGTTCCCCCGCCACGCGGCGCGCTCCGCCATCCACCCCATCTGCCCGTGATGCCCGGCCGCAAGCCAGGCGGCCAGCCGGCCGGCAGCCGCGGGCACGGCATCGGGCGCGCAGATGCCGACCTTCGAAAACCCCTCCTCCAGCGCCCGCGCCACCAGGAGCGCCTTCAGCCCTTCCGGCATGACCCGGCTTCTTTTTTGCCCAAATACCCCACGGGGGTCCGGGGGTGTGAAACCCCCGGCGCGGCGGGGGTCCGGGGGTGTGAAACCCCCGGCGCGGCCGGCTCAGAAATCGAGGTCGGCATAATGCGACGGCGGCGGAAACCCCGGCACCTGATCCGCGAGCAGCGGTCGGAAACTCGGCCGCGACTTGATCTTGGCATACCAGTCCTTCACCGTCGCCGACCGGTTCCAGTCCACGTCCGAGATGTAGTCGAGGCATGACAGATGTGCCGCCGCGGTGAAATCGGCCAGCGTCATCGCATCGCCGGCCAGCCAGCGCCGCTGATCCAAGAGCCAGCCGAGATAGTCGATGTGGTACTTGATCCGCCCCGCACCCGATTTCACCGCCTTGGAGTCGGGATAGCCCTGCCCCTGCATCTTCTTGTTCACGCGCTCGTAAAGCAGTTTCGACGTGACCTCGGCATGGAACTTGTCGTCGAACCAGGCGCAGAGCCGGCGCACCTCGTAGCGCCCCTCGGGATCGCGCGGCATCAGCGCCGGCGCGGGCACCGTATCCTCCAGGTACTCGCAGATCGCCTGGCTTTCCGACATCACCTTGGTGTCGAGCCGCAGCACCGGCACCTTGCCCGCCGGGTTGCGCCGCAGGAAATCCGCGCTCGGCTCCCAGTAGCGCTCCTCGATCAGCTCCACCTCGATCCGCTTTTCGGCCAGCGTCAGGCGGACCTTGCGGCAGAAGGGCGACAGCGGCGCGTGAAACAGGCGGTTCATCGATCGGGGTCTCGTTGCGGTTGGGGCAGCCCCGTCTTGCCGTGCGCCCGGGCGGAATTCAATCCCGCCCGGCCGAAACCCGCGTCAATCCGCCGGCTCCGGCGCAAAACAGGCGGCGCGCCCATCCACGCGGATCGTCTCCGCGCCATCCACGATCCCTGCCGCACGGTTGCGGACCAGCCGCGACGGCCGCGCGGCATCGCGCCCCTTCGGATCGGGCAGCACCGCCGCCAGCCGGGCCGCCTGCAGCGGGGTCAGCTTCGCTGCCGGCACGCTGAAATAATGCTGCGCCGCTGCCGCCACGCCGAACACGCCCTCATCGAATTCCGCGACGTTCAGGTACACTTCCAGAATCCGCCGCTTGCTCCAGAACAGCTCCACGACCGGCGTCATCAGCGCCTCCAGCGCCTTGCGCCCCCAGCTTCGCCCCTGCCAGAGGAAGGTGTTCTTCACCACCTGCTGGGTCAGCGTCGATGCGCCGCGCCTGCCGCCCTGATCCACCGCCAGCCGGATCGCAGCCATGTCAAACCCCCAGTGGAGGCAGAAATTCGCATCCTCCGCCGCCACGACCGAGCGCAGCATGACCGGCGCGATATCGTCGGCATCCGCCCATTCATGCGCGACGCCGCCCAGCCGGAAACGCTCCGACAGGATGTACAGCGTCGTCGGCGGGTTGATGGCGGCGTAAATGAGCACCATCGCCAGCAGGAATGCAGCGAACCCGCCCAGAATGCGGCCGGCCCAGCGCATCAGCCTCCGTCTCGGCCCCTGCCGCGCCACCGCCACCCCGTCCTTGGCCGCGGCGCCGGATTTTTCCGGCGCTACGCTGGCTTTCCTGGGCTTGTCGGCGGGGGCTGTCATCGCGGCAGGTTGACCACGACGCACCCCCCGCGGTCAAGCCGGCCCGCCGCCCCGGTCAGACCGCAGGGCGCTCGATCAGGGCCTTCAGCTTGTCTTCCTGTTCGGTCGTCAGCGAGGTCTGCATGACATGGCCCTTCGCCCTGAACTCGGCCAGGCGGTCCAGAACCTTGTCCCCGGTCATCTTGCGCACCAGCACGCAGACCGCCGCCCCGCCGGCCTTCAACGTCCCGCCGATGTCCTTCATGAACTGGTCGTTGATCCCGATATCCGTCATCCGGCCCGACAGGGCCCCCGCCCCGGCACCCACCGCCGCACCGAGCAGCGGGTTCAGGAACAACAGGCCGACCAACGCGCCCCACATGCCGCCGCCGACCGCCCCCGTCGCCGTCAGGTTCACCGCCTGGTGCAGCGCCACCTTGCCGTCATCGGACTTGGTCACGACGACCACGTCCTCCATCTCGAGCAGGTATTCCTTCTGCAGCTTGACCAGCGCCGTGCGCAGATCGAACGCCGTCGCCTCGTCGTCGAACGACACCACAATCAGATCCGACATGCCCATCTCCCGAAAACCAAACCGCGCCACGACCGGCGCGCCTTTGTTGTGACCCCGGAATGTCACGCGGACAAGACGCTAAACGCCGGCCGGGCGCGTAGCGGCGGCACGACAGCCAAGGCAACAATACAGGCGCGCTTCGCCCGGGCTTGAAACCGAATATCGACATTGGCCGTTACCCGATCTAGGGAGTGCCATGTCATTGTTCACGCAACAATCCGGATGCCGCCAACGGTCGCGCCGCCCTGCCGGCGAAGGCAGTGCGCCCCGCCGGTCGACCGGTGCGCTGTTGCTGTCCTGCCGGCCCGGGCGTTCCATGACGGTTCTCGATGACCAGTGCCGCAGGGGCAGGCCGGCCTCCGCAAGGGGAATCCAAGCATGACCACCGCATCGCCGGAGAGCGCAGACGCAACAGGGCAACAGACACGTCTCGCCGCGATGGATCTGGGCCAGGCGGAACTCCTGAACGCCGTTCACGGTGCGATGACCGAGCGCTCGAGTCTTTTCGGCCAGATTGCCGACCTCCAGGCACAGATCGCCGTCGCGCGCCGACACCCGATACGGCTAGCGCTACATTATTTCCAATTCCATCTGCTGAGCGCGCTCTCGCGGCTTACGCCGCCCCTCCCCATTCGTACAACCTCACGCTTCGCGCGCAGTGCGCGTAAGCGCGACCCCGATCGGTCGCTCGCGCAATTACCGGGGGCCATACTGCCTCCGGAAACCGAAGCGGCACAGATCCCCGCTGCTCCGCCCTTGTTGCGTCACGCGACCAAACGCATCGGGCAGGAATATCGCGGCCGTGCGGTCGATGATCCGCAACGTCCGAACGTCCTGGTCGTCAGCCATGAGGCCGGACGCACCGGTGCGCCCATCCTCGCGCTCAATCTCGTGCAAAGTTTCGCAAAACGATACAATGTCACGGCGCTCTGCCTGCGCGGCGGCGATATCCTCGATAATTTCCGTGACGCTGCGGTCAACGTCCGTGTTCCCGAGGAATTCACCACACAGCCGGCTGGCCTGTCCGATTTCGTCGCGGCAATATGCGCCGAGCGATCCTACGCCTTCGCCGTCGTGAACTCGATCGAGTCGCGCGGGGTGCTCAAATGCCTGCGCGACGAACAGGTGCCGACGGTGTCGCTGTTGCACGAATTCGCGTCCTACACCCGGCCGAGGGATGCTTTCCCGCACGCCTTCCACTGGTCGAGCGCAACCGTCTTCTCCACCCGGCTGACGCTCGAGAATGCGCTGTCAGACAACATCATCGCAGCGACGCCCTCGATGCACGTCCTGCCGCAGGGCAAATGTGCGGTGCCGACCGTCGAACACTTGTCGACCCTGCGTGAGGTCGAACGTTCGTGGTTGCAGAACACGCTGCGCCCGGTGCGGCCCGGGCCGCGCCGGTTCGTGGTCATCGGGGCGGGTTTCGTCCAGATCCGCAAAGGCGTCGATCTGTTCATCGAAACGGCGACGCGGGTGCTGCAAAGCCCGGGTGGCGAGCACGCCTTCTTCGCGTGGATCGGCAGCGGCTTCGATGCCGAGCATGACATGGCGTATTCCGTCTACCTGCGCGACCAGCTGCGCCGCGCGGGCATCGGCGACCGCGTCGTCATGCTGCGCGAAACCTCGGAAATCGAATACGCCTACGAACTTGCCGACGCGCTGCTGCTGTCGAGCCGGCTCGATCCGCTGCCCAACGTCGCGATCGACGCGATGTGCGTCGGCCTGCCGGTCCTTTGTTTCGACAACACGACCGGCATCGCCGATTTCCTGACCGAGGCCGGGCTGCGCGAGGAATGCGTCGCCACCTACATCGACACCGCCGATCTCGCGGCCAAGGTGCTGGCCCTCGCATCATCGCCCGCGCGGTGCGCATCGTCGCCGAACGCACGCGCGCCTTCGCAGCCGACGCGTTCGACTTCGACGCCTATGCCGCGCGGATCGAAACGCTCGGCCTCGAGGCCACCGTCAAGGATGCGCAGCGCGCGACCGACCGCGCCGATATCCTCGCCTCCGGCGCGTTCAGGGCCGACTTCTACGCGGGCCCCGGCAACACGCTGGCTTCGCTTTCCGACGCGGTGATGGATTATCTCAACGCCATGTCCTCCGGCGTGCATCAGCGCAAGCCCGAGCCCGGCTTTCATCCGCTCGTCTTCGCCGAGCGCAACCCGCCCGAGGCGCAGGTCGCCGCCGATCCCTATGTCCGTTTCCTCAAGGCCGGCCGCCCGCCCGGCCCGTGGCTCCTGCGCGTCATCGAACCGCAGCCCTCCGGCACCCCGCACGCCCCCCCCTCGCAGCTGAAGGCGGCACTGCACATCCACGCCTTCTTCATCGGCCACCTGCCCGAGATCCTGCGGCGGCTGCACGCGAACCGGACCCTGCCCGACCTTTTCGTCACCGTGGCGACCGTGGCGGCGCGCGACATGGCGCAGGAGGTTCTCAAGGACTATCGCGGCAGGGTCGCCGCCATCGAAACCGTGCAGAACCTCGGCCGTGACATCGGCCCCTTCCTGACCCATTTCGGCCCACGTCTGGTCGACGGATATGATGTGGTCGGCCATGTCCACGGCAAGCAGAGCAAGGAAGTCGACAACCCCGGCCTGATCGCGGCATGGATCGCGTTCCTTTACGAAAATGCGCTCGGGGGCGAACGCGGCGGCGGCATGATCGACCGCATCCTCTCCGAATTCGCCGCCGATGAGACGCTCGGGATCGTCTATCCCGATGATCCCAACATCCTCGGCTGGACGGGCAACCGCCCCCATGCCGAGGAACTGGTCCGGCGCATGGGCCTCGGCGATCTGCCGCAGGCCTTCAACTTCCCGGTCGGCACCACGTTCTGGATCCGGTCGGCAGCGCTTCGCCCCTTCACCGACCTCCGCCTCGGCTGGGCCGATTACCCGTCCGAACCGCTGTCCTATGACGGCAGCAGGCTTCATGCGCTGGAACGCCTCTTTGGTGTCGTTCCAGTCATGACCGGCTGGACGGCTGCGGTGACGAACATCCGCGGCATGACGCGCTAGCGCCGCGCACGGACGATCCCGCTTGCACCAGGTGCGGCATCGCCCGAACATCGCGCAGCCCCGCATCACGAAAAAACGAGGACGGCATGAAGATACTGGTCATCGGCGGTTGCGGCTTCATCGGCTCGCACATCGTCGACAGCCTCGTGGCGCAGGGCCACGCGGTGCGGGTGTTCGACAGACAGGCCGAACGCTTCCGCGAGCCCCTCAAGGGGGTCGACTACCGGCTGGGAAGTTTCGTTGACCGCATGGCGGTGATCGAGGCGATGTCCGGTGTCGACGCCGTGATGCATCTGGCCAGCACGACCTTTCCGACGACCGCCGATCTCGACCCCAAGATCGACGTGCAGGACAACCTCGTCGGCACGCTGGCCATTCTCGACTCGATGATCAGCCTGCGCATTCCGCGCCTGCTGTTCCTCTCCTCCGGCGGCACCGTCTACGGCCCGCCCGAAACCGTGCCGATCCCCGAAACCCACCCCCTCCGGCCGATCAATTCCTACGGGATCGTCAAGGTCGCGATCGAAAGCTATCTCGACATGTATGCCCGCACCCGGGGCATCCTGCCGATCGTCATCCGCGCATCGAATCCCTATGGCCCCCGGCAGGCCCATACCGGCGTGCAGGGCGTGATCTCCACCTTCCTCCGCCGGGCGCTGCTGCGCGAGCCGATCGAGATCTGGGGCGACGGCAGCGTGGAGCGCGACTACGTCCACGTCGCCGACATCGCCGATCTCTGCGCGCGGGCGATCGCGACCGATCGCGTCGGCGTCTACAACGCAGGCAGCGGCAGCGGCACCCCCTTGCTGGAGATCGTCCGCGTGATCGAGGCGGTGACGGGCCGCCCGCTCGACCCGGTCTTCAAGCCCGCCCGCAAGATGGATGTGCAGCGCTCGGTCCTCGACGTCTCGCGCGCCGCCGCCGATTTCGGCTGGGCGGGCGGCATCGGCCTGCGCGACGGCATCGCCGAAACCTGGGGCTGGCTCAAAACGACCGAGGCCTGACGGCGGGCCCGTCGCTACTCCGCAGGAACCGCCCGGGCCGCCACGCTCAGCGGAAACGGAATGTGCACCAGCATCTCCTTCGGGCAGACCTGCACGAACCGCGCCCGTTCGGTCGCCCAGTCCTGCAGAATCTGGCGGGCCTTGCGGCTTTCGGTCTCGGCCGCGTGGCGCTCGATCAGCCCGCGCAACTGCGCCTCCCAATGCGGGTGGCCGACGGCGCAGATCACGATACTCTCCATGTTCATCATGTCGGCCGCCGTCCCCTGCGGATCATGGACATAAGCCATGCCCCCCGTCATGCCCGCGCCGAAATTGGCCCCGATCCGCCCCAGAATCACCGCCACCCCGCCGGTCATGTATTCGCAGCCGTTGGTGCCGCAGCCCTCGACGACGACCTTCGCCCCCGAATTGCGCACGGCGAAACGCTCGCCCGCGCGGCCGGCGGCGAACAGATGCCCCGCCGTCGCTCCGTAAAGCACGGTGTTCCCGATGATCGTGTTGTCGCTCGCCACCAGCGGCGAGGCCATCTGCGGACGTACCACGATCAGCCCGCCCGACAGGCCCTTGCCGACATAGTCGTTGGCATCCCCCATCACCTCGAGCTTCAGTCCGGGTGCGGCGAATGCCCCCAGCGACTGGCCCGCATTGCCGTTCAGCTTCACCGTCAGATGATCGGGCTGCAGGCTGTTGCGCATCCCGAACTTGCGCACGATATGGCTCGACGCGCGGGTGCCGATGGTCCGGTGCGTGTTGCGGACCGCATAGGAAAGCTGCATCTTCTCGCCTTCCTCGAAAAACCGCGCGCCGTCCTTGACGATCTCGGAATCAAGCGCATCCGGCACATGGTTGCGCGGCTTCGACCGGTCGTAGGTGAACTTCGACGCCCCATCGACGGTAATCAGCAGCGGGTTGAGGTCGAGGTCGTCCAGATGCGCCGCCCCGCGGCTCACCTGCGTCAGCAGATCCGCCCGCCCGATGATCTCGTCGATGCTGCGTGCCCCGATCTGCGCCAGAATCTCGCGCACCTCCTGCGCGTAGAAGGTGATGAGGTTCACCACCTTGTCCGCGCTGCCCGTGAACTTCGCACGCAGCGCCTCGTTCTGGGTGCAGACGCCGACCGGGCAGGTGTTCGACTGGCACTGGCGGACCATGATGCAGCCCATGGCGATCAGCGCCGCGGTGCCGATGCCGTATTCCTCGGCCCCCATCATCGCCGCCATGACGATGTCGCGCCCGGTGCGCAGCCCGCCGTCGGTCCGCAATGTCACCCGCTCGCGCAGGTTGTTCATCGCCAGCACCTGATGCGCCTCGGTCAGCCCCATCTCCCACGGCAGGCCGGCATACTTGATGCTGGTGGCGGGCGAGGCCCCGGTGCCGCCGTTGTGCCCCGAAATCAGGATCACGTCGGCCTTGGCCTTGGCCACGCCCGCCGCGATGGTCCCGATCCCGCTCGACGACACGAGCTTCACCGTCACTTTGGCGCGCGGATTGATCTGCTTCAGGTCGTAGATCAGCTGCGCCAGATCCTCGATCGAATAGATGTCGTGGTGCGGCGGCGGGCTGATCAGCGTGACCCCCGGCGTCGAATGGCGCAGCCGCGCGATCAGCGCCGTCACCTTCATGCCCGGCAACTGCCCGCCCTCGCCGGGCTTGGCGCCCTGCGCGACCTTGATCTCCAGCTCCTCGCAGGCATTGAGGTATTCCGCCGTCACGCCGAACCGCCCCGAGGCGACCTGCTTGATCTTGGCGCTGGGGTTGTCGCCATTGGCCTCGGGCGTGAAATGGGCGGGGTCCTCGCCGCCCTCGCCCGAATCGCTCTTGGCACCGATCCGGTTCATCGCGATATTCAGCGTCTTGTGCGCTTCGGGGCTGAGAGCCCCCAGCGACATTCCGGGGGTCACGAAGCGCTTGCGGATCGAGGTGATCGACTCCACCTCGTCGATCGGCACCGCCTTGCCCAGCGCCTTGATGTCGAGAAGATCGCGGATGTGGATCGGCGGATTGGCCCGCATCGCCGCCGAATACTGCTTCCAGATATCGTAACTCGCCCGCTCGCAGGCGCTCTGCAGCATGTGCATCGAAGACGCTTCCCAGGCGTGTTTTTCCCCCTGCCGTCGCGCCTTGTAGAACCCGCCGATCGGCAGCACGTCCGTCGCACCGGACCAACCGCGCGCATGCACCTCTTCCGCCTTCTGCTGGATGCCCGACACGCCGATCCCCGAGATGCGGCTGTGCATCCCCGGAAAATACTCCGCCACCATCGCCCGGCTCAGGCCGACCGCCTCGAAGTTCAGCCCGCCGCGATAGGATGACACCACCGAAATGCCCATCTTCGACATGATCTTCAGCAACCCTGCGTCGATCGCATCGCGGTACCGGCGCATCGCATCGGTCAGCGCGCCGTCGATCAGGCGGCGCGAAATGCGGTCCGCGATGGAATCCTGCGCCAGATACGCGTTGACCGTCGTCGCCCCGCAGCCGATCAGCACGGCGAAGTAATGCGGATCGATGCACTCCGAAGCCCGCACGTTGACCGAGCAGAACGTCCGCAGCCCCTTGCGCGTCAGCCACGAATGCACCGCGCTGGTGGCGAGGATCATCGGCATCGCCACCTTGCCCGCCGCCTGATGCTCGTCCGTCAGCACCAGATGCCCGGCACCCGAACGCACCGCATCCTCGGCTTCCCCCCGGATCCGCTCCAGCCCCAGCCGCAGCGCATCCGCGCCCGCGGCAAAGGTGCAGTCGATCATCGCCACCTGATCGCCGAACTGGCGCACCATCACGTCGAACTCGGCATTGGCGATGAACGGGCTTTCCAGCACCAGGATCTCCGCCTGCGCGCTGCTTTCGTCCAGTACGTTCTTCAGGTTGCCGAACCGTGTCTTCAGGCTCATCACGCGGCTTTCGCGCAAGCTGTCGATCGGCGGGTTCGTGACCTGACTGAAGTTCTGCCGGAAGAAATGGCTCAACGGCCGATAGACCGACGACAGCACCGCTGCCGGCGTGTCGTCGCCCATGCTGGCGATCATCTCCTTGCCGTCCTCGGCCATCGGCGCCAGAACCTGCTCCAGTTCCTCCAGCGTATAGCCCGCCGCGATCTGCCGCCGGCGCAGCTCGGCCCCCGAAAACAGCGCCGTCTCCGGCACATCGCGCAGCAGCGCGTTCAGGTCCACGACCTTCTCGATCCAGTCGCCGAACGGCTGCGCCGCCGCCAGTTTGTCCTTCAACGCGGCATCGTGGTAAAGCCGCCCCTCGGCCATGTCGACGGCGATCATCTGTCCCGGCCCCAGCGCGCCCTTTTCCCGAACGGTCGTTTCGTCGACCGGCACCATCCCCGCTTCCGACCCCGCGATCAGCAGCCCGTCCCCGGTCACGACGTAGCGCATCGGACGCAGCCCGTTGCGGTCCAGCCCGCCGCAGACCCAGCGCCCGTCGGTCATAGCAAGCGCCGCCGGCCCATCCCACGGCTCCATCACCGCGTTGCAATAGGCGTACATGTCGGCCCATGCCTTCGGCATTTCGCCGGTCATCTTCGACCAGGCCTCGGGCACCAGCATGGTCTTGGTCATCGGCGCGTTCCGTCCCGACCGCACCATCACCTCGAACACCGCATCGAGCGCGCCCGAATCGCTCGTGCCCGAAGGGATGATCGGCTTGATGTCCTCCGCCGCGTCGCCGAAGTTGTTCGACGCCATCCTGATTTCGTGCGATTTCATCCAGTTCACGTTGCCGCGCAGCGTGTTGATCTCGCCGTTGTGCGCCAGCATCCGGAACGGCTGCGCCAGCCACCACTGCGGGAAGGTGTTGGTCGAATAGCGCTGGTGGTAGATCGCGAAGGCGCTCTCGAACCGCTCGTCCATCAGGTCGGGGTAGAACACCGCCACCTGCTCGGCGAGCATCATGCCCTTGTAGATGATACTCCGGCATGACAGCGAACACAGGTAGACGCCCTGGATCTGCGCCGCCAGCGCCGCCTTCTCGATCCGCCGACGGATGATGTACAACTCGCGCTCGAACTGCTCCTCGTCCACGCCGGTGTCGCAGCGGATCAGGATCTGTTCGATTTCGGGCCGCGTCGCGTTCGCCTTGTCGCCCAGCACTTCGGTGTTCACAGGCACGTGCCGCCAGCCATAGATGTAGTGCCCCATCCGCAGCACTTCGGTTTCGACGATGGTGCGGCACCGCTCCTGCGCGCCGAAATCGGTGCGCGGCAGAAACACCTGCCCCACCGCGATCAGCTTCGTCATGTCGGGCTCGTGCCCCGTCCGCCGCACCTGGTCATAGAAGAACGGCACCGGAATCTGCACATGAATGCCCGCGCCGTCGCCGGTCTTGCCGTCGGCATCCACCGCGCCCCGGTGCCAGACCGCCTTCAGCGCGTCGATGCCGCTCGTGCACCACCTTGCGGCTCGGCTTGCCGCTGATCGCCACGACAAGACCCACGCCGCACGAGGCGTGCTCATCCGCGTCGCGGTAAAGCGAATGCTCGTTCATCCAGGCGCGCTTCGCCTCTTCGGCGGCAACCCAGGCGGCGTCGTACGTCACGGCATGTCCCCCTCGATGAACTCGTTCTCCGCCTCGTATTCCGCGCGCGTCGCCCGCCGATGGTCGCCCGCCAGCTTCACCGAAGCCAGCGCCCGGTCGGTGTAGATCTCCGATCGCATCGGAAACGCGCGCGCCGCGTCGAACAGGCCCGGCATGAACCCGTATTCGGCATCCTCACTGTCCGTTTCGCGCATCCACAGATGGCTGCCACACACGGCGCAGAACGCCCGTTCGGCGAACGTGGACGAGGCAAAGCGTGTCGCCTCCCCCTCCACAGTCACGCTTCCGGCTTCGGCATTGAACAGCAGGAACAGCCCGCCCGACCAGCGCTGGCACATCCGGCAGTGACACGCGCCGACGCGCGGATCGTGCGCGCCCGCGATCCTCACCGTCACGGCACCGCACAGGCAATGGCCTGTCAATTCACCATGCGTCATCTCCGCTCTCCCACACGGACGACCGCATGCCCTTCGGCCTCCGATGTCACCACATCGCAATCAAAGACCGGGGCGGTCGAGAAGAACCCCTTTTCTCCGGGAAAGATGAACTCCTTCGGCGTGCCGTCCACGGGCAGGTCCTTGCCCTCGGTCTGCCAGACCGACGTGCCGGAAAAGAACAGCCGCCATTCGGGGTTGATGTATTCGTGGCCGTGCGCCTTGCGGATCACGCTGCCGTCGCTGCCGGTTTCGGTATAGTCGAACTCCGTCTGCTGCAGGGCGATCCCGTCTATGGTGGCCCCGGTGCCGGTCAGCTTGTCGAACCCCTGTACGGTTGTTTGCACTCCGGTATCCTCGGTCAGCCCGAAGTCGAACGTGTCGAGGCCGGTCGCGAGCAACCCGCTGAACGACGCGGGGTCGGCCGCGTCGGGGTCCAGCGTCTGGCGCACCGTCGGAAACATGTCATAGCTCTCGATCCACTGCGTCTCGCGGTCGATCCGGCTGACGAAGAAGATGCCCTCCTGATCGAAATCTGCCCGCCACTGGTCGCCCGGCGCATCCGCCGCGCACTTGTAATGGTTCGACACCCGGCACCCGCGCGACTGCACGGTCAGCCAGCCGGTGCAGCCCGGCGGCGGCGTGAACGTACCCGGCGGTGTCGGCGATTGCGCGCTGGCCACCGTGCCGAGCGATCCCAGCGCCAGCGCGGTCACGACCGTCAATAGGTCAGCACGCGCGACCCGACGGAAAATACCTGACGGTTTCAGTATGCATATGGATATCATATGCCTTTCATACGCTTTCCATATCGCCATCCCGCTCACTCCGCTGCCACCCGCGCCGACTGCGCGATACGGGCCATGATCGCCTCCGCTGCCTCGCGGCCATCGCGGATCGCCCAGACAACAAGGCTGGCACCCCGCACGATATCGCCCGCCGCATAGACGCCGGGCAGGTTGGTCTCGTGGGTCCGGAAATCCGCCCGGATCGTGCCCCAGCGCGTCACAGCAAGCTCCGGCACACCCCACAGCGTCCGGATCGGCTCGGGTTCGAACCCCAGCGCCATGATCGCAAGATCGGCCGGTTCCACGTAATCCGCGCCCTCGATCACTTCCGGCACCTGCCGCCCCGTCGCATCCGGCTCGCCCAGGCGCATCCGCTGCACTATCACACCCTCGACCGCGCCCCCGCCGGTAAAGCCACGCGGTGCCGAAAGCCACACGAATTCAACGCCTTCCTCTTCGGCATTGCCGACCTCGCGCTGCGATCCCGGCATGTTCGCCCGGTCCCGCCGATAAAGGCACTTCACCGAAAGCGCACCCTGCCGCACGGCCGTGCGCACGCAGTCCATCGCCGTATCGCCGCCGCCGATCACCACGACCCGCTTGCCTGCGGCGTTGAACGTGCCGTCGTCGAACGCCGGCACCGCATCGCCGAAGCTCTTGCGGTTCGACGCCGTCAGAAAGTCGAGCGCGGCAACAACCCCCGTCGCACCCACGCCCGGTGCCGCGATGTCGCGCGCCTGATACACCCCCGTCGCGATCAGCACCGCCTCGTGTCGTGCCCGCAGATCCGCAAAGCCGATATCCCGGCCGACCGCGCAGTTCAGCGCGAATGTCACGCCTCCCGCCTCCAGTTGCGCGATCCGCTGCATGACAACCGGTTTTTCCAGCTTGAAACCGGGAATGCCATAGGTGAGCAACCCCCCCGCCCGGTCGTAGCGGTCATAGACCGTCACCTGATAGCCGTGCCGGCGCAGCATGTCGGCCGCCGCCAGCCCCCCCGGCCCCGCCCCGATGATCCCCACCGATTCCGTCCGTTCGGCCGCAGGACGGATCGGCGCGACCCAGCCCTGCTCCCAGGCCATGTCCGTCAGGTACTTCTCCACCGACCCGATCGTGACCGTGCCGTGCCCCGACTGCTCGATGACGCAATTGCCCTCGCACAGCCGGTCCTGCGGGCAGATGCGGCCGCAGATCTCGGGAAAGGTGTTGGTCGCCTGGCTGAGGTCGTAGGCTTCCCGCAGCCGGCCCTCGGCGGTCAGCCGGAGCCAGTCGGGGATGTTGTTGTGCAGCGGGCAATGCGTCTGGCAATACGGCACGCCGCACTGGCTGCACCGCCCCGCCTGCTCGGCAGCCTTCGGCTCCCCGTACTCGTGGTAAATCTCGTCGAAATCCTTGGCGCGCAAAATCGGGGCACGCTTTTCAGGCATGTCCTTCCCGACGGTGACGAATTGCAGCATCACTTGCCTGGCCATCGCAGCACTTTCCCGAAACGCAGCACCACCGCTTTCATAAAGCGAAGCATGGGAAAATAAAAGTCAGCAATATTGACCTAAACGGCCTATATTCTCATAAATGCCGTCGATCCTTCGGACCGATGACTGCGTTTACGACAGAGAGCCTGACCCTTATTTTCAAAACCCTGCCAGCAGCGCCGCAAGTGCCAACAACCCTACGGCGATTCGCCACCATGCGAACACCGCAAATCCGTTTCGGGTCACGTAACCGAGCAACCAGCGCACCACCAGAACCGCCGCAAGAAACGCCACCACGAACCCCACGATGATCTCGTTCAAGGCGCTCGCGTCAAGGACATGGCGGTTCTTGTAAAGGTCATAGGCAAAAGCCCCCGCCATCGTCGGCATCGACAGAAAGAACGAAAATTCCGCCGCCGCCCGCCGACTCGCGCCCAGCCACAGCGCGCCGACGATCGTGGCCCCCGAGCGCGATACCCCCGGTATCATCGCAAGGCACTGGATCAGGCCGATCTTCAGCGCCATGCCGGGCGGGAACGTCATCGCATCGTCATGCACGGGCGCTCCCGCGATCCGGTCGACGAACAGCAGCACGACCCCGCCGAGGATCAGCATCACCGCGATCAGAAGCGGTGCCTCGAACAGCACGCGTTTTATGAAATCATGCGCCAGCACCCCGATGACCACCGCCGGAAGAAACGCGATCAGCACCGAAAGAATGAACCGCCGCGCCGCAGGATCCCGCGGGGCTGCCTTGAATACCGCCCATAGCTTGCCTGCATAAACCGTCAGGATCGCCAGAACAGCGCCCAGCTGGATGACCACCTCGAACGTCTTCCCCGCGCTCTCGAAGCCAAGGAAATGGCCGGCCAGCAACAAATGCGCCGTCGACGACACCGGAATGAACTCGGTCAGCCCTTCGACCAGCCCCAGAAAGGCTGCCACCACGATCGAACCGTCGGCCATCGCCGCCCCTTTTTGTTTTATTTCAGGACTTGCGCAGGTTCTCGGCCGACGCCTTGATCGCGGCGAACTGGCCAGAAGGCCGGTAGCGCCACAGGTATTCCGGAAGCACGGCATCCATCGGCGTCGGCGCGATGCCCAGCGCCGTCAGCCCCGCCGCCCCTTCGGCCACCACGTTGTCACGCGACAGGTTGCGCACCTGATCGCGCGTGATCATGCCGTTGGTGATCAGTCCCCCCGTCCCCGCCTGCACCATGTCGAGCGTGAACCCCATGAGCCGCGCCATGAAAAACGGAATGTTCACGATCAACCGCCGCCGCTGGATTACGGCGAGCATACGCTGCATCAGCTCGCGGAACGTCTGCACATCGGGCCCGCCGAGTTCGTAGATACCCGGTGCCGCCTGCCCCGTGACGCCCATGACCGCGGCTTTTGCGACATCGTCGACATACACCGGCTGGAACCGAGTCTCCGCCCCCACCACAGGCAAAAAGGGCCCGAGGCGCGACATGGCGGCAAAACGATTGAAGAACTGATCTTCCTGCCCGAAGATCACCGAAGGCCGCAAAATGACCGCGCCCGGGAAAGCCGCAAGCACCCCGGCCTCGCCGCTCGCCTTCGTCCGGGCATAGGCGCTGTCCGACTGCGCATCCGCCCCCAGCGCGGAAATCTGGACCATCCTCGTCGCGCCCTGTTCGGCCGCGATCCGCGCCACCCGCGCGGCCCCTTCGGCCTGCACCGCATCGAAACTGTTCCGGCCGATCTGGTTGAGCACACCGACGCAGTTCACCACCGCATCGGCTCCGCCCATCACCGCCAGCACGGAACGGTCGTCACGGATGTTGCAGAACACCGGCTCGACCTGGCCGACGACGCCGTAGGGTCTGACAAAAAGCGCCTCGTTCGGGCGGCGGACGGCAACGCGCACGCGCCAGCCTTCCTTCGCCATGCGACGCGCAACGTAGCGTCCGACAAAACCCGAGCCGCCATAGATCGTGACCAGCTTGTTCATCCGCCGCGCCCTTCGGGATAACTCATCGCAGGCTTCGGCATAGCTTTTCGGCCCGATCCGGACAAGAAGGAAACCCAAGCGGCAATGTCGTGAGAGCGGTTGACACGCCTCCGGCCCGCCGATAACTCAAGCTCGGACGACACCAGCCCAGGTGGCGGAATTGGTAGACGCGCACGGTTCAGGTCCGTGTGCCGCAAGGCGTGGAGGTTCGAGTCCTCTCCTGGGCACCACTACATCGTCTCGACCCATTGTGTCTTGGCGGGATTGGTTGCGTCAGGAACCCGGCAATAAAAACGAGTTCAGCCGGCTCCTCGCAATTGCGATGAATCCGTTCAGCGATCGGCAGGAAGAACAACCCGCATCACGGTGCCGACCTTCCGAAACGGTGGCTTCTCCACGCGGATCTGACGACCGCGTCGCACATCGCGGCAGTCCTGATGAACATGTTCGAATGCGCCAGACGGCACATCCTTCAGGCAGCCAGATGCGCTGGCTTCTTGCCAAGAATGATCATCCCGAGGATGTCGTCATCGCTGACATCCTTGACGTTCACAGTGCCGACAAGCTGGCCATTCTTCATGACTGAAGCCCGGTCGCATAGCTTCATGACGTTGTGAATGTCATGTTCGATCAGGAAGATCCCCAGCCCTTGGGCTTTCAGTTCCTGGACAAGCTCGGCCACCATCTGCGTCTCATGCGGGCCGAGGGCGGCCGTGGGTTCGTCCATGACCAGGATCTTCGCATTGAAGTAGACCGCGCGGGCAATGGCAACTGACTGCCGCTGACCGCCGGACAGGGCCGATACAGGCACATTGAACTTGCGGAAATTCGGATTCAGGCGGCCCATGATCTTGCGTGCCTCAGCTTCCATCTTGGCGTCGTCGACCAGCCCCCTCCGCTTGATCTCGCGCCCCAGGAACAAGTTCGACGCCGCATCCAGATTTTCGGCAAGTGCCAGTGTCTGGTAGATCGTCTCGATGTTCAGCGCACGGGCATCGCGGGGATTGTTGATCTCGACCTCCTGGCCGTTGATCAGAATTTGGCCGGCGTCCTTCTGATACGCCCCGGAAAGGCACTTGATCAGCGTCGACTTGCCCGCGCCGTTGTGGCCGAGCAGGCCGACGACTTCACCGGGATAAAGATCGATGGACACGTGATCCACCGCCTTGATCCCGCCAAAAGAGATCGAGATGTCGCGCATCTCAACAATAGGTTTCGTTCTGTCGACTGTGTCGACGGGGGTCGTGGTTCTGTCGATCATTTGGAAAGCCCCAGACGCGTGCGATACAGGATGTCGACCCAGACGGCGACGATCAGGACAAGGCCGACCACGATGTTCTGAAAGGGCGTGTCCACGCCCACCATCGCCATTCCGGATTGCAGGGATTGCATGATCAGGGCACCAAGGATGGCACCGTAGATGGTGCCGACGCCGCCGGCCAATGCCGTGCCGCCAATCACGGCAGCCGCGATGACACGCAGTTCCTCGAGCATGCCGATATCGTTGCCATGGCTTTGCAGCCGGGCCTGAGCGATCAGGGCCGCAAGTCCGCAAAGAAACCCCATCAGGGCAAAGATCCTGACGGTAAGGGTGCGGGTGCTGATGCCGGAAAGCTCTGCCGCATCGGGATTGCCACCCATCGCGAAAATATATCGACCGAACGTCGTCTTTCGGGCGACGACAGTCATGACGACACCCACTGCGATCAGGATCAGGACCGAGATCGGAAGGCCGTGCATTGCTGTATAGCCCTCCGGCATGACCTCGCCTCGCGCCTCGAACAGACGCTTGAGTTTGGCTGTCGGAATGGGGTAGCGCGACAGCCAGCCCACAAAGAAAAGGATGGCTCCGACAATCAGGCCAGCCATGACGGCCTCGGCCCAGACGGGCTTGACGACGAAGCCGTGGCATTGCTTGTTCCGGCGCGAGGCGAAGATGGCCCAGATGGCACCCGCTGCCGCGATCAGCCCCAGCATCCAGCTTGCGGTCGCACCGAGGACGCCCTCGGTGCCGCCGAACATCAACAGGTTCGGGTCGCTTAAGGAAACCGATTGTCCATTGGTCGTGAACCAGTTCACGTTACGCCATACGAAGAGCCCGCCAAGCGTGACGATGAAGGATGGTATCCGCTGATAGCCGACCAGCCAGCCCGTTACGGCACCCATCAGCGTTCCCGAGATGAGTCCGATCACGATGGTTACCGCAAGAATGGCGGGGTTGCCGTACTCGGTCCCGAAAATTGACGGCAGCCAATAGGTCTGGCTCATCGCCATGATGGCAGAGCACATGGCCAGCATGGATCCCACCGAAAGATCGATGTGTCGGGCGACGATCACAAATACCATGCCGCAGGCCATGATCGCCACCGGCACCGTCTGCACCGCGATGTTGAACACGTTGCGGGGGCCCACGAAAGTCCCGCCCGTCCAGATGGTGAAGACGATAGTAACCGCGGCAAAGGCCATCAGCATGCCCAGCAGGCGCACGTCGATTTCCAGCGCTTCGACGACGCCGCGGCGCCGAGCCTTGCCTTGGGCGGCAAGCCCTTGATCAGACATCTTCTCTTTCCTCCCTCAGCGCACCCGGCGGCGCCCTCCCCCCAAGAGTGGCGCGCCCCGACCGGCACATCGGCCGAAGCGCTCCGATAGACGTTAGATCATTTGCAGACTGCGACGCCGGAAACGCCCGCGCAGAGCACGTCCTTGGTGATCCAGCCTGCGTCCAGCACGACGTTCAGGTTGTCCTTGGTGATCGGCTGCGGTTTCAGCAAGATTGCGGTCAGGTCCTTGCCGCCGGGCGACTTGAAGGTCGCGGCGTTCGGGATGTCCTTCATCGCCGTGCCGCCAGCAAGGGCGACGGCAATCTCGCCGGCTGTCTTGCCGAGCATGCGACTGTCCTTCCAGACCGACACCGTCTGCGTGCCGAGCGCCACGCGGTTCAGCGCGGCCATATCGCCGTCCTGCCCCGAAACCGGAATCCCGGCCAAGCCCTGTGCCGTCAGCGCCGCGACCACGCCGCCGGCGGTGCCGTCGTTCGAGGCGACCACGGCATCGACGCCGTTGTCGGTCTCGGTCAGGATCTGCTCCATGTTCTTTTGCGCGTTGGCGGGCTGCCAGTCGTCGGTATAGGCCTCGCCGACGATCTTGACATCACCCTTGTCGATCGCGTCCTTCAGGACCTCCTGCTGCCCGCCGCGCAGGAAGTCGGCGTTCGGGTCCACGGGCGAGCCCTTGATCATGACATAGCGTCCCTTGGGCATCGCTGCCAGAACCGCACGGGCCTGCATCCGGCCGACCTCGACGTTGTCGAAGGTCAGGTAGAAGGCACGCGGATCGTCGATCAGACGGTCGTAGCCCACCACCGGAATGCCGGCATCGGCGGCGGCATCCAGCGCCGGACCGATCGAGGCCGAATCCTGCGCCAGCACGATGAGCGCCGAGCAGCCCTGGGTGATCATGCCCTCGATGTCGGCAAGCTGCTTCGTGGCCGAGGTCTGGGCATCGGCCGAAATGTATGAGGCACCGGCTGCATCGAGTGCACCTTTGATCGCCGCCTCGTCGGTCTTCCAGCGCTCTTCGCGAAAGTTCGACCAGCTGACGCAAACTTTCATGTCTGCCGCCGATGCCGCCGACGTCAAGGTCGCGACCGCGACCGACGCGAGCAGAAGAGTCTTTTTCATATCTGTTCCTCCCGTGGAATCACCGGCATTGTGATGCCAGTCTGGCGATGATCGCCGGCAGTGATCTGACGCAATAACAGTATAGTTGTCAATTTATGTTTTTGGCAATGAGTCTTGCAGATTAGTCTTGCTGCTCGAGCAAAGAGGGGCGAGTTTTCCGGCCATCCCCTCAGTTTCAGGTAGGCGATTTCAGCAGGGAAGACACGTATCCCAGGCTTGCCTGCAAATGCGCTAGCAGGTCTGGATCGTTCTGCACGACTGGACTGAACGGTTCCATCGAGACAAAGCCCGAGAAGTCGCCGGCAATGAGATTTCGTAGAAGTCCGATATTATCAACACGGTCGTCTATGAAGACCAGCCCACGGTCTGGTTCCGTTAAATCACGGGGATCGAGGTCGGGCCGCGAGATGCCCGACATGTGCGCCAGACCGATGCGGTCGTAGTGTATCGCCTCGTCGTTGCACCGGAAAAACTGGAATGTGTCGAAGCAAAGTTCGTAAGCGTCCCACCCGTCAATTTCAGACACCGCCGCAACGGCAAAGTCCTGCCGCTTCATCGTCGATCCCTTCATTCCAAGGGGTTCGACATAGCCCGTGATACCGTGATCTTTGAGGATCGGACGCAGTTTTTTTAGGCCGTCGCGCAGATTGCGCTCGGCCTCGGCTTCGGTCCAGCCGTGATCCTCGTTGTGGACGGGGCAAAGAACCACTCCCGGCGCGCCCAGTTCGGCGGCATAGGCTATGATCGACTCGGCCTCCTTCGCGCGCGCAGGGGTCCACTCGTTGAACCGTTGCAGCGCGTTCACCGATGCGACGGTCAGACCGGCCGCGTCCAGCCTGGCCTTCACATCGCGCGCCAGTGTGCCATCGGCAAACTCGCGTCCTTCGACGTCATTGCGGATTTCCACCGCGTCGACGCCCGAGGACACGGCGAGCGAGATGAACTCGGCCAGCGGCAGCTGCGGCGCGCAGGTTCGGTTCAGGGCAAAGCGGACCCCCATCACGCCCCCACCTCAATCCAGCGCGCTTCGTGTGCCGAGGTCTGGATGGTCTCGACCAGCGTCTGGATGCGCAGGCCCTTGCGGAAGTTGAACGGCTCGGGGGCCTTGCCCGCGATGGCGTTGATGTAGCCCGCGACCTCGATGGCCTTCAGATCGTTGAAGCCGATCTGGTGTCCCGCGGCGACGCAGAACAGGCCATAGGGCGCGTGGTCGGGACTTGCCTCGATCCGACGAAAACCCTGGCGGCCTTTGGCATCGGCGGTCGAGAAGAAATTGATGACGTTGAAGTGTTCTTGGCTGAACGCAAGCGCGCCTTTGGTACCGTAGACCTCGAAATCATGCTGCATCTTGCGGCCCGTGGCGATCCAGTTGCCTTCGATGCTGCCGGTGGCCCCGTTGTGGAACCGCAGGAAGGCGCGGCCCACATCGTCCACCGTCACCGCCTTGCGCCCGCCCCGCCCGTCCGGACGCTCGGCGATCATGGTGATGCAGTCGCCCATCACGCGGGTGATCGGTCCGCAGAGAAACTCGGCGGTGGCCAGCGCATGGCTTCCGATGTCGGCCAGCGCGCCGCCCCCCGCCGGATCGTGGCGGAAGGTGTAGTTGCCCGCAGGGTCAGCCATGTAGTCTTCGCAATGGACGCCGCGATAGCCGCGGATCTCGCCCAACTCTCCGCCCGCGATCATGTCACGCGCGAGGACCAGCATCGGGTTGCAGAGATAGTTAAAGCCGACTTGCGTCTTCACACCCCCGGCCTCGGCGGCCACGGTCATGTCCAGCGCGTCGGCGGCCAGCGGTGCCAAGGGCTTTTCGCAATAGACGTGCTTTCCGGCGGCAATCGCGGCCAGCGACATTTCCTTGTGCAGGGCATTCGGCGCGGTGATCGACACGAGGTCGATCTCCGGATCGGCCATGATCGTGCGCCAGTCGCTGGTCGCATGGGCAAAGCCCAGCGTCCCGCGGGCCCGCTCGGCGGCCTCGTCCGTGATGTCGGCCACGGTGTGCAGTTCCAGATCGAACGGCAGGTCAAAGACGCGCGGGGCCGAGGTGAAGCCGAACACATGGGCCTTGCCCATGAAGCCGGTGCCAATGAGTCCGATGCGGAGTTTGGGTTTGGTCATTTCACAAGTTCCCTTGGGCCTGTCAGGGCCGCAGCATTGACAACAAGCGCCGGATCGAGCGTTCCGGCGAAGAAATCGAGCACGTTCTGCACCGATGACACCGCCATGCGTTCGGCGGCCTCGCGCGTCAGCCCGGCGGTGTGGGGGGTCAGGATCACCTGATCGAAGGCGAGAAGCGGGTGGTCGGGTGCAGGCGGTTCCGCGTCGAACACGTCCAATGCTGCCGCTGCGATGTGACCGGAGTGAAGCGCATCCGCAAGCGCCGCCTCGTCCACGATCCCGCCGCGCGCGGTATTCACGATGATGGAACGGCGCTTCATGGCGGCGAGTTCGGCGGCACCGATCAGCGGACCATCAGCCTTCGGGATATGGACCGACACGAAATCGGCCGCCGCAAGGGCTGCGGCCAGATCGTTCGCGCAGGTCACGGTTTGGTCCGGCCACCCCTTGGCGGCAAGATAGGGATCATGCGCCGCAATCTTCATCCCGAACCCCGCCGCCATGCGTGCCAGATGCCGCCCGATCCGGCCAAAGCCGATGATGAGCAGTGTCTTGCCGGAAACTTCGGCTTGTTCCAGCGTGTTCCGCCAAACCCAGGGTCCGCCCCGCACGGCACGGTCAGACCGGATCAGTTGCTTGGCGCAGGCAAGGATCTGCATCATCGCGTGCTCGGCGACGGAAACCGAGTTCACATCGCCGACGATGCACAGCGGTATCCGCCGCGCATTCAGCGCCGCCACATCCACCGCGTCATAGCCGACGCCGTGCCGCGAAACGATCTGCAAGCGGCTCGCCCTGGCCACCGATGCCGCCGCCATCGGCTGGGTGCGGATCACCATGCCGTCGGCCCGGTCCAGATGGTCTTGATAGCTTTCTTCGCTGATCTCCTCGACATGGGTGTAGGTCACGCCCGCCGTGGCATCCAAAAGCGCAAGCCCCGCCGGATGAAGCTTTCCGGCAATCAGGATATGCGGCATCAGTAGCCCCCCTTTTCCGTCTTTCCGGCGATGCCGTCGGTCAGCTTTCGGAACCCCGCCACGGCCGCCCCGGCGGCGGCGGCCAGAAAGCGCGAGTCGCCGCCCACGGTCGTCATGTCGAACCCCCAGCCGATGGCGCGGGCGGCATAGTCTGGCGTTCCGCAATGCAACGCCGCGCGAATGCCGTTCTTAGTGCAGGCGGCGAGGATGGTTTGCAGCGCCGCGATCATCTCGGGTTCCTCGCGGTCGAAACCGGGGGGAAGGCGGCCTTGGGTCAGGCTCAGCGTTAGGTCGGCGGGCCCGACATAGATACCGTCCAGCCCCGGCGTCGCGGCGATGGCCTCAAGATTCGCCATGCCTTCCGCAGTTTCGATCATCGCGAAGGCGAGCATGTTGTCATTTGCTTCGGTCGCGTAGTTCGCCCCTGCCGCGAAGGACACGCGCGTCGGACCAAAGCTGCGTTGTCCGTCGGGCGGGTAGCGCAGGTAGCTCACGAAGCGCGCGGCGTCCTCTGCAGAGTTGACCATCGGGCAGATGATGCCATAGGCGCCCGCATCCAGCGCCTTCATGACGATCCCGGGCTCGTTCCACGGTACGCGGGCCATCAGCGTGGCCCCGGAGGCGCGCATCGCCTGGAACATCGGCAAGAGCGCGCTGTAGTCGAGCGCGCCGTGCTGCATGTCGATTGTAATGCTGTCGAACCCCTGCGCCGCCATGATCTCGGCGGTGAAGGGGTTGCCGATGCTGCACCAGCCGTTGATCGTGGGCCTGCCCTCGGCCCAGAGGGCTTTCAGGTTGTTGGGGATCATGACCAAACCATCTGGCTGGATTTAACATCGAGGTAGTCGCGGATGCCTTCGATCCCGCCCTCACGGCCCATGCCGGAATGGTTGGTGCCGCCGAAGGGAGCCTCCGAGGCGGCCATGGCGAAGGAGTTGATTCCGACCATCCCTGCCTTGAGCGCGGCCACCGTGCGCCGCGCGCGGGCAGGGTTGGTGGTGAAGGCATAGGCCGAAAGGCCCATGTCGCAGGCATTGGCGCGGGCCAGCACCTCGTCCTCGTTGGCAAAGCGGGTGATCGCGGCGATGGGGCCGAAATTCTCGTCAGCCATGACGTCCATCTCGTCCGTGCAATCGGTCAGAACCGTCGGCGCGAAGAAATGCCCCGCATTGAAGCCCGCCGCCCGCGCGCCACCGGTTGCCAGCTTGGCACCAGCAGCAACAGCGCCCGCGACGATTTTTTCCATTTCGGCCAGCCGACCGGCATTGATCAGCGGACCCATTGCGACCGAGGGGTCAAGACCGTGACCCAGCTTGATCGCCTTGGCGCGGGCAACGAAGCCGTCGACGAAGGCGTCGTGCAGGCTTTCGTGAACGTAAAAGCGATCACCCGTCACGCAGACCTGCCCCGCATTGGCGAACTTGGTCGGCACTGCGGCATTCAGGCAGGCCTCGAGATCAGCGTCGCCATAGACGATGACGGGCGCGTTGCCGCCCAGTTCCATCGACACCTTCTTCAGGGTCGTCGCCGCGTCGCGGATCATCTGTTGGCCGATGCGGGTCGAGCCGGTCAGCGACACCTTGCGCACGCGCTTGTCGGCCATCAGCGGCGCATAGGTCGCGGCCGTCGGCCCGATGACCAGATTGACCGCGCCGGAAGGCAGGGAACCGGCACGGCAGCAATCCACCATCACCATGGCCACGCCCGGTGTCTGCGACGAAGGCCGGAGGATGACGGAACACCCCACCGCCAGGGCGGGAGCGAACTTGCGCGCAACCAGGGCCGCAGGAAAATTCCAGGCGGTGAAGGCGGCGACGATGCCCACAGGCTCGTGGTGGATCTCGAACCGCCCGCCCGGCACGCGGGATTCGACGATGCGGCCATAGATGCGGCGGGCCTCTTCGGCATACCAGCGGAACTGGTCGACACACAGGCCCCATTCCCGCCCCGATTGCGCGATCGGCTTGCCGGTCTCAAGGCTGATCATCCGCGCCGCCTCGTCCGTGCGGCGCAGCATCTCGTCCGCGATACGGTGCATCGCATCGGCGCGGCTGAAGGCTGGCGTCGCGGACCATGCCGCAAGGCCCGACTGTGCCGCCGCAATCCCCGCCGCGGTATCGGCTTCTGTCGCCACCGGGCAATCCCCGAGGGAAAGCTCGGTCACCGGGCTGAAGACAGGCGCCGTGGCGCCACTGACGCTGCCGCGCCATTCGCCGGCGATGAAAAGTCCGAACGGGGCATACATCAGGTGATCTCCCGCACGGCCACGACGCGGGCCTCGGCCGTGGATTTCAGCGCGGCTTCGGCAAGAACGAGCGCCAGCCGCCCGTCCTCGAACCCGACGGAAGGCGCGCGGCCGAACTCCACCGCATCGACGAATTCGGAAATCTCGGCGTCGAACGCCTCCCGATACCGCTCGATGAAGAAGTTGAGCAACGGCGCGGCCCGATCGGTGAAATCGCCCGTGTGCAAGGTCATCGCGTGCGGGCGGCGGTTTTCCGAGATCGCCATCCCCTTGGTGCCAAACGCCTCGACCCGCTGGTCATAGCCATAGGTCGCGCGGCGCGAGTTGGTGATGATGGCCTGCCTGCCGCTTGCCGTCGTCAGGACAACGGTCAGCGTGTCATGGTCGCCCAGCTTTTCCATCAGATCGGGGTCAACCAGCCGCGAACCGGTGGCAAAGACCTGCGTGACCTCGTCGCCGAGCATGAAGCGCGCCATGTCGAGATCATGGATCGTCATGTCGCGCAGGATGCCGCCCGAGACGCGCAGATAGGCCTCCGGCGCAAGGCCGGGATCGCGGGAGGTGATCACGACCTGATGCAGATCGCCGATGTCGCCTTCCGCGACCGCCCTGCGCACTGCGGCGTGGCCGGGGTCGAAGCGCCGCACGAAACCCAGCTGGATCGGCACGGCACTGCCGGCAATGGTTGCTGCACAGCGGTTGACCCGCGCAAGGCTTAGGTCGATCGGCTTTTCGCAGAGAACCGGCTTGCCCGCCGCCACGGCCATCTCCAGCAGATCGGCATGGGTGTCCGTCGCGGTGGCGATCAGGATCGCATCTACCTTGTCGGATGCCAGCACGGCTTCGACCGACGGAAACACCTCCGCTCCGGTTTTCTTGGCCACCGCGTCAGCGGCAGGCGCATGAATGTCGTAGACACCCGCGAGCGTGGCCCGCGGATGGGCAGCGATGTTTGCGGCATGCATCACGCCGATGCGCCCGCAGCCGAGCACCGCGATCCGGATCATGGTCTTCCTCCCGATTCAGTTGAGCAATAATCATTGCGACAAAGTACTATTGTCAACTGGTAATGCGTAAGGTTAGATTCCCGAAGCTTCTAGGAGGAGGAAACAGGGATGGACCGCAGAATGATTCGCCTGACCATGACCCAGGCGCTGGTCAGATGGCTGACCGTGCAGATGACCGAGATCGAGGGCGTGCGCGTGCCGTTGTTCGGCGGCGTGTTCGGCATTTTCGGCCACGGCAACGTCACCTGCCTTTCCGAGGCGCTGGAGGCCGTTCAGGACAAGTTGCCGACCTGGCGGGGGCAGAACGAACAGTCCATGGCTTTGGCGGCGATCGGCTATGCCAAAGCCAAACGGCGGCGGCAGATCATGATCGCCACCTCATCGATCGGGCCGGGTGCGCTGAACATGGTCACGGCAGCGGGCACGGCCCATGCGAACCGGCTGCCAGTGCTTCTGATCGCCGGAGACACCTTCACCAATCGCGTGCCCGATCCGGTGATGCAGCAGGTCGAGCATTACGGCAATCCGACCATCACGGTGAACGACGCCTTCAAGGCCGTGACACGCTATTGGGACCGGATCACCCACCCCGCGCAGATTTTGCAATCGCTGCCACAGGCGGTGGGAGCGATGCTCGACCCCGCCGATTGCGGCCCGGCGTTCCTCGCGCTGCCGCAGGACACCCAGGAACTCGCCTTCGACTATCCGGCGGAATTCTTCGAAGAACGGCTCTGGTCCATTCCCCGCCCGCGCCCCGACCGGAAGGCTTCGGAAGCCGCCGCCGCCCTTTTGCGGACGGCGAAAAAACCCCTGATCATTTCGGGCGGTGGCGTGCGGTACTCCGGGGCAGAAACGGCACTGGCCCGCTTTGCCGCCGAACGGGGCATTCCCGTCGTCGAAACCATCGCCGGCAAGGGCACGCTGACGCATAACCACCCGGTCCATGCCGGACCCGTCGGCATCGTCGGTTCGACTTCAGCCAATGCGCTTGCGGCCGAGGCGGACGTGATCCTGGCCGTCGGCACCCGCCTGATGGACTTTACGACGGGGTCGTGGACCGCATTCTCGCAGGATGCCCGCTTCATTTCGATCAACGCCGCCAGGTCCGACGCGCTGAAGCACCGGGCGCTCGCCGTGGTTGGCGACGCCTTGGAAGGCATTGACGAGCTTGACGCACTGCTCGGCGCGTGGAAAGCGCCGGCGGGCCACATGGGCCATGCCAAAGAGCTCTTTGCCGATTGGAACGCGCTTCTCGACCAGCACCAGGCCCCGACCAACACCCCGGTGCCGACCTATGCACAGGTGGTGAATGTCGTGAACGGCCAGGCCGGTGCCAAGGACACGCTGATCGCCGCTGCGGGCGGGATTCCGGGCGAGGTGATGAAGGGTTGGCGCGTGAAGGCCCCCAACACCTTCGACCTCGAGTTCGGGTTTTCCTGCATGGGATACGAGATCGCGGCGGGATGGGGCTGCGCCCTGGCGCAGGGCGGTCCGGGTGCCGTCGGCGGCACGCCCATCGTGATGATCGGCGACGGCACCTACATGATGATGAACTCGGACATCTATTCCACGGTGCTTTCCGGCCACAAGATGATCGTCATCGTCTGCGACAACGGCGGCTATGCCGTCATCAGCCGGTTGCAGCAGTTCAAGGGGGTGCCGGGTTTCAACAACCTTCTGAAAGACTGCCGGATCAAGGACAAAGACAACCCGGTGCATGTCGATTTCGCCAAACATGCCGAGGCGATGGGCGCCGCCGCGCGGTCCTGTGAAAGCCTTGCCGATCTCGAGGCCGCCCTCGACTGGGCCAAGAGCACTGACCGGACCACCGTCATCAGCATCGTCACCGATGCCTATTCATGGGTGCCGGGCGATGCCGACTGGGATGTGGGCGTGCCGGAAGTGTCGGACCGCGAAGCGGTGAACAAGGCGCGCGAGAGCCAGATCGAAATTCGCGCCAAGCAGCGCGTTGGAGTTTGAGAATGAAAGCGAAACTTGGAATCGCCCCCATCGCGTGGTGGAACGACGACCTGGCCGAACTTTCGGATGACGTGAGCCTCGAGGAATGCCTGCGGCAGGCCTCCGTCGCGGGCTTCACCGGCATGGAAACCGGCCGGCGCTTTCCGATGGACATGGCAGAGCTTGGCCCGATCCTGGCCAGATACGGCATCTCGGTCTGCGGCGGCTGGTTCTCGGGCCTGCTTCTGGAAGGTGACATCGAGCTCGAGAAAGACCGCATCGCGCAGCAGCACGCCTTCTTCAAGGCGGCAAAGGCCCCTTGCATCGCCTATGGGGAAACCGCGCGTTCCGTTCAGGGCATCAAGGCCGCACCGCTTGCGACCAAGCCCAAGCTGACGGAGGCGGAGATCGCCGCCTATGGCCGCAAGATCAGCGAGTTTGCCGACTGGTGCGCGGCAAACGGCATGCCGATCAGCTATCATCACCACATGGCCGCCGCGATCGAGACCGAGGCGGAGCTTGACCTGCTGATGAAGCACTCGACCGTGCCCCTGCTGTTCGACGCCGGCCACATGACCTTTGCGGGCGGCGACAATCTGCGTGTCATCGAGAACCACTGGAAGCGGATCACCCATGTCCACACCAAGGACATCCGGGCGGCGGTGGTGGACGGTCTTGACCGGACGCGGGACTCCTTCCTCGACGCCGTCGTGAGGGGCGCGTTCACGGTGCCCGGCGACGGCTCGCTGGATTTCGAGGCCATCGTGAAGGCGCTTGCGGCCAAGGGCTATGAAGGCTGGTTCGTGGTTGAGGCGGAACAGGATCCAAAGGTTTCGCCGCCTCTGGAGATGGCCAAGACGGGTCACAAGGAATTGCTTCGGGTCATGGCCGCGGCGGGATATGAGGTCGTGCAGTGAACCGCATGGATGGCAAGGTCTGCGTCGTCACCGGGGCGACGCAGGGCCTTGGTGCGGCCATCGGCCGCAGGTTGGCGGCGGCAGGCGCGAAGGGCATCGTCATTACCGGACGCAATGCCGAGCGCGGGGCAGCGGTCGCGCGCGACATCATCAACCTTTACGGTGTCCCCGCCCATTTCCAGCACGCCGACTTCGCCAAGGTCGAAGACTGCCGCAGGGTCGTTGCCCAAACGGACCGGCTTTTCGGCCGTCTCGACGTGCTGGTGAACGCCGGTGCCTCGACCGCGCGCGGCACGATTGTGGATACCACGCCGGAAACCTTCGATGCCCTTTTCAGCACCAACGTGCGCGGCCCCTATTTTCTGATGCAGGAAGCGATTCGGCTGATGATCGCCAAGAGCATCCACGGCGCGATCTGCAACATCGGCTCGATCTCCGCCCTTTCGGGGCAGCCTTTCATCAACGCCTACTGTGCCTCCAAGGGGGCGCTCACGACGCTGACGACGAACACGGCGTTTTCGGTGATGGCCAACCGCATCCGGGTGAACCAGTTGAATGTCGGCTGGATGGCATCGGACCATGAACGCGAAATCCAGGGACAGGGCGACGATCCCGACTGGGAGGCGAAAGCAGCCGCCGCCCTGCCCTTCGGGCGGCTCGTGGACCCGGCCGAGGCGGCGCGTGCCGTCAACTTCCTCGTCTCGGACGATGCCGGGCTGATGACGGGGGCCGTCGTCAACTTCGACCAGTCGGTCTGGGGAGCGGCCGCGGAAGGCATGCCGGTCCCGAAGGGACCTATGTCCCTGTGACGACAGGGATCCGTGGCGCGCTGCTATCCTTCTGCAGGCGCCCCGCCAACGCGACGCTGAGCGCTTGCGCCAGACACATCGGCGCAGCCAAACTGCGCGAGAACGTATACTCGTGTTCCGGTACGGCAAACAGGATCCGTGCAAGCCTCGCGTAGGGCGAAAGTGTGCTGTCTGTCAGGGCGATGATTGGCACGCCCCGCGCCGCCGTTTCCTCGGCCACGTTCACGACCTCGGTTGCGTAAAAGCGAAAGGATACCACGAACAGAATATCTGTCGGCCGCGCGACTTTGGCCATGTGTGTGGCAAGCCCACCACTGGCATTGAGGAGCACGGTGCGCTTGCCCAGCATGGTCAGGACATAGCGCAGCAGATCGACGACCGGTGCTGACCGAAGCTGCCCCATCAGGTAAACCGTATCCGCAGCTTCCATCAGATCGGCTGCCATCGCCAGATCAGCAGCGTCCACGCTCGCCAGAAGCTCCTGCAAGGAGGCTACGTCCCTTGCCACAAGATCAGCCAGAAATGCCATCTCGCCTTCCCGGACACCGCCGAGTTCCATCTCGAGCGCGCGGACCCGCGCGTCGAACCCAGGAGCCGCCGTCGTCAGCCGCCTTTGAAAAACCGACTGCAACTCCTTGAATCCCTTGTAGCCCAGCGACTGCGCATAGCGCACAAAGCTCGACGCATGAACTCCACACTTTGCGCCGATCGCATTGACCGACAGCACGGCGACGTCGTTGGGATTCTGAGTCAGGTAAAGCGCGATCTTCTGGTACGACTTCGACATTTCGTCGTACCGGTCGTGGATCAGCTTGATAAGCTCTTCATAACTCTCCGGTGGTCGAAACGACATGCGTCTGCACTCCGATTGCGTGGACTCGCGAAATTGTCCTTGTGGCTACCGAACAGCTCGCAGGAAAGTTTGTCAATTCTTCTGCAATGCAAGGATCAGTGCGGTAGCATTTGCGGGTTACAGGAATTTCCCTCCCGTCACACTTGCTCCACCAAGCCGACGCGCCGACAGATCGGGCAACTCTTCGACTGAGATCAGGTCCGCGTCTTCATCGGCCGGCCTGCAGCGAGGGTGTTTTTTCTGGTTTTCACCCGCAGCCAGGGACGCATGAAATCCGACGGCATCGACATATCGGGCGAAAGCGGAACGAAAACGCCGCCATCAGGGTTTCCGGTTGTAGCAAGGAAAATCGCATGGCGCAGCGTCCGTTTTGGAAGGGTTACCTCAAGCTGTCGCTCGTGACCTGTCCGGTCGCCATGACTCCGGCCACGACCGAAACGGAACGCGTCCGGTTTCATACCCTGAACGCGAAATCCGGTAACCGGGTCACGACCCGTTATGTCGACTCGATAAGCGGCAAGCCGGTCGAAGAGGAAGAGCAGGCCAGGGGTTATCCGCGCGGCGAGGATGATTTTCTGATCCTGGAAGACGAAGATCTCGATGCCGTCGCCCTTGAAAGCACCCGCACGATCGACATCGACATGTTCGTTCCTGCGGGCAGCGTCGCGTGGATCTGGTACGAAAAGCCGCATTATCTTGTCCCCAACGACGCCGTCGGCGAAGAGGCATTCTCCGTCATACGCGACGCGATGGCGTCGACCGAAACCGTCGGCATCTCGCGCCTCGTGCTTTACGGTCGCGAGCGTGCGGTGTTGCTTCGCCCGCGCGGCAGGGGGCTCGTGCTCTGGACACTTCGCTATGGCGATGAGGTTCGGAACGAAGCCGACTACTTCAGCGACCTCAGGCAGGACAAGGCGGAACCGGAGTTGATGACGTTGGTGACCCGACTGATCGAACAGCGCAAAGTCCCGTGGGATCCTGCAATGGTCACCGATCCGGTCCAGGCAAAACTGCTCGAAATCATCGCCGCCAAGACAAAGGGCCGCAAACGGGTTCCCCATGCAAAGTCGAGCGAAAAACCTGCCGACAACGTAGTGAACATCATGGATGCGCTGCGCAAAAGCATTGCGTCAGAAGCGAGGCCTAAAAAGCGATAGCTCTGATCAGACAGGTGCCTTGCGGCGCGTCCGGGGTATCTCCAAAGGCGCAGCGGCGCCCCGAAAGCCTTCCCAAGGGTCCTTCGGCATCGCCTTCAGACGCATCGGCATGTTCATCGCCGTGAAGTAATCGGCCCGCATCCCGGGGCCGAGTTCGTCCCAGGTCAGGGGCGCGGACACGCCAGCACCCGCACGTGCACGCGTGGAATATGCGGCGACAGCGGTCGCCCCCCGCTGGTTGCGCAGATAGTCTATCAATATCTTTCCCCGTCGCTTGGCCTTCGTGATCGTCGCCACATACCGATCTGGGCCGTCGGACGCCATTTCATCCGCCAGAGCCTTTGTGAAACCCCGCACCGCCGGCCAGTCCGCCTTCGGCTTCAGCGGAGCGACGACGTGCAGGCCCTTACCACCTGACGTCTTGACAAAGGCAGTCAGCCCCCGTGCCTCAAGCCTCTGGCGCACCTCTTCCGCGGCCTCCAGCACGGACTGCCACGACGTGTCCTCGCCGGGATCAAGGTCCATCACGATCGTGTCCGGACGGTCCCAGTCGTCGATCGTCGACCCCCAAGGGTGAATTTCCAGAACCGCCGACTGCACGAGGCCCATCAATCCGTCGAGATCGTTGATGCTGATCATCGGCGCAGCATCTGTTTCTTTTGGGTCCGCCGTCAGCACAATGCTCGAACTCAGGCCTTTCCACGCATGTTTCTGAAAGAAGGTTTCTCCGGTGATGCCGTTCGGGCAGCGCAGGAGCGCCAGCGGACGATGCACGATGAACGGTGCGATCCGATCCCAGACCTCGGCGTAATAGTCGGCGAGGCCCTCCTTCGTCAGACCCTCGTCCGGCCAGTAGACGCGATCAGGATGCGTCAATGTCACGGTCCGACGCTGGGGGGCCGACGGTCTCGCCGCCGATTTCGGCAATTCGCGCATGATCTCTCGCGGCTCCTTGTCTTCACGGAGGCCACGGAACGACGCATGGCGCAGGTGGCCATCTGCAGTCCAGGCGCGGAACTCCACTTCGGCGACGAGCTCCGGGCGCACGAATTTTACGTTCCGCGCTTCCTCTGCCGTCAGACGACCGGCAAAGGGGCTTTCGGAACTCCTGATCCGCTCCAGACGCCGGAAAAGCTCTTCCGCCAGGACACCCGTAAACCCCGTGCCGACGCGCCCGACATGCTGCAGCATCTCACCCTCGTAGACACCGAGGACAAGCGATCCGATCGCCTTGCGCGACACCGTCGATCCGACAAAGCCGCCAACGACGAACTCCTGACGCGCCGAGCATTTCGACTTGACCCAACCTCTTCCGCGCCCGGAGCGATATGGCCCGTCCGCCAGTTTCGACACGATTCCTTCCAGGCTCAGCCGGCAGGCATGCCGGAGAATCATGGATCCACTTTCCTGGAAATGCCCGCTGTACCGGACCATGCCCTCGCTGCCGGCGATGATCCGTTCCAGAAACGCCTTGCGAGCGACGAGCGGAGCGGCCCGAAGGTCGTACCCTTCGGCATATATCAGATCGAAAGCATAGAAGACGAACCTGTCCATGCGTCCGCCGCTCAAGTCCGCCTGAAGCGCGGAAAAAGCCGAGGCGCCGGACCCTGTTTCGACCACCAGTTCGCCATCGAGAATGGCCGAACCGATCGGAAGTGTTCGTAACGTATCCACCAGCGGCTTGCCGAATTTCTGCGTCCAGTCTAGGCCGCTGCGCGTCAACAACTTCACCCGGCCCGCCTCGATCCGGGCCTGAAGCCGATAGCCATCGAACTTTATCTCGTGCAACCAGCGCAGTTCTGCAGGCGCCGACGTCACGAGGGTGGCGAGCATCGGCTCCACGAAGTCGGGCATAGCCGCCTTCTTCGCGCCCGCGATCTCCGACGCGTCCGGCAGGTCGTCGCTATCCGCCAGCACGGCCTTCTGCGTCGTAAATGTTCGGCCCCGTGCTGGTTTTTCAATGCGGCCAGTTTTCGAGGACCACCCCGGCGTGTCTTTGGCGATCGCGTCCAGATCGCGTCCCGTCTTCACGGATTCGGGCCGTTCCTTCAAAATGTCGTCCGCTTCCGCGGAACGCGCAAAAGCGTCGTCACTTTTGATGAGGAGCCAGTTTTCGCGCTTCTCACCCGGCTTTCCTTCCATCCTGACAAGATGCCAGCGGCCCTTAAGCTTTTCGCCGTTCAATTCGAACTCCAGATGGCCCTTGTCGTAACCCTTTTTCGGGTCGCCGACCGCTTTCCAGGTTCCACGATCCCAAAGCATCACCGTCCCGCCGCCATATTCGCCCTTCGGGATGGTGCCTTCAAAATCGCCGTACTCCAGAGGATGGTCCTCCACATGGACAGCCAGCCGGCGTTCGGTTGTAACGAGGCTCGGGCCTTTCGTGACGGCCCAGCTTTTCAGCACGCCGCCCATTTCAAGCCGGAAGTCATAGTGCAACCGCGTCGCATCATGCTTCTGAATGACAAATGCGTTGCCAATCTTGCTGACGCGACCGCCCTTCGGTTCCGGGGTGGTCGCGAAGTCCCGCTTCTTTCTGTAATCCTGCAAAGGCATCGCTAGCCGGCCTTCCGGCGGGGCGTCGCAGGGGCTTTGCGCTTTGGCTCCGAAGGCTTGGCGGCCTGACCCGCGCTCAGGCGCAACGCCTCCAGAAGATCGACCGATTTCTCGCTCTTGCGCGTTGCCTTGGGCCTGATCTTTCGCCCCTCGAGTTTGGACTTCACAAGCTCCGCCAATGCGGCCTCGTATCGGTCATCGAAGGTCGAGGCATCGAACTCACCCATTTTCGTCTGGATGATATGCGCGGCCAGATCGAGCATTTCGCCCTTGATCGCAAGATCGGGAATGTCCTTGAAGATCCCTTCCGAACTCCGCACCTCATAGTCGAACCGCAGCGTTGTGGCGATCAGGCCTCCTTCATGCGGTCGGACGAGAACAGTTCGTACGCGTCTGAACAGCACGGTCTGGGCGATCGCAGCGACCTTCTTTTCCGACATCCCGTCGCGGATCAGGCAGAACGCTTCGATGGCCGCCTTATCGGACGGTGCCAGAAAGTAAGGTTTGTCGAAATAGACGCTGTCGATATCATCGCAGCCGACAAATGCCGAGACCGCAAGCGTCTTGTCACTGTCGGGCAGCGCTGAGGCCAGTTCGTCCGGGTCGAGCATGATGTAATCGCCCTGCCCGACCTCGTATCCCTTGACCTGATCTTCTTTCTGAACCTCCGCGCCGGTGTCGCTGTCAATGAACTGCCTTTTGACACGGTGTCCCGTTGCCCGGTTGATCGTATGAAAAGCGATGCGTTCGGAGCTTGATGCCGCAGTGTAAAGCGCCACCGGGCAACTGAGTTCGGCGACCTTCAGATAACCCTTCCAGTTCGCCCGTGGTGCCACGTCACACTCCTTGCGGCGTTCGGCTGCGCATGATCTGCCGGATCCCCAAGACCGAACGGCAGACCGACCCATTGGTTCCCCCGCGCCACCAGCCGCCTGACCGCAGCGCGGGAACCTCGCCGATACTCGCGGGTATAACGGCTCATTGCGACACATGAGGAAATGCCATGACCCGCCACCAATTCGACGCCGTCGATCCACGTGACGCATACCCCGCTCCACCCTTTCCGTCCCAGCCGCAGTCCGGCACGGGAAGTTTTCTGGACATGCGTCCGGTCCCCGATCACGGCGAGAAATCCTACAAGGGACTGGGCCGCATGACCGGCCGGAAATCCTTGATCACGGGCGGCGACTCCGGCATCGGCAGGGCCGCGGCGATCGCCTTCGCGCGCGAAGGCGCGGACGTCGTGATTTCCTGTCTGCACCCCGACAGTGCCGATGCCCGTTCCACGCTGTCGCTGATTGAAGACGCCGGCGTGAAGGGCAAGATCATCGGTGCCGACAACGCCGAAGAAGCGGATTGCCAGCGCCTTGTCTCCGATACGGTCAGCACGCTTGGCGGCATCGACGTCCTTGTGAACTGCGCCGGCAAGCAGGATACGCAGGAAAAGATCGAAGACATCTCGACCGAACAGTTCGTCAAGACGTTCGCGGTCAATGTATTCGGAACCTTCTGGATTACCAAGGCCGCCCTCGCCCACATGAAACCGGGGTCCGCGATCATCAACGTGACGTCGGTTCAGGCCTTTGACCCGTCCGAGCACCTGCTCGACTATGCATCGACGAAGTTCGCTCTCAGCGGCTTCACGAAAGCGCTGGCGAAACAGGTAAGTTCGCGCGGCATCCGCGTGAATGCCATAGCCCCGGGTCCCTTCTGGACCGCATTGCAGCCGTCCGGCGGACAGACCGACGAAAAAGTCCAGCAGTTCGGCCAGAAAAGCGCATTCGGCAGACCCGGGCAACCTGCCGAAATCGCACCGGCTTTCGTGTTTCTGGCAACCGGAGAGTCGCTTTACATGACCGGCGAGACGATCGGGGTGACAGGCGGAACTCCCATCGCCTGAACGTCATGCAACGTCTCGCGTCTCGGCCAACGCCGCCGGCATTCAGGCGGCGTTGGCGCGATAGACGTCGGCGGCGGCCTTGTGTCGATTGGGGATTGCGCCTACGGTCCTGCGCCTTCACTGGGCCAGCCGAAGGACGCTTTCGTGACCATCCACCATCACCGCGAAGACCTGCCCGATGGACTTGACCTCGGTCCGATCGTCGCCATCGATACCGAAACGATGGGTCTCGATCCGCGTCGCGACCGGCTTTGCGTGGTGCAGCTTTCGTCCGGCGACGGCAACGCGCATCTCGTGCAGATCCGTCGCGGTCAGACCCGGGCCCCGAACCTTGAAACCCTGCTGACTGATCCGGCGACGCTCAAGCTTTTCCATTTCGGCCGCTTCGATATCGCGGTTCTGCAACGGACTTTCGGGGTCAGGACCTCGCCCGTCTGGTGCACCAAGATCGCATCGCGTCTTATCCGCACCTTTACCGATCGGCACGGCCTCAAATATCTGTTGCAGGAGCTTGTCGGCGTCGATGTCTCTAAACAGCAGCAGACATCCGACTGGGGCTCGGAGGATCTGACGGACGCCCAGAAGGAATATGCCGCATCCGACGTTCTTTACCTGCACAAGCTGAAGGTGGAACTGGAGTCGCGCCTGGCCCGCGAGGGCCGGCTCGATATGGCGCAGCGGTGTTTCGATTTCCTGGCGACACGGGCCGAACTGGACCTGCTGGGCTGGGATGAACCGAATGACATCTTCCACCACTGACACCGCAGCCGTGCTTGCCATCGCCCGCCGCGTCATAACGGCCGAGGCGGCGGCCCTTGCGATGCTGGCCGATGACCTTGGCGAAAGTTTTGCGCGCGCGATCGAGATGCTGCTGGCGGCGCAGGGCCGCGTCATCGTGTCGGGCATGGGAAAATCGGGCCATGTCGCGCGCAAGATCGCGGCCACGTTCGCATCGACAGGAACGCCGGCACAGTTCGTTCACCCTGCCGAGGCGAGCCACGGCGACCTTGGCATGGTCACGCGCGGAGACGTCGTTCTCGTGCTTTCGAACTCCGGCGAAACGCCCGAACTCGCCGATATCGTGGCGCACACGCGCCGCTTCGACATTCCACTCATCGGCATCGCGGGCAGGGCGGATTCGACGCTCCTGCGCCAGTCCGACGTCGCCCTCCTGCTTCCGGCCGCGCCCGAGGCCTGCCGGACGGGGGTGGTTCCGACAACGTCCACGACCATGACACTGGCATTGGGCGATGCACTCGCCGTCGTTCTGATGGAACAGCGGCAGTTCACGCCGGAGCAGTTCCGGGTCTTCCACCCCGGAGGCAGGCTCGGCGCCCGCCTCGTGACCGTCGCGGACCTGATGCACCGGGACATGCCGCTGGTCGCAAGCGGCGCTCCGATGAGCGACGCGCTGATCGCGATCAGTCGCAAAGGCTTTGGCGTTGTCGGCGTGATCGATGCCTTCGGCCACCTCGGCGGCGTCATCACCGATGGCGACCTCAGGCGCCACATGGACGGCCTGCTCGCACTCACGGTCGATCAGGTGATGACGCGGGCCCCGCGAACCATCGGGCCCGCCGCTCTTGCCGAAAAGGCGGTCTCGGTGATGAACGACGGCAAGATCACCTGCCTTTTCGTCGTCGATCCCGCAACAAGCCGGCATGCGGTCGGCATATTGCATATCCATGACTGCCTGCGCGCCGGCGTAGCCTGACATGGCGCAATCCGACAATGCCTGGTCGCGCTGGGTCTCGTGGCTGAAGATTCTGCTTCCGCTTCTGGCACTTGCGATGCTGTCATCGATCTTTCTGGTATCGCGCAACATCGACCCCACAGCGACCTTGCCCTATACCGATATCGATATCGAAGCGCGGGCCCGCGAGCCGCGCCTCACCGCGCCGCAATTTTCGGGCGTCCTGGAAGACGGCGGACTCATCACGGTGAATGCGTCCGACATACGTCCCGACCTTGCGAACCCGGGCAGCGGCAATGCCAGAGACCTGCGCGCGCGCCTCGCAGCTCCCGATGGTGCGGTCACGGATATCGCCGGCAACGAAGGGCTGATCGACACCGAGGCAGGCAAGTACGAGATGGCGGGCGATGTCACGATCACCACATCGGCAGGCTACCGCGTCGCGGCTCCGCATATGGCAGGCTCGCTCACGACCCCCGATGTCAACGCCTCCGGCGGGGTCGTCACCGATGGCCCGATGGGGCGCATCACCTCGGAGACGATGCAGCTTCGGCCCGATGCGGCACCCGGAAAATATCTTCTGGTTTTCAAAGGTGGCGTCCGGCTGGTATACCATCCCGTGAATTGATCAGGTCGGGGCTTCGCATGTCGCATTTCGTTCGCGCCTCCGTTCTGGCCGTCGCACTGATCGCAGGACCGTTCGATGCTGCGGTTCGCGCCCAGGGCGCGCAGGTGGCGTTCGGCAGCCTGAAGGGCGACCCCACCCAGCCGGTCGAGGTTACCGCGGATCAACTCAATGTCGATCAGACCGACGGCAAGGCGACCTTCACCGGCAACGTGCTGGTCGTTCAGGGCACGATGCGGCTGACGGCAGCGCAGGTTCAGGTCGACTATGCTGCGGATGGCAAGAAGATCTCGCGCATGCATGCCACCGGCGGCGTCACGCTCGTCAACAACGGCGAGGCGGCGGAGGGCAGGGATGCCGTCTATACCATCGACACAGGCTCGGTTGTCATGACGGGCGACGTGCTGCTCACCCAAGGCAGCAGCGCATTGTCCGGCAAGCAACTCACCGTCGACCTCAACACCGGAACCGGCGTGATGGAGGGGCGCGTACAGACCGTGTTCGTGCCCGCGAAGTCCGCCCCATGACACCCGATCTGGTCCTGACCTCCGGTGCGGCCGGCCTGCGCGTGCGCCAGCTTCGCAAGAGCTACAAGCGCAGGCCGGTCATCCGCGACATGAGCCTTGATCTCATGCGAGGCGAGGTTGTGGCGCTGCTCGGTCCCAACGGGTCGGGCAAGACAACATGCTTTTACGCCATCGCCGGCCTCGTGACGCCGGAAGGCGGCTCCGTGACGATCGACGGGCGCGACGTCACACAGTTGCCGATGTACCGCCGGGCCCGGCTCGGCATCGGATACCTGCCGCAGGAGGTTTCGATTTTCCGCGGTCTGGCGGTCGAGGACAATATCTTGGCCGTGCTCGAAATCACCGTATCCGACCGGCACAAGCGCCGCGAGCGGCTTGAAGAACTGCTCTCCGATTTCTCGATCACGCATATTCGCCGCGCACCCGCGCTCGCCCTGTCGGGTGGCGAACGGCGGCGGGTGGAAATCGCGCGATGTCTCGCCGCCGACCCGAAGTACCTTCTGCTGGACGAGCCGTTCGCGGGCGTCGACCCGATCGCGGTCGGCGATATCCGGCAACTGGTCCAGGACCTGAAGCGGCGCGGTATCGGTGTTCTGATCACCGATCACAACGTCCGCGAAACGCTCGAGATCGTCGATCGCGCCTATATCCTGCACGAGGGTGCGGTTCTGATGAGCGGTACGGCGGATGAGGTCGTGCGCGACGAAAACGTGCGGCGTGTCTACCTCGGGCGCGATTTCCGGATCGGATGAGAACGCGTGTTCCCGCATGACAGCCCCATGACGAAGCTGTTGACAATGCCGTCCCGGCTGCGGCCAGATACACCCGAGGCGTGCGCAAATACTCCCCTGCCTGCCCCTCGTGATCGGCACCCGCGACGATACCCGGACGCTGAAACGGACCTGACGGGGGTTGGGGACAGACTCGACCTCGGGCGGTCCTGACACGAGCAGGACTTTCCTCGCCGGCTATCAGAAGGAGGGGCCATGCGTTACCAGATCAGCGGAAAACAGATCGATATCGGCGAGGCGCTGCAAACCCACGTCAAGGCGGAACTCGGAGAGGTCGTCGACAAATACGCCCAGCGTCCGACCGAATGCCTCGTGGTCTTTTCGAAGGAAGCACACGAATTCATCTGTGAAAGCGTCATTCACCTCTCTACCGGCCTGACGGCGCAAGCCAGGGGCCATGCAACCGAGGTATATGCCGCCTTCGAGTCCTGCCGCGAAAAGATGGACAAGCAGCTGCGCCGCTACAAGCGCCGCCTGCGCGGTCACCACCGTGACCGAACGGCACCTGTTGAATTCGACGGCGGCTCCTCCTATATCCTCGCGTCATCCGAGGAAACCGAGGATGCGGAGCTCGACACGCTCCAGCCCGTCGTGATCGCCGAAATGGAGACGAAGATCCCTTCGATCACCGTCGGCGAGGCCGTGATGCAGCTGGAGCTCGCCGGGCAGCGCATGCTCGTGTTCCGCAACGAAGGGCACGGCGGGGTCAATGTCGTCTACCGCAGAGACGACGGAAACATCGGCTGGATCGACCCGCGCAACAGCAAATAGCGCCGAAAGGCGCAGGAATTGATCGAGCAATGATACTTTCGAAGCTTCTGAAGCCGACGGCGGTAAGGGTCGTCGGTCACCTGACAAGCAAGAAGAGGCTTTTCCAGGAACTCGGCGAGGTTGCCTCGCAAACTTACGGCCTTGATCCGTCGGTCGCGGTCGACGGCTTGCAGGAACGCGAAAGCCTGGGGCCGACCGGGGTTGGTCACGGCATCGCGCTTCCGCATGCCCGGCTTGAGGATCTCGACACGATCGTCGGGATTTTCCTTCGGCTGGAAAAGCCGCTCGATTTCGACTCGGTCGACCGGCAACCGGTGGATCTGGTCTTTGCCCTGTTCGCGCCCAAGGATTCTGGCGTCGATCACCTCAAGGCGCTGGCACTCGTCAGTCGCACGATGCGGGATCCGGCGATCTGCGCAAAGCTCCGCGCCAACAGCGATGCATCAAAACTGCACGCAATCCTGACCGAAGGGCGCACCATCCAGGCTGCGTAATTCAGCGCCAGGGCCCGAATCCGAACGCGATATAGTCGCGCTGATAGGCATCGCGGACCGCGGCCTCGATTGCCTTGTCGTAAATCGAGCCCAGCGACTCGCGAAAGTACGCATGCTGCATCGCGAAAACCGGTGCCGTAGCTCCAACCTCGGTCGCCAGCCATCCCAACATACGGGCCAAGTCGCTTTCGCGAAGGACATGGTCGGGCGTCTGCAGCTGCGCGAAGCCCTGGACCACGGCCGACTGGCTCGCCCAATGCGGATCGACCCGAACGCCGGCCTGTCCCTCGAGACCTTGCCTGACGACGCGCAGATAGCCGAGAAACGCGGCGTGGTAATCCGCCCCGGCCTGGTCGTCGAAACGGCCGGGCAGGGGCAGCGCGCGCCCCTGCCATCTTTGCAGAACCGCGCGCAGATCCATCAACTTCGCCCCCAGCACATGACTGTGGAACACGGCATAAGCACGCTCGACCGGGTGGCGGATCACCGTGAAGGTGCGATGCCCCACATGGCTCCGCTTCCAGAGGCGCAACTCCTTCTGGCCGAAATTTCGTGACAGGCCCTGATCGCCGAATCCGCCCAGCCATGCGGCCACCTCCTCGGTCGGCCCACCGGGGATCGGCAGAAACAACAGCTTTGCCCCCGCAGCGGCCAGCAACGTAGGGGTCGCCGGGCCGCGTCGCGGTTCAAAGTCGGGGATGCGCGACACGCCGAAGGGGTCCATCCGGCCAAGTGTCGCGATCATCTCTTCGGGGTTGCCGACCTTCTCCGTTATCGCCGCGGGGTTCTGCTTTTTCAGCGTGTCGACAGGCGCGGAAAGCCGCCCCCCAGCCCCGACGAAGGCCGCGATGCCATTGATGACCGCAGGTTGGGAAATGTCCTCGTAATCCAGATGGAACGCGGTCTGTCCCGAAATCTGCAGGCGGTGCTGAACCCGCCGTTGAAACCCTTGCACCGCAAGAAGATGGTCATGGAATTCGGCTCCGTCGAAATGCGCCTTGGCCGTTTTCCGGTTTTGCAGATTGGTGATCTTCCATTGCCCCGTGGTCTGGGCGATCTTGCGCGAGACATAGCTTTCCAGCGGATTGCGCGAGAGCACGATCTTTGCGCAGCGGACATCTGCGATCACGGCCTCCAGAATGCGGGGATCGTGATCGTGAAAGAACCGAAATCCCGATATCAGGTCCGGGCTTCCAAGACGCGCCAGCAGATCGAGCGGATTCTCGTCGCGCGCGCTGATCGAAACGCCGAGGAATTCCGTCTGGTCTTTCATCCCGATGAAATGCGGGTTGAACAACTCGCCGTGGCAGACGATCCCGGGCACCGCGTTCAGCATCGCCTCGAGTAAGTTCGAACCCGTCCTCATTCCGGCCAACATCACGAAACTGTCGAACCGCGCCAACTACTTCACCAGATAGGGGCGGCTGCGATGTTCGCTCTCGGACAGCGCCGCCCGCCCGGTCGGAAAATCGCCTACGAGCACGGGCTGCATGCCCTGATTGCGCAGGGCCTGCAGAAACTGGCCGAAGCCGGTCAGGTCGGTCAACCGGGGAACTTCGGTCAGCCGCGCGGTCGTGCGCGGCGCGATCTCCTCCATGATCGCCTGCAACGGCCCCATCGGATTGTCGACAAATTCTGCCAGGGTCCAGATCCTGACGCGGGCCTTCGCCCAACCCGCACGGAGCGTCGCGATATGCGCCTGCTCGATCTTCTGCAACAACGCCGCCTCGCGTCGGATAGCGCCGAAGTCGCGGTTGGACTGGTACAGGCGAACCGCCCATGCGCCCGATATGACCGATACCTGCGCATTTGCATCGGATGCGATGAATCCGGCGATGTCCTGTCTGTCGGCGGGACCGAACTGGAAGCACTGCCTTTCGCCGCGCGTGTTCCAGATCAGGTTCGTCAGGAACGCATGCGGATTGTAGTCGCGCAACCGCGCGCTGTCCGTCAGCGCACCGGGGGCGATCGCGGCGCCCTGTGCAAATTGCGCGCGGTCGGGGGCGTACAAGTGCCCGTGGACGCGCATGTTCGGCAGCCGTTGCAGCCAGGTCTCGAAGTTCTCGAACAGATCGGTAAAGCCCTGAAACACCGAATAGGGGCTGCAGGTCTTTCCGTTCTCCCAGTTTTCGTTCGGAAACCGGCTCTGCATGTAAAGTCCGGGCCGTCCCTTGGTCCGCCGCTCCACAGCCCGCGAGAACACCCGATCGATCTTGGCGGTATTCGGTTCCGCCATCGTCGCAGTAGCCCCGTCCTTGGCGAGGAAGCTTGCGTAAAGCCGGTCGGCACATGGCCAGATTTTGCGGGCGACGAAACAGTCCGACCGGCGCAGCAACTGCAGGTGATCATCATAGAAAATGTGCGGCTTGCCCTGGAAGTCGAACTTCGAAAGCGTCAGCGATCGACTTTCGATCTGCGTTGCGTAGCGACGGACCAAAGTCTGAAAGTAGCTTTCGTCCGGGATCCACACCCTGCGGAAAAACCCGTCGTGCCGTTTGCGGTCGGGGGAGTCCAAAATGGCCGACAGGGTCTGCCGCGTGAGGCACCACCATTGGCTCCCCATGTGCGGTGCCAGGCCCTGCGGAATCCGGCGGCGCAATCCGACCCTGCGCTGAAGATCGACGTAAGCGTCGAACAGGTGGCGCTGCTTTCGCCACGAAAACGGAAAGCGGAGCGTGAACCGCTCGAGATCAAGGCCGCCGACGGTCCAGCCCACATCCTCGATCGTGACGCTCTCGATGAAGTCGGTGCGCGGCCGGTCGTCCACGTAAGCCTGCAGGTCGCCGACCGACCGCAGCGGCAGGCAGGCCCCCGACGCGAGGTAGACGTGCCGAACCTGCGGAAAGCACCGCAGCATGAGTTCTGCCGCCGTCTGGGTTGCGGCGACAAGCCCCCATGTTCCCCATTCGCAAGGATGCCGCGTCGCGAAACGCACGTTGTCGAGCCCGCCGAGACATCGCTGCAGCTCTTGAACCGGCCCGGCCGCCACGCGCCGGTCGACATGGATGACGACAGGGCAGCCCTGCTCGGACCAGTGCCTTGCAACCGCAGCGGCACGATCCAGCGCCGTGTGACACAGCATGACGAACCCGATGCTCACATCCGCCCCTCAGGCCCAGTTGCCCTTCGACATCAGCCCGAGAATCTCAAGCTGGCGCCAGTTGATGTACCGTTCCGACCATTCGCACGACAGATCGGGGCGATCGTCCGGCCGCCGGGCATAGGCCCGGTATTCGTGACTGTCGGCATAATGCTGTCGGCGTTGGATTTCCTCCGCGGCCTTGCCCTCAAAGCTGTCCAGGAACTTGGCATGCAGCAGGCACCCCGAGGTCTTCTCGCCGCCCCATTCGTCGAATACCTGATTGAGCCCCCGCGGCAGAAGCATGTGCGTCGAACTGACATAGACGTAGCTTCGGTGCCACTTGACCAGCGGCACCTTGTTCAGCGCCGGCGCGCGCTCCGGCGCATCCGCAAAAAAGGCACGCGCCCGTGGGCCGCCTTGAATCCACAGATTTCCATACAGATGATTGCGGCTGATCGTGTAGTTGCCCGGATCGAAATGCGTGGCGATGGCAAAGGGGTCATCGCCCTCTTGATAGGGTTGCCGACCGACCGGTCCATCAGGATACATGTCGACGAGCATCGCCGACAAGGACCGCACGGCCGAACTGTCCATCCAGTCTGTCAGGGCGCGCAGCGAGCGCGTATCGCAGAAGGGATAGACGAAGAATTCGTCAGGATCGACGACGAGGGTCCAATGCCCGTGCCCGTGCCGCCGCTGCAACCAGTTCAGCCAGTCGACACCGAACCGCGCCCGCTTGTAGCTTTCCGTCGTCTGCCACAGCGACACATCCGGCTGCTCGGCAAGCCATGCATCAGAGCCGTCTGTCGATCCGTTGTCGACGATCAGAAAATGACCGACGCCGAGGTCGCGGTAATATGCCAGGAAATACGGCAGCCGCACCCGTTCGTTGCGCAATGTGCTGAACAGCAGGATGTCGTCCTGCCGGATGGTGGGCACCCGGTTGACAACGGCCCGCAGTTCCCGTCGCTTCCGGAAGGCCCGGATGCGCCATTTTTTCCGGACCAGGCGCAACCTGTATGATCGCAAGACGTTCAACGGCCGTTCGTTTCCTCCGATCCTCTCCGCCGTGTGTCAGATCGCACTGAACACCCGGTTGAAATGCGTGGCCCAGTCCAATGCGGGGCGTATCTCCCGGCGCAGGCCCGAACGCTGCGCCCTGATCATCGTCCGCATCGCATGAAGCCAAGCGTAGCGGTCGTGATTGGGCAGGTAAATCGGGTAATTCCCCAGAACCTCGCGGAATACCGCCAGGTCGGTGCAGAGAACCGGGCATCCCAGCGCGGCCGCTTCGACTCCCGGAAGCCCGAAGCCTTCGGCATGCGAGGGAAACAGCAGCCCCGTTGCCGAGGCCATCAGGGCAGCAATGCCGCCATCGCTCAATCCGGGGCACTCGATGACGGTCCGCCCGATGAAATCCCCGGTGTCAAGCCGCCGGAACGTGTCGCGGTTGGCCCAGCCGCGGCGGCCCGCGATCACAAGCGTCGGCACGGCCCCGTCGCCTGCTTCCTTCGGCCAATCCGCCCAGAGATCCAGCAGAAATGCGTGGTTCTTGCGCGGTTCGATCGTGCCGACCGCAACGAAGTACGGCGCACGAAAGTCGACGGCCTGCGGGGCCTCGTTGGGCGCAGGAACAACGGGGTCTGCGCCAAGCCCCGCAACCAGAAAAGGCGGGACGCGTCCCATCCGTGACAGATGCGGGGCCGCCTTCGCCTTCACATCCTCCGTGCTGCATATGACCAGATCTGCCGCCCGTGACACCGTCTCCAGCTTGCGCGCAAACTTGCGGGGTGCATCTTCGCGGCAGAAAGCGGGATGATCGAGCGGGATGGTATCGTGCAGGAAAATGCCCGTCTTTCCGTGCAGGCCGCGCCGCACCCCGGCAAAATTCCCGTGCGACAGGTTGGAATGGCCCACGTTCAGATAATTGGTACCGCCGGGCAACCGTCGGCGCAGCATCATTCCCAGAAGCGCGGCGGGTGCGCGCGCAAGCGCGATCTGCCGCAAGTCGCGCAAGGCGCGCCCCTCGACCGCCCTGCCAGTTGACGGATCGGTGCCGGACATCCTGCATGCCGGAGCGATCGAGCAAGACCACGCCCAGCTTTGTCCGGACGAGCCCGAAACAAGGAAGTGGTGAATTCAGCAACTGCCGCAGGTAGGCGAACTCAACCCGGTCCACGCCCGTATGCGGCCCGAGCCCCAGACGCGAAACCAGCCTCGTCAGGTCAAGCAGCCGCGCCGGTGGCTCCGGAGCCAAGGCTTACTGGGCAGCCTTCTGCTGCGCGATCATCTGGTGCAGATACTCCGAAAATTCCGCATGCAACTCGTCGCGTGCCAGTCCGAACGCCACGGTCGCCTGCAGAAATCCGGCTTTCGATCCGCAGTCATAGCGCTGGCCGCGAAAGCGATAGCCGTAAACCTTGTGGCCGGAGGAAATTTCCTCTGCAATCGCATCGGTAAGCTGTATCTCGCCCCCGGCACCCTGCTTCATCCGGTTCAGGTTCGTCAGAACGCTCGGTGACAGGATATACCGCCCGATGACAGCGAGGTTCGAAGGTGCCTCCTCGGCTTTCGGCTTTTCGACCATGCCCTTCACCGTGACCAGCGCCCCCATGTCTTCGCCGATATCGAGCACGCCATAGGACGACGCCTTTTCCGGCGATACTTCCATTGCGGCCACCATGTTGCCGCCGATGTCCGCATAAGCTTCGATCATCTGCTGCAGGCAGGGCTTTTCCGCCGCGATCACGTCATCGGGCAGCATCACCGCGAAGGGTTCATCCCCGATCAGCCGTTTCGCACACCAGACAGCGTGTCCCAGGCCCAGCGCCTTGTGCTGCCGCACATAGGCGATCGCGCCGCTCTCCATGTTCGTCTGCTTCAGCACTTCCAGAAGGTGTTCCTTGCCGGAGCGTCGCAGCGAACTTTCCAGTTCCGGCGCATGGTCGAAGTAATCCTCCAGCGCGCCCTTGCCGCGCGAGGTGACGAAAATGAATTCCTTGATGCCCGCCGCACGCGCCTCGTCGATCGCGTACTGGATCAGCGGACGATCGACCAGCGTCATGATCTCTTTCGGGATCGACTTGGTCGCGGGCAGAAAACGGGTGCCAAGCCCCGCCACCGGAAAGACGGCTTTTGTCACCTTGTGCTTTGTCATGATATCTCTTTCCGTGCTCACTGAAGCCTGCGCGCGCATGCGCTTTTCATACGCGTCATCGCATCCGCCTCACATAGAATTCTGACAGGATTCCGGCAGAAATTCAAAACTGCGAATGGATCTGCCCGTCTCGGGTGCAAATCGGCAAAAGCGCGCCGACGTACGACCCGCTCCCTCGAACGGCAGTTCAAACCGGGCGACAAAGTGCGATGCGCGCCGCCTCCCGTGCTGCACGCGGTGCGAAACGCCACGGCCGCCACCGCCCGCTCCGGTCTGACGTGCCCGAGACGCCACCCTGTTGCCACCATATTCCGTTGTCGAGAAAGTGCTGGCGGTGCGGCCGTCGGCCGGGCGTCATGATCAGCACCGTCACGATACATCCCGCCCGCCTCGCTTCTTGCGCCACCCGCCGCAGCGTCCGGCGCTCCCAAACCCAACCGGCAGCAAACACCCCAGCGCGCGCGCCGGTTCCGGTCAGCGGCAGAAAAACCGCAGCGCTGTCAGCCAACGCCGCGTCATCGCGCAGCGTGCGGTCGCGCCCCGCAGCGATCCCGGCGTCCAGATCCGCGCAGAGCCGCGCGACGTCGCGGGGCTCGATCGCGCCCGCCACCATCAGCCGGAGCAACCGCTCGCGCTGCGCCGTGACGAGCGACTGCAGCCCCGTCCCGATCTCGCCGGGGGCATGGCGCCGCAGAAAGACCGCTGAACTGGCACCGATGTCGAAAAGCTGCAGCGGCGCGCGATCCGCCCGGCGCAGTGCGCTCGCGGAAAAACCGTGCTGCACCTGCGCGTCCGGGACCACCGCGGTCAGCCCGCCGCGCGCGGCCAGCCGCAAGTTGAGGTCGGCATCGTCGAGGTAAAAGCGGTAAGCGGGGTCGAACCCGCCGACGGCAAGCAGCGCGGCGCGCCGGAAGGCGCAGTTCGTCCCCTGAGTCTTGACCGCCCGCACCGCCGTCCCGCGATGGAGGCTGCACCGGGCCGGCACCGAAAGCGCGTGATCCCGACCCCGCGCATCGACCTCCATCGCCCGCCACTGGAACGTCAGGCCGTTCCGTCCGCGCACGAATCCCGTGGCCTGCATCACCGCAAGATCGGCGAACGGCATGGCAAGCCGCGATGCCCAGGTCGGCTCGGCAACCGCGTCATCGTCGATGAACGCCGTCACGTCGCCCGCCGCGACCGCAAGGCCCGCATTGCGCGCCGCCGACAGGTTCGCCGCGTCGAAGCTCTCCAGCTTGACAGGCAGCGCCAGCGCGCGAACGGCTGCAGCCGCCGCCGGATCGGCCACGATGATCAGCTCCAGCCGCGGATGGTCCTGCTGGCGCAGCGCTTCGATACAGCGCAGCAGCTCGCGGGGGCGGTGCCGGCTCGCGACGATCACGCTGATGGAGGGCAGCGTCACGCGCCCATTTCGGCCAGCATCGCCTCGATGCGCGGCACGTCCGCGGGGTTGTTCAACTCCCAGAACAGCCGTCCCCGCGCCTCCACCTCGACGCACAGCATCGATCGCCCGTTCTCCAGAAAGCGCAGCTGCTCCAGCCCTTCGAGCTGTTCCAGCGGCCCTGGCACCCAGTTCGGGTAGGTCAGAAGCACGGCCGCACGATACGCGTAGATGCCCACATGGTGAAAGACCGGCGTCGGCGCATCATCGGCGTAGGGGCCATCGGCGAAGGGAATGACCTCCTTGGAGAAATACAGCGCCTGTCGCGCCGCGCCGAACACCGCCGTCGTTCCGCCGACGCGCCCGGCCCGGCGGTCCGCCCGGAACCCGGCGAGCGTCCGGCCCTCCGCCCGCAGCACCGGTGTCGCCGCGTCGGCATCGGGCGTCGCGCGCAGCCCTGCGATCAGATCCTCGACGAACCAAGGCGGCGTCAGCGGCGCGTCGCCCTGAAAGTTCACGACGATGTCGTATCCGGGCAGCCGGGTCAGCACTTCGGCGCAGCGCTCCGTGCCGTTGCGCCAGCGGTCCGATGTCATCGTGACCTCCGCCCCGAACGCCTCGGCATGGTCGCGGATGCGCGCATCGTCGGTCGCCACCACCACGCGGTCGACGCCGCGCACCGCCATCGCCGCCTCCCAGCTTCGCCGGATCAGCGATCGGGCCACCCCGTCCGGGCCCCGGATATCGACCAGCGGCTTGCCGGGATAGCGGGTCGAGGCGTGGCGCGCCGGAATGGCGATCAGCACGCTCAACGCTTCAGATCCACGCCGGGCACATGGGCGATGAAGAACGGGTTCGCCCATCCCGGCTTGCCATAGCGCAGCGGGGTATGGTCGTCGAAGCGCACGACGGCCCCTCCTGCGGCCCGCAGCACGGCATCTCCGGCGGCGGTGTCCCACTCCATCGTGCGGCCGAGGCGCGGATAAAGGTCCGCCTCCCCGGCCGCCAGCAGGCAGAACTTCAGCGATGAACCGGCGCTCGTCATATCACCGACCGCATATCGGGCGATGTAGTCATCGGTTTCCCGGTCACGGTGCGATTTCGAGGCGACGACGGTCAGCGCGGCGTTGTCGCAGGGCATGACCGTGATGCGGCGCTGCGCCCCGATGACGGCCCTGTCAAGCACCCCGGTCTCTTCCACCGCCTGCCCATCGGCCAGCGTATAGAACAGCCGGCGCCGCGCGGGCGCGTAAACCACGCCGCGCAGCGGCACGCCGTCCTCGACATAGGCGATGTTGACCGTGAAATCGCCCCGGCGCTGCACGAACTCCTTCGTCCCGTCCAACGGATCGACGATCAGGAACGTCTGCGCGCGCAGCGCGTGCGACGCGGCCTGCTCCTCCGTGATCAGCACGGTCTCGGGAAATGCCGCGCGGAGCCCCGCCGAAATCAGCGCATCCGCCGCCTCGTCCGCCGCCGTGACCGGGCTCGCGTCGGGTTTTGCCTTCACGTCGATTGTCGGCCCGTCATAGACCGCCATGATCAGGTCGCCCGCTTCAAGCGCAAGCCTGCGCATCACGGGCACAAGCCGTTCGAAATCCATCTTCCGCCTCCCGTCATCGGCGTTGAAAATGCCCGGCTTGTCCTTATGATGCCATGTCAAGGAAACGACAAGATTTCCGCGTCAAGATGGCCCGCAAGGGAAAGGCCGGGGCATGTCCACGCAGCAGACATCGATGTTCCGGCCGAATTTGCGCAAGACGCAAAGGCGCTCCGCCGTCACGCTGCTCGAGGTCATCTTCCACGCTGCGGTCCGCTCAATCCGCAAGACGCACCGCAATGCCACGTTCGGACTGTTTCTCAACATGTTCCAGGCGGTGCTGTTCGTTCTCGTGTTCTACTTCACCTTCAACTTCCTCGGTCTCCGCCGCACAGCGGTCAGGGGCGACTTCATGCTCTACACCATGTCCGGCATCCTGCTTTTCATGGCCCACACGAAAACGATGGGTGCGGTCGCCGGTGCCGAAACCTCGACATCGCAGATGATGAAACATGCGCCGATGAACACGGCCGTTTCGATCTCGGCCGCCGCGCTCTCCACGCTTTACATCCAGGTTCTTTCCGCCGGGGTGATGCTGCTGTTCTATCATGTCGTGTTCAAGCCGATCACCATCGACAACCCGATCGGGATGATCGCGATGTTCCTGCTCGCCTGGGCGAGCGGCGGCGCGATCGGCATGATCCTCCTCGCCGCCAAGCCGTGGAATCCCGATGCCGTCAACATGCTCGTCATGGTCTACCAGCGCGCCAACGTCGTGTTTTCGGGCAAGATGTTTCTCGCCAATGCGATGCCGGGATACCTGCTCTACATGTTCAAGTGGAACCCTCTGTTCCACATCATCGACCAGACGCGCGGCTTCGTGTTCCTGAACTACGCGCCGCACAACACGAACCTGATCTATCCGATCAAGGTGGCGCTGGTCTGCATCCTCATCGGCCTGATGGGCGAATTCTACACCCGGAGGCATGCGTCGGTCAGCTGGCGCGCAAGGGGCTGATCACACGTCCACCACCCGCAGCGTCAGATTGATCCGGCCACCCTGCGCGAGCAGCTTCGAACTGTCAGGGCGCACCCGGTCCACACCGTGCCAGGCCAGTCGCGCAGCGCCGCCCATGACCACCACATCGCCCGACCGCAGCCAGACGCTGCGCGTCGGCGCGCGCCGGTCGGTCCCGCCCATCCGGAACAGCGCCTCGTCGCCCAGCGAGACCGACAGCACGGGAAACTCGAAATCGCCTTCATCGCGGTCCTGATGCAGGCCCATCCGCGCATCCGCATCATAGTAGTTGACGAGGCAGCAATCCGGCTCGCGGGACAGGCCGGTCACCCGGCTCCACAGTGCAAGCACGAACGGCGGAATGGGTGGCCACGCCACGCCCGAAGGATGCCTCGGCTCGTATCGATAGCCTGCGCGATCCGTGATCCAGCCCAATCGCCCCGCCGCCGTCATCTTCACGCTCATCGCCCGCCCGCCCGGCGTCACCGGCGCGATCAGGGGCGCGGCTGCGGCGATGGCCCTTACGTTCTCGACCAGGGCGGATTGCTCCTCGGGGGCGATGAGCCCCGCATGAATGTCGAACCCGGCAACGCGGAGCGTCGGCACGGGGCGTTGCCGCGGAACTTCCGCATGCATCGGCAGCCCTTTCAATTTCAGGGTGCCGAGGCGCTTGCAGGCTCCGGAACCCCCTCTTATATACCCCAAAGCCGAACGGGGCGGCCGCCCCGCACGGACATCATGGGATCGGTGACCAGAGGCCGCAATGGCTCCGGTCGTCAAAACATCGCCGCAAGAAGAGGTAGTATTACATGGCCAAAGTCATCGGGATCGACCTCGGGACAACGAACTCCTGCGTCGCGATCATGGACGGGGCGCAACCCCGCGTGATCGAGAATTCGGAAGGTGCCCGCACAACCCCCTCGATCGTCGGCTTTACGGAAACCGAACGTCTCGTCGGTCAGCCGGCCAAGCGTCAGGCAGTCACGAATCCGTCGAATACCGTCTTCGCCGTCAAGCGTCTGATCGGCCGCAAGCTGAACGACAGCATGGTCGCGAAAGACAAGAAGAACCTGCCCTACACGCTGGTCGACGGCGGCAACGGCGATGCCTGGGTCGAGGTGCGCGGCGACAAGTATTCGCCCAGCCAGATCAGCGCTTTCATCCTGCAGAAGATGAAGGAAACCGCCGAGTCCTACCTCGGCGAGACGGTCACACAGGCCGTCATCACGGTGCCCGCCTATTTCAACGACGCCCAGCGTCAGGCGACCAAGGACGCGGGCAAGATCGCCGGCCTTGAGGTGCTGCGGATCATCAACGAGCCGACGGCGGCGGCGCTCGCTTACGGCCTCGACAAGAAAGAGGCGAAGACCATCGCGGTCTACGACCTCGGCGGCGGCACCTTCGACATCACCATCCTGGAAATCGACGACGGCCTGTTCGAGGTGAAATCGACCAACGGGGATACCTTCCTCGGCGGCGAGGATTTCGACATGCGGATCGTCAATTACCTCGCCGACGAGTTCAAGAAGGAACACGCCGTCGATCTCACGCTCGACAAGATGGCGCTCCAGCGCCTCAAGGAAGCGGCCGAAAAAGCCAAGATCGAGCTCAGCTCCAGTCAGCAGACCGAGATCAACCAGCCCTTCATCAGCATGGACCGCAACACCGGCCAGCCGCTCCACCTCGTCGTCAAGCTCACGCGCGCCAAGCTTGAAAGCCTCGTGAACGATCTCATCAAGGCCTCGATCAAGCCCTGTCAGGCCGCGCTCAAGGATGCGGGCCTCGGCATTGGCGACATCGACGAAGTCGTGCTCGTCGGCGGGATGACCCGGATGCCGAAGGTCGTCGAGGAAGTGACCAAGTTCTTCGGCAAGGAGCCCCACAAGGGCGTGAACCCCGACGAGGTCGTGGCCCTCGGTGCCGCGATCCAGGCCGGCGTGCTGCAGGGCGACGTCAAGGACGTGGTGCTGCTCGACGTGACCCCGCTCAGCCTCGGGATCGAGACGCTCGGCGGCGTCTTCACCCGCCTGATCGACCGCAACACCACGATACCGACGAAAAAGTCGCAGACCTTCTCTACGGCGGAAGACAACCAGAACGCGGTCACCATCCGCGTCTTCCAGGGCGAGCGCGAGATGGCGGCCGACAACAAGATCCTCGGCCAGTTCAATCTGGAGCAGATCCCGCCCGCCCCCCGCGGCATGCCCGCCATCGAGGTGACGTTCGACATCGACGCGAATGGCATAGTCTCGGTCAACGCCAAGGACAAGGGCACCGGCCGCACGCAGGCGATCACGATCCAGGCCTCGGGCGGTCTCAGCGACGACGAGATCGAAAAGATGGTCAAGGACGCCGAGGCCAACGCCGACGCCGACAAGGCCCGCCGTGATCTGGTCGAAACCCGCAACCAGGCCGAAAGCCTGCTGCACTCGACCCGCAAGTCGATCGAAGAGCATGGCGACAAGGTCGATCCCTCCACCGTCGAGGCGATCGAGCTTGCGATGGGCGCGCTGGAAGAAACCGTCAAGTCCGACGATGCGGGCAAGATCAAGGGCGGCATCCAGAACGTGACCGAGGCGGCGATGCGGCTGGGCGAGGCGATCTACAAGGCCAGCCAGGCCGAAGCCGAGGCCTCTGAAACGGATGCCCCGCGCGGCGTCGATGATGACATCGTCGACGCCGACTTCGAAGATCTCGGCAACAGCAAGCGGAAGTGACGCCGCCGTGAACGCGGAAGGGGCGGCCCTGCAAGGGGCCGCCCCCTCCCGTTCATACAAAGGGATTTGCAATGGCAAAGCGCGATTTCTATGAGGTTCTCGGCGTCGCCCGGACCGCTTCGGCGGACGAACTCAAAAAGGCCTATCGGGCCAGGGCGAAGGAACTTCATCCGGACCGCAATTCCGCCGACCCGACGGCCGAGACGAAATTCAAGGAAGTGAACGAGGCCTACGACACGCTGAAAGACGCCGACAAGAAAGCCGCCTACGACCGGTTCGGTCACGCGGCATTCGAAGGCGGGCGGGGAAATGCCGCGGGGGGCTACGGACAAGGCGATTTCGCCTCGGCCTTTTCCGATGTCTTCGAAGATCTCTTCGGCGATTTCATGGGCGGGCGCGGCGGCCCTGGCGGCGGACGCAGCCGGGCGCAGCGCGGCTCCGACCTGCGCTACAACCTGCGCGTTTCGCTCGAGGAAGCCTTCAAGGGCGCGCAGAAGACGATCAGCGTGCCCACCTCCCTCACCTGCGAGGTATGCCGGGGCAGCGGGGCCGAAGGCGGGGCCGAACCTGTCTCCTGCCCGACCTGCTCCGGCATGGGAAAGGTCCGCGCGCAGCAGGGCTTCTTCACGGTCGAACGCACCTGTCCGACCTGCAACGGCATGGGCCAGATCATCAAGAATCCCTGCCGCAATTGCGGTGGCGCGGGCCGCATCGAAAAGGAACGCGCGCTCTCCGTCAACATTCCCGCAGGGGTCGAGACCGGCACCCGCATCCGGCTGGCGGGCGAGGGTGAGGCGGGCCTCCGCGGCGGGCCGACGGGCGATCTCTACATCTTCATCGAGGTCCGCGACCACCCGATCTTCCTGCGCGATGGCGTCAATCTCTTCTGCCGCGTTCCCGTCAGCATCGCCACCGCAGCCCTCGGCGGCGAGGTCGAGGTGCCGACGATCGACGGTGGCAAAAGCCGGGTCAAGGTTCCCGCCGGCAGCCAGACCGGCAAGCAGATGCGTCTGCGCGCCAAGGGCATGCCCGCATTGCGCGGTGGCGGTCAGGGCGACATGCTGATCGAGATGGCGGTGGAAACGCCAGTCAACCTGACCTCGCGCCAGAAGGAAATTCTGCGGGAGTTCGAAAGGCTGTCCGAAGACAACAACCCGGAAAGCTCATCGTTCTTCTCCAAGGTGCGAACCTTCTGGGACAGCATGAAAGGCTAGGCCGCATCCGAAGGCAGCCGGCATTAACCGGTTCTTCACCTTGGTCACGCCACCCTGCACGCATGTGCCCGACTCGCGCCTTCGCAGAATCCCCCATGCCCCTCTTCGGGTCCGAGGTCGATGACGAGGCGCGGGGTCAGCCGCTCGCCGGCAAGCTGCCGTCCTACATAGCCGATCATCGCAAGCGCCTGCGGGAACGGTTCCTCTCCGGGGGAGCAGCCGCGATACCCGACTACGAACTTCTGGAACTCGTGCTCTTCCGGGCGGTCGGCCGGCAAGACATGAAGCCGCTCGCCCGCCTCCTGATCGAGACGTTCGGCGATTTCAACCGGGTCATCGCCGCGCCGATCGCGCGACTGAAGGCGGTCAAGGGCGTCGGCGACGCCGTCGCGCTGGAACTCAAGATCGTCGAGGCGGCAGCACATCGCATGGCCCGCGCCAGGGTCATGAACCGTCCGGCCCTGTCGTCCTGGGACGCGCTTCTCGATTACTGTCACACCGCGATGGCGCACCGCGAGACCGAACAGTTCCGCATCCTGTTTCTCGACCGCAAGAACGTCCTCATCGCCGACGAGGAACAGGCGCGCGGCACGGTCGATCATGTGCCGGTCTACCCGCGCGAGGTCGTCAAGCGTGCGCTCGAACTGAACGCGAGCGCGCTGATCCTCGTTCACAACCATCCGTCGGGCGATCCGACACCGTCGGATGCCGACATCGCCATGACGGCGCAGATACAGGATGCCGCGACCGTCCTCGGCATCACGCTTCATGACCACCTGATCGTCGGCAGATCGCGCGAGGTCAGTTTCCGCGCACAGGGCTACATCTGACGGTCCCGTCCGCTTGCAGCTACGGCTCCTTCGGTTGCAGCGGGCGGTTGCAGCGGGGGCATCGGGTTACTCCGCGGCCGCGAAATCCTCGGTCGCCGCCACGTCTTTCAGCACCAGGTAGTCGCCGACGATGTTGCACGCCGGCATCGTGACGGAAAGATCGGCGGCACGGACACGGCCGCCCGTCACCGTCAGTGTTTCGCCCAGCAGATCATGCCCGCAGGTCTCCGGCGTGATCGAAGCGCGAAGGGCCGCCCCGTCCATTGCGACGCTCGCCGGATAGGTCAGAATCTCGGCGCGCATCGGCCGCTCCACGCGGGGGTCGCCAAGCGATAGCAGCCGCTGTCTTGATGCCGGCACAGCGTGCAGGCTCTCAACGCCGAAGCCCTCGGATCCCAGCCATTGAACGCCGAAATGGCTGTATTCCAGCGCGTCCGGCACGGCAATCGTCGCCTCCACCGTGGCCCCGCCCCTGAACAGCACAGAGACATGGGCATTGGCGGTCAGCGCGGGCAGGCGCACGTCAAGTGTCCCGTCCGCCTTGGTACGGTACGCGACGGCAAGCCCGTCCTGCCCGACGACGACGCGCGCACCCGTCTGGCAGGGTGCCGAAAGACGCGCGTCGATCACGGCATCGGCAAGCGCTGCCAGCGTCAGATGCGGGGTGCAGTCGGTCGCGCTCGCCGGCGTTGCGGCGACGGGCAGTTCCAAGCGCGCGGGCAGGGCCTCAGGCGGCCGGCGGACCTGCTCCGGCAAGGCGACCACCGGGTCCGAACCGCCGGCTTCCGGTGGCTCGAGGTGCAGACCCGCCGCAGCCGGACCGAACACGGGGTCGGGCAGCCGCTGGCTGTACTGTATCTTCGGCGTGCTGCCGGATTGCGCGACATGCCCCGCGCCCAAAGCCACTGCGATGACCGATGCAATGCGGATCAACCTGATCCTGCGTGCGGAGTCCATCCTGATCCCCCGATTCTAGATCGCTCCAGACTGTCGGCGGAATCTGGCCGATCCGTGTCCGAAACGGGGAATGTTTCTTGCCGCCACCGTGCAATTGCGGCGGCGTCGCCTCAGGCCATCAGGCGAGCCGACCGTGGCAATGTTTGAACTTGTCGCCCGATCCGCACGGGCAGGCATCGTTGCGCGACGGGTTGCCCCATGTCGTCGCATCCGCAGCATCGAACCCCGCAATCAGCGGAACGCGCCCCGCCACGCCGTTGCCCGCAGCCGGCGCAGCCACCGCCACCGCGGGCTCCGCCTGCTGCTGCGCCATGAACTGCGCCATCAGCTGTTCCTGTTCGGCCTGGCTGATCGGGCGCACCTGCGCCAGCTTCTGCGTCACGTCGAGCCGCAGCGAATTCAGCATCGATTCGAACAACTGGAACGACTCCGTCTTGTACTCGTTCAACGGATCGCGCTGGGCATACCCCCGGAACCCCACGACCGACCGCAGATGCTCCAGCCGCAGCAGGTGCTCGCGCCACTTGCCGTCGATCGTCTGGAGCAGCACCTGCTTTTCGATGCTCTTCATCGTCTCCGGCCCGAACGCCGCAAGCTTTTCGGCCATCAGCGCATCCGACGCAGCCACGATCCGCTCGCGCACGGCGTCCTGGTCCACGCCCTCTTCGGCCGCCCACTCCGCCAGCGGCAGATCGAGCCCGATCCATTCCCGCACGCCCTCGGCGAGCCCCGCCACGTTCCAGCTGTCCACATAGGCTTTCGGCGGCAGGTGCGTCTCGACCAGATCGTCGATCACCTGATGCCGCATGTCCTGCACGATCTCCGACAGATCCTCGGCCTGCATGATCTCGAGCCGCTGGCCGAAGATCGCCTTGCGCTGGTCATTCATCACGTCGTCGAACTTCAGAAGCTGCTTTCTGATGTCGAAGTTGCGGCCCTCGACCTTCGCCTGCGCCTTTTCCAGCGACTTGTTCACCCAGGGGTGAACGATCGCCTCGCCTTCCTTCATCCCCAGCGTGGACAGCACCTTGTCCAGCCGCTCGCTGCCGAAAATCCGCATCAGGTCGTCTTCCAGCGACAGAAAGAACGATGACCGCCCCGGGTCGCCCTGCCGCCCCGACCGCCCGCGCAGCTGGTTGTCGATCCGGCGGCTTTCATGCCGCTCGGTCGCCAGCACGAACAGCCCGCCCGAGGTCTTCACCTTTTCCTTCTCGTCCGCGTGCTCGGCCTCGATCCGCGCGCGCACCTCGTCGGGGTGCAGGTGCGGGTCGGCGGCCAGCGCCTCCAGCACCTTCATCTCCACGTTGCCGCCAAGCTGGATGTCGGTCCCGCGCCCGGCCATGTTCGTGGCGATCGTCACCGCGCCGAACTTGCCCGCGTCGGCCACGATCTGCGCTTCCTGCTCGTGCTGGCGCGCGTTCAGCACGTTGTGCGTGATCCCTTCCGAGGTCAGCAGCGCCGACAGGCTTTCCGACTTGTCGATGCTCGTCGTGCCCACCAGGATCGGCTGGCCCTTGGCATGGGCTTCCTTGATCGCCGCGACCACGCCCTCGTATTTCTCCCGCGCGGTCCGGTACACCGCGTCGTGCTCGTCCTTGCGCTGCACCGGCCGGTTGGTCGGCACCTCCACGACCCCGAGCTTGTAGATCTCCGCGAACTCCTCCGCCTCGGTGGAGGCCGTCCCGGTCATTCCGGCGAGCTTCTCGTACAGCCGGAAATAGTTCTGGAACGTCACACTCGCGAGCGTGGTGTTCTCCGGCTGGATCTTCACGTGCTCCTTCGCCTCGATCGCCTGATGCAGCCCGTCCGACAGACGCCGGCCCTTCATCATGCGCCCGGTGAACTCGTCGATCAGCATCACCTCGTCGTCGCGCACGATGTACTGCTGGTCCTTGTGGAACAGCGTATGCGCGCGCAGCGCCTGCGTCACATGGTGCACCAGCGTCGTGCTTTCCGGATCGTAAAGCGAGGCATCGGCGTCGAGCAGGCCCGCCTGCCGCAGCAACCCCTCGATCACCTCGTTGCCTTCGTCGGTATAGGTGACGTTGCGCGTCTTTTCGTCCACCTTGTAATGCTCGGGCAAAAGCTGCGGGATCAGCTTGTCCACGCTGATGTAAAGGTCGCTGCGGTCCTGCGACGGCCCCGAGATGATCAGGGGCGTGCGCGCCTCGTCCACGAGGATGCTGTCCACCTCGTCCACGATCGCGTAGAAATGCCCGCGCTGCGACATCTCCTCGATCGACCCCTTCATGTTGTCGCGCAGATAGTCAAAGCCAAGCTCGTTGTTCGTCGCATAGGTGATGTCGGCGCGGTAGGCCTCGCGCTTGTCCTCGTCCGGCTGATACGGATAGACGATGCCCGTCGTCATGCCCAAGGCACCATAGACCTTGCTCATCCATTCCGCGTCGCGCTTCACCAGATAGTCGTTCACCGTGACGATATGCACGCCCTTGCCCGCCAGCGCGTTGAGGTAGGCCGGAAACGTGGCGACGAGCGTCTTGCCTTCGCCGGTCTTCATCTCGGCGATATTGCCCTGATGCAGAAAGATCCCGCCCTTCAGCTGCACGTCATAGGCCCGCAGGCCCAGCTTGCGCTTGGCGGCTTCGCGGCAGTTGGCAAAGGCTTCGGGCAGCAGGTCGTCCAGCGTCTCGCCCTGGCCGAGACGGGCCTTGAGCGCTTCGGTCTTGGCGAGGATCGCCTCGTCGGAAAGTGCCGCGAATTCGGGCTCCAGCGCGTTGATCGCATCCACCAGCGGGCTGACCGATTTCACCTTGCGGTCATTCGGCGTGCCGAACACCTTCCGCGCGAGCGTTCCGAGACCCAGCATGTTTTCTCCGCCTGGTCGTTCCTGACAAGATCGTGTGGATGCCGGGACTTGCCCGCCTCAACCGCCTTCCTTAGAAGGGCCAAGAAGGCCAGAGGCGCCCTGTCTCACGCGACCTGTGCGATGTAAGGGGGCAAGGTCAGACTGTCAACGCCGCTTGAGAAAACGGCTTCATCAGGAGAGTGTGAGATGGCGAAATTCACGAGGTTCGGGCCCGTGCTGGCCCTCGGGCTGGCACTGTCGCCGGCCCTGTCCGCGCCGGGCCATGCCGAGGATCCGACGGCCGATACCGTGGTCGCAACCGTCAATGGCACCGACATCACGCTCGGCCACATGATCGCGCTGCGCCAGACGCTGCCGCAGCAGTATCAGTCGCTGGCCGATGACGTGCTTTACAAGGGCATCCTCGAACAGCTGATCCAGCAGACGGCGCTCAGCCAGGAACACGCGCCCAAGCTCGGCAAGCGTGACCGGATCATGATGGAAAACCAGGCCCGTTCCTATACGTCGGGCATGGCCCTGCAGGGCGTCGTCGACGGTGCCGTCACCGATGCGGCGATCCAGGCTGCCTACGATACCAAATACAAGGCGGCGGCACCGGCCACCGAGTACCGTGCGGCCCACATCCTCGTCGCCACCGAACAGGAGGCGAAGGATCTCAAGACGCAACTCGATGGCGGGGCCGATTTCGCCGAACTCGCCAAGGCGCATTCCTCGGACGGCTCGGCTGCGGGTGGCGGCGATCTGGGCTGGTTCGGCGTCGGCATGATGGTGAAACCGTTCGAGGATGCCGTGCTCAAGATGAAGCCCGGCGAGATCGCGGGCCCGGTTCAAAGCCAGTTCGGCTTCCATCTCATCAAGCTGCTCGAAACCCGCGATGCCACCCCCCCGAAACTCGAGGATGTCCGCAACGACATCGCCAACGAGATCCAGCGCAAGGCGATCGAGGAACACGTGACGGCGCTGACCGCCAAGGCCGCCGTCACGCGCACCGAGGGGATTGACCCCAAACTCCTTCAGGACCAGACACTGCTCGACAAGTAGCAACAGGGGCGGGCTATGGCAAAGACCGACTGGAAGGCCAAAGCGCGCAAACTGAAAAAGGAACTGGCCGGGCTGCGGCACGGACCGCCGCAGCCGGAGGCGGGGCAGGCGGCGGGAAAACCTGCCAAGGCGGTATCGCCGCTCGCCCCGCCCGCCTTCCCCGAGCTGCCGGTGATCGGCGGCGCGGAATTCAGCGCCGTCGCCGCAGGCGTGCGCTACCCCGGCCGCACCGATGTCATGCTCGTGCGCCTCGCGCCCGGCACGTCCATCGCGGGGGCCTTCACCCGTTCGGCCACGCGCGCGGCCTGCGTCCGCGATTGTCAGGCCAAGCTTTCGGCCAAGGTGCCGGCCGGGGCAGGGGCTGCGATCATCGTGAACTCCGGCAACGCCAACGCCTTCACGGGGGCCAACGGCCAGGCCGCGGTCGATGCCATCGCCGAGGCGGTGTCCGCCGCTCTGGGCCTCCCGGCCAGCCGCGTCTATTCCTCATCCACCGGCGTCATCGGCGAACCGCTCCCGCACGAACGCATCACGGCCAGCATCGCCGATCTGTCCGCCACGCTGTCTGCCGCCGGCATCGCCGACGCCGCCCGCGCGATCATGACGACCGACACGTTTCCGAAAGGGGCCGGGGCCACGATCGAAGGCGAGGGCGGCCCGATCCGCATCGCCGGCATCGCCAAGGGATCCGGCATGATCGCGCCCGACATGGCGACGATGCTCGTCTACATCTTCACCGATGCCCGCATCGCCCCGCCTTTGCTGCAAAAGATGCTGTCGCGGCACATGGACGACACGTTCAACGCGATCACCGTGGACAGCGACACATCCACATCCGATGCCCTGATCCTCGCGGCCACCGGGCACAGCGCGGCCGCCGAGATCACCGCGCGGTCGCCCGTTGCCAAGCCGTTCGAGGCAGCGCTCCGCGGTGTCATGCGCGATCTCGCGCATCAGGTCGTCCGCGACGGCGAAGGTGCCACCAAATTCGTCGAGATCCGCGTCGTCGGCGCGGCCAGCCCCCCCGATGCCCACCGCGTCGCGATGGCGATCGCCAATTCGCCCCTCGTCAAGACCGCCATCGCCGGCGAGGATCCGAACTGGGGCCGCATCGTCATGGCCGTCGGCAAATCGGGCGCAATGGCCGACCGCGACCGCCTCTCGATCCATTTCGGCGACATCCTCGTCGCCGAAAAGGGCTGGCGCAACCCGGCCTACAGCGAGGCCGAGGCCGCCGCCTACATGCGCCGCCCGAACCTGCTCATCACCGTCGATCTCGGGCTCGGCCGGGCCCGCCGGACGGTCTGGACCTGCGACCTTACGCACCGCTACATCGACATCAACGCCGACTACCGCTCGTGAGGCTTCTGCTCGTCGCGGCGGTCGCGCTGATCGATGCCGACGGCCGCGTCCTGCTCGCGCAGCGCCCGCCCGGCCGGTCGCTCGCGGGCCTCTGGGAATTCCCGGGCGGCAAGGTCGAACCCGGCGAGACGCCCGAGACCGCCCTGATCCGCGAGCTGAAGGAAGAGATCGGCATCGACACCTGGCAAAGCTGCCTCGCCCCCCTGACCTTCGCGAGCCACGGCTATGACGATTTCCACCTGCTCATGCCGCTCTTCGCCTGCCGCCGCTGGCAAGGCACGCCCGCTCCGCGTGAGGGCCAGACGCTCGCCTGGGTCCGCCCGCAGAACCTCCGCGACTACCCCATGCCGCCCGCCGATCTGCCCCTGATCCCGATTCTGCGCGACTGGCTTTAGGACGGCATTGTGACATTTCCGTCCACGCCTTAATTTTTCGCTGATTTTCTACCGAAAGCTGAAACTTTATTGATGCTTTTGTAACCGGGATTTGGATAGATTGGTCCTGCAAGCGTTATGGGGGGGAAGCTCATGCTGCGAACAATATCCTTGGGAAGCTGCGTTTCGGTGCAAGGGCTCATGGTCAGCCAGCAGTCGGATGGCAAGATCGTCATCCGCGTCGACGAGAAGACCTTTGTCGGATATCCGGTGGCCACCGCGCGCAAGTCCTGATCGCGGTCAGCCGGAAGATGACAAAGGCCGGGCTCTTGCCCGGCCTTCTGGTTTCCGCCGTCCCGTTCGGGCCAAGCGAAATCAGGCGAGCCGGCGCTCGACCTCCTCGCGCTCGAAAATCTCGATCACGTCACCCGCACGGATTCCGTCATAGTTTTCAAAGGCCATGCCGCATTCCTGCCCCGACTGCACCTCGCGGACCTCGTCCTTGAACCGCTTCAGCGTTTTCAGCGTGCCCTCGTGCACCACCACGTTGTCGCGCAGCAGGCGCACCCCGGCCGACCGGCGGGCAACCCCTTCGGTCACGAGACAGCCGGCCACGTTGCCGACGTTCGACACCTTGAACACTTCCTTGATCGTCGCATACCCGATGAACGTCTCGCGCACTTCCGCCTTCAACAGGCCCGACGCCGCCGCCTTCACGTCATCCACAAGGTCGTAGATCACGCTGTAATAGCGGATCTCCACGCCCTTCTGATGCGCGCTGGTCCGCGCGCTCGCGTTCGCCCGCACGTTGAACCCGATGATGGGCGCACCGCTCGCTTCCGCCAGCCCCACGTCCGAATCGGTGATCGCGCCGACGCCCGAATGCAGCACGCGCACGCGCACCTCCTCGTTGCCGATCTTCTCCATCGCCTGCAAGATCGCCTCGGCCGATCCCTGCACGTCCGCCTTCACGATCACCGGCAGTTCCGACACGCTCTGGTCCGCCTTGGCCTTCGCCATCAGCTGCTCCAGCGTGGTCGAGGCACCCGCAGCCGCCCGCTTGTCCTTCGCCGCATTCTCGCGGTACAGCGCGATCTCGCGCGCCTGCGCCTCGGTTTCCACCACGTTCAGCGTGTCGCCGGCCTGCGGTGTGCCGTTCAGGCCCAGCACCTCCACCGGTACCGAAGGCCCGGCCTCGTCAACCCGGTCGCCCTTGTCGTTGATGAGCGTGCGAACCTTGCCCCACTGCTCGCCGACGACAAAGATATCGCCCTTCTTCAGCGTGCCGTTCTGCACCAGCACCGTCGCCACCGGCCCGCGCCCCACATCAAGCTTCGCCTCGATCACCGCACCCGACGCCGCCCGGCGCGGGTTCGCGCGCAGATCGAGGATCTCGGCCTGCAGCGCGATATCCTCCAGCAGTTCGTCCATCCCTGCCCGGTCGTGGCCGAAACCTCCACGTCCAGAACGTCGCCCGACATCTTCTCGACGACGACCTCGTGCTGCAGCAGATCGGTCCGCACCTTGTTGGCATCGGCCGATTTCTTGTCGATCTTGTTGATCGCCACGATCATCGGCACCTTCGCGGCCTTGGCGTGCGCGATCGCCTCGATCGTCTGCGGCATCACCGCGTCATCGGCGGCCACCACCAGCACCACGATATCCGTCACCTGCGCGCCCCGCGCCCGCATCGAGGTAAAGGCGGCGTGGCCCGGCGTGTCGAGGAAGGTCAGCGTGGCACCCTTGTCCGTCACCACCTGATAGGCCCCGATATGCTGCGTGATGCCCCCGGCCTCGCCCGAAACGACGCTGGTCTTGCGGATCGCGTCCAGCAGGCTCGTCTTGCCGTGGTCCACATGGCCCATGATCGTCACGATCGGCGGGCGCGGCACCAGGTTTTCGTCCGTGTCGACGACCTGGTCGATCACCTGCTCCACATCGGCATCCGAAACGCGCACGGCCTTGTGGCCGAATTCCTCGATCACCAGTTCGGCGGTGTCGGCGTCGATCGCCTGGTTCATCGTCACCATCATGCCCATCTTCATGAGCGACTTGACGACATCCGCCGCGCGTTCCGCCATGCGGTTCGCCAGTTCCTGCACCACGATGGTTTCGGGCAACTGCACGTCGCGCACCATCTTTTCGGCGCGCATGTTCAGGCCCATCGCCTTCTGGCGGGCCTTTTCCTGCTTGCGCTTCATCGCGGCCAGGCTGCGCGTGCGCCCGCCTTCGCCGCCCAGCGCCTCGTTCAGCGTCAGCTTGCCCGCGCGGCGCACATCGTCGCCGCCCTTGGCCTTGGCCTTCGCATCGCGCTCGCGGTCCTCGCGCTCGCGGTCGGTCTTGCGCGGCGCAAGGCCGGGCTTGGCCGAACCGGGTGCCGTCGCCGGCGTCGGGCGCGCGGCGGAATCGTCCGCCGGCTGGGCCCGCGATGTCACCGGCGGCTTCTTCGCATCCTCGACGCGGCTCGCGCGCACCTCGGCCAAGGCCTTCGCACGCTCTTCCTCGGCGACCTTCTCGCGGGCGGCCGCGGCGCGTTCCCGCTCCTCGCGCTCGCGCGTCTCGATCTCGTCGCGCTTGCGCTGCCGTTCCTCTTCGCGGGCAACCTCGTCGGCGGCACGCTGGGCCGCCTCGCCCGCCTCGCGGGCCTTGGCGTTGCGCAATGCCGAAAGACGGCGCTCCATCTCGGCGTCGGAAATGCCTGCCGGCCGTTTCGACGGGTCGCCCAGATGCGATGCCGTTCCCGCGCCACCGGGGCCCGCAACCGCGGGCTTGGTGACGACCACGCGCTTGCGCTTGGTCTCGACCACGACGTTCTTCGTCCGGCCGTGGCTGAAGCTCTGCTTCACCTGCCCGGAACGAGAGCCGCCAAGGCCCAGCGGTTTCTTGCCGTCAGTATCGCTCATGCGTTCTTCGTATCCTTCGATGCGGCCATGCCGCTCAGTTGCTTGCGCAAGCCCGCAAGCCTTGCCGCTTCCTCTACAACACGCGTTGTGAGTCCACCAGCCGCAAGCGCGCCGTGTATTGCATGTTCGCGGCCGAATGCCAAACCCAATTCCAGCGCGGTCAGGCAGCCGATGAACGCGTCGTTTCCTTCGGGCGGATGCAGCTTTGTCTTGCCGCGCGCCGACCCGTCGCTCGCCTGTATCAGCACCGCGGCCGCACCGCTGCCGAGCCAGGCCTTCACCTTCTCGAACCCGCAGACGGCGGCCCCGGCCTTGCGCGCCAGCGATACCAGCTCGACCACGCGCCGCGCGAGTTGCCGTTCCACCTCATCCGCAAGATCGGGCGGCACCGTCACCGCCTGTTTCGCGGCACGGGCGAACAGCCCCTTCGTCGCGGCCTTGGCGATCACGTCCCGGTCCGCAGACACGTACATGCCCCGGCCCGGCAGGCGGCCCAGCACATCGGGCACGACCTGCATATCGGGTCCCAACCCGAACCGCACAAGACCCGTCTTGGGCTGGCGTTCGCCCGTGACGATACATTTTCGTTCCGGCTCGTCGCGATCCCTGTCCTGCCCGCCCCGCGTCATGCCATAGCCCGTGGCCCGATCAGGCCTCGGCCTCCGCGTCCGCATCCGTTTCCGCGTCGATCGGGTCGGCGTCGTGCTCGGCATAGCCTTCGGCCTCGGTCGGATCGACCCAGCCGAGCATCACCCGCGCGGTCATCACCAGATGCTGCGCCTCCTCCAGCGACATCTCGAATTTCTCCAGCACGCCCTCGTCCTTCTTGCGCTGGCCGTTCTCGGTCGTCCAGCCGCCGGCAAGCTCCCAGTCGGCACAGGTGGCGAAGTCTTCCAGCGTCTTGATGTTGTCCTTCGCCAGCGCCTCCAGCATCTGCGGCGTCAACCCCTCGAAGTTGACAAGGCTCTCGTCCACGCCCATCGCCACCGCGGCTTCCAGCGCCTTCTTGTTCGCGGCCTCCAGGTTGTCGCGCGCACGTGCCTGAAGTTCGGCCGCCGTCGCCTCGTCGAACCCGTCGATCGACAGCAGCTCCTCCAGATCGACGTAGGCCACTTCCTCGAGGTTGGTGAACCCCTCCGACACCAGAAGCTGCGCCATCATCTCGTCGATATCCAGCGTCTCCATGAACAGGTTCGTGCGCTCGGTGAACTCCGCCTGCCGCCGGGTGCTCTCGTCCGACTCCGTCATGATGTCGATGTCGAGTCCGGTGAGCTGCGACGCCAGCCGCACGTTCTGCCCGCGCCGCCCGATCGCCAGCGACAGCTGCTCGTCGGGCACCACCACCTCGATCTTGCCCGCGTCGTCGTCGATCACGACCTTGCTGACCTCGGCCGGCTGCAGCGCGTTCACGAGGAACGTCGCCTGATCCTGGTTCCACGGGATGATGTCGATCTTCTCGCCCTGCAACTCGTTCACCACCGCCTGCACGCGGCTGCCGCGCATCCCCACGCAGGCCCCCACCGGGTCGATCGAGTTGTCATAGCTGATGACCGCGATCTTCGCACGGCTGCCCGGATCGCGCGCCACCGCCTTGATCTCGATGATGCCGTCGTAGATCTCGGGCACCTCCATCTTGAACAGCTCCGCCATGAACTCCGTCGCCGTCCGGCTCAGGAAGATCTGCGGCCCCCGCACCTCGCGCCGCACGTCCTTGATGTAGGACCGGATGCGGTCGCCGATGCGGTAGCTCTCGCGCCCGATCTTCTCGTTGCGCCGCAGGATCGCCTCGCCGCGCCCGTTCAGGTCCACGATGATGTTGCCGTATTCCTCGCGCTTGACCACGCCGTTGAGGATCTGGCCCTTCTTGTCCTTGAATTCCTCGAACTGCCGGTCGCGCTCCGCCTCGCGCACCTTCTGCAGGATCACCTGCTTGGCCGACTGCGCCGCGATCCGCCCCAGATCGACCGGCGGCACCTCGTCGATGATCTCGTCGCCCACCTTGGGGTCCGCCAGATGCGCCTTCGCGTCGGCCACCGTCAGCTGCGCCTGATAATTCTCCACCGCGTCGTCCGCGACCACGGTGCGGATGCGCGCGAACTGCGCCCGCCCGGTCTTGCGGTCGATCTTCACCCGGATGTCCAGCTCCGCCCCGTAGCGCGATTTCGCGGCCCGCGCGAGCGACTCCTCCATCGCATCGATCACCAGTTCCGGATCGATCATCTTCTCGCGCGCCACCGCCTCGGCGGTCTGCAGAAGCTCAAGCTGGTTGGCCGATGTAATCGCCATGACGGTTCTCCCCGTGGGTCAGTGTTTCGTCTCGGGCGCGCCGGGAATGTCGTCCTCGTCGCCCTCGCTCGTCTCGATCTCGTCGAACGCGGCCTCGTCGATCACGCCGCTCGCCTTCTTCTGGCGCAGCATCTCGGCGATCAGCTCGTCGGTCAGCACCAGCTTCGCGTCGCTCAGCCAGTCGAACTTCAGCCCGATCGTCACCGGCGCGCCGCCCTCCTCGATCTCGATCAGCACCTCGTCGCCCTCGGTGCCGCGCAGCATCCCCTTGAACCGCCGCCGCCCGTCGATCAGCTCGCTCGTCTCCAGCCGCGCCTCGTAATCGGCCCAGGCATCGAAATCCTTGAGCCGCGTCAGCGGGCGGTCGATCCCCGGCGAGGAGACCTCCAGCGTGTAGTTTTCCTCGATCGGATCCTCCACGTCCAGCACGACCGACACCTCGGTCGAAATGCGGGCGCAATCCTCCACGATGATCCCGCCATCGGGCCGGTCCGCCATGATCTGCAGGGTCGGGGGTCTTGCCCCCCATCAGCCGGATGCGCACAAGCTCGAACCCGAGCCCCTCGATCGCCGGGGCGACGATTCCGGCCAGACGCCGGTCGATGGCTGTTTTCGCGATCAGGTCGGACATGCAGGACTTCCAGAAATGAAAAAACGGGCCAGCGGCCCGCCCTGATGGTCCGGTGAGCCTCGGGTTTGGACGCCGACGCCGCTGATGGTCCTCATATAAAACGCACAGCCCCCCGGCGCAATGGCAATATGCGCCGGACATGCCCTCCACCCGCCCGCTTCAACGCGCTTGACATCGAATCCCGCTTCGCTATTTGGCAAAAAGGTTGCGTAAGGGACGGGGATGGTGATGACGGTTGCGCCCGACAATCCGCAGGGCGCGCCGCTGCAACCGACCGAACGCCTGCACCTCGCGCCCGCCCGCGCATCCGGCTCCTCCCGTCCCGCCCGCTTCCTGCCGCTGGCCGCCGTCCTTGTCCCGGCCTCGATCCTCGCTCTGGTCGGCGGCCTCTCGTGGTGGTCGATCTGGCAGGCCTCGCGCGATGACATGACGCGCGCCGCGCGCTCCGCCGCGGAATACGCCCAGCGCACGTTCGAGGGGTATCGGGTCTCGATCGCGCGGGTGAACGACAGCCTGCGCGGACTCAGCGATGCCGACATCACGGCCGACGAAGCGGCGATCCATGAAAAACTCAAGGCGATGGCGTCCGATCTCGCTCTCGCCGACATCATCTACGTGCTCGACCGCGACGGGCACCCGCTCGTCTCGTCCGATGTCTATCCGGTGCCGCGCAACGTGTCCGCCGCCGACCGTGACTTCTTCACCGCGCTCACCCCGGCCGATGCGCCCGAGGTCTTCATCAGCAAGACATTCGTCGGCCGCGTCGACCAGCGCCTGCTGTTCGCCATGTCCAGCCGGCGGACGGGTTCCGGCAATCCGCCCCGCGCCGACGGGTTCGACGGGGTCGTCATCCTGTCCGTCAGCCCCACGACTGTCGCCGAGGGGCTTCGCCTCCAGCGCGACGACCCGAATGACCGGATGGCGCTGGTACGCGATGACGGGTATGGTCTCAGCACGACAGGCGGGCTGCCGTCGGATACCGCGCCGCTGCCCCGGGTCGCCGCCGAAAGTCCCTTCTACGGCGTTGTCGCCAACGGCACCGGGCAGGGATTCTACGTCTCGACCACTGCCGTTCCGGGCCAGGCCGCGCTCTTGGCCATGCAGCGCGTCCGCGACCTGCCGCTCTATGCCGTCAGCCTGCGGCCCCGTTCCGCGGTGTTCGCGCAATGGTGGCGCGTGATGCAGGGGCAACTGCTGTTCGGCCTGCCCGCCACGCTCGTCCTCTTCCTGCTCAGCCTGCAGGTCGGCGCGCGATCAGGCGCGTCTCTCCACCAGCAAATGTCAGCCTGCGGCGCAATCTCGATCTCAACGTCGACCGGCTGGACCGCGCCCA